>NZ_CP114606.1:0-615217 GCF_033558715.1 Acinetobacter sp. YWS30-1 | reverse complement strand
CACCTTGCAGCACCTTACATTTACAGGTTGCGCATACCCCGCCCTTGCAGGCATATGGCAGATCTGCACCAGCACGTAAAGCCGCATCCAGAATGCTGTCATCCTGTTTGGACACTTCGATGATCAGCTCACGACCATCCAGAATGATGTTGACCTTTTCCTCGGTACGGCTTTCGCTCTGCTGTGTAGAGGCTTTTGGTGCAGTACCGGTATTAAAGCGTTCGGTGTGAATTTTGCTGCGTTCGATCCCAAGGGTTGGCAAAACGGTTTCTACTGCATTCATCATTTCTTCAGGGCCACAGGCAAAGCAGTGATCGGTTTCTGCTGGAATCAGGCCTGCCTGGAACAACTGCTGCAATTTTTCTTCATCAATACGACCATTGAAAATCTCGCTGTCATTTAGCTCACGCGAGAAAATATTGATCAGTTGCAAACGCTCTTTAAAACGGTCTTTCAGATCCATGATCTGTTCAGAGAACATGGTCTGTTTCCAGGAACGGTTACCATAAACCAGTGTAAAAGTGGCATCTTGCTTACGGCTCAACACTGCTTTGACAATAGACAAAATTGGTGTAATGCCACTACCTGCAGCAAAACCCAGATAATGTTTACCACCAGTCTTGGCCGCTTTCTGGAAAAACACACCTTGTGGTGGCATCACTTCCAGTACATCGCCGACTTTCAGATTTTCATTGGCCCAGGTCGAGAACTGGCCCTGATCAATTTTCTTGATCGCAATACTCATGTCTTCATCACTATCGCTACAGATCGAATAGCAACGGCGCAATTCTTCCTGTCCTGTCATATGACGGATGGTCAGGTGTTGGCCCGGCTGATATTGAAAACTATCGGCATGTTCTGGACTCAGTTCAAAAGCAATGCAAATTGCCTGTTCAGTCTGAGGCTGAATCGATTTAATGGTTAACGGAATAAACTGGCTCATTTCAAAATCCTTCTAAGCTGTGGCGATCTCACGCTTTATTGTTATGGCTTGTGCGCTTAAGCCCTTAAATACATTTAAAATAGTCAAACGGCTCCAGGCATTCCTGACATTTGTACAGCGCCTTGCAAGCGGTTGAACTGAATTCACTGAGTAATCGGGTGTGATGGCTATGGCAATGTGGACACTGGATACCATCACTGAGTGCAACATGAGTGCCGCAGCTATTCGATTCACCTTTAGGTGGAGCAATACCGTATTGCTGCAATTTATGTTTACCTTCCTCACTCATCCAGTCAGTGGTCCATGCTTCTGACAGATCGACCACGACTTTGACCGGCGTCAGCTCATGTGCTGCAAATGCCTGGGTGATTTCCGCCTTGAGCAGATCGGTTGCCGGACAGCCACTATAAGTGGGGGTCAATCGAACCACGATTTCATCCTGTGGGTTGATCTCCACTCCACGAATCATGCCCAGGTCAAGGACTGACAGGACTGGAATTTCCGGATCGGAAACCTGTGCCAGGACCTCCCAGCATTGATCTTCTACATGTCTAATCAAATTCATGCCACTCACTCCCTGTGATGTGCTGGATTTACCAGTTCATGCCTGGATAGCTGCGCTGCATATATTGCAGTTCCGCCAGTACATAACCCAGATGTTCGGTATGTAGTCCCTGCTTGGCGCCACTACGGTAAGCACCACTTTCTGGCAAGCTCAGTTCAAAACGTTGCAACTCAGCAGATATAGTTTCCAACCATTTCGGTTTCAGCAGTTCCAGATCCGGAATCAGGTGAGCATCAACCAGCTGACGTTCATCTGCAGTCAGGCTGAACAGCTCTTCAGTAAAGCGCCATAGCTGGTTCAGACCATTCTGGATCTTTTCATGTGCTTCTGCAGTACCTAAGCTCAGACGTTCCATCCATGAGGTTGAAAAACGCAAATGGTATTTCACCTCTTTCAGCGACTTGATGGCGAATGAAGAAATGTCTTCATTCTTGCTATTGCTGAGTGCTGCAAACAGCAAAGCATGGTAATGATCCATCAACCACTGACGTACGATGGTTTGACCAAAGTCACCATTTGGCTGTTCACTCAACAGCAAATTGCGGTATTCACGCTCGGTACGAAAATAAGCCAGTTTATCTTCATCACGACCTTGCCCTTCAATTTCACCGGCGAGACTCAGTGCTGTACGTGCCTGACCCAGTAAGTCTAGGCCGATATTTGCCAGTGCAATATCCAGCTCCAGCTCCGGTGCGTGACCGCACCATTCCGCCAGACGGTGTGAAAGGATGAGCTGGCTGTCGCCAACATGCAGTAAAAATTGTGCCAATACCTGATTCGTCATTACTCTGCCCTCCACCTTACATGTGTTCGATGCCATCTGGAATGTGATAGAAGGTCGGATGACGGTAGACCTTGTTCAATGAAGGATCAAAAAACTCCGATTTTTCATCTGGTTGAGATGAGGTAATCAGTTCAGATTTCACGACCCAGATACTTACACCTTCATTGCGACGGGTATAGACGTCACGGGCATTTTGCAGGGCAATTTCATCATCAGGGGCGCGCAGGCTGCCGACATGACGGTGGCTCAGACCCTGTTTGCTGCGAATAAATACTTCGTATAAAGACCAGTTATTCTTGTTCATTTGCATATCCTTGTGCTATTCCGTTGCCTTAAGCGATTTTTCGTTGATCTGACTGCTGCTGTTGCTTGCTGGCATAAACTGCTGCTGATTCACGCACCCATTTGCCGTCTTCCCAAGCCTTGCGACGCGCTTCGATACGTTCATGGTTACATGGACCTTTACCTGCCAGCACATCGAAGAACTCATCCCAGTTCACCTGACCAAATTCATAGTGGCCAGTTTCTTCATTGAATTTCAGGTCTGGGTCCGGCACAGTCAGGCCAAGCTGCAATACTTGCGGCACAGTGTTGTCGACAAATTTCTGACGCAATGCATCATTACTGAATAATTTGATTTTCCACTGCATGCTTTGTGCACTGTTTGGAGAATTGTCGTCACTTGGACCAAACATCATCAGTGCCGGCCACCAGAAACGGTTCACTGCATCCTGTGCCATCTGTTTCTGTTCTGGCGTACCTTGTGCCAGTTGCATCATGGCCTCAAAGCCTTGACGCTGGTGGAAACTTTCTTCTTTACAGATACGTACCATGGCACGTGCATAAGGACCATAAGAAGTACGACACAACGCCACCTGATTGACGATTGCCGCCCCATCTACCAGCCAGCCAATCGCAGCAACATCTGCCCAGGTCAGGGTTGGATAGTTAAAAATGGATGAATATTTCATGCGGCCAGCAATCAGCTTTTCCATCATGTCATCACGGTCTGCACCAAGCGTTTCTGCTGCACTGTAGAGGTATAGGCCATGCCCTGCTTCATCTTGTACTTTAGCCAGCAATACCGCTTTACGTTTCAAAGTCGGTGCGCGGGTAATCCAGTTACCTTCTGGCAGCATGCCAATCACTTCTGAATGTCCATGCTGGCCAATCTGGCGGATCAGGGTCTTTCTATAGGCATCCGGCATCCAGTCCTTCGCTTCAATCGAAATGTCCTGCTCTATCTTCTGATCGAATGTTTGTTGTTGCTTATTCATGTTTGTCTCACTTATCCCAAGTGCTGATACAATCAAATTAAAACGATACAAATATAAAATCAATACTATTTTTTAAGTATCATATATTTTTTAAAAGCATTTTCTATTAAGCTATTGTTTTTATTGTTTTTAAATTTTTAATTACATCAAAGTTACTTTTTTGTTTGCGGATTATGATTGACATTTAAGCTTTTTGATTGCAATTTATGAAACATCAAAAGTAAAAATAAACTCAACAACGTATCATAAATGGAGTTATACAATGTTGGAACTGGACAGCACAACCCAGAGCACGGATCTTCAGGACGACACACAGGCGAATTACTCAGCTAAAGTTAAAGTATTGAGTTCACTGGTTTTAGGTGGTGAACATAGCGCACAAAATGACTTGCGTACGGTTTATCACGCCATTAGCGGTGAAGCGATTTACCAAGTCAGTAGCCACGGCATCGACATGCATAACGTAATGCAATATGCCAAACAGAAAGGTGCTGCCATTGCCCACTGGACCTTCCACCAGCGTGCCAACGCCCTGAAACAGGTGGCACAATATTTACTGGAACGTAAGGAAGATTATTACCGCTTGGCAGCCGCAACTGGCTGTACCCGCAAAGATGCCTGGATTGATATTGAAGGTGGGATTGGCACCCTGTTTGCCTATTCAAGTCTGGTTCGCCGTGAACTCAGCGATGAAACGGCACTGGTGGAAGATGCCTGGATTCCACTATCCAAACAGGGTAGCTTTGGTGCCAAACATATCCTGAGCCCAAAAGCTGGTGTAGCAGTGCATATTAATGCCTTTAACTTCCCGATCTGGGGCATGCTAGAAAAAATTGCACCTACTCTACTAGCCGGCGTACCTTGTATTGTCAAGCCAGCAACAGAAGGTGCAGAACTGACACATACAGTCGTTAAAGACATTTTAGCCAGCAATTTACTACCAGAAGGTGCTCTGCAGCTGATCTGCGGACAGACTTATGACCTGTTTGATCACCTGAATGCACAGGATACCGTTACTTTCACAGGTTCGGCTGCTACCGGCCAGAAACTGCGTGCTCATCCACACCTGAATGCCCACTCTATTCCATTCAGCATGGAAGCCGACTCGGTGAACAGCGCCATTCTGACCCAGCAAGCCAACGATGAAACCATTGACCTGTTTGTGCGTGAAGTCTTCCGTGAAATGACAACCAAGGCCGGCCAAAAATGTACTGCAATTCGTCGTGCCTTTGTGCCAGCAGCATTGCTCGATACCGTACAGCAACGCCTGACTGAAAAATTACAGAAAGTAGTCATCGGTGATCCTGCACAGGACGGCGTAACCATGGGTGCTCTGGCCAGCGTTAAACAGAAGCATGATGTTGCTGCCAAGGTAGAACAGCTGGCACAGGAAGCTGAAATCATCATAGGTAGCCACCTGCGCCAGGACTTTGCCATCCAGGTCGCACATCCGGAAAAATCTGCTTTCTATCCACCAACAGTATTGTTATGTAAAGATCCGGTACAGGCCCAACAGATTCATAATATCGAAGCCTTTGGCCCAGTGGTTACATTGATGCCCTATAGTGACCTACCACAACTGGCAACATTAGTAGCTCGTGGTGAAGGCAGTCTGGTCGCTTCAATCGTGCGTAACCATGATGAAAATATTGAACAGCTACTCAGCAAGATCGCGCCTTGGCATGGTCGTGTGCATATTCTGGATCGTGAAAGCGCTAAGGAAAGTACCGGTCATGGTTCACCACTGCCATTGTTAGTGCATGGTGGTCCGGGGCGTGCTGGCGGTGGTGAGGAACTCGGTGGTCTGCGTGCAGTGAAACACTATATGCAGCGTACTGCTATTCAAGGCTCACCAAATGTGCTGACTCAGGTTGGTCATAGCTGGACCGCGGGTGCGGAGGTATTTGAAGACCGCGTGCATCCATTCAAGAAATCCTTTGATGAACTGCGGATCGGTGAACGCCTGCTGACTGCACGCCGTACCATTACTGAAGCTGATATTGTCAACTTTGGTGGTTTAAGTGGAGATTACTTCTATGCACATATGGATAAGATTGCGGCTGCGGAATCCTTGTTCGGTGAACGCGTCGCACATGGTTACTTCATTGTCTCTGCCGCTGCCGGCTTGTTTGTTGATGCTGCTCCAGGTCCAGTTATTGCCAACTATGGCATGGACAACCTGCGCTTCGTAGAACCGGTGAAAATTGGTGATACCATTCAGGTAGAACTGACCTGCAAGCAGAAAACCCCAAAACCGCTGCGTGATGAGCAGAGACCGCATGGTGTCGTGGTCTGGGACATCAAGGTGAAAAACCAGCGCAATGAACTGGTCGCGACCTATGACATCCTAACTCTCGTAGAAAAAGCTGCTTAACAAATATTTTCAGACACTTAAAGTAAGAAGGGAATCTATTTGATTCCCTTTTTTATTGATTTAAAAATAATTGTATCTTTTTAATCCAGACATATTGACGGCTGTGCAAATTACTCCTAGATTAGATTAATTGATACACATTAAAAATAAAAATAATTAAATTTGTATCAAATAAACCAATCACTATAACTTGCACAGGATGTTGCATGATGAATGAAAAAACATTGGTCATAGACAAGGTTGACAATGACGTCCAACCACTCGATTCTCATCTAAAAATTACTACGCCTATCCCTGAACAGGTGGCTACAGAAATTCCACCAGCAACTCCGGAACGTAGCAGCTATCAATGGTATGTGGTAATCATCTGTATGGTGGCCTACATTCTGTCTTTCGTAGACCGTCAGATTTTATCCCTGATGATTGAGCCGATTAAGGCCGACTTGATGCTCAGTGATACCCAGTTCAGCCTATTGCAGGGGCTGGCCTTTTCGCTGTTTTATGCCTTTATGGGCGTACCGATCGCCGCACTGGCCGACAAGAAATCACGTGTGAAAATTATTTCGGTTGGGATCGCTTTCTGGAGTCTGGCCACTGCAGCCTGTGGCCTCAGTAAAAACTTTATCCAGATGTTCCTGGCTCGCCTCAGTGTCGGTGCCGGTGAAGCAGCCCTATCTCCTGCCTTTTATTCCATTGTGGCGGATCTATTCCCGAAACATAAACTGGGCCGTGCGCTAGGCGTATATGCCATTGGTGCTTTTATCGGTTCAGGACTGGCTTTCCTGATCGGTGGTTATGTGATTGGTCTGCTCAAAGATGTGAGCTTTGTCACTTTACCGATGATTGGTGAAATCAAAACCTGGCAGCTGACCTTTATGATTGTCGGTTTACCGGGTGTATTGCTGGCATTACTAATGATTCTGACCGTACGTGAACCAGAACGTAAAGGCCTGAAAATGGATGCGAATGGTGTCGCAGTGAAAGCATCTTTTAAGAATTCGATGGGTTTTATCAAAACCCATAGAAGGACTTTCTTCTGTCATTTTATTGGCTTCTCTTTCTACACTATGATGCTGTATTCCCTGCTCGGCTGGGCACCGGCCTACTACATGCGTCACTTTGGCCTGGATGCAAGCCAGACCGGATATATCCTTGGAAGTATTATTCTTGTCGCAAATACTTCAGGCGCCCTATTCTGTGGCTGGCTGATCGACTTCTTTTCTAAACGTGGCTATAGCGATGCAGCAATCCGTGCCGGTGCAATTGGCTGTGCTGCCCTGATCATTCCAAGTGTGCTATTTACTCAGGTCGACAATATGCAGCTTTCATTCGCACTGATCTTTGTCGCGATGTTCTTCTCCACCTTCCCGATTCCAGCATCAGCAGCTGCTACCCAGATGCTGACACCGAACCAGTTGCGCTCTCAGGTATCAGCCAAATTCCTGTTGATTTCTAACCTGATTGCACTCGGTGTGGGTACAACTGCTGTGGCGCTGATTACAGACCGATATTATGAGAATACCTTAATGGTGGGAAATTCAATTTCTATCGTCAATGCGATAGCCGGCCTGGTTGGTGTGTTCCTGCTGTATAAAGGCTGTCAGTATTATCGTGAAAGTATGAAAGTCGAAAAACTAATCGATTAAGACAATATTAGATTTTCAAGCTTTAAATCCAAACCTTAAATCAGCCGATTTAAGGTTTTTTATTTAGATCACAAAAGATCAATAGATACTCATTCACACTCAATCTTTTTCTGCAATTCATATGAAAATTAAACTGCCTGGACATTCCCACCAAAAAGCCGTATAACACCGTTTTTCGAATTAACAGGTGTTGACCGTTGAAACTTGTTCTTGCACCCATGGAAGGCTTAACTGACCCGATTATGCGCGATGTACTGACATCCGTCGGGAGCTTCGACTGGTGTGTAACCGAGTTTATTCGTGTCACGGATTCGGTGCTGCCGGATCATATCTATCACACCTACTGCCCTGAATTGTTAAATGACGGCAAAACTGCTGCCGGCACGCCGGTGCATGTACAGTTTCTCGGAAATAATCCGGAAATGCTGGCAGCCAATGCAGTGAAAGTCGCTGCCATGGGCGCCCCTGCAATTGACATGAATTTCGGCTGTCCAGCCAAAACCGTAAACCGTCATCGTGGTGGTTCAGTACTGCTAGATGAACCTGAAGTCGTTTATGAACTGGTCAAAGCTGTTCGTGATGCAGTGCCCACACATATCCCGGTTTCGGCGAAAATGCGTCTGGGTTATATGGATCGCAACTTCATGATGGAAAATGCACATGCCATTGAAGATGCTGGAGCGGCCTGGGTCACCGTCCACGCGCGGACCAAGGCCGATGGCTATACTCCGCCAGCCTTCTGGGATCAGCTGCAACCGATCCGTGAAGCCTTAAAAATCAATGTGATTGCCAATGGTGAAATCTGGACCAATGCCGACGCCAAGCAATGTCAGCTAGAATCGGGCTGTGAAGATCTGATGATTGGCCGTGGTGCGGTCACTACACCTGATCTGACCCAATGTATTCGCCAGAATTCTGATGAGCCGCTCATCACCTGGAATGAACTGCTTGAACTGCAAATCCGTTTCCTGAATGGTTCCTATAAAAAGGAAATGAATATGGTCGGCCGTTACAAACAATGGCTGGGGATGATGTCCAAGCATTATCCTGAAGCTAAAGCACTCTGGGATGAGGTCAAACGGATTAAACAGCTGGTTGAAATTACTGAAAAGCTAAAAGCCTCGAAAAATTAAGAAAAAAGCCTTTGAATGATTCAAAGGCTTTTTTATTCGGATTGCCGCCTGTTTAAATTTGCGACATGTTCACGATTAATTTTCCAGGATTTTTCTAGTACTTCCTTCTCCAATCGAATCTGGATATGTTTAATCTTGGTATCAGAAATAACTCGCTGATTAAAGCTTTTTACATAATCTGTCCAACCTGCACCCCGAAATACATAATTCGGCATTGGGGTTTTGAATACCGCATCTGGCATAAATACAATCACAGAATGCAGCTGGTCTGGCTCAATAATATCAACCAGCACCTGCTCCAGAACTTTGATGTGCTTATAATTCTGATGAATCGGATTTTGAAATTTATAGCTATTTTTATAAAGTTTTTGCGTCCAGGTTTTTTGTCGCTCGCTACCAAAGATCCAGCCTTTATAGTTTTTGGTTTCAATCACAAACAGGCCATAAGGACTTAATAAGAAATGATCAATTTGTGTTGTGCTCCCTTCTCCATCTGGAAGAGTCAAATCGTTTAATAACCGATACTCAGGGTCTTTCAGATAAAGTTTGACATGCGTGGCAACAGCGAACTCTCCCAGCTTCCCTTTTAAAAATGGTTTAAATAACGCAGATTCAAATCCCAAGTGCAACACATTTGTAGTTAGTTGAAAAAGTTAGGTGTATTCATAGAATCATTAGACTTTTTCAACTCGCAATTGGAAAGCACACAATGAAGAAATACACCCAACTTTCTCAAGATGAAAGATACGAAATTTATGCTACTTTGAAAAGTAAAAGTTCAATCGCTACCCTTGCTCGGGAATTAGGACGTTCACGATCAACCATCTACCGTGAATTAAAAAGAAATACTGGGCAACGTGGATATAGAGCTCAACAGGCAGCTAAATTTGCAAGTCAAAGACGGTACCGTCCTTCATCATCAATGACAGCATTTGCCTTCGCTTATATTGATTATTTGATTGGTTTGGACTGGTCACCCGAACAAATTTCAGGTGCTTTAACACAACGCGGTTGGCTGGATGTACCTTCACATGAGTGGATTTACCAGTACATTTATCAAGATAAATCAAAAGGCGGTAAACTTCATCTACATTTAAGGCATCAGAAGAAATATCGAAAACGCGGTTACAAAAACACGGATCGTAGGGGTCAAATCATTGATAAAACAAGTATTCACTGCCGAGACCAGGTCATTGATCAACGACAACGTTTAGGAGATTTCGAAGGTGACACGGTGATTGGTAAACATCATAAAGGTGCTTTATTGACTCTCGTTGATCGAAAGAGCCTGTATGTACATATTGTTCATTTAGGGCCAACAAGAGCATCCTCTCAAACGATTACTTGTGCATTAGATCGTTTACAAATGAGCCATGCTTATAGTGTGACATTTGATAATGGCAAAGAATTTTCCGAACACAAAAGAATTACTGATGCTGGCATAGAGACGTATTTTGCTGATCCTTACAAGTCTATTCAGCGAGCTAGAAATGAAAATACGAATGGTTTAATCCGTCAATATCTGCCAAAATCATCATCGTTTGATGGCGTGTCAAACGAACAAATAGAGCAGATAGAATTTGCACTCAACCATCGTCCTAGAAAAACACTAGGTTGGTATACACCGAGTGAAGTTATGGCTGGTTTTTATACTGTTGCACTTGCCGCTTGAATCCGCCTAACTTAAAAATGATTAAACCAATAAAAAGTAGAAGAACCCATCATAAACTGGACCAGAGTTGGCCTAAGATTAGTGTTACGAACTGATCCATATTTTAATTTTCATTAATTTTATGATTTTGATCTTAATGGGTTCGCTCAATATTTAACAGAATTTCTTTTTTATCCAGACCACCCGCAAAGCCTACCAGCTTACCGCTACTGCCAATCACCCGATGACAAGGTGCAATAATCGAGATCGGGTTTTTACCATTGGCAGCACCCACGGCGCGTACTGCTTTAACATTACCGACCTGTTCAGCGATTTCCCGATAGCTTCGGGTCTGTCCATAAGGAATATTCAGCAAAGCCTGCCAGACTTTTTTTTGAAAATCAGTACCGGCAAAATCTAAAGGCAGTTCAAAAACATTGCGCTGACCGGCAAAATATTCTTGAAGCTGACGCCGAGCTTCTATCAATACAGGATGCTGTGGATCTTCAACCAGAGTTGCCAATCTAACCCGATTCGGTTTTTCACAATCCCAGAGTACAGCTACCAGCGCCGTTTCATTTGCAACCAGCTGCAACTGCCCTACAGGCGAGTCCATATAAATATAACTGAGCTGCATGGCCCTACTCCTACAGAATCAAGCTTGCCAGTTTTTATTTTACTCGAAATCAGAACTGCTCAACAGCTCTTAGGAGGAGGATAATTTCATCAAAACAAGTCCGGAGATAATCAGCACCGCAGCGAGCATACGCATAGCAGAAGCAGGTTCACCTAAAACTATAACACCGACCAGAAATGAGCCGACTGCGCCAATGCCCGTCCAGATGGTATAGGCAGTTCCTAGAGGCAAAGTACGCATGGCATAGGCCAGCAATACAAAACTGAGCACCATAAAAACAATCGTAAAAATACTCGGTGTGAGTTTGCTAAAACCCTCTGAGAGCTTCATGGAATAGGCCCAGACAATCTCAAATAGTCCAGCGAATACAAGTATAATCCAGGCCATATTGCCTTCCTCCTAATTAACAGAGTCAGGCCGTCCTGACGATTTTTCTTGTTGAATTTTATAAATTTAATCAACAAGGGAGGTCGTTCCCCCTAAAAAAATAAACATCTTATAAAACAGATGACAAAACCAAACTGCCGTTTACAAAATTTGACTGAATGAGAATTAACTTAACCATGTCTTACTCAAATGCTCAGGACAACTTCAAGATTTCAGCCTATCTTAAGGAACGCCAACATGGGACATCGTGTTATGGCATTACAGAGACTTGAGTAAGAAAAACAAACAAGGAATAAGTCCATATTATTAAGTTATGCACATGAATTAAATTTAAAAATAGCATGGAGATCTTACACAATGAAACACAAAACTAAGACCTATTGATCACTTTTTGTTTGGCTTGATTATTAACCTTTGATGAATAAACGATCACTAAAATCAAGGGCTGACATATCTAAAAAGAACCCAAATTGAGTTCTTTTTATACAAATTTTGTCTAAGATGCAATCAATCAGGCTACAAACGATTACAAAATATGCAACATATCCATATGGTTATCAACATAGATATCTACACACTTATCCATAAAGTTATCCACAGATTTATACACCTTAAACATTTTAGAGATTAAAGTTGAATTTGACCGACTTTAGCCAGCTCACTACGCATTTCATCAATCACAGCTTTATAATCTGGCTTGCCAAAAATCGCTGAACCGGCCACAAACATATCTGCACCAGCTTCTGCAATTTCACGAATATTTGCTGGTCCCACACCGCCATCTACTTCTAAGCGGATATCACGACCTGAAGCATCAATAATCTTGCGCGCCTGACGTAATTTATCCAAAGTCATTGGAATGAATTTCTGTCCGCCAAAGCCAGGGTTCACACTCATTAGCAATACCTGATCAACCTTATCCAGTACATAATCCAGATAATGCAATGGTGTCGCTGGATTAAATACCAGACCGGCTTTAGCACCACCCGATTTGATCAACTGTAAAGAACGGTCAATATGATCAGATGCTTCCGGATGAAACGTAATAATATCTGCGCCTGCTTCCAGAAAGTCACCAATCATGCGATCTACAGGTTTCACCATAAGATGTACATCAATAGGTGCCTGAATACCATATTTTTTCAATGCCTTACATACACCTGCGCCAAAGGTTAAATTGGGTACATAGTGATTATCCATAACATCGAAATGCACAACGTCTGCACCAGCCTGAAGTACATTTTCAACTTCTTCACCTAAACGGGCAAAGTCGGCAGACAAAATAGAAGGTGCAATTAAATAAGGCTTGGACATGAAAGGACCTGGCTAACTGAAATTGGATTTTTCTCATTATACCAAATCCAGTCCTGCTACTGTGACTTGGATGTTATGTGAATACAATGCTATGTAACGCTGGACAGTATTTATGCTTAATATCACTTGGCCTGGATGAAAATGATTGATTAAGACAGGAAAACTCGCATATCCATCAATAAAAAATCGAGGCTAAACACGCCTCGATCCTCAGGATATAGAGATATGAATTTTTATACTCAATATCAGGGCTAAACAGGTTGGCTCATTTTTTCTTCGAATGCATGAATCCGTTCAATTCTTTTGTCCAGCTCGGGATGCGATTCCAGATATTTTTTGAGTTTTCCAATCAAACGCAACCATTTCAGTTCAGACTCGGTAATTTGCCGTTCTTTTCCATCAATATTCAGGGTAAAGTTTTTCATTTTTATCGTTTTACTCTGCTCTGCCAAGATTCTAGCGTTTTCAACCCGCTGCAAAAAGTTCGACAAATGAATACTGGATATCTGCTGTTGATGTAAATGTTGCATGGCATAATCATCCGCAGCAAGTTCAAGTGCCTGTGAATATCCCGCATCGGCGAGTACCGCTATAGATGCCGCCACGACATCACTTAAGCCTCCTGTTACCAAGGCAAATAGTCCTGCTGCACCCAGGTTGGAAATCACTTTTTGCATGCTATGTTTTTGTACCAGATGACCTTGTTCATGCGCCAGTACTGCAAGAATTTCTTCATCTGCGCCACTGAGCTTGACCAGTTCATCGGTAACAATAATGGTATTGTTTGGAATCGCAGCTGCATTAAGTCCCATAGTTTCTCCGCCTTGACGGAAAATAATCTTAGCAGGTTTCCCTACTGCAATTTTTTGTTCGTACAATTTTTTTAGACGTGATTGATGCTTTGCGGAGAGCTTAGATGGCTCAGTTTGCTCAATTAATTTCTGCTCAGTTTGATTTCCTACCTCGATCAAGGTCTGTTCGGGAAATAATTGAGCGAGCTGCTGGGCGGTATAAGGAATCCCCCATTTAAGAATAAAAATTACCGCACATATCACGATAATCATCGAGAAGAAAATCAGGAGTGGAGAACCTTCAAATTTCCATATGGCATGATAGATTTCTTTGGATTTAATCTTCAGGCAGTTCGATAATCGGTTTACGCCTCCGACCCCGCCAATATACGCCATATCAGGATAAGTAAAATAAAAGTCAGCTTCACTCACTTGCTTGGGTGTTTCTTCACTGAGTTTCAAGGCAATCCCGCGTTGCTGATCAGGGACAATCCATGCACACTGAGCTTCAGCCAAAATCCCATCATAAAATCTGACTTCAACAGGTCGCTTCATCCTACTTGCCCCTATAACGATGCATCGAAATCAAAGATATCCAGTACTTCATCGGCTATAGCACTTGGATCACGCTGCAAGATATTTTTTAGATTAGTTTCGTTCTCTGCCAGATAGAGTTCCAGGTTAGCCAGTTGATATTCATATAGACGTATGCTCCCCCAAGGGGTCATGAGTCCCAAACTGAGCGCACGCACAATCCAGTTACTCAGTACAATTCAGCTATAGCGCCATGTCGTTACCCGGGTTTTAAAATAGCTTTGACCAAGCTCTACATGATTCCAGGTGTATATATATAAACGTGCAGAGATCATCGGCCAGACCAAGGCCAGACAAAACAGATAGTTCAATACAACACCTAAGGTAAACAGGTTTGTACCGATCAAATCGACCCAGTAAACGATTACTGCGCTCCATGCAATGCCAATCAGCAGACACAGACATAAGGGGATATAGACTGCCGACATAAATTTAGATCACTGAATCCCCAGCCTGAACTGAAGTTGTCCGATCGATAAATGATTAAAGCAGTAACGTTTGTATAGCCAGATCACCACTGGGCTGAAAAGAAACAGGGTAAAAATGTTGACCAATATCGCGAGCCATAAGACTCTATAGGCTTCTCGATTACTTCCACTAAAATGAAACCGGACATTACCATATTTGCTATTCCGAGCCTTAAATTTCAGAGTCATCCGAATTAACCAGGGTAGGCAGATCGCAGCAATCAGAAATAATGAACTGGTGGCCAAGATGGAGTAATTGGTCAAGATCACTGTCACCACATACAACTCCAATGCCAATAGACGACCTAGCAGAATTCGGCTTGGCATGGCAATGAAGTCAAAGCGATGTTTTAACAATTGGGTATTACCGTAGAAATAGCGGATACGGCGTGCCTTTGCCCAAGGGCTACACAAAGTAAGCGTAATGATGGTTAACATCAGATTCACCATCCAGATTCTAAAATATTCCGTGGCACTGCCATGAAATCGGAAGTTATGTTTTTCTAGTGAAGGTGATGGCTGGTCAATCTCTGGTTCAGGCTTATTGTGCATCGTGTTCTTAACTGCAACTGGTTCTACCTGATTTTTGAATAGCAACTTATATGCCATTTTTATTATATTTATTTGATATTCATATAAAAAACTCCAAAAACATGACCTATTTTTGGAGCTTCATTGTACTTTTAAGTTTGCTTCGCTTTTACTGCTTGGCTTATGGATTTAATTGCACAGCATGGAATTGTAGATGGTCATCTACAAAGCTTTGAATAAAATAGTAACCATGATCATAACCTTGATGTTCACGTAAGGTTAATTTCTGGTTCACGGCATCACAAGCTTGCTGAAATAACGCCGGATTCAGCTGGCTATAGAACTGGTCAGAAAAGCCCTGATCAATCAGGATATCGCTAAACAGTGCACCTTTTTCCTGAACCAGCGCAGTTGCATCATGCTTCAACCATTCTTTGCGGTTTTCGCCCAGATAATTTGAGAATGCTTTTTCACCCCATGGACATTGGCTTGGTGCACAAATCGGTGCAAATGCCGAAACTGAACAGAATTTTTCCGGATATTTAAAAGCCAAAGTTAAAGCGCCATGTCCACCCATGGAATGACCGAAAATCCCGATCTTATCTGCCTGAACTACGAACTCTTCACACACCAGTTCATACAACTCATCGACGATAAAGCTTTCCATCTGATAATGTTCAGCCCACGGTGCTTGAGTGGCATTAATATAGAATCCGGCACCTTGCCCAATATCCCAGTGATCCCCTTTGGCAACATCATCTCCACGCGGAGAAGTGTCTGGTGTAATCAGAATAAGACCAAGCTGGGCCGCCAGACGCTGGGCATGTGCCTTGATTGCAAAAGTTTCTTCAGTACAGGTCAGGCCAGCTAAATAAAACAAAGCAGGACAACTTTGGCCTTCCAGAGCTTGTGGCGGCAGGAAGATTCCAAATCTGGTTGGTTTTTTTAATATTTTAGACTCAAAGCTATAAATCCGCTGTTCACCCTCAAAGCTTCGATTATTCTGTACCAGTTCCATCATCATTCCTTTTTCTATTTTCTAAAGTTGTAGATTGGTTTATGGAGTCAAAGCGACAGACGGAGATGCTGAAGTGGTCGTCGCTGGAGGGAAAAGACGCTGTTCCAGTTGTGGCAACATCAATTCCATGTTTTTGCCAATCACCCATTGTGGTTCTGACGGTTCAAATCCCTGAGCTGCTTCCCATTTAGCCACTGTAGTCTTGGCCTGCTCAAAAGAGGCTTTCAGGCTGTTATTTTCACGCATGGCCTCATCAAAGAAAGCACGGCCGAAATAGGTATAATCAGCTTCGTTTGAACAACCGAAAGACTGACGGTCAGCAGCAGAGGCTGTGATAATTAAAGTATTATCATTCTGCAAAGCCGAAGCGAAACTACCTGAGAAACAGGCAGAAATAACAATCACTCGCCAGCGTACACCTGAGGCATCCAGAGTATCACGCAACCATTTTGGATCAACTGATGCCAGATCTAGCGGTGCATTTTCCATTTCAAATTCATTTGGCAAGCCATGCGAGGTCATGTACAGGAACAGCACATCACTTTCCCGGTTCATCTGCTGGCCAATACGGCGCAAGGCCAATTCCATGCTGGTTTTGGAAGCTAGTGGAATTTCAGTCCGTGTTGCCGGATGATTGACTAGCATAATCGAACGGCCGAAAGTCCCAAACCGGGTATCAAACTGCTTTTTAATCCGCTCTATTTCTGAATAGAACACATCCTGATAACTCGCGCCAGCGACGCCCATGAAGTACCAGTGCGATTGTGCAAATTCGCCATATTCAATTGCATCTAGTGCCTTGTTCAGCAAGATCGGCTGAGTATAGAAAGCATCTTCAGCAAAACTTGGTGGAATTTCTTCAACTTTCCAGATGGGCTGATCTTTCACCGAAATCTGCCACACCACCAAAGTAAACAGGGTGGCCAGCATAATCAGTGCCCGTTCCCACCACGGCCATTTTAATTCACGTGAAATTACCCAGACCACAGCCAGACTTTGCCAGACAAACAGCATGACAAATAGGGTCGGAATATAGGCGTAGAAAATATAGGGTAGATAATCCAGATCACCCAGATACTGGATCAGGCTCTGGAACAGCATGATATGCGTATCCAGCACTAGCCAGAGTAATGCAGGCACCAGCATCAGACGAGGATTATTCACTCGCTGGGACAAGAAAATCCCGACAATCAAGGCAATAAAGGGCCAAAGTGCATAACTGATCAAACCTTGAGAGTTAAAATCTCCCATGCGGCCGGAACTGAGCCAGCTAAACAGGCTATTAGCACAGCCGCCCAAAATGCCCCAGAACACCAGTTGTAGAATAGAGGGACGCACCAGTTGCAGCGAACGCCGAGATCCCAGAAATAACCACATCCCGGCAATTTGGTTGCTTTTAAAATCGTGCCAAAAATTGATGGAGGGTTTAAAGTCGATCATATGATTTCAGGGAGATGAGTGGCTCGCTAATGTGCCCAATAAGTTTATGCTTGATATAAGTTTTATCAATGCCAATTTTTAAATATATAACAAATCCTTGATCTATTTTGAAGCAATTCTCATATTAAGTAACCAGTTCATGCTGAAAATAGGCATCAAAACGGCAAGCATCACCAGACCATTGATGATTTGGCTCTTTTCCAGCTAAAAATACGGCCAGACGAGGACGTTTCACCACCACCCGCTTGCCAATTTTTTGTGCCAGTTCCAGCAGATTATCTCCAAGATCCATTTCACCATCTTCCGGTAAAAGCAAATGTAATAACTGCATTTGTTTTTTCACCTGTGCCTGCTTTTTCGGTGCCTGCTGATTCTGGTCACGTTGTGGAAACATCGGGTCCAGATAAACCACATCGACGACCGCATTCTGCTCAGCCTGTAATTTCAGATAGTCTGCAGAATCGGAAAAAACCAGGTGAATCCGGTTAACCACCGGACTTAGGAAAGCATCCTTTTTGGCTCGACTATGACTGTCTTCAAGTAGGGTAAATAAAATAGGATGTCGTTCGACCAAGGTCACCTGAGCACCCAAATGTGCCATCAACAGACTGTCATGACCTAGACCAGCTGTCGCATCGATAAGAGTCGGCTTTTCTCCGAGGTTACAAGCACGAGCAATCATTTCCGATTTTAAAGAGGCACGTTTTAAACGCCCTACTTCTGCTTGCCAATCTGGTTGCATTTTCATGCCATTGGCACAGAGCCATAGGCCGTCAGCATCAACACACAGGGCCAGTTCGGGATGTAAACGCAAGAAACGTGCATTCAGCTTTTCAATAACCTCAATACTAACCTCTACACCACGAGAAGAAAGCACAGCCTCGAAGTGCTGTGCTTTCTCTTGATACTCAGATTCGGTATATAAGCGAATCGTGCTTACCATAATCTCCAACCTGTAAAGGCAAATAATAAAATCAGTAAACCTGAGGCTATGCGATACCAGGCAAAAACCATGAAATCACGTTTTGCCACATAGGCTACCAAGGCACGGATTAATAAAAGCGCCGAGATGAACGATACGATGATACCGACTGCCAGAACCGTCCAGTCTTCTGTGGTACTGTAAACATCATAGCTTTGATACAGATCGAGCAGGCCTGCACCGATAATAACCGGAATCCCCAAGAAGAATGAAAATTCAGTTGCAGCCTTACGTGATACGCCAAGGAACATCGCCCCGATAATGGTCGCACCTGAACGTGAAGTTCCCGGTATCAGGGATAAGACCTGAATCAGACCAATCCAGATCGCATCTTTTACGGTTAGATCTTCAACTTCCTGGGCACGTACCTTAGGTGGATTCTTTTCAATCCAGATAATGATCAGACCACCGACGATCAAGCCAATGGCAATTGCAATATTATTGAATAGCAGTTCTTTTACAGTTTGCCCTAGGGTCAGACCAATCAGCACAATGGGAATAGAGGCCAGAATCAGGCCAATCCCTAAACGGCGTCCTTGCGGTTCACCACTTACGATCCCGGTTGCTGCACCCCAAAGCCGTGCCCAATATTCATAAATAACCGCGGCAATTGCCCCCATCTGAATTGCGACGACAAAAACATCGCTTTTTTGTTTAGTCCAGAAATTCATTAATTCTGAAGCCAAAATCAGATGCCCAGTACTGGAAATAGGCAAAAACTCAGTAATACCTTCAACAATACCCATAATTGCTGCTTTCAGCAGCAGTAAAAGATCCATGCTTAATCCTGATTAATTATGCTTTGCCTTGTTCTGGAATTTTTTTCCATGCGTTATCACGTAAATATACCGGAAGTGCCAATTCTGCACTGACCCAATTTTCTGTTTTTGCTGCTGCACGCGCAATCATGGCAATATCCTGCGCTGTTGCACTGACATTTTTATATTCAGATGCTGTTTCTTGAACTAGATTGGCACCTGAACCCACCACAGTAAATTTTACTGCTTCAGCACTTTGTTCATAACTCAAAAGCTGTTCTTCATCAACAGCCTGCATAATCCCTTGAGCATCTAACTGATAACTGGCCACGTAGACTTCATTCATCCGTGCATCCAGTACGGCAGTTACTGTAGTTAAACCATGCAAACGATATGCCGCTTGCGCCAAAGCTTGTAAAGTGGATACCGGAATTACAGGCAGATCATTTGACCAAGCCAAAGCTTGGGTCACAGCCGCATTGATACGAACACCACTAAACGATCCCGGGCCACGACTAAAGGCAATCGCTGTCAGATCAGATACAGCCAAGCCCAGATCATTGAGACCTTGTTCAATCATTGGGAGAATGGTTTGCGTTTGTGCCTTGGCGCGCGCATCAAGCTGAAAAAATAGTTCTTGAGTATCATCGATCACAGAAACGGAACACTGCTCATTGGCAGTCTCCAATGCCAGCACTTTCATGCACAACCTTAATTCAGAGAATATAAAAAACGTCGAATATAATACTCCACTCATATCTTCTAGGCGAGATTTTCCCAAGCCAGATACAAAAATGCCTAGAAAATTCTAGGCTTAACTGAGGACATTATTCAGATAACAGCCTAAAGCTGTACTTCTTCCAGGTCCTGAAATTTCTGGAAATGCTCAGCATAGTGCATGGCACTCATTTTCAGTTTCTGAATACTGGCTTCATCTAAAGTTTTCACGACTTTGCCTGGTGAGCCCATTACCACCGAATTATCAGGAATCACTTTTCCTTCTGGAATCAGAGCATTGGCACCAATAATACAATTCTTGCCAATCACCGCATGATTCAAGATCACTGCCTGAATCCCGATCAGGCTATTATCGCCAATCGTGCAACCATGCAGCATGGCTTGATGACCAATGGTCACATAATTTCCGATGTTCATTTCAATTCCGGCATCAGTATGTAGCACTGCATTTTCCTGAACATTAGTGAAGTCACCTAACCGAATTTTGCTGTTATCTGCACGAACGACGGCGCCAAACCAGACACTCACCTGCTTGCCTAATTCAACCTGCCCAATGACCGTCGCTGTAGGTGCCACCCAACCATCCCATGGCTGATATGTTGCTTTTGGTGTATGTCCCTGAAACTGATATAACATGGCTGAAATCCTGTTCAACGGTTAAAAAATTTTGAGCGTTTAAACGCAGGTGAATTAAGTAAAAATGGCCAGTCTTTTTTATAGTCAAGCCCGTACTGAAATAGTGAGATCAGCATACGTGCGGTCAGTCCCCAGACAATCTCATTTTCCACCCGCATACTTGGAAAATATAAAGACTGTTGGGCAAACCGTACTTCATAAGGCATCGGCTGGGCTTCCAGCAAATGCTGTAAGGAAGCAAAGAAAATCCGGTCAATTTCCGTCGGCTGAGGAATGAGTTGAATGGTAGGCGGAATTATACCTACCACAGGTTTGACCAGCATTCCATTACGTGCCTTTTGCATCGGGAGATCCCCGATCAGATGCACATCAAATGGGTTAAGCGCCGTTTCCTCATACGCCTCTCTCAAAGCCACTACAATATTACTGGTATCTTGCGGGTCGCGTTTACCCCCTGGAAAAGAGACTTCCCCTGCATGATTATTCATATAAGCTGAACGACGTGTCAGCAAAACTTTGGGATCAGCTTCATCTGTGATCGCAATTAATACAGCAGCCTGTGCAGTTTGAATCCGTTTGGAAAATCGTAAATGTTTCTGCAAGCGTTGTATTAATCCCAGCTCATCCATTCATTCAGCTCCCTATGCGACTATAATTTCATCATAGCTGATTTTTGATTTGGCGGGATAGAAATGATGCCAAATTTTGATTTTTCAGTTATCCTGACCTTACTGTTATCATTGATGATGAATATGAACTTCTGTGTGAACTGTGGACATAAAACAACAGAGAAAATTCCTTTAGGCGATCAGAAGGTTCGCAAGGTTTGTACTACATGCGGATATATTCATTACATTAATCCAAAAGTGATTTGCGGTGCATTGGTGCTCTGGGAAGATAAAGTTCTGCTCTGCCGCCGTGCGATTGAACCACGTTATGGACTGTGGACCCTCCCTGCCGGTTATATGGAACTGTTTGAAACCATGGAACAGGGCGCAGCACGTGAAACCCGTGAAGAAGCCGAAGCTGAAGTAGATATTGAACAGCTGTACTGCATGTACAATATTCCGCGGATTGGCCAGATTTATGTCCTGTTTAAATCTCAACTGATTGATGGAAAATTTGGTGCAGGTGAAGAAACCATTGAAGCACGTTTATTTGATGAAGATGAAATTCCCTGGAGTGAACTGGCTTTCCCGAGTGTAGAACATACACTCCGTCATTATTTTGAAGACCGTAAAACCAATAACTTCCCGATGCATCTTGAGACCTTGGGCACTCGTTTGGATCATACAGGTTAAAATGTCTTTTTATAAAAAAGCCCATCATTTGATGTAATGCCAGTCAGTTAAGCAGACATTAGAAAAATGTAGTAAAAATGAGTGTATGCCAATACGCTCATTTTTTTATGACTTTATCTGAAAATTTAGATTGTACTCTTCAACATTCTCTACCTTCACTTAGCCATTTCAGTGAATTCATTGATTTAAATTGGATTGAAGAGAGCCTGCGTCAAACAGGTAAGGCTTCTATCAGGAGAAGAAAATTACCTGCCGAACATGTGGTATGGCTGGTGATTGGGCTTGCCCTGTTTCGAGATCAACCGATCGGGTATGTGGTAGAGCAACTAAAACTTGTGTTTGGTACCACAGAATATTGCGTTCCCAGTGCAGCAGTACAAGCACGACAACGCTTAGGGCGAGAGCCCTTGAATGCCTTGTTTTCTCTACTCAGCCAAGCCTGGTTTGAAGAATCCCAACAGCAATACTCAAACTTTCATGGCCTTAGTGTATGTGCTGTTGACGGGGTGGTTTGGTCTATGCCTTATACAGATGAGAATTTTGCACACTTTGGCTCATCTAAGGGTAAAACTGCGGTAGCACCTTATCCGCAAGTGAGAGCAACCTGTCTGGTGAATACCAACACCCATGAAATCATTGATGCCCAAATAGGTAGCATGGATCAAGGTGAACTTACACTGGCAAATCGATTATGTCCTCCATCGCATAGTATTACTCTGTTTGATCGAGCCTATTTTTCTGCTGATTTTCTAATAGGATGGCAAACACGTGCAGAGGCAAGCCATTGGCTTATGCGCGCAAAAGATAATTTACGCTATGAGATCATTAAGCGTAATTCCCAGCATGACTTTCATATCAGGATGCCAATATCAGCAAGAGCCAAGAAGCTGAATTCAACATTAGGGGATTATTGGGAAGCGCGTTTGATTGAAGTTGAGCAGGCAGGAAAAATTAGACGCTATATCACTTCATTAATAGATTCAAAGATATATCCACTGCTAGCCTTAGCAAAGCTTTATGCTCAGCGCTGGGAAATAGAAATGTGTTACCGAGAAATCAAAAGTGATTTACAGGAAAGTAAGCATTTGAGGAGCAAGCAACCTGATTTAATTTATCAAGAATTATGGGGTGTCTTCATTGCTTATAATATTCTAAGAAGACAAATGAAATATATGGCTCAACGTGCAAAAGTCAGTCCTTTGAGAATCAGCTTTCATATTGCATCTATCGGCATCCTTAATATATTAAGATTCGACTCTTTAGACTCCGCAGGAAATTTACCCAAACATCTAGAAAGTTTACTGGAGAAATCTAGGAGGTATGTTTTGCCTGAGAGGAGGGTTAGAAGTTGCCCAAGAGTTGTGAAAGGTAAACCACTGAAATACCCAAGAAAATGCCAGTCAATTTCTTAACTGACTGGCATTAATCATTTGATGGGCTTTTTTATTTCATGATTTGTTTTTAGTTTTGATGTTATAACAATCCGCTAATTTGAATGAAACACTTCCGCCACTTAGCTTGGCCAGATTGGTCTCTTCTGTCGTTTCATCAGTATTATTGTTGTTATAGACTTTCTGGAAGCTGGCATAAGTATTTGCCCAGCCTACACTTTCTCCAGCTGAGTTGGTAAAGCCCACACGACTGGTTCCATTCAATACATTAGATAAATTGAGTAATGCCCCACCAATCACAATCTTATCATCTGTATTGGTTGAAGCCTGAATAGTGGAGTTCATACCTACCAAGGCACCATTTAATGAACCAAATACAGGATCAGCGAAGACCAGTCGCATAGATACTGTTTTTTCATCTATAAATGCACGGCCTAAGGTACCGAGACGATATTGTTGAACGCCGTTATTGTCTTTAAGTCCAGCCGGTAAGATATCTCCCTGGCAACCATTAATGCTATCAGTTGCAAGATTGCTCGCGGACTGCATATTGGTACGCACATCACCATTACTATCAATCACAACACCCACTGTAACAGGGCTAATTGAGTTTTCGCTAAATTTAAACTCCATGTTGCCATACATTGGGAAAATATATTCTTCACCTGGCTCTACATTTTCAGCTGTTCTAAAGACTTGACGATCCAGATAGCTGATCGGGAAAATTTTATAAAGATCAATTGAGCCACTATAGTTGTCATCATCGGCATTAAAACGCCATAAGCCAAGACTGGCACGATCAGCATCGCTGAGTTCAGTCTTACCTGTGGCCATCTTATAAAATGCTTCTTTACCGGCAATCACATAATCGCTCAGCAAACGACCTTGGTAAATTTCTAATGGATTGCTGTTGTTAGCCACATTCATTTTATATGGTGCATTTGATGAAAGCATTCTCGTGGCAGGGCTAATCCAACTGGTTTGCGGTACTGCCGTAATTTGCTGTGGTTTGACTTTACGGATCAATTCCGCATTAATGCCACCCAAAGATCCCAGATTATTGGAGCCCAGTTTTAATTGGGTATCGCGCCACTGTAGTCCACTGCCGAAGGTATAACCCTGGCGGTCTGTAATCAGGATAAAATGTCCAAATAAATATTTAGTCGTTTTATCTTTAATGTCACATACAGATTTATTACAACCCGCCAGACCATCAGAACCAGTCAAGTTACTGCTAATAATGCCTGAAGTTGAGAACAGAGAAAATTCCGGTTGATATACTGCTGCGCTGGCAATATTGGCCAGTTTTTTTACAACTTCAAAGGCCTGATCATCACTAATCTGGCTAATATCAATAAAAGGTTTAAGGATTTCTGCCAAATTTGCATCTGTCAGGCTGATATCTTTATTAATTTTGCCCAGATTCTTTCGCATATCTTCTGTGATATACAAGGGCTGTACATCCGTCGGATTATAGATACGGCCTTTTTCCAGTGCCAAGGTCTGCCAGATTTTGACCAGTTTCATCGCCACCTGTACGGTTGGATCTGTCTGTTCGATTCTGGCAATATTACGACCAGTAATTCCCTTGGCAATATCAAGTACACTTAGTCGGGGTAATTGACTCGATGTACTGAGGTTCATATATTCAGAAAGCTTCACAGTACCCAATTTGATTTTGGTATCACTAAAACTTTTCAGATAAAATTCAATACTATCTGCTTTTTGACAAGTACCTGACGCCACCCCATCATTTTGGTCAAATAAAGTAATAAAGGTATTTTCTTTATCACCACTACAATTAAAATTAAGACCATCAATTGGATATTCAAGCCCCCATTCCAGACAATTCGTTGCAGTAGCAGAGCATGAACCGTTCGTGGTGGCTTCATCATTTTGTTCTGGTATGACATTCGCACTTTCACCTCCGCATCCGCTGAGGGCGGCAAATAAAGCAGTGAAAGCAAATGGATATAATATTTTATTTTTCATCTTATTCTACTCGAATCGTCCTTATCGAATGGCGACTAGTTTTAGTTGTCCATAATTTGTCAGCATCTTGTCTTCAACATCTATGGCTGAAGCGAGTGGGGTCATTAATACATATTGGCTTTGCGCAGGAATCTGAATAATTCCCTGTATCTTCTCATGTTGAATAATATTGGCTTGTGCTTCCTGATTTTTAAAACCGCCCGCCCCTTCTAAAACACAGCCTCGTTCATCCAGAAATACAACAAATGGCCAGTAATAGGCAGGATTATTCTGACGGGAAGCATAAGACTGAATCTGAATATTTTTAATATCAGATTTTAGCTTCACAATTTCATAATCAAACTCATCTGATTTCAGCGGTGCCCGTGGCCACAGATTAATGGATTTACCTGCACTAATCTCTTTCGCATTCTTAACTTTTTTATCTTTAAAACACTGCTTACCTAAGCTTTCTACAGATTCAGGCTGAGAAATACGGTAGTAGGTTTGGGCCAGTACGACTGGACCAGAATCTACAGCAGGTTGCTGAAACAAGGATTTTATAATCGACTGTCCCACTCCTTTTTCACGCTCAATCGTCTGTACACGTGTTGACCCAATATTTTTATCAACTATCCCTTCAGGCATGCTGTAGAAACGTTTTTTACCTTCCAGATTAAATTCTTTATTTTCCAGATATTCACTATCCACATATTCCACACCTTCAATCTGACTGAAACCCTGTTTTTGAACAGGATCAGGTACTGTCTGAATGACAGGTTCATAGATTTGAGGCTGTGCCACTGGTGGTAATTGTTGCGGTAATCTAGACTCAACGTGTTTAGTTGGTTGTACTGGTTGTACTGGTTGTACTGGTTGTACTGGTTGTACTGGTTGTACTGGTTGTACTGGTTGTACTGGTTGTACTGGTTGTACAACCATATTATTTTTTTGCTCACCTGTTGTCACACTTTTTTCCACCGCCTTTGGCTCGGATTTTTTCAGATCCTGTGCAGTAGATGTAACGGGCGTAGTCAATTTTTTCGGAGTAGTGGCCGCTTGGTTTTTTGTTGTTTCTTTCTGCTCATTATTTTGACGTGGCACAACTAATGGTCGCCCATCGGGCCCAATGATCGTAATAAACTCTCTGGCATTTGTATAAAAAGACCATGGTACCAGACTTAATGCCAGTACCATTTTTATCCCTAAGTTCCCTGTTCTGATCATTTCTTCCTTACCAACGGGTGCGATAGTTCAAACCTAAAATTGTGATCTTGGTATCTGTTTTGACATTCAAGCCTGCATATGGATTCAGTAACAGGTTATTTACCCCGGTCTGGTTCGCTAGGCTACTGGTATTTGCTGGAATATTATCTTTACTGCGTAAGAAACCAATAGATAGATCCAGATCCGTATCTGCGTCAAAACGGTAGCCCACTCCTAAACCAAATAGCTGCGCACCATTAATCGGTACCATAGTATTGCGTTTATCTTTTGGAATGGCACTGGTACGTGGTTCATAGCCAGCACGAAGTTTCAGTCGGTCAGTTGCTGAATACTCTACTCCGATCCCGAAGTTCCATGGCGACTCAAACCTAAGCGGTAATGCAAGTGAAGAATCCGTTACATTGGCAGATAACAGTTTGGCAATCTTCAAGGCAGACAGGGTACGGTCGAACTCAAACTTGAATTGGTCCCAAGCAGCATAATCTGTCCAGCCAATATCAAAATTGACTTGTAGATCTGGCATTACCTTATATTTGATCCCCGCCTGAAAGTGAGCTGGGTATTCGAAATCCATGGAAACCAGACCCGATTCACTTGAAGGGATATAATTTGGAAAACCAAGAATTGCAGCTAAAATCTGGCCAGTTGGGGAGGTCATCAGACCTTTAATCATTTCCTGTGGTGCTTTGGCATTATCGATATGATATTTACCTTTTAAGCGCATTTTGGCAGCACTCTGGTAAACCATACCAAAACTGAAATCTTCAGTAGGCTCCCATAGAACACCCAGGTTATAGCTTGGACTTAAATTTTGTTCTAATGAAAGTTGCATTTGGCCAAATTTACCAAATGGGTTCATTCCTTCATCAGCATTACAGATCCCGAGCAACAAGATATCAGTAATGATGTCAGAATTTTCTTTAAATGGTGTACATACGACTTCATCAATCATACGCAACATGCCAATCAGCTCATTGGGAAAACGTAAATCTGTTTTCATGGCAATGGCTTGATAAGACATCCCGATTGAAGCACCAATCGAAAGCTGGTCGTTGACTTCATAACCAATTGATGGAGATAAATATGTAATCCGCTCCAGAGCAACCTGTTGTCCCATAAAATTGGCAGGATTACCATCTTCATGACCAAAACCTGCCACTAGTGGTGCATAAACGGCAGTTGCATAAGTTGCTTTAGAGCCTGGTGGTTTATAAGAGACCCCCATGGTAGGTGCTGCCATCGGGAGGCCTTCACCCAAATCCACCATTTTTTTCAAAATTGGTACGTAGAGACTGACATACTCTACATCACCCTTCACTGGGCCCTTAAAATCTGTACATAAATCAGAAGACACTTCAGGTCCATCATTACAGACCATTGGATCATCTGAATAACCAAAAACGTTATATCCAGCAGGAACCGTAAATTCACGCTGAATATCAAAGTTCGCAACAATAATTTGCTGTTCGGTTTGTAAGCCTTCAATTTTAGCCAATGCAGCCGGGTTAAAGTGAATTGCATTCACTCCTGGCGGATCTGCAGTAACTGCGTTCCCCATAGACAATGCACGCAGGTCAACAGAAAGGTTGGTCCCTAATTGTGCAAAGGTATAACTTGAACAGCCCGCAAGAATAATTCCTGTTAATAACGGGCTAAGTCGAATGTTTTTCATACGACACCCCTATTAACTGAATTTCTTACCGAAACCTAAAATATCAAGTGGGAATGAAAGTCCCAGTGAAACATCTGGTGCATCTTCGGTCAGCCCTAATCCGACCGTACCATTTACAATGGTTTCTGGGGATACACGCACTCCTAAAGAAATCGCAAAAGTCGAGCTAGTCTGATCAGCGGCTGAATAGCTTTCACCCGTGTGATACTTAAATTCGGCACCAGTATTAAAGCTTTGCTGATAAGACATAGTCATGGAAACATCATAGTTAAATGAATAAGCAAAACCGAAAGCGAAACCACCACTAATTCCTGGTTCAAATTCTTCAATAATTCGTGTACCACGACGCTGATCTAAGCCTGATTCCTTAAACCCATAATTTGCAGAAACAGAGGCAAATAGCACCACTGGATCAATATATTTACGTGTACTCGCCCCTACACCTGCTGAGTAATACCCCTTACCTGCAGCCAGATCTTTTGCTGCATTAATTTCATATGGGCTATCACCTGTTTTAGTCGACAAATTGGCAAATAAAATAAGTGGTAAACGACCTGCTTTTAAAGGGAATGGCTCCCAACGTGCACCTAGACTAATATCCCCTAATCCTGCTGTAGAGGTATCTTTTAATAAATCTGTTTTAGCCACTAAAGGTAAGGAAGCTGTTAAGGTCAGGTTATCTTTCACCCCGTACTGAAAAGTGAAAGTATTGGTCAGGCTATGTGTTGCATTTTCCTGAACACGGAGCTGATACAACTGGCCCTGTGCCATTTCCATATCGAGTTGTGTATCTCGATAATAGGTATAATCAATATCGTAATAGGATGAAATTTCGCCTTGTTTAATAAGTGAGTATTGACGCTCATTTGAAGTAAATACTTCTTCTAGACTTGCTTCCTGAGTAGCATCTCCTTCTTTTTTCTGTAAGGCTTGAGATGCATCTACTGCTTGAGTGGCTGGAGCTTCAGCAGGTGCAGCTGTTTCAACAACAACTTCTTCCTGAACGGTTTCATATCCTCCCAGTTCAGGCTCTGCTACAGCTTCCTCCTGAACTGTTTCATACCCCCCAAGTTCAGGTTCTTCTACAGCTTGAGTTGCTGCTGGTTCAGGCTGAATATCAACGGATGCAGCAGTCTCGACTACTTCTTCCTCAACCGTTTCATACTCACCCAGTTCAGGCTCATCCGCAGCCCATGCCACTCCCATGACCATCTGAATGCTGAGCGCCAAGAATGTCTTGTTCATCCATTTACTGTTCATATCCATTTCACCATTTTTAATTTTTCTATAGCCATCTTTTCGTTTTATTTATTCTTGTAATAAAGTCTGAGAAAATTATATTGATATTCCCCAAATTTTTCTGAATCTACATTACGGTTACGATCCATGCGGATGGTCGATGCTTTATCGGCAATTTTATCCATATAGAACTGTGGATACTGCATATCAACTAAAGCATAACGGTTAATGGTTGCATCTTCGACATGACGCATATCCGACTCTTTTAATGCCAAAAAGTTTTTTCGATATTGTTCAGGAACATTAATTAAATATAAAGTATTGTTTTCCCAAACTTCCTTAAATCGCTGTTCATCAAAACTGATATTACCCAGTGCTGGATCGGCAACATACACCCGTCCATTTTTATAAGCTTTGTACACGACAAAATGTTTAAATCCTGCATAGGAAATAGGAACAATGGCGGGTTGTCCCTGTTTAACCAGATCTTCAAATTCTCCGCGATAGCCACCACTTTCCAGGCCTAAGGCAGCAACAAAACGCTTCATATCAAGAAGGGAAAAGCTACGACGTTCGATGATTTTATCCGTTTCACCAAATTTCATTAGGCCATTCATGACTTGCTGCTCATCCAGCCGAGTACCCACATAGCCATTTAATAAAGTCGTAAGTGCTGCTGAACCACAACTATAATCGTAAGCCTGACGCACAATCCCCTGAAACTGGTCTAACAGTGCAGGTTTGACTTCCACATGTTCGCGGTGCATACGTACGAAAGAATCATTTCTTGAATCAAGAACTTCAGTATAGTGAACAGCGCCTGGTGGCTGTTTTTTAATATCCAGAGCTTCTTTGGCAGCGTAATACATCAATGCCGAGCCCAATGCAATCTCTAACATATTCTTTTACTTTTCTTATCATTGGCATGATGTGCCTAATTTTTCTTTTTATAGAGTCTTCACTCTACTTCCCTGTAACTAGAAAGATACCTTCTTTTTCAAAAAAATACAGTCTTTTTTTATTTTTTTAGATAGATGTTGTAGTCATAAAAAAAGCGCGTGTAAACACGCGCTTTTTTAAGGTAAAAATTAGTGACCAGAAATGGTAATAATTGCACCTTTTGCATATTGGCCAGTTCCAGGGCTAAAGTAAGTTTGCAGACCTTGGATTTCCATATCACCAATTGATGCTGCATTTTGGCTACCTAGGTGAATACCTTTCACATAGTTATCATGTGCACCACTTGTACTCACAATACGAATGAAACCATCGTTTGCAGTTGATTCGCCAAATACACTGATGCTTTGGTTCAATGTCAAATCTTTAGTACCAGCATCGGTTAACTTGATGCTTTCAATGAAGATTTCACCTGGGCCTGAGGTGTTTACACCTGTAGCAACTTGTTGACCAGCTGTTGAGTTATCGAAAATACCCAAATCTGTAATTGTTAAGCCGCCAGTCATTGTTGCATTCAACTTAATCATTGCACCCTGTGGAGCAGCACCTAATTGAATATTGGCAGACATTGGACCTGTTTTAAGTGATAGGCCAGATAAAATCGCATTTTCCTTACCAGCACCACCACGGCGAATACTAGTAGCTGAAGCTAAACCACTTTCATAATCTGTAAGAGATGAAGCTGATCCCACAACCCCAATTTCACCGATGTTGATATCTAAGCCAGATACTTCTGCTGCAATGTTGATAAACGGGTTACCAGCACCAGCATCTGAGTCAATGGTTAAATCTGCAAGGTTACGTGAAGCTAGTAAATACGCACCATTGTCATCGTAGTTTGCACCAATCACGATACCATTAGCTGTTGTTCTACCTTTACCATTTGCTTTGATATAGATCGCACCTGCTTCACCAGTACCACCCACAATACCCTTAGCAGCCTCTCCAGGGCGAAGAACAACTCCATCATTATTATAAATTTCAATAACACCCGCTGTTGCAGTAGAATCTTCAGCTAAACCATCATTATCATGGATAAATAGTTTTTCAATTTCAATTTTTGAAATACCGATACCGATTTTCAAACCGTCCTGACCTGTAGTCGCGCTTAGAGATGCATCGTCCAGTGATTGCATCGCCATTGCGTTTGCACTAAAAGCAACTGAAGCAGCTAAAGCCAATTTTGTGAATTTTTTCATTGTTTACTCTCCCAAGAGTACTATTTTTTTTGGTTGTGAATCACTCAGTGCCGACGTTGTGTTTTTTATTTTCTGACAACGCAAAGCATCTTTCCTTGAGTAATTTTGCTCGCCCACTTAACTTAACGTCGAGTCATATTTTGATCAACTGTCGTTGGTCGCAATATTGAGCTTACCGACAAACGGTATTTGATGATTTAGAAATATTTTTTCCTATTCTTGATATAAAATACCGGCTCATATCGGAATATGCGCTACTGAATGAACGAAGCTACTTACCATTGTCCTTTAAGTTTTGCATCTCTTCAGCTTAAAGATCTATTGTATGCATTAAGCCCCTTAGATCACCTGATATATTTAAATAATAATGGGCAGCCTTTTATTGCCTGCTGTGCACAGAAATATTTCATGGTGCAGGATGGACAAATTCAGTCATTTAAGAGAGTGGATATCGAGCAATATCAGGCTGATATAGCTGAACTCATCTTAGAGCTTGAGCAAACTCCAGATATTAAAGCGAATAAATTTTCTGGGGGCTATGTTGGGTTTATTGGCTATGATTACGCTGCTCGACAGCACACCCAGTACCCAGAACGAGCTCAACCTGGCCTATTTATCGGTCAGTTTGATTCTTATATTAAGTTTGAAGCTGATCAATGGGTATTCTATAGTCATGATCTGCAAGCAGAAGATATTTTCAATCATCTTCAAAATCTATTAAATCAAGCCTCTATACCATCACAATTTCAATTAAAAACCCTTTGCAGCCCACGTTGGGACAAATCTCGCTATGCACAGGCATTTCAGGATATTCAGGATTATATTCTAGCCGGTGATTGTTACCAGATTAACTTGACCCAGGAATTTACAGCACTGGCTGAAGGTTCATTATTAGAAACTGCACATGCTTTCTGGACATTAACCAATGCGCCATATGCGGGCTATCTTCGTATAGGTGATTTTGAATTATTGAGCTGTTCACCTGAACTGTTTATTGATTTTGAAGCACATCGAAAAATTGTCACCAAACCGATTAAAGGTACCATGCCACGTTTTGCCGATCCGGTGCTTGATGAGCAATCCAAACAACGCTTAAAAGACTCAAAGAAGGATCAGGCTGAAAATGTCATGATTGTAGATTTACTACGCAATGACCTCAGTGTTTATGCAGAAACAGGTTCAGTCAAGACACCTAAACTATTCAATATTGAGTCATTTAATCAGGTACATCATATGGTCAGCGAAGTCGAAGCGACCTTAAAAGAAGGTGTGCATCCTTTTGATGTATTGCTGTCTGCACTTCCAGGTGGATCAATTACCGGTGCACCAAAGATTCGTGCCATGCAAATTATTGAAGAGTTAGAAGGTGCTCCACGTGGAGCGTATTGTGGTTCATTAGGTTATTTTAATTTTGATGGAACAGGAAGCTGGAATATTCTGATTCGCTCGATTCAGAAATATCAAGATGAGGTTTCACTTTGGGCTGGTGGCGGAATTACGATTTCTTCTGACTGTGATGCAGAATATCAGGAGTGTTTTGATAAAGTCGAGGCCATGCTGGATTTACTCAATACCTGGTATAAACCCGAATAAATAAAAAGCGGCTCAACCGAGTCGCATTTTTAATCCCTCCTAACCTCCCTTTAAAAAGAGAGGAATAGAGTTGTTCTTTATTAAATAGAAGGTTTGGGATTACGCCAAAATATCGGTTTTCAATGTATCCACTAAACGCTGATTTTGCTCATCTGTACCAATGGTAATACGTAAAAATTGATTGATACGAGGTCTATTAAAGTAACGTACGATAATGCCGCGTTCCCGTAATTCAGCTGCTAACTCACCTGCATCTTTTGATGGTAGTGAAGCAAAAATAAAGTTCGCACTTGATGGCAAGACTTTGAAACCGAGCTCATTCAACTGATTAACCAGTTTTTCACGACTGGCAATCACTTTAGCATTTTGTGCTTCAAAGTATTCCTGATCTTCGAATGAAGCCACTGCAGCCGCAATCGCAAAACGATCCATTGGATAAGAGTTAAAGCTGTTTTTTACCGCTTCAAGCGCCGCAATCAGATGAGGTTGAGCAATCGCGAAACCAACACGTAGGCCTGCTAAAGAGCGGGATTTTGAAGTCGTCTGACAGACTACTAGATTCTCGTATTTATCAATCAAACTCACTGCTGATTCAGCACCAAAATCTACATAGGCTTCATCAATGACGACCACTGAATCAGGATTCGCCTGCAGAATTTCTTCAATGGCAGACAAACTAAGCGCAATACTGGTTGGCGCATTCGGATTGGTGATAATAATGCCGCCATTTGGCTGTTTATAATCATCTACCACAATTTCAAAATTTTCATTGAGTGGCAAGATTTTGGTTTTGACACCAAAGAACTGGCTATAAACCGGATAGAAGCTATAGGTAATATCTGGATAAAGCAGTGGCTGTTCCTGAATAAAGAAGGCTTTAAAAATATGTGCCAAGACTTCATCAGAACCATTGCCTACAAAGACATTTTCAACAGTAACATTTTGCTGTTTAGCTATGGCATATTTTAATTCAGATGCATCTGGATCTGGATAAAGACGTAAAACATCTGCGCCATTGGCTAAAACTTTTTGCACCGCTTCCACGACTTTCGGTGATGGTGGATACGGATTTTCATTGGTATTTAATTTTAAAAGGTTTTGAATTTTGGGCTGTTCGCCTGGAACGTAAGGCTCTAGCTCACGGACTTCAGGGCTCCAAAAACGCATTTGCTCTATTGTGATATTCGACATTTTCTATTCTCAAATTCCCTCTCCTTTTAGGAGAGGGTTAGGGAGAGGTCAAATAATTCCCCTTACCTAACCTCTCCCGAAGGGAAAGAAATATCTTTTATTTAATATAAGTATTTAATTACTGATAACGGTAGCGTGCTGAACGGGCATGCGCATCCAGATTTTCCTGCTGTGCCAGAACATCTGCAGTTTTCGCAAGGGTTTTCACACCATCTTCAGAACACATAATCAGGCTTGAACGTTTCTGGAAATCATACACACCCAGTGGTGATGAGAAACGTGCTGTACCCGATGTCGGTAATACATGGTTTGGACCTGCACAATAGTCACCAATCGCTTCAGGCGTATAACGTCCCATGAAGATCGCACCGGCATGGCGAATCTCTTCAGCCATTTCTTGAGCTTCATCCAAACACAGCATTAAATGTTCAGGTGCTACTTGGTTAATCAGCTCAATACCTTCAGCACGATCTTTCACAAGCACTAATGCACCACGATTGGCAATTGAAGTGCGGGCAATTTCTGCTTTTGGTAGAGCTAGCAAATGCTCTTCAATTGCTTGTTCTACTTCATTGAGAAGCTGTTCATCAGGCGTAATAAATACAGCTTGAGCAACAGTGTCATGCTCAGCTTGAGATAACAAATCCATCGCTAACCATTTGGCATTGTTCTGCCCTTCTGCATAGACCAGAATTTCTGAAGGACCAGCAATCATGTCGATACCGACCTGACCAAATACTGCACGTTTTGCCGCAGCCACAAAACGGTTACCTGGACCAGTGATTTTATCGACACGTGGAATGGTTTCTGTACCATAGGCCAATGCAGCAACCGCTTGTGCGCCACCAATGGTAAATACACGGTGTACGCCAGCCAGATAGGCAGCAGCCAAGACCAATGGATTCAGTTCACCATTTGGAGCAGGCACCACCATAACAATTTCACCTACACCTGCCACATGTGCAGGAACAGCATTCATTAACACCGAAGATGGATATGAAGCCAAGCCACCTGGTACATAGATCCCTACGCGATCCAATGGCGTCACTTTCTGACCCAAGGTATTACCTAGAGCATCGACATACGTCCAACCATCCTGTTTTTGTGCCTGATGGAATTCGCGAATACGGTTTGCAGCCAATTCTAAAGCTTCACGCACTTCAGTCGTTAAGCCTTCGAAAGCTGCTTTAAGTTGCTCTTGAGTCAGTTCCAAATCTGAAAATTGATGCGCTGGATGTCGATCGAACTGCTGAGTCAATTTAAGAACATGAGCATCACCATGCTGACGTACGTCAGCAATAATTTGGTCTACAGTTTTTAAAAGTTCAGGATCATTCACGGTTTCAAAAGCCAACAAGTCAGCAAACGCTTGCTTGAAGTTTTGATCTTGTGTCGATAAACGTCGCATCAATTTACCCATAAGGTTTGAATTCGAAGGCTTTAGTTTACCTGTTTTCAAAGACTTTGTCGGTAGCTAGAACAGACTTGTGCTATGAGTTTTATTGGAAATAGCTTTTGATAAAATTGATGAAAGCATTAGACTTCTTATCTTTTTGAACACAAATAAAAAACCGCCCAAAGTGGACGGTCTTTAATACAGCGTAAATTTAAGCTTTTTTCGCCTGTTCGCGTGCTTCAACCGCTTGTTCAAGCTGGGCAAGAATTGGATTCAGCAATGCTTGCTTACGTTTAAAGCTGGCTTTGTTCACAATCAGACGTGAAGAGACTTTGCAGATTTCTTCAAGTGGCTCAAGACCATTGGCACGCAGTGTATTGCCTGTATCGACCACGTCAACAATGTAATCACCTAAACCCACCAATGGTGCAAGTTCCATTGAACCATAAAGCTTGATCACATCAACCTGTTCACCGAGGCTCGCGTAGTATTGACGGGTCAGATTCACGTATTTAGTCGCAATTTTTAAACGGCCTTTCGGACGCTCCATGCCGACTTTACCTGCTGTCATCAATTTGCAGTTGGCAATTTTAAGATCTAATGGTTCATAGACATTTTGCGCGCCATGTTCCATCAACACATCTTTACCTGCTACACCGATATCTGCCGCACCATTCTCAACATAAGTCGGCACATCAGAGGCACGTAAAATCAGGATACGCACCTGTTTATGCGTGGTTGGAAAAATCAGCTTTCGTGATTTATCCGGATCTTCCAGCAGATTAATCCCTGCCGTTTCAAGCAGAGGTAAAGTTTCTTTTAAGATACGGCCCTTGCTTAATGCTAACGTTAAACCATGATCAAAATTGCCCATTACGTCAAAGTTTGGATCATCGTTTCTCATATCACTCATTAACTTACTCGCTTAATTTGGGCACCTAAACCTTGTAACTTTGCTTCGACATCTTCATAACCGCGGTCAATATGATAAATACGGTCAATCAATGTTTCTCCTTCGGCTGCAAGTGCTGCAAGAACTAAAGAGAATGAAGCACGTAAATCTGTTGCCATCACAGGCGCTGCAGAAAGTTTTTCTACACCTGTTACGACAGCATCATTACCTTCGACCTGAATATTGGCTCCCATACGAGCCAATTCAGGAACATGCATAAAACGGTTTTCAAAAATCGTTTCAGAAATTGTGGCAAATCCACGGCCAATGGCATTGACTGCCATTAACTGGGCTTGCATATCTGTTGGGAAATCTGGATGTGGCAAGGTACGGAAGCTCACTGCTTTCGGACGTTTACCCATCATATCCAGTTCAATCCAGTCATCACCACGAGTGACTTCTGCGCCCATTTCCTCAAACTTATCCAGTACAGCTTCCATTAAAGCCGGATCTGTATGCGTGGTTTTAACACGTCCACCAGTAATGGCTGCAGCAGCCAAGTAAGAACCGGTTTCAATACGGTCGGCAACCACTGCATATTCACAGCCATGCAGGCTTTCTACACCGGTTACCACTAGCGTATCGGTATCCAGACCTTCAATCTTCGCACCCATCTTGATCAGCATTTGGGCAAGATCGGTAATTTCAGGTTCACGAGCCGCATTACGAATCGTAGTCACACCATCCGCCAATACTGCAGCCATCAGAATATTTTCAGTACCACCCACAGTCACCATATCAAAGGCAACTTCACCGCCTTTCAGACGACCATCGACTTTAGCATGGACATAGCCGGCCTCAACCTCAATCTCGGCACCTAAAGCTTCTAGTGCTTTCAAATGCTGATCGACTGGACGAGAACCAATCGCACATCCACCTGGCAGGGATACTTTTGCACTACCGTAGCGCGCCAATAGAGGACCAAGCACCAAAATAGAAGCACGCATGGTTTTTACGAGTTCATAAGGTGCAAACTGGTTATCCAAAGTAGAGGTATCTGCAATAACTGTATCGCCTTCATAACTAATCGTGATCCCAAGACCTGCGATCAGCTTTACCAAGGTATTTACATCTTTTAGATTTGGAACATTTTTAAGTGTGATTGGCGTATCAGCAAGAATCATTGCTGCTAATAATGGAAGCGCTGCATTTTTTGCACCAGAAATACGCACTTCACCGTCGAGCTTAATACCGCCCTGAATTAAGAATTTATCCATTAATTGATTAAGCTCCAAATAAGCTTGCTTTACGCCATTCTTCTTTGGTCAATGCACGAATGGTCACAGCATGCACTGCACCACTGGCAATATGGGAATTGAGAGGAGCATAAACAGCTTGTTGACGTGCAACCGGACGTTTACCTTCAAACTGATCATCCACAATACGGAGATCGAATTTTCCGCCCTGACCACTCACAGCAACATCCGCCTCAGGAAAAGCGGCTTTTAAAATTTCAGCGAGCTGTTCATTATTCATCACAAGACCTCTTATAGGACTAAGGGTGTAAAACGAGTCATTTTACTATAAATGTAAAAAATAATTCATTAGTCACATACATTATATATATAAAAAAAGAGGCTTTTAAAAACCTCTTTTTCCCCATTTGGTCGCTTAAATGGCTAAACTCTGATGATTCAGCTGCATTTCGCGATATCGGTCAATCTGTTTTTTTAATTTTTCCGTCAAAATTTTAATCGAGGTATACATGTCATCAGCATTGGCATGGGCAAAAAACTCAATACCCGGTAAACGGACAATCGCTTCTGCGATATGGTTACTGCTGCCTCTTTTTGAGCGCTTATCAATCTGATGATCTTTGGAAAGCTTAACCTGCATGCTGTTCACTTGATCCAGATGTTTGGTCATCTGTGAAAATTTCGTTTTTATAGTTTCTTCAATCGCTGGCGTAATTGATAAATGATGTCCACGAATTGTTATTTGCATAGTTCTATCCCTCACCTTCGTTAGGATCAGAAGAGTCATAGTTAAAAATGAAAAGAATACAATAACTTGCTCAAGCAAAATCGTGATTTAAAGCATTTATTCAGATCATTTTTACCATGCCTCAAAAGAAAAAAAGATTCATTACGATGTCATAATGAATCTCTAGAATAATCAAATTTCAAAAACTAGATCAAGACTTTTCGCTCAGAAGAGGAAGGAATATGTAACGATTCACGATATTTCGCGACCGTACGTCGTGCCACATCAATCCCCTCTTCTTTCAAAAGATTGGCAATTGCATTGTCAGATAAAGGCTTACGTGCATTTTCTTCAGCAATCATTTTCTTAATTTTGGCACGGATCGCAGTAGATGAAGCCTCACCACCTGAAGTCGTTCCCACATGACTCGAGAAGAAGTATTTCAGTTCAAATAAACCACGTGGGGTCAGCATATATTTGTTAGTCGTTACACGAGATACAGTTGATTCATGTAGTTCCACTTCTTCAGCAATATCACGTAAAACCAGAGGCTTCATACCTTCAGGGCCAATTTCTAAAAAACTTTTCTGATGTTCAACAATACAGGTCGCTACTTTCAATAAAGTTTTATGACGTTCATCAATGCTTTTAATAAAGTTTTTTGCTTCCAGCATCTGATTACGAAGATATTGATTATCTTCGCTTTGATCAGCACGACGAATCATATTGGTATAAAAAGAATTTAGTCTTAACTTTGGCATCACATCAGGATTCAACGTCACCTGCCAGCAGTCATTCTTTTTCATTACCACAACATCCGGGATCTGATAATCAGATTCCTTACTTTCAAACTCCAGTCCCGGATATGGTTTAAGAGTTTTCAGCAAATCAACTGCACAGCGTAATTGTTCCTGATTTAAGCCAGTTTGCTTAATGAGTTTTGGTAATTCATTGGTGATCAGCAGCTCATAATGTTGCAGCAATTTAACCGCATCATTACGACAAGGGGTATTAACTGGCAGGCTATCCAACTGAATCAATAAACACTCAGCTAGATTTCTGGAACCTACTCCAATCGGATCAAGACGCTGAATATGCTTAAGAACAACGAGTACTTCATCCTCTTCGATTTCTTCCTCATAATCCATGGAAGATAAAAGATGCTGTACTGATGCAGTAATCTCAGAAATTTCTGCATCCAGAAAACCCTTTTCATCTAGAGAATCAATAATGCAGTAGGCAATCAGCTGATCAATGCGAGAAAAGTGCAGCAGATTAATCTGCTCGAGCATATATTCTTGTAAGCTTTGCTGGCTTTGACGATTGTCTTCCCGCTCTTCGAACTCTGCTGCACCCAGACTTGTCGGTTGATGGGTATAGACATCATCCCAGTCGGTATCTACAGGTAGATCGTCCGGAAGATGGTCTGCATTAAGTTCATTAGTTAAATCTTTTTGACTCGCATCAACAGTAGAAAGACTTTCAACACTGATTTGCTCTTCAACTTTTTCTAACAAAGGATTACTATCAAGTTGTAGCTGGATTTCTTGCTCTAGTTCCAGACTGGATAATTGTAATAAGCGGATTGCTTGTTGTAACTGTGGAGTTAATGACAGCGAGTTGGCAATTCGTAATCCCACTGATAATTTCATATGACCCCCTAATAAAAATCTCGTTTTATAAGCAATTTTCATGCCGTTTTAACTTTTATAACATAGTTTGATAAAAAAACACACAAAACTATAATTATTTCATAAACTTCAACGTCATTTTTATATAATTTTTTAAGCATTATTAATTACTTATTTTTATTAAACAGTATTCAACCAATTTGTAAATTAATATAATTTGACTTAATTTTTTTAAACCCCACGCATAAAAAAAGCCCCCTGCGTGAGCAGAGGGCTTTTGGAATAATGAGCTGGCGATGACTTACTCTCACATGGGAGACCCCACACTACCATCAGCGCTAAGAGGTTTCACTTCTGAGTTCGGGAAGGGATCAGGTGGTTCACTCTTGCTATGGTCGCCAGCACAACTGGTATGCTTACTCGCTATGGTCTTATCTACGTTGCTTGCGCTTCGTTTGCCTAGCTTTCTTCAAATAGAATGCATTAACAGATGTATCTGAGTTCTTGCGAGTAGAACTAAGCAGTGCTTAATTATACTCTCATTTGTTCGATTAGCTTAACTAAATCAAGTTTTCGTCTGATCGTTAGATCAATATGAAATCAATTGACGCTTTATATACAACTGCTTGGGTGTTGTATAGTCAAGCCTCACGAGCAATTAGTATTGGTCAGCTTCACATATCGCTATGCTTCCACATCCAACCTATCAACGTCGTAGTCTTCAACGGCTCTTTAGGAGACATAAAGTCTCGGGGAAATCTTATCTTGAGGTAGGCTTCCCGCTTAGATGCTTTCAGCGGTTATCCCTTCCGAACATAGCTACCCGGCGATGCGACTGGCGTCACAACCGGTACACCAGAGGTTCGTCCACTCTGGTCCTCTCGTACTAGGAGCAGATCCTCTCAAATTTCCAGCGCCCACGGTAGATAGGGACCGAACTGTCTCACGACGTTCTAAACCCAGCTCGCGTACCTCTTTAAATGGCGAACAGCCATACCCTTGGGACCTGCTTCAGCCCCAGGATGAGATGAGCCGACATCGAGGTGCCAAACACCGCCGTCGATATGAACTCTTGGGCGGTATCAGCCTGTTATCCCCAGAGTACCTTTTATCCGTTGAGCGATGGCCCTTCCATACAGAACCACCGGATCACTAAGACCTACTTTCGTACCTGCTCGACTTGTGGGTCTCGCAGTTAAGCGCGCTTTTGCCTTTATACTCTACGCGTGATTTCCGACCACGCTGAGCGCACCTTCGTACTCCTCCGTTACTCTTTAGGAGGAGACCGCCCCAGTCAAACTACCCACCAGACATGGTCCTCGCTCCCGATCAGGGAGCAGAGTTAGAACCTCAATATTACCAGGGTGGTATTTCAAGGACGGCTCCATGGCAACTAGCGTCACCACTTCAAAGCCTCCCACCTATCCTACACAAGTAAGATCAAAGTTCAATGTCAAGCTGCAGTAAAGGTTCACGGGGTCTTTCCGTCTAGCCGCGGGTACACCGCATCTTCACGGCGAATTCGATTTCACTGAGCCTCTGCTGGAGACAGCGCCGCCATCATTATGCCATTCGTGCAGGTCGGAACTTACCCGACAAGGAATTTCGCTACCTTAGGACCGTTATAGTTACGGCCGCCGTTTACTGGGGCTTCGATCAAGAGCTTCGCTTACGCTAACCCCATCAATTAACCTTCCAGCACCGGGCAGGCATCACACCCTATACGTCCACTTTCGTGTTTGCAGAGTGCTATGTTTTTAATAAACAGTTGCAGCGGCCTGGTTTCTGAGGCTGCCAACAGCTCAAGGAGCAAGTCCTATCACCGCCGGCAGCGTACCTTCTCCCGAAGTTACGGTACCATTTTGCCTAGTTCCTTCAGCAGAGTTCTCTCAAGCGCTTTGGTCTACTCGACCTGACCACCTGTGTCGGTTTCGGGTACGATTCCAGTGTAACTGAAGCTTAGAGACTTTTCCTGGAAGTATGGTATCAGCCACTTCACCAGTAAACTGGCTTGCTATCAACTCTCAGCATAGAGTACCCCGGATTTGCCTAAGATACATGCCTACAGTCTTCCACCTGGACAACCAACGCCAGGCTGACTTAACCTTCTCCGTCCTCTCATCGCATTACACTGAAGTATTGGAATATTAACCAATTTCCCATCGACTACGCCTCTCGGCCTCGCCTTAGGGGTCGACTCACCCAGCCCCGATTAACGTTGGACTGGAACCCTTGGTCTTTCAGCGAACGGGTTTTTCACCCGTTTTGTCGTTACTCACGTCAGCATTCGCACTTCTGATACCTCCAGCATGCTTCTCAACACACCTTCATCGGCTTACAGAACGCTCCCCTACCACTTGCAATAAATTGCAAATCCGCAGCTTCGGTACATAGTTTTAGCCCCGTTACATCTTCCGCGCAGGCCGACTCGACTAGTGAGCTATTACGCTTTCTTTAAAGGGTGGCTGCTTCTAAGCCAACCTCCTAGCTGTCTATGCCTTCCCACATCGTTTCCCACTTAACTATGATTTAGGGACCTTAGCTGGCGGTCTGGATTGTTTTCCTCTTGACTACGGACGTTAGCACCCGCAGTCTGTCTCCCGGATAGTACTCATTGGTATTCGGAGTTTGCATCGGTTTGGTAAGTCGGGATGACCCCCTAGCCGAAACAGTGCTCTACCCCCAATGGTATTCGTCCGAGGCGCTACCTAAATAGCTTTCGGGGAGAACCAGCTATCACCGAGTTTGATTAGCCTTTCACCCCTATCCACAAGTCATCCCCTGGCTTTTCAACGACAGTGGGTTCGGTCCTCCAGTTAGTGTTACCCAACCTTCAACCTGCTCATGGATAGATCACCCGGTTTCGGGTCTATACCCAGCAACTAAACGCCCTATTAAGACTCGATTTCTCTACGGCTCCCCTATTCGGTTAACCTCGCTACTGAATATAAGTCGCTGACCCATTATACAAAAGGTACGCAGTCACCACACAAAGTGGCTCCCACTGCTTGTATGCATGCGGTTTCAGGATCTATTTCACTCCCCTCACAGGGGTTCTTTTCGCCTTTCCCTCACGGTACTGGTTCACTATCGGTCAGTCAGGAGTATTTAGCCTTAGAGGATGGTCCCCCTATATTCAGACAAGGTTTCACGTGCCTCGCCCTACTCGACATCATCATATCAGCCCTTTCGTGTACAGGACTATCACCCACTATGGTTGCACTTCCCAGAGCATTCCACTAAAACTGATATGACTTAATGGGCTGTTCCCCTTTCGCTCGCCGCTACTGAGGGAATCTCAATTGATTTCTTTTCCTACGGATACTGAGATGTTTCACTTCTCCGCGTTCGCCTCATAAACCTATGTATTCAGTTTATGATACCGACCTTATAGCCGGTGGGTTTCCCCATTCAGACATCTCCGGATCACAGGATATTTGCCGCCTCCCCGGAGCTTTTCGCAGGCTATCACGTCTTTCTTCGCCTCTGACTGCCAAGGCATCCACCACATGCACTTAATTACTTGACTATACAACCCCAAACAGTCGTTCATCCCTACAAGTAGGATGAGCAACAGATTATGATGATTACTCATCACTCTCATACAGTTGGCGTTTGTGAACTTAATCACTGTACAGCTTCAATTAGATTCATATACCAAAACGCTTGATTCAGTTAATTTCGCTAGTTCTCATTCAATCACTTCAACAATCAATCTTGCGATCTCTTGTTTCCGCTCTTTCATGAGTATGAACAAATTATTTCAACTCAAATATATTCTGTTAATGATTTTTCTCGTCTTCGTCAGATCGAGAAACTGTGATAAATCACAGAGATTATCAAGTGGGACGTATCTTAACGCTTGTACTTGCTAATCTCTAGGATCTACGTACTTGATCGCTTAGGAACTAAACATTCACGCTACTGTATGATTACATACTGCGCGAAGCGTAGCTTCTTGCTTAAATTTCAAGGAAAAGCATGCTTTTCTTGTCTTGAAATTTGGTGGAGACTAGGAGAGTCGAACTCCTGACCTCCTGCGTGCAAAGCAGGCGCTCTACCAACTAAGCTAAGTCCCCAGCTTATCAATTAAGTCAATGTTTCTGTTTTTCTGTATTCAGCATTTATTCAATGCTTTGTTAGTCAGAATGGTGGGTCTGACAAGACTTGAACTTGTGACCCCACGCTTATCAAGCGTGTGCTCTAACCAACTGAGCTACAGACCCTCAGATACATCGTCATGAAGAACAACTTGTTGTGGATTCTTACCAATCGTCAATCTTTCGTTAAGGAGGTGATCCAGCCGCAGGTTCCCCTACGGCTACCTTGTTACGACTTCACCCCAGTCATCGGCCACACCGTGGTAAGCGTCCTCCCTAAGGTTAGACTACCTACTTCTGGTGCAACAAACTCCCATGGTGTGACGGGCGGTGTGTACAAGGCCCGGGAACGTATTCACCGCGGCATTCTGATCCGCGATTACTAGCGATTCCGACTTCACGCAGTCGAGTTGCAGACTGCGATCCGGACTACGATCGGCTTTTTGAGATTAGCATCTGCTCGCGCAGTAGCAACCCTTTGTACCGACCATTGTAGCACGTGTGTAGCCCTGGCCGTAAGGGCCATGATGACTTGACGTCGTCCCCGCCTTCCTCCAGTTTGTCACTGGCAGTATCCTTAAAGTTCCCACCCGAAGTGCTGGCAAATAAGGAAAAGGGTTGCGCTCGTTGCGGGACTTAACCCAACATCTCACGACACGAGCTGACGACAGCCATGCAGCACCTGTATCAGAGTTCCCGAAGGCACCAATCCATCTCTGGAAAGTTCTCTGTATGTCAAGGCCAGGTAAGGTTCTTCGCGTTGCATCGAATTAAACCACATGCTCCACCGCTTGTGCGGGCCCCCGTCAATTCATTTGAGTTTTAGTCTTGCGACCGTACTCCCCAGGCGGTCTACTTATCGCGTTAGCTGCGCCACTAAAGCCTCAAGGGCCCCAACGGCTAGTAGACATCGTTTACGGCATGGACTACCAGGGTATCTAATCCTGTTTGCTCCCCATGCTTTCGCACCTCAGTGTCAGTATTAGGCCAGATGGCTGCCTTCGCCATCGGTATTCCTCCAGATCTCTACGCATTTCACCGCTACACCTGGAATTCTACCATCCTCTCCCATACTCTAGCTAACCAGTATCGAATGCAATTCCCAAGTTAAGCTCGGGGATTTCACATTTGACTTAATTAGCCACCTACGCGCGCTTTACGCCCAGTAAATCCGATTAACGCTTGCACCCTCTGTATTACCGCGGCTGCTGGCACAGAGTTAGCCGGTGCTTATTCTGCGAGTAACGTCCACTTATCCCGGGTATTAACCAGGTAAGCCTCCTCCTCGCTTAAAGTGCTTTACAACCAAAAGGCCTTCTTCACACACGCGGCATGGCTGGATCAGAGTTGCCTCCATTGTCCAATATTCCCCACTGCTGCCTCCCGTAGGAGTCTGGGCCGTGTCTCAGTCCCAGTGTGGCGGATCATCCTCTCAGACCCGCTACAGATCGTCGCCTTGGTAGGCCTTTACCCCACCAACTAGCTAATCCGACTTAGGCTCATCTATTAGCGCAAGGTCCGAAGATCCCCTGCTTTCTCCCGTAGGACGTATGCGGTATTAGCGTCCCTTTCGGAACGTTGTCCCCCACTAATAGGCAGATTCCTAAGCATTACTCACCCGTCCGCCGCTAGGAATCAGGTGCAAGCACCCTATCCCCGCTCGACTTGCATGTGTTAAGCCTGCCGCCAGCGTTCAATCTGAGCCATGATCAAACTCTTCAGTTAAAATCATTTCGAACTTTATAAGTAAAGTTCTTAAACTTGGCTCATCAATTTTCTGACAAATATTTCTCAAATAAACTTCGAGTAATTTCTACCATTCAATCAATGAAAATAATTTCGATCAATCAACCAGTAAAAATCCACACAAGTTGTTCTTCATAATCTCTTAATGATCTTCTCACTACTTCGTCAGTAGCAAGCTAGGTCGGCTATATTACTCTCTATCTCTAGAAAGTCAACCAGTAATGAAAATTATTTTTAAACTTTCTTTCTAAAACTCAACTCAACCATTTCATGCTAAGTTACTGTTTTATCAGAAGTTTTAATCTTCATCACCGCCGATGGATGTGCATTATAGACCAATCCCAAACAAGCGCAACCCCTATTTTTAAGAAAATACTTCAGTTGATTATTATTTCTACAAAAATGTCATATATGCATATTCTTTAATCTAAAAACCCTATTTTTTAGATATCTTTTTACTATTTCCATTTTTTAATTTAAAAAACAGGGACTATTTCGTTTCAGCTTAATAAAGTGCAATTTAGTTTTTTATTCCTATAACTACTCTTGCTTAAAATATTCTTCCAACTCACTCGAATAAATATTTTTCTTATTTTCACAATCCCTATGGACCTCCCAATTAATGCGACTCACCCATAAAAAGATCTAGGTACATTTAGCTCGACTTATTAAAAACATAATTCTGGAATGAAGAATGAAGAATGAAGAATGAAGAATGAAGAATGAAGAATGAAGAATGAAGAATGAAGAATGAAGAATGAAGAATGAACTTAATAAATAACCAGTTTTTAATCTATTTTTATTTTGATTGCTAAATTTAATTCGTAGTTAAATTTCAGACATAAAAAAACCGCCTGATGCGGTATCTATATAATTAATCATTTTTATCGATGGTCGGAGCAGTAGGATTCGAACCTACGACCCCCTGGTCCCAAACCAGGTGCACTACCAGGCTGTGCTATGCTCCGATGTTCAACTCAAAGAGTTGGGGTGAATGATGGGATTCGAACCCACGACAACCGGAATCACAATCCGGGGCTCTACCAACTGAGCTACATCCACCATTACGGTGTCTTCATTATTTAGACATAAAAAAACCGCTTGACGCGGTATCATTTATCTTAACCACCATGAAGAAGATGGTCGGAGCAGTAGGATTCGAACCTACGACCCCCTGGTCCCAAACCAGGTGCACTACCAGGCTGTGCTATGCTCCGATGTTCAACTCAAAGAGTTGGGGTGAATGATGGGATTCGAACCCACGACAACCGGAATCACAATCCGGGGCTCTACCAACTGAGCTACATCCACCATTGCCTTGGTTCTTAAATATCAAGCCACCAAAAATGGCGCGCCTGACAGGATTCGAACCTGTGACCATCCGCTTAGAAGGCGGATGCTCTATCCAACTGAGCTACAAGCGCTTTACTGATGATTTTCACCATCCGCCTTGAAGAATTGGTCGGAGCAGTAGGATTCGAACCTACGACCCCCTGGTCCCAAACCAGGTGCACTACCAGGCTGTGCTATGCTCCGATTCATCTCAGCTTTCGTATCAAGCTTATCGCTTGGTACGGTGTGCATTCTAGGCGTGACGCCATAAGACGTCAACACCTATATTTAAAAAAAATCAAAAAAACACTTCAAGCGTTTATTTATCAAGCATTTCAGACATTTTTTATACAAAATCTTAGCGTTTCAAGCTGGCACTAAAATCCAGCATACGATCTAAAGGCAGTTTGGCTCGTTGAGCTAATGCGGGGTCAACATGAATCTCCTGATCACGATGTTGTAGAACATGCAAGATTCCATCTAGCTCGTTCATGGCCATCCAAGGACAGTGTGCACATGAACGACAGGTTGCTCCTTCTCCAGCGGTTGGAGCTTCAATCAGAATCTTATCTGGCACAGCCTGCTGCATTTTATAGAAAATACCGCGATCTGTTGCCACGATCAAACGCTGATGTGGCAAGGTTTGAGCTGCCTTGATTAACTGAGAAGTACTTCCGACTGCATCAGCAATTTCTACCACAGACATCGGTGATTCTGGATGGACCAGCACTGCCGCATCTGGATATAAGGCTTTCATATTAGCAATTCCGCGCGAACGAAATTCTTCGTGGACGATACACGCGCCATCCCAAAGCAGCATGTCAGCACCGGTTTTATTCTGGATATAACGCCCTAGATGCTGATCCGGTGCCCAGATAATTTTTTCACCTAAACTATCGAGGTGTTCAATAATCTCAACTGCACAACTTGAAGTCACGACCCAGTCAGCGCGGGCTTTAACCGCAGCCGAAGTATTAGCATACACCACTACAGTATGATCAGGATGCGCATCACAGAATTTGGTAAATTCTTCTACCGGACAACCCAAATCCAGTGAACAGGTCGCTTCAAGAGTTGGCATCAGGACGGTTTTTTCTGGTGAAAGTATTTTTGAAGTTTCCCCCATGAACTTAACCCCAGCTACCACCAAGGTCGATGCGGGATGGTCACGTCCAAAACGCGCCATTTCCAATGAATCGGACACACAGCCACCAGTCAGTTCTGCCAGTTCCTGTATTTCAGGATCACAATAATAATGTGCAACTAGTACTGCATTCTGCTTTTCCAATTCGGCTTGAATCTGTGCAAATTTTTCCTGTTTGGCCTGTGCACTGATCTGATGCTCTTTGGGTTCTCCTAAACGATCTAAATGCGCCTGCACAATCGATTTGGCTTCATTGGCTATTAATTTGGTCGCATCATTCATAACAACTCTTACTCTACCCTCATGGTTCATTATTCAACGAACCTTTCACCCTACATCCCGGTCATCTCTAGCAAAATACTTTTTTGACCAGTCATTAAAAATCATAAGATATAAAAAAAGCCCCACAACGGAGGCTTTAGAAACAATCTGAATTATGAACGATAATCAGCATTGATCTTCACATAATCATAGGACAGGTCACAGGTATAGACTGTATCTTTTGCTTCACCACGTCCAAGATCAACACGAATCGTCATTTCAGCTTGTGCCATCACACGTGCACCTGCCTCTTCGGTATAGTCTGCTGCAGCACCACCATCCTTGCAGATTTGTACATCATCTAACCAAACCTGAATTTTTGCAACGTCTAAATTCGCCACACCTGCATAACCGATTGCAGCCAGAATACGTCCCCAGTTTGGATCAGAAGCAAAGATCGCAGTTTTCACCAATGGAGAATGCGCGATGCTATAGGCCACGTCACAGCATTCCTGAGTATTGGCACCACCTTCTACGGCCACAGTAATAAACTTGGTTGCGCCTTCACCATCACGCACAATCAATTGCGCAAGGCGTTTCATGGTACGCATTAATACCTCAAGCACAGCTGCATAACGCGGATCTTCAACTGATGAAATTTCTGTTCCACCGGCCTGACCTGTAGCAATAAAAATGCAAGAGTCATTGGTTGAGGTATCCCCATCAATGGTAATGCGGTTGAATGACTGATTCACTGTCTCAGATAAAAGCTGTTGAACCAGTTCACGGCTGATTGGCACATCAGTCGCCACATAACCTAGCATAGTGGCCATATTTGGGCGAATCATGCCGGCACCTTTGGAAATCCCGGTCATGGTATAAGTAATACCGTCCAGTTCGAACTGTTCAGATGCACCTTTTGGTGTAGTGTCTGTGGTCATGATGCCGGTTGCCGCATCGATCCAGGCATCATCACGCAATGACTCTAATGCAGGCTGCAAACCATTCAGAAGACGTTCCATTGGTAATTGTTCGCCAATCACCCCTGTTGAAAATGGCAATACTTCTTCAGCTTTCACGCCTGCAAGTTCAGCCAGTTTGGCACAAGTGGCTTCAGCATTTGCCATACCTGTAGCACCTGTACCCGCATTGGCATTTCCGGTATTAATCACTAAATAATGTGGGTTACCTACCGCCAGATGTGCTTTAGAAACATGTACAGGAGCAGCACAAAAAGCATTCTGGGTAAATACACCTGCAACATTGGAGCCTTCAGCCAGTTCAAATATCACCAGGTCACGTCGGTTCTGATAGCGTACATACGCTTCTGCCGAACCAATTCTCACCCCTTTTACCACATGCATCTGTGGCATAGATACGTCACCAACTGCCATTTTTAAATGTCCAATATTGAAGTTTCAGAAAAATACAGCTTAGTTGATCTTCATTAAAAAATCGAGCCAAAGCCAGATGAACACTCACTTTTCTTATGGTTTTTCACAATAAAAAACCAGTCATGGTGACTGGTTTTATTAAACTGGATCAAACTTAGTTTTTAGCCAGCTGGGTTGATTCACTCAATAAAGCTTGTTTCGCCTGTTGCTGACTTGCCGCAGAAAGCGCTGGGTTAGAAGCAACAATACGGTCAGCATTCGCTGCATTGGCTGCTGCAATCGCTGCAGTCTGCAAAACGATTGGACGGTTTGAATTATTAAAGGTATAGCGAATGCCAGTACGCGGACTTGCAATGGTCACCTGACCATCTGTACCCGTCTGAAGCTGAGCCGTAGTTGGACCAATGGCCTGCTGAACTTTAGCAGGTGTCGTTGTTGCTGTTTCAGCAAAACTTAAAGTCGGGATTACCAAAGCAGCAACCATCATCGTTTTTAATACTTTTGTCATTGTTTCTTCCACTTTGCGGTGTTCAATCTGCCATTAAATACCATTTAATCCGGTACAGTGCAAACAGTATTCATCAGCTGAAAAGTCCATATACATAAAAAGATCAGGACCATTTGGTCCTGATCTTTTTATAGTTTAGAAACTTAGCAGAAATTAGATCTTGCCATGACACTGTTTGTATTTCAGACCTGAACCACATGGACAAGGTGCATTACGGCTTGCCGGTGCTTCAAAGACTGGTGCAACCGGATTAGCCTGCGCATTCTGTTCAATGGTGATTTCATCTTCTTCAGCCAGTAATCCATCAAATTCCTGATGAGATAACTGCAAACGCATCGCTTCAGCCTGTGCCTGCTGCTGTGCTTCCATTTCAGCCAGCTCTTCAGGTGTTGGCACATGGATACGTGACAGATCAGTAATGACGTCAGATTTAATCACGCCCAGCATGTTTACAAACAGGTTATAGGCTTCTTTTTTGTATTCCTGCTCTGGGTTTTTCTGTGCATAACCGCGTAAATGAATCCCTTGACGCAGGTAATCCATCGCAGCCAGATGCTCTTTCCAGTGACGGTCCAGAGAGTTCAACATGAAATGACGTTCGAGTGATGCTGCAGATTCAGCACCCATTTGTTCACGACGTGAACGGTAACGGTTTACCACTTCTTCAGTAATTCGTTCAACCAGTGCTTCTTCATCTAAACGACGATCCTGCTCTAACCATTGTGCGACTGGCAGATCAATCGATAAGTCTTCACGTAGTGCAAGTTCCAGACCTTCAATATCCCACTGATCATGAATTGATTCAGGCGGAATATAGTTGGCGATCATGCCCTGCATCACTTCACGGATCATCTCTTCGATATAATCTTGCAATGAACTTTCAGCCAGAATCTCATCACGCTGACTATAGATAATTTTACGCTGCTCGTTATTCACGTCATCGTATTTCAACAGGTTCTTACGAATGTCGAAGTTACGTGCTTCTACTTTACGCTGTGCATTTTCGATTGAGCGTGACACCATTTTGTGTTCAATCGCTTCATCTTCTTTTAAGCCCATCGCACGCATCATGGCAACCACACGGTCACCCGCAAAGATACGCATCAAGTCATCTTCAAGAGACAGGTAGAAACGCGATACACCCGGGTCACCCTGACGGCCCGCACGACCACGCAACTGGTTATCGATACGGCGAGATTCATGACGCTCAGAACCGATAATATGCAAACCACCAGAAGCAAGAACTGCTTCATGATTCGCTTCCCATTCTGCTTTCAGGCGTGCTTCATCTTCAGGGGTTGGGTTTTCAATTTTGGCCAGTAGCGCTTTCCAGTTACCACCCAGCAAAATATCGGTACCACGACCGGCCATGTTAGTTGCAATCGTTACAGCACGCGGTGCACCCGCTTGGGCAATAATATCTGCTTCACGCTCATGCTGTTTGGCATTCAGGACTTCATGTTCAATACCAGCTTCTTTAAGCTTGTCAGAAAGAATTTCCGACGCTTCAATAGTGGCCGTACCAATTAGGATTGGCGCAACACCAGCTTCGTGAACACGTTGAATTTCCTGAATAATCGCGTTGTACTTACCTTCACGATTCAGGTAGATCAAATCGTTCTGGTCATTACGAATCATTGGACGGTGGGTTGGAATGATTACCACATCCAGACCGTAAATTTCTTTCATTTCCGCAGCTTCAGTATCTGCAGTACCGGTCATACCGGATAATTTTTTATACAGACGGAAATAGTTCTGGAATGTGGTGGTTGCAAGGGTTTGGTTTTCCGGCTGGATTTCCAGACCTTCTTTTGCTTCAACTGCCTGGTGCAGACCTTCAGACCAGCGACGGCCCGGCATGGTACGACCGGTATTTTCATCGACGATGATCACTTCACCTTCATGGATGATGTAATGCACATTACGTTGATACAGATAGTGCGCACGAATCGCAGCAGTCACATGATGCAGCAAATTCAGATTAGAAGCTGAATACAGGCTTTCACCTTCAGCCAGCAAGCCCATTGCAATCAATTCACTTTCAATGGTTTCAAAACCGGTTTCTGTAATTTCTACTGAACGCTGTTTTTCATCAATCCAGAAATGACCGCCATCCGGGACTTTTTCTTCTTTCTGTGCTTTTAATTTCGGCGGAATGTTATTGATTGCTGCATAAAGCTGGGAAGAATCTTCACTTTGACCAGAGATAATCAGTGGTGTACGTGCTTCATCGATCAGGATCGAATCGACCTCATCGATAATAGCATAGGTCAGACCACGCTGTTTTTTCTCAGCCAGCGAGAACACCATGTTGTCACGAAGATAGTCGAAACCGAATTCATTATTGGTACCGTAAGTGATGTCTGCTTTATAGGCTTCAGATTTTTCTATCGGATTCTGCATGGAATAGATAATCCCAATGCTTAAACCCAAGAATTCGAACAATGGACGGTTTAACTCGGCATCACGTTGTGCCAGATAGTCGTTCACCGTGATGACATGGACACCCTGCCCGCTCAATGCATTAAGATAACAGGCCAGCGTCCCCATCAGGGTTTTACCTTCACCGGTACGCATCTCGGCAATCTTGCCTTCATGCAGGGTAATACCACCAATCAACTGTACGTCATAGTGACGCATTCCCATGACACGTTTTGCAGCTTCACGACAGACTGCGAATGCTTCAGGAAGTAACTTATCTAGACTTTCGCCTTTATTATATCGTTGTTTAAATTCTTCAGTTTTTGCAGATAAGTCTGCATCGCTTAGGGCTGATATCGTCGGCTCGAGCGCATTAATCTTATCTACGATTTTACGCATGCGTTTGAGTTCGCGCTCATTTTTAGTACCGAAGATTCCTCCGATCAGACTTGCCAACATGTATAGACTCTCTAAATCTTGCTTGTCGATTAAATATGTTCTTAGTCGTTATTATGGTGCTAGAAATTTGAACTACAAGGGTTTTGCTGAAAAACCCCAGAAAAAATCTCATCCTTAGTTCTAGCCCTGAGACCTAAGGCAAAGTAATGTAGCAAATTTTACCCATGCAATATAGTTAATTAGACGACTGATTTGTCTGATTCTGAATCGACAGCCTACTTCTTTATTCGGTTTATTCATAAGAAATTCTAAAAACACTATTTTTAATCATAAAAAAATTGGTTCATATTTATTCTCATCGACACATTACAAGATCAATTGAGGCAAGAAAATGAGTTTACGTTTAGGCGATACCGCACCGAATTTTGAACAGCAATCTAGCGAAGGCTTAATTAACTTTTATGACTTTCTAGGCGATAGTTGGGGCATTTTATTTTCACATCCAGCAGACTACACACCTGTATGTACCACTGAACTGGGCTTTACCGCGAAACTGAAAGACGAGTTTACAAAACGTGGCGTGAAAGCGATTGCGCTTTCTGTTGATGATGTTGAATCGCATCATGGCTGGATCAAAGATATCAATGAAACTCAAGGTACCACCGTTAACTTCCCGATCATTGCTGATCAGGACCGAAAAGTGTCTGAGCTGTATGGTTTCATTCACCCAAATGCCAGCGAAACCCTAACTGTACGTTCTCTGGTAATCATTGATCCAAACAAGAAAGTGCGTCTGATTATTACCTACCCTGCATCAACAGGTCGTAATTTCCATGAAGTATTACGTGTAGTCGACTCTCTGCAATTAACCGACAACCATAAAGTCGCAACCCCGGCTAACTGGCAACATGGCGATGATGTAGTGATTGTACCTTCACTGAAAGATGAGGAAGAAATTAAACAACGCTTCCCTAAAGGTTATAAGGCAGTAACTCCATACCTACGTCTGACACCACAGCCTGAGCGAGGATAAGCGAAGCACTGCTTCGCCCGAGCGCAAGAGCCATAGCTATGCTATGGCTGGTAAGGAATTAAAAGGACTCCTTTTTAATTTTGCGCAAGGCAAGCGTAGCGCGCAGTTTCCATTGTACTGCCCTTGCGCAAGACGAGAAGCTATGCTTCGAGTGACAAAACTGAAAGCACTGCTTTTCAGTTTTGCGCAAAGCAAACGAAGTGCGCAGTATTTGAAGCACTGCTTTAATTTGTGACAAGACAAGCGCAGCGCGTAGCTTCCAAAACACCGCTTTGCTTGAATGCAAGACGAGAAGCTATGCTTCGAGTGATAATTTGAAAGCACTGCTTTAGTTATTCGTAAGACAAGCGAAACGCGTAGTCTCTAAAAGGTGGTACTTTTTCGCTCAAGAACCTCAGCTATGCTAAAGTTATACGGATAAGCAAAGTTACTGCTCTTTAACCATGACACCGAAAATTTAGAAAAAACTCTCCACCATGAAAATGAAGATCATCATGCATCAACCCTCATTTTCATGTTTAGTTTGATACCCACCGACGAGCCGGGTTTTCGAACTTTTCCCATCAAGCCTGTCTTCGGACAGGCTTTTTTTTGAAAAAGCCGATATGCTGTTGAAGAGAATGATTAAAAAGGTGAGTTAGGTTGCAATGAAAAATAATTATGTACTTCTTCTGGTTTCTACACTTGTTTTATCTGGCTGTACTCCAGCGCTGCCTGAACAGGAACGCCCAATGCATTGGGGACAGGAACTGCATGAAGAACATAATTTTTATCAGATTAGCAATGAACTTTACCGAAGTGAACAGCCAAGCGATGAACTGACGCCCTTATTAAAACAATATGCCATTAATGTGGTGATCAACCTGCGTTCACGCGATAAAGATACGGATATTTTGTCAAATGAAGACCTCAAGCTTAAACATGTTCCCATTCATACCTGGGCTATGAATCGCGAGGATTTACTGAATGTGATGCAGTTAATCCAGCAGGCACGACAAAATAATGAAAAAATACTTTTACACTGTTATCACGGTTCAGACCGTACCGGTGCCAGTGTGGCCATGTACCGGATTATTTTTCAGAACTGGCGCATTGAAGATGCAGTACAGGAAATGAAGCATGGCGGTTATGGCTTTCATTCAATTTGGCGCAATATTGAAAAATTATTTACTCCTGAAAATGTAAAATGGATTCGCGAGCAACTCGCGAATCCATCTACAGAAACTTCAGTTAAGTAAGAGAGTTAACGCTTATCTAGCGGCACCCAGTCATTCACCCAGGCTGATTTCATGTTCAGGCTGGCATCAGACGCGATTTTCTTACGCAGTGCATCTGCTGTTTCACGGTCTTTAGATGGACCGACCATGATACGCACACCTTTAGATGTCTGGCTCTTGGTGACCTTGTAGCCTTTGGCTCGCAGTTTGGCCGCAATGGCATCAGCATTGGCTTCATTGGCAGCCAATGCCACCTGCACCATCCACTGTTTATCACTTTCACCTTCAAGAAGTTTACGGGCTTTTTCAGCTTCAGCCTTTTTCTTGGCTTCTTCAGCTTTATGTTTCTCTTCAGCTTTGCGCTTTTCTTCTGCCTTACGTTTTTCTTCAGCAGCTTTATGCTCAGCTTCTTTTTTCTTTTCAGCCGCTTTGTGCTCTTCCTCGGCCTTACGTTTTGCTTCAGCTGCCTTATGCGCTTCTTCAGCTTTACGTTTCTCTTCTAGCTTACGTTTTTCTTCTGCAGCCTTCTGCTCTGCCTGTTTCTTGGCAGTATCAGCTGAAGTTTGGGCTTTTTGCTGCTCAAGTTTCTGCTGTTCTAACTTTTTTTGTGCAGCAGCCTTGTCTTCAGCCAGACGTTTTTGCTTCGTCTGTTCATCTTCTGCCAGCTCAGGTGGAATATTGTCTGAACTTTGCTGTCCCATACGATGGGCATTCAAAGCAGCATATTCTTCAGCCGCACGACGTGCTGCATCTGCCTCAGCCTGCTGTTGCATGGCTAAAAATTCAGCTGCACGGGCTTCCTGTTCAGCCACTGCTTTTTCGCGGTCACGACGCTGCTGTTCCAGCAGACGTTTTTCTGTTTCCACATCGACTGTTAAAGAACCTAATGAATTGTTGACTGTATCTTTTGATTCTACTTCTGCAGCCAGTGCCGGGTTTTGCTGACGATCCTGATGAATTTCATTTTGGCCTTTCAGGAGTAATGCTGCCAATAAAACACCACCACCTAGTAAAACAACGCCACCCATCCAGCGTTGTTTGTTATTCATTGACATTCTTCCAAATACTCCCATACCGCCTCTAAGGTATGAAATGAACCACATACCAAAATCAGCTGATTATTCTCTGTTTCATCCAGCGCTGATTTAAAAGCTAATTTTACATTGTCAAATTGTTCTATCAATTCACCTTGCAATGCATCAGTCAAAAGTGTGACCTCTGCCGCACGTGGTACAGATAATGGTGCAATTTTCCACAAATGAACAGTGTCTTTCAACAACTTGACGACAGAATTTATATCTTTATCTGCCAGCATGGAAAATACACAAATGACTTCTTTATATTTCTTGTTGTAATTTAAATAATTGCGTAATTGTTTTAACAGGAACTCTACCCCATGCGGGTTATGTCCGGCATCAAAAATTACAGTCTTATTCTGAATTTCTCGGACTTCAAAACGCCCCGGCAATTTAGCTGCCTGAACTCCTTCCGCAATCGCTGTCTGGTTGACTTCCAGACCACTTAGCAAGATCGCTGCAACTGCTGTCGAAATATTATCCAGCGCCAGTGAACCTGTCGGCAATTTTAAAGTCGTACCTGACGATGCAAAGGCCCAGGTTTTGCCATCTTCAAAGGCTTCATAGAAATAATCACGGTTAACTGCATATAACGGCGCATTGCATTCAGCAGCTTTATCCAGAATGGCTTGCGGAATATCTTGCTGACCACCAAATATCACAGGAATATTCGGACGGATAATGCCAGCTTTTTCAAAAGCAATTTTTTCAATGGTGTCACCGAGCCAATCGGTATGATCTAGCCCAATATTGGTGATGACTGCAACATCCGGATTGACCACGTTGACCACATCCAGACGACCGCCCAATCCGACTTCCAGCACCCACACATTACACAGTTCATGTTTAAAAATCACAAATGCAGCAAGTGTGGTTGCTTCAAAGAATGACAGGCTTAAATCGCATTCGCGACGTGCCCGATCGACTTCAACAAAAGCATCAATCAGCAACTGGTCTTCGACTTCAACCCCACGTAATTTCACCCGTTCATTAAAACGATATACATGAGGAGACTGATACAGTCCGACCTTAAAACCTTGAGCATTGAGAATGGCAGCCAGAGTCGTGGTCGTTGAACCTTTACCATTGGTTCCGGCAACCGTCAGGACTTTAGCCTCCGGATTGATCACCCCCAGCTTTTCAGCCACAGGAATAACACGTTCTAGACCTAAATCAATCCCCGTAACGTGAACATGGCTCCAATAATCGAGCCATGTATCAAGTGAATCAGTTGCTAATGGTGCTGTGTTCAAGGCAGGTTCATCAATTTCGTGATAATACGATAAACTGTATCACGTAATGCATGACGGTGAACAATCTGATCGATTACACCATGATCAAGCAAATATTCAGCGCGCTGGAACGGTTCGTCCAGTTTTTCACGCACGGTCTGCTCGATCACACGTTTACCCGCAAAACCAATCATCGCTTTCGGTTCAGCCAGATGCACATCACCCAGCATGGCTAAAGATGCAGTTACACCGCCGTAGACTGGATGGGTCAATACCACCACATAAGGCAGACCTGCTTCTTTCAAACGCTGAATCGCTGCTGAAGTACGTGCCATTTGCATCAAAGACAGCATGCCTTCCTGCATACGCGCGCCACCAGAAGCTGCAAAACAGATCAAAGGCTGATGTGTTTCAATCGCACGCTCGGCTGCCTGCACAAAACGGTCACCCACTACGGTACCCATAGAGCCGCCCATGAAGTCGAATTCAAATGCGGTTGCAATCATTGGTACACCTTTCAGCAGACCTTGCATCACGATCAGTGCTTCAGTTTCACCCGTTTTCTTTTGTGCTTCCGACATACGCTCAGGATAAGCTTTGCTGTCGACAAATTTCAGTGGATCTTTGGCCGTAAATTCCTGACCCATTTCAGTCTGTACCTGATCAAAGAACCAGTTCAGACGGTCACGTGCTTTCATTTTCAGATGTTCATCGCATTGTGGACAAACATAAGCATTAAATGACATTGCAGTACGTGTCACCAAAGCATGACATTCAGGGCACTCAATGGTTGGCTCTGTGAATGTCGCTTTTAGGGTAGTTTGCTCATCAGGTACATGAATGCCCGGAACAATACGCTCCGTCCATGGGGTCGATGGGCTCAGAATTTTGCCTGATTTCACTTGTTGACTCATACTATAACTCATCGAGCGCTGCTCGAAGCTCCTTGACTTTATTCACCGTCGCAATAACGGCTTGTTCTGGCGCGAGGGTTGCAAACTGTTTTACAAACGCACTTCCCACAATAACTGCATCGGCAGCAACACCCATCGCTTTCGCAGATGCAGCATCACTGATACCAAAACCCACGCCTACAGGAACATCTGTCTCTGCCTTAATTTTCTGAATACGTGCAGCTGCTTCAGATACATCTAATGTTGCAGCACCCGTCACACCTTTCAACGACACATAGTAAATAAAGCCACTGGCCTGTTTCACTACATGCTGAATACGCTCATCAGTTGAGGTCGGAGCCAACAGGAAAATCTGATCCATTTCATATTTTTCCAGCACCTGCCCCAAATCTTGAGCTTCTTCAGGAGGAAGATCGACCAGAAGCACGCCGTCGACACCGCATTCATAGGCATAAGCCACAAACTTTTCATAGCCAATGACTTCAACCGGATTGAGATAACCCATGAGTACCACTGGTGTTTCGCGGTCTTTCAAGCGAAATTCTTTCACCATGTGCAGGGCATCCAAGGTATTAGTGCCACCGGCCAGCGCGCGTTCAGCGGCCAGAGCAATCACCGGACCATCTGCCATTGGATCTGAGAAAGGAAGACCCAGTTCAATCACGTCGACGCCAGCGTCCACCATCTGGTGCAGCAAAGGTACGGTTACCTCTGGATGCGGGTCACCAGCCATAACATAAGAAACTAAAGCTTTACGCTGTTGAGATTTAAGTTGTCCAAATCGTGTGGCTAAACGTGACATAGGGCTGAGCTTTCCTTAAGGTGTTTCAAACTTGAGACATTGACTATGTAGAAATACAAGACATCGCATTGTAACGCTATTTTTTGTACATTGAACAGTGTGCAACATCGACCTCTGGCATTTCATTTCCTGTGCGAGGATTTCAGAACAACCCGAAGGGATCTATTTACGATTATTTTGATTTTTTTCTCAATGATCAAAGATGCCTAATTTTGGCATTCCCTAAAATGTTGAATATTTAGATAAACTTATTTTTATCATGGAAAAATTAATAAAAATGCAGATGTTAGCGCATTCATTTAAAGTTTTCTGAAATTGCAAAACCTGTTTTATACTAGCCCCATTCTCTTATTTTTTTATCTCCTATGCAGACTGACTCTGAAGGTACAGTGCAGGCACGCGCCATTGCACTGTTGCCGCTTATTGTATTTTTAACCATCTTTTTAGGTAGCGGGATCTATCATTCTCTGATCGGAACTGAATTTGCGTTTTATCAGATTAAAGCGCCTGTTGCTGCCCTGCCCGCGATTATCTTGGCTGCATTAGTGTATCGTGGCAAACTCAATCAGGGTATTGAAGAATTTCTTAAAGGTGCCAGCCATCCTAACCTGATTCTGATGTTCATGGTGTTTATGCTGGCCGGTGCTTTTGCCAGTGTCAGCAGTGCGATTGGCAGTGTTGATGCCACTGTACAAATGGGCCTGTCTGTTATTCCTCCGAGTTTTGTCTTACCGATGCTTTTTGTGATTTCGGCATTTATTGCGACGGCGATGGGTACCTCAATGGGAACTATTGCCGCCTGTGCACCGATTGCCTTTGGCTTTGCACAAGTAACCGGGATTCCGGTGGTTTATGCGATTGGCGCCGTGGTCGGTGGAGCAATGTTCGGTGATAACCTGTCCATGATTTCAGATACTACCATCGCTGCAACCAGCAGCCAGAAAGTGCAGTTACGTGACAAATTCAGAGTCAATGTCTGGATTGCTGTGCCGGCTTCTATCGTCACGATTTTGATCTATATCTTCAATACTGGTAGTTCTAGTCCAGTGGAATACAAGGACTTTAACTGGATCCTGGTCCTGCCTTATATTGCGGTCTTTTTACTGGCTTTTAGCCGTCTGCATGTTCTGGCGGTTTTAACCATCGGTGTCGTGTTATCGGGTTTATTTGGGCTATTTGCTACGCCAGATTTCAATATCCTCAAGCTGAACACTTCCATTTATGATGGCTTTGTCGGCATGTTTGAAGTGGCGTTGTTATCCATGTTTTTAGGTGGCCTGTCTGCGATCATGCAACGTGAAGGTGGTTTACGCTGGCTGATCGAACGCATCTACGCGCTGACCCGCTTATTTAAAGTGGGCCGTCAGCGGGCCGGTGAAATCGGGATCAGTTTCTTGGTCGTATTTTCGAATCTGTTTGTAGCAAATAACACTGTCGCGATTATTCTGGCTGGTGATATGGCCCGTGAAGTGGCGAAAGAATATGGGGTTGATCCGAAACGTGCCGCCGCCCTGATGGATATTTTCTCCTGTGTGGTACAGGGGCTGATCCCTTATGGCGCACAATTATTACTGGCCTGTTCGATTGCCAAACTTTCTCCAGTCGAGCTAATCGGGGGCGTGTATTATTGCTGGATTCTGGCAATCTTTGCAGTGATCGCGATTGCTTTCCGATACCCTAAATTAAAAACAGCTTAAATTAAGTCATGAGATAAAGCGGCCAATGATGGCCGTTTTTTTATGCCTGATCCTGTTTTAATTGTTTTCTATATTGCAATAAAGTCCGGCCTGTTGCCGCTTTATAAGCACGGGCCAAAGCCGACTGGTCAGAATAGTCTAGTTGCTGGGCAATCTCGGTCAGGCTTAGGGGCTGATGCAATAAGCTTTCACAGCGTTTGATCCTTTCCTGCTCCAATAGTTTTTTAAAAGAAATACCCTGCTCACTTAGTTGACGCTGCAAGGTTCGGGTCGATACAAACAGTTGCTCGGCCAGCTGTTCAATTTTAATGGCCTGCTGTCTGCTTCTCAGATGCTCTGCGACCACCTTTTGGGCCTGAGTTAAAATACTTTCTACAGGCGGTTTGGCCGCAATCGCTTCTTCAGCCTGACGAATCAATAACTGTAATAGCATTGGATCGGCCTGTTCCGATTTCAGGCTCAGTCCCTGTATATCCAGTTCAAAGCCATAATCCTGCTGTGAAAACTGCACTTCCGCAGCATAGAATTTTTGATAGTGAATTCGGGCAATTTCTGGCGCATGGGCAAAACGCACCCGACGCAAGAGTAAAGGATGATCCTGCAAAATAAAACGTCCCAATTGCACCATAGCTGCGATGGTCAGCTCATTCAGCAGGTTATAACGCTCATTCTGATAGATCCAATACAATTCAATACTCTGTGCATGCTGTCTTAGTTGCAATGGGACAAATTCACTCCCATCAATGACCAGTCGCTGAAAACGCATGATATAGCCGATGATCTCAGGAATACTGCTGCTTTTAGATACCATATAGCCCAGCACACCAAAATGTTCTGGCCGAATGCACTGCACAATTTCAAAAATTAACTGTGGACACGCTAGCTGTTTTTGGGTTCTTAACAGGATGCTATTGAGAAAATCCAGCGGAACTTGTGCATCAAAAGGCTGATCAATCAGTCCAATGAGCTGAGGTCGTAGATCTGCAAGAAACTCTGCGGTTAAAGGTTCTATATTTAAGCTACGCAAATAGGTGGCCCATAGTTGGATATAACCATTGGAGATTTTGATGTCCTGCATGAGCGCGTCCCTGTCTCCACTGCGAATGTATATTTTATTTTTCTATGGCGTAAAATGTATAAAAATTGGCCATATCTGTCAAAACAATTTGTGCAATTCTGAACATACTGTCAGCATCTCCAGAAAAAGAATGAAAGCAGATGAACGCACCTTTAAAATCTTCTGTACAGCCTGTGGTACGCAGTAATCTTGATTTTAAGCTGAGTGAAATTCCGCGTTACTGGTTTGGTGGCGATCCATTCCTGACCCGTATGTTTGATGCACTGAGTCTGACCTTTCCAGACGGTGAACGTTATTTCATTCAGAGTGTGCGTCTGTTCCGTGACCAGATCAAAGATCCAGATCTGCAAAAACGGGTAGCTGATTTTATCCGTCAGGAAGCACAGCATGGTATTGCCCATGACAAGATGAATAACCTGATGCGGGAACAAGGCATGCCGGTTGATCAGTTTATTCAGCGTCTGAACTACATGATGAACTATGACCTGAAGAACCGTTCACCTGAGTACAATATTGCAGTCACTGCAGCCGCAGAACATCTGACCGCGCTGATGGCTGAAACTTTTTATGGACAAAAAGATACTTTAAGAAATGCCCATCCTTTTGTCCGTGCCATGTTTGCCTGGCATGCGATTGAGGAAATGGAACATCGTGATGTGGCTTTTGATGTGATGAAAGATGTGGCAAAAACGCCAGAATGGCTGCGTCAATATACTTTGCTCATTACGACTTTGCTGATGTTTGGTTTTACCATTTACCGTGCCAATGTCATGCTTAAACATGATGGCTTTAGTCCGCTGCAACGCTTGCAAATGAATATCAGGGGCTTACCTTGGTTCTTTGGCAAAAAAGGGACTCTGACTCGTATGGGTAAACAGTATCGTGACTGGTTTAAAAAGGATTTCCATCCATCCCAGCACCCAGTGATTGCTCAATATGATGTCTGGGTAAAAACGCTGGCAGAAACCGGTGACCCGATTCAGGCAGGAGAAGCCTTCTGGCAAGCTGCAGAAGATTAAACCTAGAAATCAAAAGCCTTCGAGATTGAAGGCTTTTTTATGAATCCAAAACCTACAAGAAATAAGTTACCACTTGGCATAGTGCTGTTCTAAAAGTCCATATTCATTGACCAGTACAATCTCCTGACCATCTTGCCGGATGGTGCCTGATACTTTTGCCTGCCACTGGCTAAACTGACTGCCGACCAGACGCAGATTCAGATTTTCATAACGGCGCCAGCCCGTATGTACATTCAGGTTCAAGCAGCCATCTAATGACTGGATGTTCCAGCGTTCGTCAGATTCCTGCTGAAACAACACATCCGCCACAGGATAAATTTTACCATTTACCCACAAACAGTTTTCATTACCAAAGCTTTCATTAACACCGGAAGCGAGATTGATCCCGATACGATTATGATTGGCATCCCAGAAATTACAAGATAGCCAGAACCAGGCAGTTTCAGGACGCAAAAAGCCGCAGGTATCATCCAGAGAAGCGAAGGTGCGCTCATTAAACTGGATGGTTTCACCCTGCTTATTTACGAAATAACCTTCACAACCCAAAGTGGTCAATTTCTGGGTATAGGTCCAGCCATTGATTCCGGTCGGACTGCACATACTCAGCGGGTCTGTACCTGCACAGAAAATTCGGGCACTAAGCTTGATTTCACCATATTTGGTCACATGGATATAACGCACCCCATTGGCATGCTGGATATCAATCTGAAAGGGAGATTTGTGAAAATAACTATGATTAAATAATGGCTGTTCGTCTAGCACCGTATTGCGCGAGAAGAAATTGATCGCATTCCATTCCTGCACTTCGTTGGTACTATGGTTATAGATGTAGAAAAAACTGTGCCCAGCCCAAGCGATATCCGCAATCGCAAGGCCAATTGTATAATGTTCGTGTTGAATACTACAGAATTTAAATTTTTTATATTTTAGTTGTTTACGCCATCCCTTGAGTACATCACCATAGGGATTTTTGTACTGGTACGCATTGTAATCAATACTTTTTGGAATTTCTTTGAAACGTCCGTAACGTGGTTGTCCATTTTCCTGAATTAAATCCATTAAGACATTCCATCTCAATCAAAAACTATTTTTGCTTGAAGCTATTATGCCGATTATTGAGATTTGATAAAGAATTTTTTAAAACCGTTCGTCAGCTCTTCCGGCCAATTCTGCTTAAAATAACCATTTTAATTTTCTGAATGAGAAACTGATTTTTTGCTGTTTTATCCAGAACTTGTATAATTTTTATACCACTTCCAGCCAGATTGATCCTTCCTCTTCATCTTTAAAAATTTTCTTATCTATAAAAATAAAAAAATCGTACTGAATAGCTTCAATACGATTTTTTTAATCCACCTTACTCTCCTTTTAGATAGGAGGGTTTTCACCCCTCTTTGAAAAAGAGGGATCGGAGAAAATTTTACATCTCAACCATTTCTACGCCATCAATACGGGCAACAGTCATCAAGTCTTTATCACCACGACCAGAAACGGTCGCAATAATGATTTGATCCTTGTCCATGGTTGGGGCAAGTTTAGTGACATAAGCCATCGCATGTGAGCTTTCAAGCGCAGGAATGATCCCTTCGATCTTGGTTAGATCACGGAAACCTTGTAACGCTTCCTGATCATTGATCGGTACATAGTTCACGCGTTCCATATCTTTCAGGAAGCTGTGCTCCGGACCTACACCCGGATAATCCAGACCGGCAGAAATTGAATGCGTTTCAATGATCTGGCCTTCTTTATCAGACATCAGATAAGTACGGTTACCATGCAGTACACCGACGTGACCCGCATTCAGTGGTGCAGAGTGCTTGCCAGTTTCAATCCCTAAACCTGCGGCTTCAACACCATACATTTTCACATCCTGATCGTTCAGGAATGGATAGAACAAGCCCATTGCATTTGAACCACCACCGACACAAGCAACCAATGCATCTGGAAGACGACCTGCCTGTTCCTGAATCTGACGGCGTGCTTCACGGCCAATGATGGACTGGAAGTCACGAACCAATTGTGGATATGGATGTGGACCTGCCACGGTACCAATCACATAATAAGTTGAGTCAACATTGGTGACCCAGTCACGCATTGCCTCGTTCATGGCATCTTTTAATGTTTTAGAGCCACTTTCTACAGGGACAACTGTTGCACCCAGCAGACGCATACGGTAAACGTTCATCGCCTGACGTTTCACGTCTTCAGCACCCATGAATACCACACATTCTAGGCCTAAACGTGCTGCGATCGTTGCAGTCGCCACGCCGTGCTGACCGGCACCAGTTTCTGCAATAATGCGTTTTTTACCTGAAAGCTTAGCCAGTAAAGCCTGACCAATCGTGTTGTTTACTTTATGCGAGCCAGTATGGTTCAGATCTTCACGCTTTAAGTAAATTTGCGCACCACCCAACTCTTTAGACCATCGCTCAGCATGATATAAAGGACTAGGACGACCTACGTAGTAGGCTAGATCACGGTCGAATTCTGCCAGAAACTGTTCATCATCTTTCATGCGGAAATAAAGCTTTTCCAGATCTTGTAAAGCCGCCATCAGAGTTTCTGACACAAAACGCCCGCCATGGATACCGAAATGTCCACGCTCATCCGGGAATTGGGTATAGTCAATCACGGGCTTGTTGTGATTAGTACTTTGCTGATCCACGATGGACTCCTTGCATAAAGCGTTCTATGAGTTGTTGGTCTTTTATACCTTTTGCGGATTCGACACCACCACTAACATCAACAGCATAAGCCTGTGTGGTGTGAATTGCTTGCTCGATATTGTCCGGGTTTAAGCCCCCAGCCAGGATCAAGGGAATATCTAATTGAGGAAAGGTGCTCCAGTCAAAGCTGTGGCCGGTACCACCTTTTAAATCAGGATGCCATGCGTCTAACAGTACTGCGCTGGCCCCTGCTGTCTGATAACGTTGAATCTCAGCGACTACGTCCAGATCAGGTTTGACCTGAATCGCTTTATACCAGCGACGCCCAACCTGCTTTGCGATAACCTGACATTGTTCAGGGCTTTCATCACCATGGAACTGCAGAATATCTAGCGGAACAGTTTTTAAAATGTCCTGGATGTCATCTGCCGTACTATTAACAAATAAGCCAACCACTTGAATATAAGCTGGCACTGCTTTGACCAGCACTTCAGCTTGTGCCTGAGTCACGCTACGTGGGCTCGGTGGATAGAACACGAATCCAATGGCATCACAGCCGGCATTCGCAACAGCTTGGACGTCTTCAACTCGGGTGATTCCACAGATTTTGGCACGGGTTCGCATATAGTGTTGGCTCTGATTTACCAAGATATCAAGTAATCTATGAGATTGGGGTGAATCATTGTAATGCAAATCATCGATCTTGCGTAAAGTTCATACGGATTATTCTTGATCTTGATTGTTTAAGTCATAAGCAGACTTTATACTTGCCACAATTTGCAACGAGTCAAGGCCTTAAGGCTTTAGGGAAGTTGGTGCAAATCCAACGCTGCCCCCGCAACGGTAAAAAATGAAAAGCTTGTCTTTATAAATCTTCAGGATTTACACCACTGCATCAATATGTGGGAAGGTGGATAAGTAAGTATGTTTCAATACTGCATTTAAGTCCGGATACCTGCTTGTTGTGTTCTTTAACTCAATCATTCACGGGGAGTGAATGTATGGAGCACATCTCATGTCTATTCCATTTCAACCTACTGCCTTGGTAGGTGCGATCGCACTTGCGTTGGGTTTTACTTCATCTGTTTTTGCTAACGAGCAAAAAATTGCTCAAGCTTCTTTAGATACGATTGTGGTTACAGCAACTCGTTCTGCAGAAAACATTGAAAATGTCCCTGCACGCATCTCGATTATTGAGCCTGCAATTCTTGAGCAATCATCGATTACATCACTTCCAGAACTATTAAAGAATGATGCATCTATCAACATGGTTCAAGCAGGAGGTATTGGTCAACAATCATCGATCTTTTTACGTGGTACTGAATCAGATCATACCCTCGTATTACGTGATGGTGTTCGACTTAACACAGCAACATCTAACGCAGCATCTTTGGCTTTTATTGATACCACTGATATTAAACAAGTTGAAGTATTAAAAGGTCCTGCCTCTGTACTTTATGGCTCAGATGCGATTGGCGGTGTTGTTCAAATCATTACCCAAGCCCCTAAAAAGTCGGGTGGATTTGTTACAGGCGAAATCGGTGAAAATAAAACGTATAAATCTGTAGTTGGGGCTGATTTAGCAGAAAATGGGATCTATACTCAAATCCGCGGTCAACGCCTTGAAACTGATGGTACGATTGTCACAGATATTCCCAACACCCCCAAAGCAAGTTTTGATCAAAAAGGTTTTACCACCAAATTAGGCATTGATAAAGCCCAATACAACGCAAGTATCGAATACAGTGAAAATCAAGGCTCAAGCCAATACGATGATTATGGTGCACAACGCTCTCATAACTTTGAAAATAAATTATTCACTGCAAAGAGTGCACTCAAATTAAATGATCAGTGGGAGCTTAATGCGCGCTACTCTAAATTTGAAGACAACCTTGTCCAAAATGATTTAACTGATATATATAATTGGGTACAAGATGAAATTACAGGTGATTGGAATTCTACCTATGTTGGCTCAGAAATTGACTACACTTTAAATGAACGTCAAGAATATGACCTGAATGCTCGATGGAAGCTAACACCGCATCAAAATATATTAATTGGTGGAACGATTAACAAATCAGATGTTAATAGTCTAAGTTATGGAACTGAATATAATACGTCATTAGATTCAAATGGATATTATGTTCAACATCAATTTAATAATGATAAATTGAATACTCAATTGGGTATTCGCTTAGAAGATAATAAGCAGTTTGGCGAACATACTGTAGGTCAAGCTGCACTTCGTTATAAACTTACATCAGATACAAGTGTATATACCAATATCGGTACTGCTTTTAGAGCACCAAGTGCAAATGATTTATACAGCTCATCAGGTAATCCAAATTTAGAACCAGAGGAAAGCATTTCATATGAAATTGGTTTAAATCAAAATTATTCACATGGTTTTAGCTCTGAATTTAGCTTATATCGTAATGAAATTGAAAACTTGATCACCTATAAAGCAGGCGAAAATCAAAACATTAAAAAAGCGATTCTGACAGGATTTGAATCAGCATTGAAATGGCAAGCTGATCAATTCTATACACGTCTATCATATAGCTATGTTCAACCTAAAGATGACTCAGATAATCGTGATCTCGTTCGTCGCCCACGTCACCATGCTACTGTAACTGTAGGTATGACGAATGAAAACTATGGCTTGGGCTTGTCTTTAAATGCAAAATCTAGTTCCAAAGATTGGGACTACAAACATGATAATCCAGGTTATATGACAGCAGATTTCAATGCTCATTGGAATCTAAATCCATCTGTTAAGCTTTTCACAAATATTCAGAATATGGGCGACACTAAATTCAAAACTTCATATCAAGATTATGGAAACTACTACTTAAATGGTGGTCGTCTTGCTTCTGCCGGTGTGACCTTTAAATACTAAGTTCAACCTTTTTAGAAATACTTTTGAGAATCATGTCATGCCTATGGCATGATTCTTTTTATATTCAGCATTTAAAAAATTAAGGAATTCAAATGGGCCACCGTTTAAGTAAAATTTACACCCGCACAGGCGATTCAGGCACCACAGGTCTGGGTGATGGTTCACGCGTTGCCAAAGATGACTTGCGTATTGCCGCGCTCGGTGATGTGGACGAGCTAAATGCCATCATTGGGGTTTTACGCGCACAAATCGCGGCAAGCAGCATTCAGGATAAAGCGACTTGGGATAAATCTTTAAGCCTGATCCAGCACTGGTTGTTTGATCTGGGTGGTGAAGTGTGTATCCCTGGCTTTAACCTGGTTCAACCAGTCTCGATTGATTTTCTGGAAAATGACATCGATCGTATGAATGAAGCTTTGCCGATGCTGAAAGATTTTATTTTGCCTGCGGGTACTTTAGTTTGCAGTTTTGCTCATCAAGCCCGTGCCGTGTGCCGTCGTGCAGAGCGCAGCGTGATGTCAGTTCACTCACGTGACCAGAATATTCAAGCGACTTCCCTGCAGCTATTAAATCGCCTATCTGACTGGCTGTTTGTGGCTTCACGCACCTTGCAACGTGTTGAAGGTGGTTCTGAGGTGTTATGGCAAAAAAATATCAACGAAACCATTGATCAATAAATCCGCTAAAATGTATTAAATTGCACGGAAAATTCTGCGCCAACAGTATTTGCAACAAAGTGTTTCAGGCGCAGAATATTGCAATACTCCTGTCACAACTCTTCATCATTATGTTTTCATCTTCACTTCTTCAGGTTATCGCAGCATGCGCATAATTGGACATCGCGGTGCGCGTGGGGAAGCACCTGAAAATACACTAGGCGGTTTTCAATATATTCAGGATATCGGGATTCGCGCAGTCGAATTTGACGTACGCCAGCTTAAAGACAATGCCCTGATCATCATGCATGATGATAATTTTGTACGCACTACCGGTTTGCAAAAGCCCCTCTACGAATGTAGCCGTCAGGATCTCAGTCAATATAATCACGCAGTAAAATGGTCAGAATGGAACAAGGTCGAAGCCACTCCTATGCTGGATCAGACCTTAACCGTGATTCATAACTTTGACCATATTGAAGTTGAAGTCAAAAGTGTAGCGAGCCAAGCCGATGCTGAAAAAATCACGCTTGAGCTTGAACAGCAGTTACAGGGTTATGAGCAGTCAGTCGTGATTACCAGTTTTGATCCTAAAATCCATCAGGCTTTGCAACAGCAAAATTCCAGTTTAAAACGCGGCCTTCTGATTGAAACAGATGTGAAATATCAGGCGATTGATCAAGCTTTAGAACTTGGCTGTTGTCAGATTGGCTGGATGAATGAACTGGCCAGCAAAGATATTATTCAGGCCACACAAGCTGCCGAACTCACCATCAGCGTCTGGACCGTAAATGATGTTAATCGTGCCAAAGAATTACGCGACTGGGGTATTCAGGGTCTCATTACCGATTATCCGAAGTTAATGATGCAACATCTTTAAATGACCCAAAATGCAAGATTCTATATATAGATTATTTTTCTTTAAGCCTTGAAAAATAATTTAAAGAAGAATGCCTGTCTGTAATCTTGTTTAACTTTGGGTTACGGGTTTGCTTACAAATTTATTTCTCTGCAATCTAGTAGAAAAAATGAACATTCATTTGTCTCATTTTCAGAAAATAAATTTGATTAAAAGCTTCAAAAATCTCAGTGATTTACTCGGAAATCAGAGCCTGTCTAGCCCGCGAAAATGGTAGTTTTCACCCTGCTTATTCTGTTACCGACAAGTACAATACAACCGTACAATAATGCTAGTGATGCCCTAGGGAGCATGCTAATATGAATGACTTAACCGCTGTTAAAATAAACAATAGCGGCCTCTGCTTTTTGTTATACCTTCCCAGGTTCCAGGAGTGCTGTTGGAGATGAATGCTCCCCTACCTCAAGCCCCAATTAACTGGGTCGCCGTGTTTGCTCTGGTAGTTTTACCCATTGTAGCTGTTATCGCGATTCCGTTATATGCGTATCACCATGATTTTAGCCTTGCCGCTTGGATCAGTATGTTTGTTTTGCTCGGCGTTAGCAGCCTGGGGATTACAGCGGGCTATCATCGTCTTTGGGCACATCGTGCTTATGAAGCGACTTTACCTTTAAAAATCATTTTAATGATCATGGGTACCTTTGCGGTGCAGAACAGTATTCTGTACTGGGGTTCAGGTCACCGTACCCATCACCGTCATGTCGATGACGTGGAAAAAGACCCATATTCAATTAATAACGGCTTCTGGTATGCACACCTGGGCTGGATGCTGCGTGACTATCCTGCTGCAGAACCCAACTACAAGAATGCACCAGACCTGCAAAACGACAAAGTCGTTATGTTCCAGCACAAATACTATGTGCCTTTAGTAATTGCAGTACACGCTGCGATTCTCTTGCCAATCGGCTGGGCTGTAGGCGATGTCTGGGGTGTATTATTATTGGGTGGTCTGGTTCGTTTAATCCTGAGCCATCACGTGACCTTCTTCATTAACTCACTGTGCCATATGTGGGGTTCACGTCCTTATACGGATGAAAACACTGCACGTGACAACTTCTGGTTAGCAATTGCAACTTGGGGTGAGGGTTATCATAACTACCATCACATCTTCCAGTACGATTACCGTAATGGCGTAAAATGGTGGCAATATGACCCAACTAAATGGTTAATCTGGACTTGCTCTAAACTGGGTCTGGCTAAAAATCTGCGCCGTATTCCAAGCTTTAATATCAAAAAAGCTGAACTGGCAATGAAGTTTAAATATGCCGAGCAGGATCTGGCGGTATACGGCCATAATGTCAATGAAGACATTATCAATGTGAAAAGTAAAATTGCTCAGGAGTATGAAGCCTTTACTCAAACATTGAATGACTGGGCCAAACTGAAAGAACAGGAAATACAGGTGAAAAAGGCGGCTGTAGCAGAAAAGATTCACCAGATGGATGACAAACTTAAAGTTGAATTCCAGCTGGTTGAACAACGTCTTTCCCATCATCGTGAAACACTGAATCTGTTAGTACGTAATTTGAAAAAAGCGCCTGTCTCTCAATAAGATTTAGATTCTCAAAAAAGCTCCTGAAATCAGGGGCTTTTTTTATTTCTACTCGTCTTACTTATACTTTCCTTTTACAACAGTTTTAAACAGAGATCTTTGTTATATTGCTTCTATTGCCTAAGTATTTTAACTGCCATGTATTTTAATTCTCGATATCAAACTCTCCCTTCTCGCCTTTATCATCATCAGCCCCCGCTACCTTTAAAAGGTACTAAAGCGGGACATTTTAATGCTGCGCTTGCGGATCAACTGCAATGGTCTGAGGAAGATAAAGCACAATGGGTCGAAATCTGTAGTGGTCAAAAAACCTTTGCCGAGTTTGAACCTTTGGCCATGGTTTATGCTGGCCATCAGTTTGGACAATGGGCAGGACAACTGGGTGATGGACGTGGTTTATTAATCGCCCAGATTCTAGATAAAGATAACCAGACCATTGACCTGCATTTGAAAGGTGCTGGTGCAACGCCGTATTCGCGTATGGGAGATGGTCGTGCAGTGTTACGCTCGGTGATTCGGGAATACCTAGCCGGACACGCCTTAAATGCACTAGGTGTAGAGTCCAGTAATGCGGTTGGTTTTACCTCTTCCGCTCAAGGTGTACAGCGTGAAAAACTGGAACCGGGTGCAATGCTATTACGGACGTCTGACTGTCATATCCGGTTTGGACATTTTGAATGGATCAATCAGTATCAGCCAGACCTATTGCCTGTATTCACACAAAAATGTATGGAATGGCATTATCCGCAATGTCTGCAAGCAGAACAGCCTATTCTGGCATTTGCTACCCAAGTCATTCAGCGCACAGCAGTGATGATTGCCAAATGGCAACTGGTTGGATTTGCACATGGTGTCATGAACACCGACAACCTGAATATTACCGGTTCAACGCTAGACTTTGGCCCGTATGGGTTTATGGAGCGTTTCCGTCCCAACTGGATTAATAACCACTCGGATTATCAGGGTCGCTATACTTATCAGCAGCAACCAAGCATCGGCCACTGGAACTTGTGGATGTGGCTGAATAACCTGATTCCATTATGTCCTGAAAACTATGATGAAGAACAATGGAAACAGGATCTGGCCCAATGTCTGGAACATTATGAACCGACCTTCCTGGAACATTATAAGCATGGCCTAAACCAGAAAATGGGCTTACCGAGTTTTCACAAAGACAGCTTTGACTGCGCCATGGCTTTTCTCAGAATCTTACAAAGCGAGCAACTCGACTATACGCAAAGCTTTATTCGCCTGCAGAATCATGAATATGAAGCAATCAAGGATGATTGTTTGGATCGCCGTCAGTTTGAAGCATTCCTGACTCAATATGAAGCGATCCGCGAACATCAGGATATTGAAGAATTAGATGCCGCCATGCAACTCGTCAATCCACACTATATCCTGCGCAATCACATGGCACAGAAAGCCATTGAACTGGCTGAGCGGGATGACTTTTCCGAAGTCGATCGCCTGTTTAAATTATTGAGTCAGCCTTATTTAAAACAGCCGGATCTGGAACACCCTGAAGATCTAGTGCCATTGCCGAGTGATGTACCTGAAGTCATGGTAAGTTGTTCATCTTAATTTATTCACAAGACGACTAAAAACTGTGGATAATTTAAGCATTATCCACAGTTTTATTTCGGTTTATTCATAACTTATGACCTTACATCAAATCTCAGCACAGATAGCGCTAAGTTTACCTGAAGTCACTGTGACTCAGCCTTTCGGTGAAGGTTGTGATGTATTCAAAGTGCTAGATAAAGTCTTTATGCTTCAGTTTTATCTTCAAGGCAAAGCTGTCATTAATTTAAAAGTAGCGCCTGATCATGGTGCTATGCTGCGAGATATTTATTCTTATATCCATGCTGGCTGGCATATGAATAAACAACACTGGATTTCAGTGTATGAAGATAATCAACTGGATGAATCTCTGGTTGAGGACCTAGTACAGAATTCTTATGAGCTGGTAGTATCGAAATTAAAGAAAGCAGAAAAAGTACGAATTGAATTATTACGAACATTAGAAAAATAAGTGCAGATACCACCGATGACTAAGATCAAGCCAATAACATTAAAGACAAAGCGTTTAATTCTCCGCTCCTACCACTGTGGTGATGAAATCAATTTATTTCAAAACTATTTCAGCGATCTAGCAGCTTCAAAATATTTGCAAAGACATCCACATCAGAACCAAACTCAAACTCGACAAACTATAGAAAACTGGGCAAGGCAAAAGTGGGAAAACTCAGATCCTGAGTTTATGTGGATTATTGCAGATCATTTAACTCAGCAACCCATAGGTATTTTGATCTTTATACAAAGGCATGACATTGGGGAAATTCACTTCGGGCTTGGAACTTCTTATCAGAGACAAGGTTTGATGTGTGAAGCGATGACTTCGGTAATCCAATTTCTAAAACAGACTAAAAAACTCAATAAAATTGAAACCTTTTGTGCTACTGAACATTTAGCGTCAAGACAAGTATTAGAAAAAACTGGTTTTCATAAACAGCAACTGCTTCGTGCTTGGACCATCTTTCCTTTATTGGGAAATGACCTTAAAGACTGTATTCAGTATATTCTGCCACTAAGATCAAAATAAACCTTAACTCATCTAAAAGCTTTAGATATTGCGACAATATGAAAAAAGCCCAATCATTTCTGGTCGGGCTTCTTCTGATTGGAGATTTTAGGCTTAAGCATTCCTTTTATTCAGAAACTTAAACACGCCAAACAACACCGCAATCCACACCGGCAACATCAACACTGACAACATAAAGCCTTGCGTCCACATGATGTATAGAATCATCAGCATAAAAGCTAAAACAAAATAGTTGCTAAACGGCGCAAAGATCGCTGGGAATCCGGTTTGAATCCCCTTTCGTTTGATGGCTTGTCTAAATTTCAAATGAATCAAACTGATCATCATCCAGTTCAATACCGCAGCTGCTACTACAATATAAATCAGGTAACTCAACGCTTTTTCAGGCACAAAGTAATTCAGAATCACACAGCCAAAGATCAAAAATGCTGAGAACAATACCGCAGCCACAGGCACACCATGTTTATTCACGCTCTTAAATAATTGCGGTGCATTCCCTTGTTGAGCCAGCCCCATCAACATACGGCTATTGGCATACATGCCACTATTACAGACTGAAAGTGAAGCAGTTAAAATAATGAAATTCAGTAAATGTGCAGCCCATTCAATCCCCATCTGGCTGAAAATCATTACAAATGGACTATGATCTAAATCGCCTAAATTCAGCTGATTCCATGGTACAAGTGAAAGTAATACGGCAAGCGAGCAGATATAAAATAAAAATACCCGAATCACAGTTTGATTCACAGCACGTGGAATGTTCTTGTCAGGATTTTCGGTTTCTGCCGCTGCCATACTAATCAGCTCAATACCACCAAAAGCAAACATCATAAAGGCGAGCATATAAAACAGCCCATCAAAGCCATTCGGAAAAAATCCACCATGAATCCATAAATTGCTGATCGAAGCGGTTGAAGTTGCATCGGCAGTGAGGAGTAAATATATGCCAAAGATAATCATTGCAATGATAGCAAAGACTTTAATCATCGATAGCCAGAATTCGGACTCACCATAAATTTTGACATTGGCCAGGTTGGCAAGTGTTACCGCCAAAAAGAAAATAAGTACAGACACCCAAGCTGGGATATGTGGCCACCAGTAATTGATATATTTGCCAATGGCGGTCAGCTCTGTCATTGCGACCAGAATATATAAAATCCAGTAATTCCAGCCGGTTAAAAAACCTGGAAATTTACCCCAGTATTTAAATGCAAAATAACTGAATGAACCAGTCACAGGCTCATGCACAATCATCTCACCCAACTGGCGCATAATCAGAAATGCAATCAAACCACCAATCAGATAGCCCAGAATAATGGAAGGTCCTGCGGACTGAATAATCTGTGCGGACCCTAAGAATAATCCGGTTCCAATGGCCCCGCCCATAGCAATCAGCTGGATATGACGGTTCTTTAAACGGCGCTGTAGTTGCGGTGTTTCACTCTCCAAGACACGCTCTCATGATGAATAGAAAACCGAATTGTAGCGGGTATCCAACTAATCAACTAATACATAAATTTAAGTTATTAATTATTAAACTTTTATTTTTTTGTATCTACTAAGATAAAAGAAATATAAATAATTGATTTCATAATGGATGCTAGTAAAAAGGTATTTATATTTTAAAACTCCATAATTTCTAAATAGAGATAGCTCTTTTCTGATGAATTATTGTGTCGCATTAAACGCCTCATGGTATACCACTTCCCCATGAGGAATAGATCTATTAAATGCAATGACTTGAAAATATTCTGGTGGAACATCCTTGAGGTAAAGTTCTGGAAAAGCCTTAAACCCGAAACGACCATAATATTGAGGTTCACCAAGAACTACACATCCTTCAGCCCTCAACTGTTGCAGGCGATCTAAAGCTGCCTGCATAAGTAAAGTGCCGATTCCCTGTCCTTGTTTTGCAGGTAATACTGAAATTGAGCCAAGACCGTACCAGCCAGTTTCACCTGAAGAGATAGTGACAGGTGAAATAGCCACATGGCCAACCAGGTGATTATTTTCAAGTGCAACTAGAGAGATCGTTAACTGCCCATGCTTACGCAAACTATTTACAATGAATTGTTCAGTATGACTTGAATGGTCAGCATTTTGAAAAGCCGCTCGAGTCAATTTAGCAATGGCTAGAATATCTTCTAGCCGTTCATCCCGAATGATGATTTTCATTATTTTGGCTCTCTTATATTGATCATTTTCAGAAATAAAAAAGCGAACAAACCAAGAAGTCTATCCGCTTTTCTTTAACGAATTCGAATATCAGTCTTCAGGATATTCAAAACGGTAACCTACCCCATAAACGGCCTGAATCCACTCATGACGGTTTCCGGTTTCCGCAGCATCTGAAATTTTACGGCGCAAATTTTTGATATGACTATCAATCACACGGTCTGCCACATCAAAACTGTCTGGATTGATATGATCTAGTAATTGTGCTCGTGAATACACCTGGCCGACATGTTCTAGGAACAGCTCCAGCAAACGGAATTCAGTCGGTGTCAGGTTCAAGGCTTTTTGCTGGTACCAGATACGCTGTTGTGATTTATCCATACGGAATAGATCATTGCTTTCCGGCTCAGCTTTACGGTCTAAACGGCGTAATACGGCTTGCACACGGGCAACCAGTTCTTTTGGACTAAATGGCTTGCAGATATAGTCATCCGCGCCCATATTCAAGCCCAGTACACGGTCAATTTCTTCAGTACGCGCAGTCACCATAATGATCGGCAAGTCTGATTGCTCACGTACTTTACGGCAAATGGTCAGACCATCCATACGCGGCACCATCAAGTCCAGGATCATCAGGCTCGGTTTACGCTGGGTAAAACTGTTATATGCTTCTTGCCCATCATGAAACACGCTGACTTCAAAACCAGCAGCCTCTAGATAATCTCGCACCAACAGGGCAAGTTCGACTTCGTCTTCAACCAGCATAATATGTTTCATGAATATATTTTCCTTTATGGTTTCATTTGTTTAGGAAAGCTCAGTTTGCATCGTAAACCACCTAATGGTGAATGTGCAAAGCTTAAGCTACCACCCATAGCCTGAGTAATTTTACAAGATAAGGCCAGACCCAAGCCTGTCCCACCGGTGGCACGGGTACGCGAATCATCAACACGATAGAAACGCTCACCAATGCGGGCCAGCTGCTCATCAGTCAAACCGAATGGACTGTCATCGACATATAAAGTCCATTCTTTCTCATTCTGTTCGGTATGGATATGTACCTGACCACCGGCTTCTGTATAACGGATACTGTTGCTAAGCAGGTTAGCTACAATCTGCTTGAAACGGTCCAGATCCAGCTCGACTTCAGCACCGTCACCTTCAATAGTCACTTTCAGATCAGCCTGTTCAAATTTAGGCTGGAAGTTCATTAATTCCTGCTGCACCACCTCCCATGGATTTACAGTTGCATAGTAAAACTGTAATTGCTGTGCATCAGCCTGCGCTAGAGCTGCCAGATCCTGAGTCAGTTTTTTCAGGCTGGTTACCTGTGCCAACATCGACGCAAAATGCTCTGGTGTCGGTTTACGGATTCCATCCTGCATCGCTTCAATCTGTGCCTGCAAGACTGCCAGCGGAGTTTTCAATTCATGTGAGGTATCTGCTACCCACTGGCGGCGTGAAGTTTCATGCTGATCCAAAATCACGGCCAGTTGATTCAGCTCATTAGACAGATCACCCAGCTCATCATTACGTTTCACTTTCACCTGATGCTGATAATTACCACGAGTCAATTCACGCGTACCATTCAACAAACGCTGAATCGGTTTTTTAAAATAAGTTGCCAGTAATAATGCAGCAATCAGACTGGCTAGAATACTTAAACCATAAACTAAAAATAGGTAACGTTTCTGATTACTAAAGAAATTAATACTTAAAGCATCATCTTGGTCTAAAACCGGTTTCAAACCCAAATAACCGACTACCTGGTTTTCGACCATAATCGGACGATAAGAAATCTGCTCATCTGACGCCTCACCTACTACAAAACGACGTTTGGCATCATAGAGCGACAGGCGTGAACTTAGACCCAGACGGTCTGGCATCTGGATGAACTGCTTCTTGCCGGTAGGCGGCTGAACTGACTGTTGACCGCCATTATTGTCTTTACGGTCGGTTCTAAACAGGTTCTGATTGGAGCTAAGTGGAAATCTTAAACCTTCAAAGGGCTGGAATTGTGAAGGCAGGTTAGATGCCAGAATACGTAATTCTTCTTCATTGACTGAACGCGATGTCAGATTTGGTTCAACCATACTTGAAGGCGCTACAGTGGCTAAGGTCTGCTCCTGAAAGTAACGCTGCTGTAAGGCAATATCATACTGACGGCGCAACCACCAGCGCGATAAACGGTCATAATCATCCGGTGCAGCTTCACCTTCAATTTGCAGAATCTGCGCCTGAATGGCGTTACCCCAGTCTTCATATACTGTATAGACATCAGCCAGATTCTCGATCACATGATCCAGCTTCTGCATTTCTACATCCGCCACATAGCGGGTAAAGTTGCGCTGCATATTCAGATGCAATACGCCCAGACTCACCGTGGTAATTACCAGGGTGGTCAATAAAACAGTCAAAAACAGACGTAATGCAATCGGAATACGGCGAATCTTCAAAGTAAAAATCTCAGTTTTTCTTCTCTATATTCATTATTGTAGCGAACACAGACTTAAAAAACTCTCCATTGTTTCTTCATCTTTATTATTTAATCTTTACTCATCAAAAAGAATCAGCTCTTGAATGGGGTAAAAACATGAAAGCAATGACAAAAATTGCCTTAATCAGTGCCAGTGTTTTATCGATGGGTGCATTGACTGCCTGTCAATCTACGAGCAACGTGAATGAGCAGAAAGATCATTCTCGTATGATGAAACATCATGAAGGTCAAAAACAGCATCGTCTCACTCCAGAGCAACGCGAACAATTCAAAGCCGCTCGTGCAGAACGCATGCAATTGCATAAACAGATTCAACAGGCCTGTGACGGTAAAGCTGTAGGTAGTGCAGTCCAAATCAAGGCGGGTGATAAAACCATTGATGGGCAATGCAAGATTTCTTTCAAACCTGACCATAAAGGCATCACAGGTCAACGTGGTGAATTCCGTAGTATGCGCGGTGAACATCGTCCAATGCGTGGTGAATTCCGAGGTGGTATGAACCGTGGAGAAGCATTAACGGATAGTCAACGTGCAGAAATGGTTAAACAGTATGATCAGCGTTTATCAGAACGTCAGGCTTTACAAACTGCGTTTGCCAACGCTTGTAAAGGTCAAACCCACGGCAAGGCCGTTCAAGTGAAAGCGGGTACTCAAACTATTGATGGTCAATGTATCGTGCACTTCCAGCCGAATGCACCCATTAAGATGACTAAAGCTGCATCTTAATCTTCTTCTACGTTTCTTATTCCTTCAAATTCAGGCACCTTCGGGTGCCTTTTTTTTATAGCTGACTCCTCAGTCCTCTTTTGACCATTCATGTTCTGCTAATTTCTACAAAAGTCTTTGCAGTCAACATGTTTACTGTTCCGTGCAGATTAATCTTTGACTTTATAGTCACCAAGAAAGCCGCCTGAAAGCTTGTATGGCCGGGCAAGATGTTGCACGATTAGATTCATAGCAATACGTGTCACTGAAGGCACGTTTCAATTAATTTAGGATGATAACGCTGGTCTAAACCAGTATTGAGGAAACCGATATGCCACAATACAAAGCGCCCTTACGTGACATGCAATTCGTTCTACACGAATTATTAAATGCTGAAGAACATTACGCAAAACTTCCTGCGTTTCAAGAAAACGTAAGCCGTGAGTTGGTTGATCAGTACCTAGAAGCTGCAGCTGACTTCTGTGAAAATGAATTATCTCCTCTAAATCAGGTCGGCGACCGTGAAGGTTGTACCTGGAATGACGGCGTTGTAACAACACCGACTGGCTTTAAAGAAGCGTACCAAAAATACATCGAGCTAGGCTTCCCTTCTCTTTCTGCTGAAGAGCAATACGGCGGTCAAGGCTTACCAAATTCTTTAGGTATCACTCTTTCTGAAATGGTGGGTACTGCGAACTGGGCATGGGGTATGTACCCTGGTCTATCTCATGGTGCAGTTCGTACTTTAGAACACCACGGTTCTCAAGAACAAAAAGACGCTTACCTGCCTAAACTGGTTTCAGGTGAATGGACAGGTACCATGTGTCTAACTGAATCTCATGCAGGTTCTGACCTCGGCATCATCCGCACTAAAGCTGAACCACAAGCTGATGGTAGCTATGCAATCTCTGGCGAGAAAATCTTTATCTCTGCTGGTGAACACGACATGGCAGAGAACATCATCCACATCGTACTTGCTCGTCTGCCTGGCGCGCCTAAAGGTACTAAAGGTATTTCTCTGTTCATCGTACCAAAATTCAATCTGAATGCTGACGGTTCAATCGGTGAGCGTAACGGCGTACGTTGTGGTTCAATCGAACACAAAATGGGGATCCATGGCAACGCAACTTGTGTCATCAACTTCGATAACGCAAAAGGCTTCCTGATTGGTCCTGAAAACCGTGGTCTGAACTGCATGTTCACCTTCATGAACACTGCACGTATCGGTACTGCTGTACAAGGTCTGTCTGCATCTGAAGCGGCGTTCCAAGGCGCTTTAACTTATGCCAAAGACCGTCTGGCAATGCGTTCTCTTTCGGGTCCTAAGGCACCTGAAAAAGAAGCTGATCCAATTATTGTTCATCCAGCTGTACGTAACATGCTTTTAACTCAAAAAGCATTTGCTGAAGGTGGTCGTGCACTGGTTTACCTGTTGGCTCAATATGCTGATGTGGTTGAACAAGGTACTTCTGAAGAAGAGCGCAAGTTCGCTGACAATATCCTGTCGCTATTAACTCCAATCGCAAAAGCATTCCTGACTGAAACTGGTTCAGAAGCTGCGAAACATGGTGTTCAAGTCTTCGGTGGTCACGGCTTTATCTCTGAGCATGGCATGGAACAAATCGTACGTGATACACGTATTGCCTGCCTGTACGAAGGTACGACTGAGATTCAAGCACTGGATCTGTTAGGCCGTAAAGTACTGGGTACTCAAGGTGCGATGTTGAAAGACTTCACTAAGATCATCCACAAATTTGCGGAAGCGAACAAAGACAATTCTGCAATGAAAGAATTTGTTGAACCGCTTGCGGCATTGAACAAAGAATGGGGTGACCTGACCATGCAGATTGGTATGCGTGCGATGCAAAACCCTGAAGAAGTGGGTGCAGCTGCAGTAGATTACCTGTACTTCTCTGGTTATGTAACACTGGCTTACCTGTGGGCTCGTATGGCACTGGTTGCTCAAGAGACTCTTGCTGCAGGTACCATTGATGCAGACTTCTACAATGCTAAATTGACGACTGCACGCTTCTACTTCAAGAAAATCCTGCCACGTGTTCGTTCACACGTTGACGTGATTGCAACTGGTGTAGAACCGCTTATGTCTTTAGATGCTGAACATTTCGCATTCTAAGCTCTGATGCAGTTTTAAATGCATAATAAGAAAAAGGACGGCCATCTTCAGGCAGTCCTTTTTCTTTATAAAGAGTTACAGAATTAACCTTTAGTCGTCTAACATTCAGATTTTTAATGCTTTAGACTGAGCCAAAACAATCCAATTAAACAATAAAACAGGTGACATACTATGCCAATTTATAACGCGCCACTTGCTGACATGAAATTCATCCTGAATGATGTTTTCAATGCAGAACAGTTCTGGCAGGCGAATGAAAATCTTGCCCACTTGGATACTGCCACAGCAGAAGCCATTCTTGAAGAAATGGCAAAGTTTGCGCAAAACGTCATGCTTCCTCTAAACCGTACTGGTGATGAAGAAGGCGCAAAATATGAAAATGGCAATGTCACCACACCTGCTGGCTTTAAAGAAGCATTTAAACAATATGCTGAAGGTGGCTGGATCGGTCTGGGTGCCGATGCAGAATGGGGCGGCCAGGAAATGCCGAAAATGCTCACCGTACTTTCTGATGAAATGCTGTTTGCAACCAACCCCTCTTTCATGCTCTACCCGCTTCTATCTGTAGGTGCAGGTATGGCTTTAAACAGCTATGCATCTCAAGAGCAAAAAGAAACCTATCTTCCTAAAATCTACTCTGGCGAATGGTCAGGCACCATGTGCTTAACTGAACCGCATGCCGGTACTGATCTGGGCATTATCAAAACCAAAGCTGAACGTAATGAAGATGGTACCTATAGCATTACCGGTACCAAAATCTTTATCACCGGTGGTGACCACGATCTTGCTGAAAACATCATTCACCTGGTGCTGGCAAAAACGCCTGATGCGCCTGCCGGCTCTCGCGGTATTTCCCTGTTCATCGTACCGAAGTTCCTGGTCAATGAAGACGGTTCAATTGGCGAACGTAACCCGGTTGGCCCAGGTTCAATCGAACACAAAATGGGGATCAAGGCATCTGCAACTTGCGTAATGAACTTTGACGGTGCCAAAGGTTACCTGGTGGGTAAAGAAAATGAAGGTCTGGCAGCCATGTTCGTAATGATGAACTACGAACGTCTGTCTATGGGCATCCAAGGTCTAGGCGCATCAGAATTTGCTTATCAAAATGCTGCGCAATATGCGACAGACCGTTTACAGGGTCGTAGTGCTCTTGGTGCCCAATCACCAGCTAAACCGGCAGACAGCATTTTAGTACATGGTGATGTACGTCGTATGTTGCTGAATGCCCGTGCGAACAACGAAGCATCGCGTGCATTTGCAGTTTATGTAGGTCAGCAACTGGACATCACCAAGTTCTCGACTGATCCTGAAGCCGTAAAAAAAGCCAATGACCGTGTGGCACTGTTGACACCAATCGCGAAAGCTTACCTGACTGATACTGCATTCCAAGCAACCCTAGATGCACAAATGGTCTTTGGTGGACATGGTTATATCCGTGAATGGGGTATGGAACAGTGTATCCGTGACCTGCGTATCTCACAGATTTATGAAGGAACCAATGGCGTTCAGTCACAAGATTTAATCGGCCGTAAAACCATTAAATGTGGCGGTGCGTACATCGGTGAATACATCGAAGAAATCCGCGACTTTGCGAACCAGTTAGATGCAGACCTGAACTTCATTAAAGATGCAACTTTAGATGCAGCTACTGAAGTAGAATCATTGACTCAGTTTGTGCTTGAAGCTGCTGGCGAAAATGCAGAATTCCCGAATGCTGCAGCGGTTGATTACCTACATGCAGTAGGCCTATTGAGCTTCTCTTATATGTTTGCGCGCATTGCCAATGCTGCAAAAGACAAAGATGGCGAGTTCTACCAAAACAAACTGGCACTGGCGCGTTATTTCACGCAACGCATCTTGCCTGAACTTGCACTGCGTATCACTAAAGTGAAAGCTGGTTGCGAAGTAGTGATGAATTTCTCTGAAGATTACTTCACGACTCAAGCTTAATCTTGACGTGAATCCATATAAAAAGCCCTGCATCTGCAGGGCTTTTTATGCACTATACTTTTTCAATCAAGATCGTATCTGGTTGCGTCGTTATTTTAGGATTGAAATGCTTATTCACTATTTTAATTCCCCCTTGCGACTCTAAAGATTCACACAGTTCAAGTACCTTCTGCATCTCTTCAGCCTTGATCCCCGTGCCCAGGATTAATTTTTTTCCTGCTTCTAATTGACTAATTTTTGTTTGAATTTTGTCCAACATTTTTTTCTCCTATTTATTCAATGTAGTTCTCATACAATATAACAAGTTAGTGCAAAAAAAGTGCAAAAGTTCGAATAATTTCACTTTTATTTTATTTTTCTCTTTTTGTGCATGATCTTTGCTAGTTCTTTCCTGTTCATATGTTAGTTCACATGAAAAATCAGGAGGAGAACATGAGTAAATCAGAGTCTAAAGTGAAAAGAATAGAAACTCTCCTCGACCGTTTTGGTAATCTTGCCGTAGAAAGTTTCCATTATCTTGCGCTGTTCATTATTGGCTGTATGGTGATCTGGTCCGCAGGTCATACCGTATTTGACATCTTGGCCGTCAAACAGTTTGCCACCATTGATGATATTCTTTTGCTATTTATCTATCTGGAACTTGGTGCCATGGTCGGCATCTATTTCAAGACCAATCATATGCCGGTTCGGTTCCTGATTTATATTGCGATTACTGCCCTGACCCGTTTACTGATTTCTGATATTCAACATACGCACAAAGCCAGCATGGATCAGGTTATTATTACCGGTTCGATTCTGATTCTGGCTTTTGCCATTCTGGTGGTCCGTTATGCGTCCTGGACCTATCCATCTGTCATTCGTGACAAGCATAGCGAAAAGCCATTACCAGAAGGTAAAACTCCACGTCCTGAAGATGATGAGTTGGCATAGTCATAGAAAAGTCCCCCTTTGCAAAAGGTGAGAAGCACTGCTTCGCAAGAGGGTAATTAATCACCCCTCCTAACAAGAGAGGGAATTTCTTTTAACGGTTATTCATCAACACATAACGTCCATTTTCATAAATCCAGTAACTTCCGCGTGGTGGTGCCGGCAATCCCAAACGCTGCCAGTCAGTAATCACTGTATATCTCGAACTTTCAATGTAAGCCACATTTGGATCACCATTAACCCAACTATAGCTATTGGAATTCTGGTAAATCGTGGTCGGTGCCTGATACTGGATATTGAACCCGCTTTGGCTCTGTGCAGGAGGATAATAGCCGCCATGGGATGGACGTTGCGGATAGTAAGGCCGCTGCGAATGAGGAGGTTGCGGTGCATAATGAGGACGCGATGGAGGACGATGTTGAGGTTTAGAACGATCAACACCAGTATAGCCTACCCAGGCATTATCCGCCCAAGCGGGCACCGCAATACCAAACAGGAATGAAGCCAGCAATGCACCTGAAGCTAATTTTTTCATAAGTGCGTCCTCCAAAAGTTTGTGCCCATATTTTAACCAAAATCCATGCAGAAAATATGGATAAATCCCCTGCCGCTGCAAAGTTTTGTAATTGATTCCATGACTTTAATCAGCTTGCGTGATGAGCGCTGAAGTGCGTATGCTAATATCACCTTTTTAATGCTTTGAGTTGCATACTGTGTCTGATTTAAATTTCGATCGTTTATATGAATATTTTTGCAAGGTACCCAGTGTTCAAAAAGGACTGATTGATAGCTATGGCTCGGATGGAAAACAGGCCTGGTGGTTTAAATTTCAGATCAATGTCGATCATCCTTTAGCATGGCAAACTGTGCAGGAACTGGGTCATGTCCTGAACTATATTTCTAAAAATGAGCGCCTGCCGACTCAGTTTCTTCCAGTTTCTCCACCGCCTTATATGAATGGTGTCGCTAAAGATTTCCTGTCTTGGGTCATTCAGTGTAATCATGCCGACTTCCCACCAGATGTAGTGTGCGACTGGCTAGAGGCGCGTTTACCAAATCCGGTGGATGATGAAGCACAATGGAAAATCAAAACTGATATTTCTGAACTGGATGAGCTGACAGATAAAGAACTGGATCAACTGGTTCCGCCGAATCCAGAATCGAAAAGCTAATACTAGAAATCTCCCTAAATCCCTCTTTGATAAAGAGGGACTTTCCTCTCTTTTTTAAAGGGAGGTTAGGAGGGATTTAAAATCAAAACGTCGACCAACCACTCCATTCCATAAAACGGTATAACCAGTATTTCCAGAATGACTCTTCAGCATATTGAGCATAGTCCACGCTCATGGAACGGCCATTCAAATTAGACCAGGCCGTATTGAAATACTGCTGCGCATCGCTAAAGACTTCCGCCTGAGGCTGTCCCACCACACGCAAATTGGTTTCCAGATTATAATTTTTCAGATTACGTGCCGTGAAATTTGCTGAACCCAAAATCATTTCAGCTTGCTGGGCACCATATTTCATCAGAATTTTGTTATGACATTGCTCGCCTTGAGTATTACACCAGCGTACCGGAATACCAGCTTTATGCAGTTCTGAAGCCACCTGCCGGTTAGGAATGCCATTTTTTTCACGACCAAATGCATCTTTGTTTGGATCAAGTAAAACCCGAAGTTTCACTCCGCGCTCATGCGCTGCAATTAACCCTTTCACAATCTTACGTTCTGACAGATAGAACATGGCCAGATCAATCTGCTCATCTGCTTTCGCCGTTTCAAGCAGCTTTAGAACTCCCTCATAAATGGCTTTTTCAGTTAGCACCTGAACTTGAGGCTGTTTTTTTTCTGCTTCAAACTCACCTGCAATCACAGCCGGCATATTGGCTTGAGACATGATCCCGACCGCCTGTTCTGTCGCAAGAATATCAATCGCTGTTCTGCCCCAGACCAGTAGACCAATATTGGAGTGCCGTGAACTGCCATCATGTGGGTTCATTGAGGTAACCAGTGCTTTCCAGCCCTGATCTGTATCCACGACCAGTGTTTTACGATGATTGGCTTTGAAATTAAACAGGTCGAAATAACTGCGTAAGGTCACTTTTTCTGGACCAAATGGATTCGGCAACCAGCCTTTTTCCGGATTATTGCCAATCCCCTGACAGCACAGATACCAGAAACCTGACCAGCTTGGATTAGAAGCACGCAGCGGTGTCAGATTGGTTTCGATTACATCTACTCCCGCCTGACGCAGTTCACGATAATGCTGTGCTGTAATTCCACCGTAGACAGAATTAATCGGATCGGTAATAAATTTGATTTCCACTTCAGGCTGCATTAATCGCTTGTTAAGTAAGGCCTCTGTGAGCTGTTTGCTGAGTGCCTGATGTTCCTGTTTAGAGGCACCGGTCTGCTGATTAAACAGAAACATATCCAGCACGATCAGGGATTTTGCTTCCTCAACCATTTTCAGCATTTCATTAAAAATCTGATGATCCAGTTGCTGCTTGCCCTGTGCATTCAGATAAGTCTGATCGACCAGAAATTTCACCTGTGCATGGCGCAGCTTACCCGTGTAATTCAGCCCTTCAGGTAAGGGTTTATAAGTATGATAAATTGCTGAAGCCAGATAACTGGCCATCAGCACACCAATGATCAAGGCCGCATAACGGCGGTTTGACCAGTTCAGTTTATTGTGAATTCGTTGAAAGATACGCATAAGAAAAAACCTAACCCAATATACTCAGGCTAGGTTTAATCTGATGATTTTTCAAGTCTATTTCAGTGACAGTACTTGGATTCGGTCAGTTATTTCATCTGAATCCTAGAAATCATATTGTACACCGACTGTGAAATTACGTCCGACTTGCGGAATATTCGACAGGAATGAGCTATGTGAATAGACCTGATCATCGAGCAGGTTATTGGCTTTAAAATAAACCCGATAGGCATTTTTATCAGCAATGCTATTAGCGTAGCTTAGACCGACATTGACCATGTTATAGCCTTGGGTTTCATCTTCATAACTGGCCGTTTTGTCCTGATTAAAGACATGATAATACTCTGCCATTCCTGACCAGCCATCGGCAAAGTCTGCTTCAACCTTGGTTCCTAAGCGGCCTGCTGGAATACGGGGTGCATTTTCACCCTCAATTTTGCCGCGTACATAATCACCGAACACACCAAACTTGTATGTGTCATTTAATGCATAAGTAGCTTCCGCTTCAGCCCCATAGAAACGAGCTTTATCTTGAGTATATTCTACCCCACGCAAATTTCCATTTCTGGCCGTAGTCGCACCGTAGATATAGTCATCAAACCAGTTATGGTAAATATGCGCATGATAATCCAGCTTATCACCTTCATATTCGAAACCCAGCTCTAGGTTATTCGAGCTTTCTTTTTCCAGATCAGGATTACCGACTTCATAGGTATTGGTGGCAAAATGCAGACCATTGGCATACAACTCTTGCGCCAGTGGTAAACGTTGCTGATGTGAACCTACAATGGATAACTTATAGTTCGGGGCAAATTCCCAATTCGCAGCGGCAGAAGCAGAGATACCTGTGCCTGAATAATTTTTCTGTTCAGATTCAACCTGTACTTTTTGATGATCAACACGTGCACCCAGTTCGACATGCACATCACCGAGTTGTTTATGCTCTAAAGCAAACAGACTGTATTTTTCAGTTTTGGTATCTGGCATGACTACGCTTGAACCATGAACATGATGTTCTTCATCATCCTCGTCACCATCTTCATGATGATCATGTTCTGTAGCAGCCAGATTGATTTTCTGCTGGCTATATTGGGTGCCAATTACCCCTTCCCAACCAGCAACCGGAACATGCACCAGCTCTAAACGGCCATCGTAGCCTTTGCTTTTGAAATTACTAATCACTTCATTTTCTTCCAGCTCATCATGCTCATAATCGGTAAAGCTGGCATGGGCACGTAACTTGTCAAAACCGGCAAAAGGCTGTTCCAGTTCAGTACGTACTTCATAACGTTCAGATTTCAGATCTACCCATGGTCCGCCATGCTCTTCTTCATGCTCTGCGGTAGCACCCAGCTCTGGACAGCCATGGAAATGATCACCATGCAATACACAGCCATGATATTCATGACTATGCCCCGGCAAGCCATATTCATCCTGACGGTTGCTATAAGACAGGCCAACGAAACCACGATCATGAATCCATGATCCACCAATATTCACGGTCTGGCCTTCAGCAAAGGTATTACCTACACGACGTTCTTTGTGAAAATGTGAATGATCGCCATGAGGTTCTTCTACTACATAATCAGGCGCAATATAGTCATTGGCTTTGTGTTTAGTACCTTCGACACGCAGGGCAAAATTTTCACCGACTGCAGCAGTCACGCCTGCACTTGCCAGTTTTTCATCACTGCCCGAGTTGTAACGTAGTCCAACAGTCCCTTCCAGACCATCTTCCGGCATTTGGGTAGGGATTTTCTGGTCAGTGACATTGACCAGACCACCGACGGTTCCCGCGCTATAAAGCAAAGTTGATGGGCCGCGAATCACTTCGACCTGTTTGGCCAGAATCGGATCAACCGTCACCGCATGGTCAGGAGATAAGGTCGATACATCAGCCGTTTCGGAAGCATGCTGCAAAACTTTGACACGTGGACCATCTTGTCCTCGAATTACAGGACGGCTCGCTCCGGTCCCATACTGATTTGAATACACCCCAAGTTCATCTGCCAGCGCATCACCAATAGTTGTCGCACGTTCAGATAAAGCTTTCTGATCAATCACCTGATCAGCCACAGCAAAGTCTGCAGCCGTCTGCACCAAAGGATGGGCCTGAATCTGGATGGTTTCCAGAGTTTGTACCTGCACGGTAGATTGTTCTTGTTGTGCCCATGCTGCTGGCGTAATCACCGCAAAAATGGAGAGTGTTATTAAATTCTTACTAAAAGACATGACCCAAGCTCAAAATGACCAAAACAGAATAATGTTATAATATAACATTTCATTACTTTTGCAATCTCTTATTCTGATGGTAAGCTATACTTTAGGTCTGATTTTTATTTCTATACTGATTACTGCTAAATACACGATTACATTACTTATATGCCCTTTACCTTATCTCATGCCGTACTTGCTCCCCCACTTTCCAAATTAACAGGTAATCGCTTACCTGTGGCAGCTTTGGCGATTGGCTGTATGGTGCCGGATTTGTATCGGCTGTTTGTCAGACATGGGCATGATGATCCTTATTTAGCACATTACTGGAGTTCATTGCTCTATCCGGATTTAATGCTTGGGCTTGGTTTCAGCTTTTTCTGGTATGTCCTGTATCGACCGGTTATTTATCGTTTTTGTGGTATCCAGCATCCTTTAAATATTGAGGGTTTTTGCAGTGCTTTTAGATTTATTCTTGGCACTGTGTGTGCAGTGCTCATTGGCGTCTGTACCCATATTCTCTGGGATGGTCTGACCCATGCCGATTTCCGTACCGTGGTATTCAAGTCATTTTTAGCAAAAGATATTTCCCTATTTGGGCACATTTACCCGCTACATCGTACCCTGCAAATCGGAACCTCCATTGTAGTCCTTCCCATTTTAGCCTGGATGCTGCATCGCTATTACCGACACTATCAGCAGTATTTCAAAATCAGTAAAAAAGTACTTCTGTGGGGATGGGGATTAACGGCGCTATCGATCTTGTCTGGTTTTATTTCAGTCGCAGATTATCTGCGCTATTTTCCCTGGCATATAATTTCATCCGATCTTTATCACATCATTGGGATTTCATTTAATGAGTTTACCCAAACTGCCCTCATCGTCTTTACCTTAGGATGTGTGCTCTTTTTATTTCTGGATCGTGATTACCGTCTGGGCTAGAGAGACCCATCAGGTCAATAGATTTCCCGGCAAAATCGTATTGTTTTTCACGCAAGTTCTTGTGACAACATGCCCAAAGAGGCATAATCGCTTTTTCAAAGGCGGTACGCTGTTTACGTATACGCTTCCTTAACCCATATAGTTGGATTTTTTACGCTATGATGCGAACTCATTACTGCGGTTCTTTAACCGAAGCTCAAATTGACCAGACCGTAACATTATGCGGTTGGGTACACCGTCGCCGTGACCACGGTGGTGTCATTTTCCTTGACATGCGTGACCGTGACGGTCTTGTTCAAGTGGTTATCGACCCAGATACACCTGAAGCGTTTGCAACAGCAGACAAAGCACGTTCTGAATACGTATTAAAAATTACAGGCCGTGTACGTCGCCGTTATGCGGGTACTGAAAATGCCAACATGGTGAGTGGTCAAATCGAAGTATTGGGTAAAGAAATTGAAGTTCTTGCTCAGTCTGAAACTCCTCCATTCCCATTAAATGACGAAAACACAAGCATTTCTGAAGAAATCCGTTTGAAATATCGTTTCCTGGACATCCGTCGTCCTGAAATGATCGATCGTTTACGTTTCCGTTCTAAAGTGACCAACCTGATCCGTAACTATTTAGACGATCACGGTTTCCTAGACGTTGAAACTCCGATCTTGACTCGTGCGACCCCTGAAGGTGCGCGTGACTACTTAGTTCCAAGCCGTGTATCTAATGGTAGCTTCTATGCGCTTCCACAATCACCACAGCTGTTCAAACAGTTGTTGATGGTAGGTGGTGTAGATCGTTACTACCAGATCGCTAAATGTTTCCGTGACGAAGATTTACGTGCGGATCGTCAGCCTGAATTCACTCAAATCGACATCGAAACATCGTTCATGAGCGATGACGATATTATGGATTTGATGGAAGGCATGACTGTTAAGATGTTCGACGAACTTCTTGGCATCAAATTCGACAAATTCCAACGTATGCCTTATTCAGAAGCAATGCGTGACTACGCTTCTGACAAACCAGACTTACGTATTCCTTTGAAACTTGTCGATGTTGCAGACTTGATGCAAGACGTCGAGTTCAAAGTATTCGCAGGTCCTGCTAAAGATCCTAAAGGCCGTATCGTTGCGCTTCGCGTTCCAGGTGCGGGCTCACTGCCACGTAGCGCAATCGATGAATATACTAAATTCGTTGGTATTTACGGTGCGAAAGGTCTGGCTTACATCAAGGTCAATGAACTTGAGAAAGGTATTGAAGGTCTTCAATCACCTATCGTTAAATTCATCGAGCCAATCGTGCTGGATCTGTTGAAACGTGTTGGTGCTGAAAATGGCGACATCGTATTCTTCGGTGCAGACAAAGCCAAAGTTGTGAATGATGCAATGGGCGCACTTCGTGTGAAAATTGGTCATGATATGAACCTTGCAACTTGCGAATGGGCTCCGCTTTGGGTAGTTGACTTCCCAATGTTCGAAGAAACTGATGATGGCAAATGGACTTCTGTTCACCATCCGTTCACGCTTCCTAAATCAAGCGTTGAAGATGTGAAGAATAATCCAGGCGAAGCATTGTCTGTTGCTTATGACATGGTATTGAATGGTACTGAAATCGGTGGTGGTTCACTGCGTATTTATACTTTAGAAATGCAAAAAGCGATCTTTGAAGCGCTGGGTATTTCTGAAGAAGAAGCAGAAGAAAAATTCAGCTTCTTATTAAATGCATTGAAATTCGGTGCGCCTCCGCATGGTGGTCTGGCATTCGGTCTGGATCGTCTGGTGATGTTGATGACTGGTGCATCTTCAATCCGTGACGTGATTGCCTTCCCGAAAACCAAAACTGCTGAATGTCCATTGACTCAAGCACCTGCACCAGTTGAATCAACTCAACTACGTGATTTGGGTATTCGCCTACGTGAAAAACCAAAAGCTGAATCTCAAGAATAATTTCTTGATGATTTAAGTAAAAAAGCCCTGTTCTAGCAGGGCTTTTTTATTGCATTGAGAAGCCTGCACGACAGTGGCATAATAGCTTCAGTTTCTATTTTTAGGTAATTTGGCAATGGCGATGCGTCCTGCTGTTCGTAACCGTGGCATCATGCTGATTGTGTTTTCAGTCGTACAATGGCTGTTCATGCGCTATATCCTTGCAAACAACCTGTTTAACTTGGACACCAATGACCGTATTGTGTACTTCTGCCTGAGCAGTATTTTAGGTGCACTTGTCATTTTTGTAGGTTTGATTTATATGGTGCTTAAAGGCAATCCTGATCAAGAATCTTAATCAGGCAAGCTGCCCACCATGTACGCATTACTCAAGAACCTCTCCAAACTCCCGTTAAGATTCATTCAAAATTTGGCGAAAAGTGTTGGATCACTTCTCTATATCACGAATTCATCGATTCGCCGTACTACAGAAATTAATTTAAGAATTGCCTATCCTGAACTGTCAGCAACGGAACGCACACGACTGGCAAAACGAAGTGTTCAAAGCCAATGCATGACCTATGCCGAGTCAGTCAAAATTTGGGGCTCTGAACCTGAGTTCGCATTAAAACAAATCCGGAATATTCATCATCCAGAGATTTTCACTGATGCACTAAAAAATCCGAATGGAACTTTAGCAGTCGTTCCTCATTTTGGTACTTGGGAGTTACTTAACGCCTGGGTGAATCAACACACTAGCCCGGTCATCATGTATAAGCCAAGTAAAAGTCCTGATGTCGATCGGTTTATGCTCGAAGCACGGCAGCGTTTAAATGCTACCCTTGTCCCAACTGATGAAACGGGAGTACGGGCTTTATTCAAGCATCTAAAACAAGGGGGATTCGCTGCCATTCTTCCTGACCATGTACCCAAAGAAAGTGGTGGTATTTACTCATCTTTTTATGGACAGAATGCTCTATCTTCTACCCTACTGTCTAAGTTAGCTGCAAAAACCCAATGCTCTGTGATTGGCTTAAGCTGTTTACGTCATGATGATCTAAACGGCTTTGATATTCATGTAACTGAGTTATCAACAGATATTCTCTCTAAAGACTTACAGCTTTCTGTAGATACCTTAAACAAGGAAATGGAGCGAATGATTAACATTGCTCCAGAGCAGTATTTGTGGGGATATAAAAGGTTTAGGAAATTAGAACAATTAAAAAATGTATACAAATAAATTTTAATTAAGGTTTATAAAAATATATTTTATAATATGATCACTATTGAATTAATGTTATTTGATTAAAATGAAAAGAAAGCACATGCTTAATTATCTGATCCGTTTCTTTTTAAGAATCAGAAAAAAAAATATGGATTCAGATAATAATGCTGATGTAATAGTTTTAAATCCACTAACTAAAGCACCACAGATCGAAAAAATAATATGGGTATATTGGCAAGGTCCACTTTCCGAATTCTTAAAAACCTGCCTAGAAAAAATTAGGAAGTTACATCCTGAGTATGAAGTTAATATACTCAATGAAACTAATATTAAGAGTTTTAGTAAAATATCTTATGAGGATTTCGGAGAGATAACTCCTCAATTAAAAACCGATATATTAAGATTAGACCTATTATATAATTATGGTGGCATATGGATTGATGCAAGTGTCATTCTTTATGAAAGCTTAGATTGGGTATATAAAATTATAGAAAACAATTCTACAGATGCTTTTGGCTATTATCGTAGTGGAAATACAACCGACTCTAATTTTCCAGTTATAGAGAGCTGGTTGCTTGCAACCTCTAAATTTAATGAGTTTTTTTTAGTTTGGAAAAAAGAACTAATTGATGCTATAAAAATTGGTAAATTAAATTATATTAATAATATTAAAAATAATTATCAAAATCCTGAGAATTATTTTCAAAAAATTGGAGACCTAGAATATTTAATTATTTATGTTGCATGTCAAGTAGCAATGCGAAAAGCAGAGGCTTCCTTTACTTTAATTAATTGTGATAAGAATGCTCTTCTATTTCAAGCTACAAATAATTGGAATACGCTTAAGTTATGTATAAATATGGGTATAAATCAACCTCCTAAAACATTTCCAAAATTAATTAAAATTATTGGAACTGATAGAGGTTCTCTTGAAAAAATATATGAAAAAAAAATATTTTTTCAAGACTCTCTTCTAAACTTCAAGTATGACTGCTAGCAGTCATACTTACTAAAAATTTTATTTATTTTGTATAACTTTATCCTTAGATTAATATATCTAAAAATATCTATTTCTAAAATATTCATATTTGCAAAACTTAAAAAACAATCATAATAATTTTCTTTTATATATCTTAATACTTTTTTTGTTTCATTAATATCTTGATGTTTTTTATAATCACTATTAAGATTTCTTATTAATGATACATATGAATTAAAGATCTTATACTTTAGATATCCTTTTTTTTCTATCTTTAGAGAATTTTTAATAAAATTACATCTATAATTTAAGGCAAACAAATAATCATCTACATATTCAATAGACTTAAAGCTGTTTACACTGGAACCCGTTCTATATCTATAATTAATTAGTGGAGCTTCAATATATTTAATACTTTGAATTCTATCTGAGATATCAGTTACAAAAATAATATCTTCAAATCTTTTTTTACTTGCAAATCTAATTCCCTCTAAACTCCTTCTATTAAATACTTGATTCCATATATAATTTTTTCTAAGATGCGTCAAAATATTTAAATAGTTTTTACCATTATTAAGATAGCATTTTTCAATATTATATTGATCCTTACTTTTATCAAAAAATATAAAATCAAAAATAATAACATCATAATAAGTTTTCTCTTTTAAACTATCTAAGACCTTATTTATACTATCCTTATTAAGAAAATCATCGGAATCAATAAACCAAATATAATCTCCCTGTGATTTATCAAATAATATATTTCTAGCTAAAGAAACTCCTTTATTTTTCTCACCTAAAATTAATTGAATTTGTGGAAATTGATTTTTATAATCTAATAATATTTCACGACTTGAATCAGTAGAACAGTCATCATAAATTATAACTTCACAACTATTGTCTACTTGCTCCATTATAGAGTCTAAGCATTCCGACAAATAATTAGCTACATTATATACTGGAATTAATATACTTAATTTTTTATTGGTCACTGCATTTTACCTACTAATTAATGAATAGTATTTCACAACAAATTTAAGTATTTATCTGTTACATATTCAAGTTTAAATTGCTTATTTATACTTAACCGAAATACAGAAACACTTGCAGATACTTCATTTATCTTTTCGGCAATAGAGTTAATATTTCCAGGCTCTGCTAAATTTTTGAGTTGAAGAATTTCTCTTGGACCAGAAGGGCAATCTGTACTTATTACTGGTGTCCCTAAAGCTAAGGCCTCTAAAATTGCAATGCTAAACCCTTCAAAATCTGAAGAAACTACCATAAATTTGGCATGTTTAATATATGGATATGGATTCTTTTTAAAACCTGTAAAAATTACTTTATCTTCAATTTTTAAATCTTTGACTAATTGCTTAGAGGATTCTAACAACTCGCCCGTACCGACTAAAACTAGCTTTTCTTTAATATTTGCTTGGGCATAAGCTTTAATTAAAATATCATGTCGTTTTTGCTGCTTAAACTTTCCTACATTCACAATATATGGTTCATCAATATCTGGCAGATATTCATTAGCTGTTGAAACTACTTGCTCAATATCAATCGGATTATAAATAGTAGTTATTCGACTTTCAGAACCAAAAACTTCCCGAAAATCTTTCTCAACCCCCTGACTAACAGCTACACAAGGTTTCGATAGATAAACTTGGGCAAGTTGATTCTTTAACTTATTCAGTTTCTCCCCATATTCGAGACTAGTAGTATTATGAATCACTAAATGAATATTCGGTAGTCGACTTTTTGACAATATAAAATCGACAGGAAATAAATTTGAAAGCACAAGATCTGGTGTACCAATCTTTTTTAAGACAAATCGATCAAATGCTTTAGCTGCCCATTTTGGACGTAAACTTTTTGGAATTAGGCGATATTTCTGATAGTCAAAAAAATGCAGATTAACCCCTTCAGGTATAGGTAAATCAATTATATTTTTAAAGTGTACGATATGAGCTTCATGCCCAGCATCTATTAAACCTTTTGCCAAGGTTAAAGCAAAACGTTCAGCACCATTCCCTTGTAAAGTAAAAATAGCTAAAACAACTTTCTTCTTCATTTCTTACAATCTTATATAAAATCTTTTTTATCTAACTTAATAAATCGCTTTTCAGCTTTAGCTATTACTTGGATATATCTAAATGCCATTGCAATTTGCCCAGCTAAACGTCGCTGCTTAAATTTAAACTTTTCATTAAAGGATGCGTATTCAGGTTTAAAATGCTCAGAGCGACCGATGATAGAATCAAATTGAGCTGCAGGGACCAAACCATATGGCACCATTTGATCTTCCTGAATAATCGCTGCTGGTTCTGCTTGTAAGCTTTTTAATCCATAATGACTAAAGATAAATCCATCCGCAATTGCAGGTGCCGACACAGCGAGCCGATCTAAAAGTTTCTGTGCACCTGATGGATAAAGAATATAGCCAGCTGCTCCTGTACGATCTTGATAGAGTTTAAATAACTTGGTTTTGCTATCCTGAAAATCATGAAATACTGCTTTGGAAATAATCTTCTTACGACTACGAATTTCTAGATTAATTAGATCAATATCCTGAAAATCAGCATTCTCAATATTTCTAAGTAACTCAGGTACATGTTTTGCTAAAACAGCATCATCTTCTAAAATTAAACAGGGTTTTTGCTTTTTTAAAACAGTCTCCCACGTTTTTTGATGACTTAAAAAACAAGCAACTTCAACTTTACGCAAAGGACGTTGCCAACCAAAACCTAAAGACTGATAGCTTTCCTCACTTATGTCACTTACTGAACGTGCCTCTACAATTTCAAAAGCTAAATTTAGCTGTTTAAATTGTCTGTTTTGAAAATCTAAACGCTCTGTCGCAGTATTTAAATGAATAATTAAAATATCCATATTTACCACCACCTGGTTTTTTCACGCGTATGACGCTGCTTAAAACGGGAATAGACATTATTATTTTGCTCAAGCTGAAGCCGATCAAAAATTTCCAGTACAATTTGCCCAAGTGGATGAATATCGCAGATCTGTTCCAAACGCCAGCGCATATTTCGCAAAGTATCATCTGTACCTACCGCAAATGCAGATGTACCGTCAAATAGTGCATAACGCTGGTTTTGTAATAAATGCTGATGTTTCTGATTTACTGCTAAAGACTGATCACATAAAAAACGCTCAGTTTCCTGTAGTTTTAAAGTATTAATAAGGACCACAGCATTCATAAGAATCGCTTTTAAAGTAATATCTTCATCAAAATCAATAAAAGTATCACATGCCGAAATTAGCCAGCGGATATTTAATGACTGTATAAGAAAATCACATTCAGTCATCCATAATGCCTTAAATTTCGCATAATTATTTTGAGTATCGACCTCACGGCGAATCAAGACAATCAGACTGGCATGGTAATAATTTAATTTAGGCTGCCCAATAAATTCTGATTGCAGCTGTTCGATATGTTCGTTGAGATCTTTGGCCGAACCATGCGTGTAATTCGGAGTATCGCCCGCGATCATTTCAGTTTTTAATTGCGCAATATCAATATCATCGAATTGGGCATAAACCTTGTCGGCACCAAAGCGACGCTGATGTCGGCTAAATGAAAACCATTGTTCAAACTTACTTTTCTTTCTTACAGGCATGTTTAAACCATTTAATTTGAATTACTGCCAAGCATCCTTGATCCATTGGGATGGCAACACATAGCGATACCATTTACCACCACCACCATTAATGGCATCAGGTGGGTTAATCTCCCCATGGAAAATAATAATTTTTACGCCCTCAGGCTTTACTGGCGGTTTGAAATAAGCCATCGGAATTTTTTGTAGGCAATGGTATTTATAACTTTTGCACCAGCTATCCGGCCAATAACCAAGTTTCTTCTCCTGGTCTACATACCAAGAAAGATAAGCCTGCTCATTACGGAATTTTTGACGGATTTCATCAAAGTGTTCGCGGAAATATGGCAAAAGACCAGGAAAAGCTCCGAGCTTAAAGCGATAAACTGAACTATTACCCGTAATACGCCATGGTCGTTTCCAGTCATGGATAATCAGAAACTCACCCGGATGTGTAAAGAATTCATCAATATTATCGACAATCACCACATCCAGATCTAAAAATAAAGCATTTCCTTTTAAACCATAGAGATCAGGTTCAAAGGTAGACAGCTTATTCCAGCCACGTTCTGGCGCCCCTTCTGGCAAATCCAACGGTGGAATAGAAAAGCATTGCACATTTGGATCAATCCCTTCAGTACGGTCAGTTAAACACACCATTTGAAAATCAACAGTTGTGTGTCGCTTCACCATATTGTAAAGGCGATTGACATATTCAGACCCATATTTTGTGCCCCATTTCATACAGATCACAATATTTTGCTCAGGTGATTGTTCACCCTGAGTCTTAAGGTCATTTTGCTTTGCGTTCATGCACCCATCATCCACCTATGCAATATCAGTATCATACCATTACTGGTACTGACTGAGCCTATTGCTTTTCATTTCCGCACAGTTTACCGCAAATCTCATAAAGAAATATAATCTTCATTTTTTCATCACCAGAATTGAATATTTTTCCAGCAAACTAGATCGAAATAAAGTTCATATTTGAATGATAAGTATAGAGCAACACTAATTTTAGTTGTTCGTTACGCTTATTCGTTTATTTTTATAGTGAATATATAACTTTCCAAAATATGAGAGTCGTCATTTTTTCTGCAATTTATTGGCTTCTCTACCTAACAACCTAATAGTTTAATATTTTGAGAAAGAGTCACTAAAATAAAAAAAGGACTCAAATGAGTCCCTTTTTCATAGATTTAACTTATTTTACATAAGTTAACCAGTGTGCATATTTAGGGTCTTTACCCTGAACCGCATCAAAGTAGGCTTTCTGGATTTGAGTCGTAATTGGACCACGTACCCCTTCACCAATTTGACGGTCATCATATTCACGGATTGGTGTGACTTCAGCTGCAGTACCAGTAAAGAATGCTTCATCTGCAATATAGAACTCGTCACGGGTAATACGGCGTTCTACCACTTCATAACCAAGATCTTTAGCAATGGTAATAATCGATTGACGTGTAATACCGTCTAATGCGCCACCAGCGATGTCTGGAGTATGAATTACGCCATCACGTACCAGGAATACGTTTTCGCCTGAACCTTGGCATACATAGCCTTGCGGATCAAGCAGCATTGCTTCGTCATAACCAGAATGTGCCACTTCTTGGTGAGCAAGAATCGATAATGTGTAGTTACCAGATGCTTTGGCTTTACACATCGTCACGTTTGGATGATGGTGTGTGAATGATGAAGTTTTTACACGAATACCTTTCGCCATCGCATCATCACCAAGATAAGCACCCCAGCTCCACGCTGCAACTACAGCATGAATAGTATTGTCAGTAGCAGCAATACCTAATTTTTCAGAGCCAATAAAAATAATTGGACGTAAATAGCAAGATGCCAATTTATTTTCACGAACCACATCAATTTGAGCTTGTTCTAAAGCTGCGTGATCAAATGGAACTTTCATTTGATAGATTTTTGCAGAATTGAGCAAACGTTTGGTGTGTTCTTTCAGACGGAAAATAGCCGTTCCATTCGGGGTTTCATAAGCACGGACACCTTCAAACACACCCATGCTGTAATGCAAAGTATGTGTTAATACGTGAGTTTTCGCCTCACGCCAGTCTACTAGTTGTCCATCTTGCCAAATGAAACCATCACGATCAGCCAAATTCATGCCACAAACTCCAATTTTTCACAATTATTCACTATCCAGTGCAAATACTGCACTTGGATCAATCAGTCTTTGCCATAACTTGCAAACGGTCTTTCGGGTATCGTGCCAGTCGCTTGCAGACACTTGCATGGATTGATTTGCAAGGGCTAAGCGATGGCTCTCGGCGCGTTCACGGAGATAAGCTTGAATCAGAGCAGTCGCATCGTCGCTGGATAAGCAACCTGATTTTGCGGCATCCTCAAGGATTCTTACATTGTCGGAGTAATGGGCGAGATCTTTATTCGTCCCACTCCAAGCTAACACCGCATACTGTGCCATAAATTCGATATCAACGATACCACCTGCATCTTGTTTTAAATGAAAAATCCCATCTTTTTTTTGCTCTTTGGAAGAACCCAGATGATCTTTCATTTTCTGACGCATTTTCAGAACTTCACTACGTACATGACAGATATCGCGTTTCTGGGTAAGAATTTTACAGCGTAGTGCTTCAAATGTCTCTCTCAGGCTATCTTCTCCGGCAATGGAACGTGCGCGTACCAAGGCTTGATGCTCCCATAGCCATGCATTTTTCAACTGATATTGCTCAAATGCTTTCAGGCTAGTGACCAGCAGCCCTGCTTCTCCAGAAGGACGTAGACGAGTATCGACTTCATAGACACGTCCATCCAGTGTTTGTGTGGTCATGAGCGACATAAACTTCTGTGCCACACGCATGGCAAACTCAAAACCGCTAATCGGCTTGAGACCGTCCGTATCAGCCTGCTCGCCCATATAATGAATGAAGACCAGATCCAGATCCGAACCATAGCCCAACTCAATGCCACCGACTTTGCCATAGCCAATGACGGCAAAAGCCGTATGTTCTATCGAGCAGCGCTGCCCTTCTGCATCCAGCGGAAAACCATGTCGTTTGGCCACAATCTGATAAGCCAGATGTAGCGCAGCATTCACTGAGACTTCTGCAATATCCGTTAAGGCATCCGAGACTTTCATTAAAGGACTTTCTGCCAACACATCACTGGCCGCTACCGCAAGTACATTGGATTTTTTAAATAGGCGCAGCACCCGCATCTGGTCTTCAACCTGATCAATTTCGATTCTGAGCAATTGCTGACGCAGGCTATCTTCCAGATCCTGACGCTTAGGCAATTCAAAATCCATCGACAAGAACTCATCCAGTAACACCGGATAATGGGTAAGTTCCTCACATATCCAGGGGCTGACAGTCGCCATTTTCACCAAACGCTGTAAAGCACCTTTACTTTCAATCAGCATCACCAGATACACCGTACGACGCATGACTGATTCAACCAATGGCATCAGGCGAACCAGTGCAACTTGTGGTTTATCTGATTCCAGAATCGCCTCTATCAGATAAGGCCAAAATGTTTTTAAACGTTGAATAGCTTTGGCTGGCAGTTTTTTTAAGGCATGTCCATGCCAGAATTCATGTACCAGATTTTTCGCATGATCATCTAAAACTTCATTCAGCTGTTGTTCGAGTTGAGAAAAACTTTTGCCTTGAGGCTCTGGTCCATTTTCCTTGATCAAGTGCTCAAACTGGTAAATCACTTTAGCGCGTTTTTGATCCAGCACTTCCATAAAGGCGGACCAGTCTGAAAAGCCCAAAGTATCCACAATACGTTGACGTAAATCTGGCTCAGTCGGCAAACACTGGGTCTGTTGATCATGCAGCGCTTGAATAGCATGCTCTACCCGGCGCAGGAATAAATAGGCATCTTCGAGGTCAGTCACTGCCTGCTCATCCAGCAGTTCAGCCTCATCCAGATGATTCAGACTAACCAGACATTGCCGGTCTTGCAGCTCTAACTTGGCTCCGCCATAAATCAGCTGAAAAACCTGCACTATAAATTCAACTTCACGAATCCCGCCTGCGCCAAGCTTGATATCATCTTCAATATTACGGCGCTGTACTTCACGCTCAATCATCGCCTTCATTTCGCGCATGGCTTCAAAAGCGCTGTAATCGACATATTTACGGAATACAAAAGGACGGGTCATATCCAGCAGTTCATCACCTTCTGGACTCGGATTGACGATGCGGGCTTTGATCCAAGCATAGCGTTCCCATTCACGCCCATGCTGGCTAAGATATTTTTCTAGTGCGGCATGACTGATGGCCAGAGCAGAACCATCACCCCAAGGTCGCAGACGCATATCAACACGGAATACAAAACCTTCAGCAGTGATATGGTCTAGCAGATAGATTAACTTTTGCCCCCATAGAATGCAGAACTGCTGAACATCAATGCATTTGCGCCCATCCGTTTCACCCTGTTCATCAAAGGCAAAAATCAGGTCAATATCACTGGAAAGGTTGAGTTCCTGAGCGCCCAGCTTGCCCATTGCAATAATAATGAGATCCTGAACTTTACCGTTATAGCCAATTGGCTGGCCATATTTGGCGACTAGAGGAATACGGGCAAACTCTTTGGCAGCACAGATACAGGCATCAGCGAAATCAGACAGCTCGCGGGTCAGTGTGATGACATCGGTGAGTTGATTGGCATCCTGCCAGATCCAGCGGAACATCAGGCGAGCACGCAGAATACGTAAACTACGCATCCACATGGTTTCATCGCTGATATTTAATAGATTGGAATAGATTAAGTCTTGAATCTGTTCAGTGCCGAGTGATCCCTGAAACTGATCAATTGCATAATCCTGATTCAATAGATCTTGATGATTGGCCAATACCTGTTCTGCATACTGACTGGCTCTTAAGGTTTTCTGCAATTGTACCGCATCCATCACTCGGTGATTCCCTCAAAACTTTTATTTAGTTATAGCAGGAGTTCAGGCCGAGTGGGAACGGTTTTAATAGAAATTTATGATTTTCAGGACTTTTCAGTATGCAGGTCTTCAAGTACCAATGCCTGATGATCATTGGTCACTTTAGGTAAATGCACAGTAAAGGTGGTTCCAGCGCCTTCTTTAGAATCTACGACAATCTGTCCATGGTTCAGGTCTACAAAACGCTTACACAGTACCAGACCCAGACCTGCGCCTTTCTCATTGTCTGTGCCTTTTAAGCTCACTGTGAGATTAGGTCTAAACAGATTTTCCATTTGCTCTTCAGTCATACCGAGACCAGTATCCTGAACAGTAATCTTGACTTGCTCACCTTCCATTTCAGCAGCCAGAATCACCTGGCCACCCTGATCAACTGGAGTAAATTTCAGCGCATTCGATACCAGGTTCTGCAAGACCGAAGTAATCATATTGATATCAGCATGCACCTTAATATCTTCAGGAACCTGGTCAATCAGCTCAATATTCTTTTTCAACGCCAGACTTTTCAGTACATCACAGACAATTTTAGTAGACTGTTTTAATTCATAGTTAATCGGATGATAAACGAAACGTCCACCCTCGGCCATCGCCCAGGTCAACAGACTTTCTAACAAGTTATACGTCGATTGAGCCGTATCATATAAATAATCAGAAATACTCTGGATACTGGATTCATCCAGAGTGTCACGTTCCTGTGCCAGCACTTCCGAGAAGCCTAACAGACCATGGAAAGGTGCACGCAGGTCATGAGCAATAATTTGGAAGAATTTGGTTTTACTGAAGTTTTGTGCACATTGCTGTTCGTATAACTCTTTCAGCTGTGTATGTTCCTCATTCAGTTTAACTCGTTTTACTAAAGATTCAGCAAATTGCTGGACGATAATAATAGCTTCCTGATCAAATACTTCAGTCTGATCGTCAAAGAAAACCACCTGCCCCAAAGACTGTCCTTGGGCTGATTTCAAATTGAATGCTACGAGCCGCTGATGGACTACGCCAAGGCTGTTCACATGATCTGATAGTTCTACATATGCAGGATGATTTTGATCGATCACATCCATTTCTTGTAGATATTTAGGGATGTCCACATTCTGTGGTACGTGCAAACCGCGAAAACCGAGCGGACAGCTGTACCAGATATAGGGTTCCATATGGAATCCGATGATACAGGTCTTAACGCCGAGTACTTTACGGGCGACCTTACAGAAGGTGTCTAATAAATTGTCAGAGGTATAGACACCTAAAATGAGAGATATACGGCACGAGCTTAACTGCTCCGTATTCTGACCGATCTCTAGCAGTTTTAGTTCCATGTCTGCCTCTCTGGATGTTATGGAATATAGAATAAAAATTACAACCGACTAAATTAATACAATCAATAACAAAGATTCTATATTTAATCAACGTTAAAATCTCATTTATCGACCAAAGGATTTGTTAACTTATTTCTCTAAAGATACATTGATAGCTTCAATACCTTGATATTTAAATATTAAGAATTACTTGAGAAAATATTCCTCTTATAAAAAATTACATATAATTATTTGAAATTCCTGAATTCATTTCAAATTGTTTCAATATCATCTGAGTTCTGAAATCTGAGGAAGATAAAAACAGCTCATTTTTCTTCTGATCTTTAGGTAAATAAAAGCTTTTGAATTTTCAAATATATAGAAAATACTTATTGTCACCTTCTGAAAAAATAGATCGCCAATCATATTAACTTTGACCTAAATTTATTTCTATTTTTTAAATATTCTTAATAATCATAAAATATTGAGTGATTTAAATAGTTTATTTATGCACTAAAACCAATTTTTTACGTAATCAAAAATATTAAAAGTTTACATTTTTTTACAGTTAACAATGACTTATAGGAACATTCTTGAATTTCCATGGAAAATAAAAATTAATTAGAGTGAATAAAAAAGCGACAAAATGTCGCTTTTCTTTAATTCAGTTTACAATCAGTTATCTGAAATCAGGGCAACTTGCTGCACATAGTTAAACAGCTTTTGCTTTGAGGCTGCCACTTCTTCTTCCGGTGCCTGATTTTTTAGATCACGATGCACACGTAAATAATGCTGACGTAAGGTATGACGCTCTGTCGCATTATAGGTTTTGGTAAATTCATTAATTGCAGGATCACCATCTTTCACGATACGGTCAACCCAACGCTGCAATTGTGCTGTCTTTTTCAAACCCTGTTTCGGAGTCAGATAAGACAGAATCACGGTTTCATTTTCATTACGAAGTAATTTACCAATACGTGAAAATTGACGACGGCGTGCTTCATGTGAACTGATTTGCTGGACATCCAGCAAAGCTTCAATAAGACGTTCTTCAACGGGTAAATTTTTAATTTGTTTTGCACTCAGTTCTGCCAACTGTGCGCCTAAAGCAGCCATACGCTGAACTGCTTTTTTCTGTTCGGTTTTACTTGCGCGTCCCTCTAAAGATTCAAAGTCTTCTTCAGTTAAACTGCTCGGTCGACGTGCCACGATTAATCTGCCTCATAAAATTTTGCCGCAAACAGTGCCTGAATTTCAGATAAGGCCTTTTCCTCATCTGCACCTTCAATCACTAAGCGTAAAGTTGTTCCTTTGCCCGCACCAAGCATCAGCAAGGACATAATATTTTTGGCATCAACCAATTTGTCCGACTTGCCAATCTGGATACTGGAACGAAATTTGGTGGTAACTTCAATGAGTTTACCTGATGCACGCGCATGTAAACCTAGTTTATTAATTACGTCAACAGTCGTATCAATCATGACCAGTGCTTCATTTCTCGGTGGAGGACTTGAATAGACCATTTTGCCTCAAGCGCTTTTTTTAGTCTATCCACAATATAAACAGAACGATGCTGGCCGCCAGTACAACCAATTGAGATGGTCATATAATGACGATGACCCTCAGCAAAGGTCGGCAGCCATTTGTCTAAAAAGTGATAAATATCCTGGAACATGTCTTCGACCTGATCACTTTTTTCCAGGAATTCCTGTACCGGCTGATCAAGGCCTGAATATTTACGCAGTTCCAGTTCCCAATGCGGATTCGGCAAATGACGGACATCAAAAACATAGTCAGCATCTAAAGGAATGCCATGCTTATAGCCAAAAGATTGCAGAATCACAATCAGGTTATCGGTCTGCCCCAGCTTGTACAGCAAGGTATGTTTCAGATCATGTACGCTTTTATCGGTGGTATCGATATGCACTGTAGAGCGGAGCTGGATTGGCATCAGCAGGACTTTTTCTTCCTGAATACATTGATGCAGACTCTTGAAACGGGCAGCCAAAGGATGCGGACGGCGTGATGCACTAAAACGGGCAATCAGCTCCTGATCCTGCGTGGTCAGATAGATGACATCCACCGTACCATGCTGTTGCAGCTGTTCAAACACATGGTCGAATTCCTGCAAATCTGCACGGGTACTACGTACATCCACCCCAAGCGCCAACTGTTCCAGATTATTTTCACAGTCCAGCTTCGCCACAATTTCAGGAAGTAAGGCCAAAGGCAGATTATCAATACAGTAATAACCCAAGTCTTCAAGTACCTGCAATGCAGAAGATTTACCTGAGCCAGATTGTCCTGTCACAATTAAAATGCGCTTCATGCCTTACGATCCTTTTACTTATCCAGCTGCGTATTTGATCTGCAGATTATCAATCAGACGAGTTTTTCCTAATTTTGCCGCGATTAAAATCACGACATCCTGATTAAACTCATCAATTTTTTGCAATTCCGGTGTACGGGCTTCTACATAGTCCACTACCAGACCTGCATCTGTCAAAGTTTGACGGATACCTGCCCGTGCCTCCTCCAAAGTTTTACCTGCATGTAACTGCTGCTCAGCAGTTTTCAGACTCTGGAAAATGACTGGTGCTGTTGCACGTTCCTGCTCGCTTAGATAGCCATTACGCGAACTAAGTGCCAGACCATCTTCAGCACGAGCAATCGGTACACCAATCACTTCCAGCGGAATATTGAGGTCTTGAACAAACTGACGGATCACAGCCAGTTGCTGATAGTCTTTCTGACCAAAGAAGGCATAGTTGGGCTGAACAATATTAAATAATTTGGTCACCACGACCGCTACACCATCAAAATGACCCGGACGCTGTAAGCCACATAGGTCATTGGTGATACCAGACACACTGATATTGGTTAGACGTGGCTTGTTACCATACATCTGCTCTACAGTTGGGGCAAAGACAATGTCACAACCCACATCTGCCAGTAACTGCTGATCCTGCTCTAAAGTACGTGGATAATTATCAAAATCCTCATTAGGTCCGAACTGGATCGGATTAACGAAAATACTCACAACAACGACATCACACAGTTTACGCGCCTCACGCACCAGATTCAGATGCCCCTGATGCAGGTTGCCCATGGTCGGGACAAAACCAATAATTTTACGCGCAGAACGTGCAGGATTGAGCGAAGCAGATAATCCTTGGATGGTTGTTTCTGTTTTCATGTTACAACTCGACTTGGAATGTTTGTTCAGGTGCTGGGAATGAACCATCTAAAACAGCCGCATGATAGGCTTTAAATGCATCCAGAATTGCAGTCGCACCAGACTGTTCTTTCATAAAGTTACGTACAAATTTCGCGGTATGGCCAAAGGTTAGACCAAGCATGTCTTGAACGACCAATACCTGGCCATCAGTGGCTGCCCCTGCTCCAATACCAATCACTGGAATATGTGGGAAAAGTTCAGTAATTTCCTGACCCAATTGTGCAGGCACGCATTCCAGCAACAGCACTGCTGCACCGGCTTCAACCACTGCCTTACAGTCAGCAATCAGTTGATCGGCCGCTTCACGGGTACGGGCCTGTAGCTTATAGCCACCAAAGACATGCACCGACTGCGGTGTGAGACCCAAGTGAACACAGACTGGGATCCCGTTACGGGTTAGAACCTGAACGGTTTCCGCCAACCAGGCACCACCTTCCATCTTGACCATTTGTGCACCGGCCTGCATCACCGTTTTTGAGCTTTGTAATGCATCATTCAGAGTGGCATAACTCATAAATGGCAGATCAGTCATAATCAGTGCATGCTGATTGCCACGGCGTACCGCTGCGGTATGGTAAGCCATATCTTCTACAGTCACAGGCAAGGTTGAATCACGACCTTGAATCGACATACCCAAAGAGTCGCCAATCAGAATACTGTCAACTTCAGCAATTTCCATGGCTTTGGCCATACTGGCGTCATAGCAAGTCAGGCAAGAAAATTTGCGTCCTTCCGCTTTATATCGTCTTAAATCACTGAGACTGATCATGAAGATGTTCCTCTATTATTGAAGTTCTCTCGAACATGCCAATATAAAAATTAAATATTTGCCCAATTCGTGCGGTCAAAAACCGTTAAGGTTGATTGCTTGACGATGTCCAGGTCTTTTAATGTATTTCCATCCAGCTGCAAGTTGGCATCAATATCCAGTAATGGCACCAATACAAAATCACGTTCCAGCACGCCCACATGCGGTACGGTTAACCGTTCATTTTGAATCTGTTCATCACCGTAAATGAGCAGATCCAGATCCAAGGTACGTTCACCCCAATGACGTAGACGTACACGCCCAGCCTCTTGTTCGAAGGCTTGCAAACGATCCAACAGATCCAGCGGTGCCAGATCCGTAATTAACTGTACGACAGCATTAAAATAATTCGGCTGATCTTGTGGCCCCATGGGTGGGCTTTGGTACAAGTGTGAGGTTTTTACCTGCCCCAAACTTGCTAGCTTTTGCACGGCTTCAGCCAGAATCTGGCGTGAATCGCCCAGGTTACTTCCTAAACCGATATAGGTCACTGTCATTGTGTAGGCCCAAAAATAACCTGGCTTAAATCACGCTGCACCCGTTTACGCTTGGTAATTGGATGGTCTGCACCAATGTCGCCGCCGGCACTGGCCGCCACATGAGAAACCGGTTTGCTACGCTCATTCTCAAATTTGGCTTTACGCGCACGACGGCTACGTGGTTCCGGCTCATTCACCAGAGGTTCAATCTCGGTTGCTACATCTTGTGCAGCCAGGCGCTGTTCCAAGTGTTCTTCCTGAGAAGCCTTACGACGGCTCTTGGCACGCTGACGGTTATATTGGGCAATGGCACGCTCTTTTTCATCGCTACCCATTTGCTGATAGGCTTCCCACCAGCTTCCCATACCTTGTGCAGTTTCATCGCCTGATTTTTCACGCAGCAACAAAAAGTCAAAGCCGGCACGGAAACGTGCATGACCTGATAATGCTTCAATCTGTTGCGGTTTTGGATTGAGCAAGCGGGTTTGCATTTCCCAGACTTCACGAATGAAAGTTTCCGCAAAGCGTGGAATCACAGTACGGGTAGCCTGACGTTTCAGTACATCCAGTCCTGCTTGCGCACGTGCTTCCGCAGGCACTACCCCTTTAGACAGATAAAAATCACAGCGCTCCAGGAACGGTTGCCACAACAATACCGCATAGAAGAAAGCCGGATTGATGGTCTTGCCAATCGAAATACGCTGATCGGTATTTTTCGCTGCCAGTTCAATAAATGCAGTAATGTTTGGCTTGATATCGGCAAACAGCTGACGCCAGATGCCAAAATCGATCAGCATTGGCATCACACGATTCAGATGTCCCATAGTGAATAGCTTTTGCGATTCATCATAGAGACGGTGTGGAGACACATCACGTAGAAGCTGGGTCATTTCTGGAGTGAAAATATCCAGAATGGCTTTATCAATACTGAAATTGAGTTTGGCTGCAAAACGTAAAGTTCGCAGCATCCGGACCGGATCTTCCTCAAATCTTAGAGTCGGATCACCCAGTAAACGCAGCGTTTTGTGTTTAATATCATCTACTGCATTGCAAAAATCCAGCACGATACCTTTGCGTGGCTGGTAATACATGGCATTGATCGAAAAATCTCGACGAGCAAAATCCTGCTCAATGGTGCCCCAGTTATTATCGCGCAGGATCATCCCTGCTGCAGAGGTCACCGCTTTTTTAGGAGGCGCACGGAAAGTTGCCACTTCAACCAGTTCACGGCCCGAATAGACATGCGCCAGCTCGAAACGTCGTCCGATAATCCGACAACGCCGTCCGAACACTTCTTTAACCTGAGCTGGTGTAGCATTGGTCACTGCATCGAAATCTTTGGGATTTAAACCCAGCATCAGATCCCGGACACCACCACCTACGATATAAGCTTCATAGCCTGCCTTGGTTAAGGCATCAATCACATCGAGAATATAAGAAGGTAATTGAGCGGTTGATAAACCACATTTTGACGCGCGCAAAGTTTGCAAAAGACGCTGTCTCCTACGTCTGAACGTAAAATTCTAAGATGACGCTAATCATATCGCTTACACCGCTAAAGGGCAATTTGATTATGTCATTCTCATGGTTCAGATGGATGGCTTATTTACAATAAATTCAGCAGGGTTACAAAGCCAGCTTATCCTTGTTTTTGGCAAATAAGGCCGGTCCGATTCCTTTGACCTGTTGAATATCTTCAATTGTTTTAAATTTACCGTTTTTCTGCCGGTATTCAATGATCGCTTCCGCTTTCTTCTGCCCGATGCCATTTAACTGCTGTAACTGTTCAATACTGGCCTGGTTCAGACTGATTTTATCAGCAGCTGAAGAGGCGGATAATGCAGGTTTAGCCAGATAATGATTGTTTTCAGATACGGGGATAGCAGCAGCGATTTTCTTCTTCAGGCGTGCATCATGTTGCTGCTGACGTACTTTCCATTCTGCATAATCGGTTGCAGTTGCGTGTACTGTTCCAATTGAAGTATAGGCCAGCCAAATACCTAGCAGGACAGTATTAATCCATGCTGGACCTATGCGATGTTGTACTTTTTTCATGAGCGGCTCTTTGTTTTAATTCTAATTTGGCCTGTTCCCAGAGCTGATCCAATTCAGCCAATGACAGGCTTTCCAGATTGAGGTGCTGTTGTTCTGCCCGATCTTCCATCAGGGCAAAGCGAGTCCGGAATTTATGGATCGTGCCCAATAATGCCATCTCGCTTGAGACACCAAGTTTACGACCAACATTCACCAGTGAAAATAAGCAGTCTCCAAATTCTTCGAGTATTTCATCGGAATTTTGTCCAGCAACGGCTTCTTTGAGTTCAGCCAGTTCTTCTTTCAGCTTGCCATAGGCACCCGCGACATCTGGAAAGTCAAAGCCGATTTTGGCGACATTTTTCTGGATCTCATCCGCCTGTTGCAGTGCAGGTGCATGCTTGATCTCATCCAAACGTGAACGTGGCTTACCCTGTTTTTCTTTCTGCTTGATTTCTTTCCAGAGTACCGAGACATCTTCAGGACTCAGCTGTGCAAACTGTTCAGCCTGAAATACATGCGGATGACGACGAATCAGCTTATCCGTAATCGCCTGAACTACATCATGAAAATCAAAAGCGCCCTGCTCGCTATACATTTGTGACTGAAATACGACCTGTAACAGCAAATCACCCAGTTCATCCCGCACCTCATCAGCTTGGCCAGAGCGCACTGCTGCTTCAACTTCATAGGCTTCCTCAATCGCATATTTGGTTAAAGATTCGGGAGTCTGTTGCTGATCCCATGGACATTTTTCACGTAACTCACGCATGACTTGGAGTAATTGTTCCACCGTAAAACCTCTTCTTTACCAAATAGCCGCATTATTTTGCCTGTTTCTTGCTATGCTCAAGAAAAAAAGACAATAAGGAGATCAAGCACATGCACAGTATATTGATTAGTGGTGCAGCACAAGGAATTGGTGCCGCGACAGCCAGGCTATTTTACCAGCAAGGTTATAAAGTCGGAATTTATGATATTAATCTTGAACAGGCAGAACAATTGGCCCAGCAACTCGGTGAACATGCCAAAGCTGGCTTTCTGGATGTAACCGATTATGCATCATGGGAAACTACTCTATCTGAATTCGCATCCTGGTCAGGTGAAATCAATATTCTGGTAAATAATGCCGGGATTTTATATTCTGGTCCTTTTGAAGAAACGAATATTACTAATCACCATCGCACCCTTGACGTGAATATTAAAGGCGTCCTGAATGGCTGTCATGCTGCTTTACCCTACTTAAAGCAGGCTTCCTTTGCCCGGGTCATTAACCTGTCTTCAGCATCGGCGATTTATGGCCAAGCGGATCTGGCTTCCTATGCAACCAGCAAATTTGCGGTTCGTGGTTTGACTGAAGGACTAGATATCGAATGGCAAAAATATGGCATTCGGGTATTTGATGTGATGCCGCTTTTTGTTAGCACTGCAATGGTGGAAGATATGCAGGCCGAAAATATCAAAAAAATGGGCGTGCATCTAAAAGCTGAGGATGTAGCGCAGGATATTTTCAAACTGGCACAGCTAAAAGATTCAATTTGGCAAGTGACCCATCATCCAGTCGGATTCAAGAGTAAGTTTTTATTTCACTTATCTCGAATGAGTCCACAGTTCGTTAACCGGCTGAGTAATTTAATGATTGCCAAACAATAAGAAATATTTTGGGCTTACTCTACTTTTAAACAGCTTGATGAATCTGAATCGTTGGAAATCTTAGGCCTTTACAGGAATGCTCGCTTTGCCAGGCCACAGTGAGCATGCAACCCGCTAAAATATAATTTTGATAGGCATAAATTCCAATTTCTGGATGTTCACAACGTCCACCATCCTGATGTGGATGGATTTGGGTATTCAGCTCATTGAGGTTTATCCGGATTCCGAGTCCTGAGGCTTTTAGGACCGCCTCTTTGGTGGTCCAGACTTTAAACCAGTATTCAGGATCGTAATCTAATGCCTGCCACTGTTTCAGCTCTTCAGGATGAAAAGCGTGTTGGGCTAGGGCTTCAAAACGTACATTTCGATTAAGTTCTTCGATATCGATCCCCAAATTCTGAATATGTTTGCTTGTTGCTAATCCATAAAAGTTTTGGCTATGCGTATGATTAAAGCCATAGTCTGGATGGGCTGAAAGATAGGGTTTGCCGTATTCGGTTGTAGTAAAGTCCTGCTGGTCAATAACACAACCTAAATGTGCAGCTAGCAACTGATTACGATAGTTATAAATTAATTGTTTACGCTGCTGAATATAGGTTTTCCGATCTAAGTCTTGTAAATGTCTAAGTCGTGGTGCCAGCGCGATCCAATCAATATGAATAATAGACTTCAAAAATAGTCGCCCTTATAAAAAATGTTACTTTTAAGGCCTTCAGTATAAATCAACCTGATTGCCTCTCTGACAAACTATAGGTAATATCTTAAAATATATTTTAATAAAACTTAATTAAAACAATAAAATATACTGTAAATCAAAATAAATAATTGAGCTTTCAAGCTATTTTTAATCGAATAAAAAATAGTTACAATCCAGCTACAATTTTATACATAGAAAAACAGAGGGTCATATGTTTAAGCGAATCATATTCAGTACGACAATTGCTGCACTATCATTTTCAACACAAGCTGGCTCCTGGCTAGAAGCTGCTACTGCAGTTATGGGAGCTAGAAACGGCGCCATCATGGATCAGGCTGAAGCAAATATGGAGCGCAGCCGTGCACAGGCGAATGCTGCTGTTGCACGTGCAGACCGTGCCTATGCTTCTAATTATAATAATGCTTCAAATCAAAATAACGGTGTCTACTCAACAACATACTTAAAAGGTTTAGATTGTACAGATTTGGCAGTAGAAGCGCGCAGTTTTGAACGTACCTTAGAAGCAAGTCAAAATGCACTTAACCAGGCGAATGCTCAAGCCAATAATCCTGTTTCTAAATTGGCAGGTATTGCAAGTGGTGCATTATCTGCTTTTGCAGGTCAATCACAAACAGTTGCGCGCGCAACTGAAATTACCAATGCTTTTACTGGCAATAACAATCAAAATAATATTGCTGCTTCTCAAGCCGATGCTGACGTAGCTTTAGCTAATCTTGAAAATATCCGTATTTATCAAAAAGCAAAAAAATGCTCAATCTAAAATATGAATAAATAAAAAAGCCTGCTTTTGCAGGCTTTTTTATTTAAATATGACAATTAACCACGTTTAAATTTTTTCTCGGCTTTCTTAAATTTCTGTACATAACGACGGCGACGCGCAGCAGTACGTTCATCCAGCTGTGACTTGCGACCTTCAAATGGGTTTTCTGAGGTTTTAAATTCAATTTTTACTGGTGTACCTTCAAGCTTGTACACTTTACGGAATACATTTTCCAAGTAACGGCGATAATCTGCAGGTGTCTTATCTACCTTATTACCATGAACCACGATAGTAGGTGGATTCTGTCCGCCCATATGCGCATAACGCATCTTAATACGACGACCTTGTACAGTAGGCGGTTGGTGCGCTTCAGTGGCATCATTCAGGATCTGAGTCAGCTTCGCTGGTGATACTTTCAGATGTGAAGAATCATAAGCACGGTGAATCGATGGATACATCTCACCGACACCTGTACCATGTAGCGCAGAAATCAGGTGGATTTTCGCCCAAGGAATAAAGTCAAAACGACGCTCTACATCGAGCTTACATTGTTTACGATCATATTCGGACATGTTGTCCCATTTATTGATCGCAATCACCATGGCACGGCCAGCTTCCAGTGCATAACCGATCAGGTGTAAGTCCTGCTCTACAATCCCTTCACGGGCATCTACCACGATCACAACTACATGTGCATCTTTCATCGCCTGTAAAGTTTTCACAATTGAGAATTTCTCAATCATTTCATCAACCTTACCTTTACGGCGTACCCCAGCGGTATCAATCAGGGTGTATTGACGACCATCACGCTCAAAAGGAATATAGATCGAGTCACGCGTTGTACCTGGCTGGTCAAACGCCACAACACGCTCTTCACCCAATAGACGGTTTACCAGTGTTGATTTACCTACGTTTGGACGACCAATAATTGCAAGACGCAGGCCAGTATTCTTGTCATGTTCTTCTGGGCTTTCATCTTCAGGCACATCTTCAAGTACTTCTTCCAGCATTTGCTGTACGCCACGGCCGTGGCTAGCAGCCACTTGCATAGGCTCGCCCATACCGAGTTTATAAAACTCGACCAGAGCAGCTTCAGCATGTACGCCATCAACTTTGTTAGCTACAAGGAAAACTTTCTTGCCCAAAGTACGCAGTTCACGAGCGATCTGTTCATCAGATGCCAGTAGTCCGGCACGTGCATCGACCACAAAAATGATCATGTCGGCTTCATGGATCGCAGTTTTAGACTGCTCAGCCATGTAGGAGTCAATACCGCCTTCATTTTCACCGATACCACCAGTATCCACGACAATGAAAGATTTGTTTTGATAGATCGCATCACCATATTTACGGTCGCGTGTCAGACCTGCAAAGTCTGCTACCAATGCGTCACGGCTCTTGGTTATCTGGTTAAACAGAGTTGATTTTCCGACGTTCGGACGACCAATGAGCGCAATTACGGGTTTCATAGATTAACCTTTATTCAATATCAGGCTGTCTAAAAATGGCCTGAACATCAGAAAGTTTTGGAAGAAAAAGGGAATAGGATTAAAGCCTAAAATAAATAAAAACACGGGGCATTGAACATTCAATCACCCCGCGTAAAAAATACGGTTGGCTTATTTTAGCATAAGCCAAACAAAAATTAACGATTCTGCCAGATGCTTAATGCACCCTTGCGAGTCGAAACATAGAGCTGGTTGTCAATTACACGTAAATGACGCACTTCACCAGAAGTTTTAGCACGGCCAATAATCTGCCCTGTTGATGGATCCAGCAGGTGCAATACTCCGTCTAGATCACCTACGACAAGCTCAGTTCCCAGCATTACCGGATTGCTCAGCTGACGATTCAACAACTGATCATTTTCCCATAAAGGCTGGCCAGTAGTAATTTCATACGCGCTGATTTTACCATCAGTTTGGGCAACGAAGACGCCATTGCCCACCACTTCCGGCCGCTGGATACTGCTGGCATCTTCACTCCAGATCACCTGTTGTGAAGCCAGATCAAATACAGTCACCTGACCTTGATAGCTGGTGGTCACAATAAACTGACCTGCTACGACAGGATCACCGTCAATATCAATCAAACGCTGAATGTCCGAACGGCCATCCGAGATCGCAACACGGCGCTGTAATTTAGGCACACCACTTAGGGCATCGATTGCATAAATATAAGCATTTGAAGTCGCAATCAATACATTACGCACATCTAAAGGCACCGGAGCCGCCATGCCACGCAGGCTAAACTGGACATTCGGTAAATCATAGGTCCAGACCTGAGCGCCTGAAGCTACTTCGTGGGCATATACAGTACCGTCATTGGTAACAGTAATTACGCGACCTGCATGAATCAGTGAAGGCGCCAAGATGGCACCAGTCAATTGTGCAGTCCAGCGTTGTTCGCCAGTCTGCTGATCCAGTGCAATCAATTGGCCTTTGTTACTGCCAACCACCACGATCCCATCAGCGGCTTCAACGCCAGAGCTTAAAGTATCTTTGCTGACTTTTTTCTGCCACAGGCGCTGCTTGCCACTAAAAGCAGTGACTTCACCCTTAGGGTCGATCGCAAATACGACTCCGTTATCCGCATCCAGACGTAAACGTAGCGGATCAGCCTTCTCTGTTGAAGAAACACTGGTCGAAAATACAGGAACAAGTGTTTTAGTCTGACTGATTTTTGGAAGTGGATTCGGTTTTACTTCTGGTACTTTATTGGTCTTACCCGCACAGCCAGCGAGTGCAAGAGTTAAAACAGTTAAAGCACAGGTGATTTTATATGTTCTGTTCATTCAGCTTCTTCCACTTGTGTTTCTATAATTGGGCGTTCGATTTCCGGGTCATCGACCAACACGCCTACGCTTTCGAGCTTAATTTGTAAAATTTGACGTTCTTCTTTACGTTCAATCAAAGCATCCCATGCACTTTGATATACTTTTTTGGCATTTTCAATATCATTTTTGGCAACATAGATATCGCCACGTGCTTCATCGGCGGTTGCTTTAAATGCAGGTTCAGTCACTGCATCCAAAGTTTTCAGGGCTGCATCATATTTTTTCTGTGCTAATTGTGCATAAGCCAGACGCAATTTAACGACCTGAACCAGGCCTTTATCATCAACTTTAGAGTTTTCAACTTTTTGTAATGCTTTCTCAGCAGCAGCGTAATCCTGCTTGTCATAAGCCAGTTTCGCCATGACCAACTGGGTTTGAATCGCTTGAGCTGAATCTGGCGCTTCTTTGACAATCTTGTCTGCAGTTTCAGACAGCTTGGCAAAATCATCACCGTCAGTGGCCTGCGCTTCATCCATCAGTTGCTGAACCTTGGCGGTCTGCATTTGCGATTCTGCCAGGTTTTTCTTCTGCCAATATTCCCATCCGAAAAAGGCAATCAGCGCAACCAGAATCCCGATAATGATCGAAGAACCATACTTCTTCGTGAAGGATTTTAAACTTTCAAGTTGTTCATCATCAGTCATTGCGCTCATGCGATTACCTTTTTCCTAATGTTTTATCGATTATTTTGAAGAAATTTTAGTACTGAAAAATGCGACAAAGTCAGCAAATGGCACAGTAGATTGCTCTGCAGTCGCCAGCTCTTTCACCGTAAAGCTTTGTGCTTCAAGTTCACGCTCACCGATAATGGCTGCATATAAAGCACCGGCCTGATCGGCTTTTTTCATTTGCGATTTCATTGAACCTTGAGAGCCGACTTTCAGACGAATATTACTGCCTGCAGCTTCCAATTGATCACGAATCTGTTCGGCCAATACCAGTGCTTTACCCTGAGAAGCAGGATCGGCAACCAGGAATACTTCGCAATCACGTACTGGTGTATTGTCTTCCACCTGTTCCAGCAGAAGCAATAATCGCTCCATCCCCATCGCGAAACCAACTGCAGGCACAGATTGATCCGCTTTGCCTTTCAATTGACCGACCAAGCCATCATAACGACCACCGGCACACACAGTACCTTGTGAACCTAAATGAGTCGTTGTCCATTCAAATACGGTTTTGTTGTAGTAGTCCAGACCACGTACCAGTTTTTGATTGATGACAAAGCTGATACCGGCATCTGATAAATACTGTTGCAACTGGTTAAAGTGTGCCAGTGTTTCTTCACCCATAAAGTCATGAAGTTTTGGCGCATTTTCTAGGATACTTTGAGTTTTGGCATCTTTCGAATCCAAAATACGCAGTGGATTAGTCGTCAGACGGCGCTGAGAATCTTCATCCAGATCCGCTTTATGCGCTTGCAGGAACTCTACCAGTGCCGCACGATACGCCGCACGTTCATCAGACTCGCCCAAAGTATTTAGTTCGAGTTGCACCTTGTCAGCCACGCCCATACGTTTCCATAGACGTGCTGTCATCAGGATCAATTCTGCATCTTGATCAGGTGTTGCCACACCAAAGGTTTCTACACCAAACTGGTGAAACTGGCGGTAACGGCCTTTTTGCGGTTTTTCATAACGGAACATCGGTCCGATATACCAGACTTTCGGGGTCGCACCACGAAGCAGGTTATGTTCCAGCATCGCACGTACACAACCCGCTGTTCCTTCAGGACGTAGCGTTAAAGATTCAGGCGGATTACCTTTGTCCAGGAAGGTATACATTTCTTTTTCAACGATATCTGTGGCGTCACCGATTGAACGTTTAAACAGATTGGTCTGTTCAACCATCGGCAAACGGATCTGTTGATAGCCATAGGCATCCATCAGACCTGACAGATGCTGTTCAAGACGTCTCCAAGCTGGGGTTTGCGTTGGGAGAATGTCATTAAAACCTTTGATTGCGACGATTGAACTCATGATCTACTCAGAAAAACTTGTGCGAATAATTTCTTTTGATTTGGCTTCTTCAAGCTCGGAAACACGTTGACGAACCATTGATTCGATTTCATCAACCAGTTGATTGGTATCGATTAAATGGCTCTTTTCACCATTACGATACACCAGTGAGCGCGGACTTGCACCTACTACACCGATATCGGCTTCTTTGGCTTCGCCCGGACCATTCACTTTACAGCCAATTACAGACACATCCATCGGAACACGGACATCTTCCAAACGTTCTTCAAGGGTCTGCATTACTTTAATCACGTTAAATTCCTGACGTGAACAGCTTGGGCAGGCAATAAAGTTAATTCCGTTAGAACGAAGGCCCAGCGATTTCAGGATATCAAAACCAATCTTGATTTCTTCTTCAGGCTCAGCTGCCAGAGAAATACGCATGGTATCGCCAATACCTTCCATCAGCAGACCACCTAAAGCAATCGCTGATTTCACTGAACCGGTACGATATACACCCGCTTCCGTCACACCCAAGTGCAATGGATTATCAATCTGTTTAGACAGCAGACGATAAGCATCCATAGTCAAAAACACGTTTGATGCCTTGACCGATACTTTAAATTCATGGAAATTCAGACGATCCAGAATGTCGATATGACGCATCGCAGATTCCAGCAATGCTTCACCTGTTGGCTCGCCATATTTTTTCTGGATATCTTTTTCCAGTGAACCGGCATTCACGCCAATACGCATGGAAATGTCGTTATGACGTGCCGCTGCCACTACTTCACGAATCTTGGCTTCTGAGCCGATATTCCCCGGGTTAATACGCAGACAGTCTGCACCCAGATCAGCAACAGCCAGCGCAATTTTATAGTCGAAGTGAATATCTGCGACCAGTGGTACGTCAACTTGCTTACGAATTTCACCAAATGCGGCCGCTGCTTCCATACTTGGAACAGAGACACGCATGATGTCTGCGCCTGCATCCACACAACGCTGAATTTGTGCAACAGTTGCTGCGACATCGCAGGTTTCAGTATTGGTCATTGACTGAACAGTGATCGGTGCATCACCACCGACATAGACAGAACCGACACGGATTTTACGTGTTGGACGGCGCTGAATTGGATTTACGATCATGATTTCGCCCTATCTGCTCACCATTAACGTGATAAACGGAAATCTGCTTTTCCGTTAACCGTATAAGGTGACAATGCAATACTTTCATTATTTAAACTGAGTGATACTGCTGTCGCATCATCCAGTCGGATCTGGAATGGCGCTTCACCGTTCAGCTCTAAAGTAGATGCCTGACGGCCAGTAGCCAGCACGTTACCGCCTGCATCTACAATATGCACAGAAGTCGGACGGCTAAAATCAAGCTTAAGCTGATCACCGGACATGGCAGCACCGGCATCCAGATTTAAAATCTCAACATCAGAAGAGGTGTCCGCAACTTCGGCACTATTCTCGCTGCTCTCTGACCAGTTCTGGATCATGGCGACCAGTGCACCCAAGATCACTACCACAACCAGTGCAATCAGGCCACGCTTTAACCATTTGCGGTTACGATCACGCTTTGAACCTGGCAATTTACCCATGATCTTGATTGGAGAATCTTTCAGGGCGTGCGTTGCAACCATACCGGTATCATTGGCATAAATTTCATCAAAACGCTGAATCAGGCTAGAAGCATCGACACCGAGATATTTGGCATAGGTGCGGTAATAACCCTTAATAAAAGTCGCTTCAGGCAAGGATTTATAATCATCCTTTTCCAAGGCATTCAGGGTTTTTACCGGAATATTGAGTTCTTTGGCAACGTCTTCAAGCTCACGTTGCTGATTAATACGAATCTTGCGTAAGTACTCGCCTGGACGCTGAACATTTCCTAACGCGTTTGGAGCTACGCTCGAATTATTCGAATCTGAATTAGGATTTACTTCCATACGGCCTCAGTACTGTACTGTAATTGCAAATAACGTTGGTATTCCGGGCTTTCAGGGAACAATGCACGTAATTGATTGACCAAAACCTGCATGCCTAACTGATCGCCACTGGCACGCGCAGTGCGAATGCCAATCCAGAGCGCACGGGCACTCTGGTTTTTCTGCCCCACGCCACGTACAAACTGTTCATACATTTGAGTCGCGGCCGGGAACTGCTGGTTCAGATAAAAAATTTCTGCCAACTCTAACATTGATATATACGAAGCGCGATTAGCCTGTAGTGCCTGTTTGAATGATTTTTCAGCATTCGCCAAATCACCCTGTTTCAGGTAAATCCGTCCCATATTTTCAAGGGCACGAAATCGCTGGTCATAACCTAAAGTTGCGCCGGCAATTTCGAACTGCTCGATCGCATCTTTATAGCGCTCAAGCTGATATAAATAGGTGCCGTAGTTATTTCGTGCCTGGGCATTTTTTGGATCTGCCGAAATTGCACGCTTGAAATAACCTTCGGCCTTTTCAAGATTAGGTTTGCTGCCTTCCTGCTGAAGCAGCACGCCCATCATCATATTGGCTTGCGAATCACGCGGATTAGTTTCCAGTGCCTGATCCAGCGCACGTTTAGCTGAATCCAGATCACCGTTTTTAAGATATTCAACCGCCAACTGAGTACGAACCTTGGTGGCTTTTTCCGGGTCCTTCTGACCCAGATCTGGCGTTTGACACGCAGTTAAAACCAAAGACCCACATACTACTGAAACCAAAGCAAGTTTAGATGTCAGATTACTCAATTGGCGACCTCTTGTTATCCTTGTGAGCGCATAATCTCGTTGGACTGCGCAATTTTCTTTTTCCACTGTTCCGCACGACGGGTACGGTCAGCGACTTGTCCTACCAGTTGTCCACACGCAGCGTCGATATCATCACCACGTGTCTGACGAATCGTACACACAAAACCGGCATCAGACAAAGTTTTTTGGAAAGAAATAATCCGGTTACGGCTTGAACGGCCATATGGCGCATGCGGGAACGGGTTAAATGGAATCAGGTTAATCTTGCTTGGCAGATCTTTGAGCAGCTTGATCATCTGCTGGGCATGTTCAGGCTTGTCATTTACGCCATCCAGCATTACGTATTCGATGGTTACGTGCTTACGCGCACTTTCATTACCATCTTTAGTGATATAACGCTGACAAGCGGCAATAAGCTGCTCTAGCGGATATTTTTTATTGATTGGCACCAGTTCATTACGCAGTTCATCATTGGTTGCGTGTAATGAGATCGCCAAAGCCACATCAATATCTTGTGCCAACTGGTCAATTTTCGGCACGACACCAGACGTTGAAAGCGTCACGCGGCGTTTAGACATGCCATAAGCAAAATCGTCCAGCATAATGCGCATAGAGTTTAATACAGCATCATAGTTCAGCAATGGCTCGCCCATGCCCATCATCACCACGTTGGTCACTGAACGCTCACGCTCAGCCACAGGCACTTCTTCCATATAGGAATAGTTAGCCATCCACAGCTGACCGATGATTTCAGCTTGAGTCAGGTCACGCTGGAAACCTTGCTTACCGGTTGAACAGAATGAACAATCCAGGGCACAGCCTACTTGTGAAGAAATACACAGGGTCTTACGTGAGCCGGTTTTGTCTTCTGCCGGAATCAGGACAGTTTCAACCAGAGAGCCATCACCATCACCGACACGGAACACCCATTTACGGGTACCGTCTTTGGAATAGTTTTTATGCACCACTTCTGGCGCTTTAATTTCACAAATCTTTTCCAGTTTTTCACGCAGCTTGCCCGAGATATTGGTCATCTCAGCAAAATCAGTCACGAAATACTGATGAATCCATTTCATCACCTGACCGGCACGGAACTTCTTCTCGCCCATATCTTCGAAGAATTTTTCCATTTGCGGACGTGACATGCCTAGTAAGTTCACTTTTTCCACAGAATTTTGCTGTGCAGGAGTGGACGGAGATTGTTGCTGTGCATCAGAAACTGCTGATGTAGCGACCACTTCAGTACTCATGTGTATACCTAAACCATGTCTAAAGATGAAAGGAGAAGCTCAATATCTGAGCAAAGAATTATTCAGAGAATAAAAAAACCAGATAAGTATAATAACACTTATCTGGTTTGAATACTGCGTATTAACGAGTACGTGGAGCAATCTCAGTTTGCGCGAAGAAGTAGTTAATTTCGCGGTCAGCAGATGCTACAGAGTCAGAACCGTGAGCAGCGTTTTCGTCGATGCTTACAGCGAAGTCTGCACGGATTGTACCAGGAGCAGCTTCTTTAGGGTTAGTCGCGCCAAGGATGTCACGGTGAGCAAGAACAGCGTTTTCGCCTTCAAGAACTGAAACAACAACTGGACCAGAAGTCATGAATGCAACTAGGTCACCGAAGAAACCACGTTCTTTGTGCTCAGCGTAGAAGCCTTCAGCTTCAGCTTGAGTCAGGTGTTTCATTTTAGTCGCAACGATTTTAAGACCTGCTTTTTCGAAACGAGCAAAGATGTCACCGATGTGGTTTTTAGCAACTGCGTCTGGTTTTACGATAGATAATGTACGTTCAATAGCCATGATTGGCTCCTTAAGTCAATTGTTGACATGAAAATTTGCCGCATTATACCGAATAATGGACTTTTTTCCGCCCTTAAACTGTAAAAAAATTGCTTTTTTCAAACTGGCAATTAACGTGCTTCGTCAATCCATGCCATTTGAATGGCTTCCAGAAGCCCTTCGGTTGATTTGGTTGGATCGTCTTCAAAATCAGGAAGTGCACATACCCAGGCATGCAGGTCGGTAAAGCGAACCCATTGCGGATCCACGTCTGGATGCGCTTCATACAATTCAATCGCGATATCGAGGGTATCTGTCCAACGTAAACCCATGTCTATTCCTAAGCCTATTTACTGTGATGTAGTACTTTAGCAAATCTGCAAAATTCTGCGAGCCTTTGCCAGATCATCTCGTGATTTTTTACAACATGATATTAAAAAAAGGTGCCGTAAATACAATCATGGTGGCCACCAGCGCGCCCAATATGGCTCCTACCGCCACATCACTTGGATAATGCAAGCCTAAAACCATTCGGGAGATCGCGACCAGAATGGCAAATGGCAACATTAAAAACAGCAAAAAAGGTACGATATAGCCCAGCACAATGGTCACCATCACTGCATGCAAGGTATGTCCCGAAGGAAAACTAAAATGATCCAGCGGATGCTCACAGAGCCGAATCACCTGATGCACCTGATAAGGACGTGGACGTACTGTTTTGGTTTTTAGAAGTTTATAAATCAGGGTTCCGACCATACTGCCAAACACCAGATAAACAATCTGCAAGGTATACATCAGGCCCTGAATCAGCCAGACGGCAATGAGCATCAAATACCAGAATACGCCATTGCCCAACCGGCTAATGATTTTGAAAAAAGCTGCAATGCGTTCTGAATGTGAAAAATGATTAAGATAAATACAGCCTTTTAAATCAATTTCTAAAAATTTTAGTTTTGCATTCTGAAATTTCATTGTAGAGCTCTTATTGTTTTATGCCCTGTATTTCAGGTTTTGCACGACTGAAAAATAGAGCTTGTTCAAATTGACACATGAGATAATCGCTATTCACCTTTTTAGTTTCTTAATGCCTACATCCTTCTGTAATCGTTATAAATCGCTTAATTCAGACATCTAACAGATGAATTCTTGCCACTGTCTCAACCTACTCAGCCAACCTGTCCAATCATGTTGCACCTGTAAATCAGTACGTCCATGATCATTAGCGATCACTGCTCCACCGCTGGCCATCGCCTCCTGCACTATATTTTTAACCTTTCAATCCGACCTATCCTTGAACTGTTAATAGATGATTTATTTGTACTGGTATTTATTGAAATAAGTCTGAACAAAACCTGAGAAGGATCGAATGTACTTCGAGTATAGTGCAGTTATAGCGCCCAAGACTTTGGTGAAAATGTATCTGGAAGCCGCTTCTTGCCTTGCTCTTACTCAAAATTTGGTTATTTCAAAGCATTTAAAAGTTAATGATATATAACTATCCATACTTTTGATTAAGTATGGGGTTCAGGTGTGACTGTTTTATGAATTGATTTATGGGAGCTTAGCATTTCTTACATTATCAAACTTGCTGATGCTTTATGTCTGTTCCATCTACCTTTTCAATTTCTTTACTATACTTATGCTCAACCAATAACCGATTAAATACCTGATCCATGCCAATGAATTCAACTTGTAAAATAGTTGCCATTTTTGAATATGATTTATTTTTTGAGATAACCTTTTATCTTCAAATCCCCAGTCAACCAACAAAGCTGCTCTAAGCAATAAAATTAAAATTAAAATTAAAATTAAAATTAAGACAGCTAACCACAAACTTAATGAAAGCCAACTACCCCACAATACATCACGATAAATAATTGTTTGGATTTGCTGCCATGAAGTTTTGGTATTTTTTAATTCGAATGCATATTGCTCAAACTCTTGATCACCTGCTCCTACTTCAGTCCAAGCATAGATATGATTTTCTATATTAAAAATTCAGTTCAATCTTTCATCTTATCTTTTTATATTTATTTAAATTATTATTCGACTATATAAAAAAACCCACTCTAGTGAGTGGGTTTTCGCATTCAAATCAAATGATCCAAGAAATTAGTTTTTCTCTTTATCAACGATTTTGTTTGCTTGGATCCAAGGCATCATTGCACGCAATTTAGCACCAGTTTGTTCGATACCGTGTGCAGCGTTTTGACGACGACGAGCAGTCATAGATGGATAGTTCAATGCACCTTCTTGGATGAACATCTTCGCATATTCACCAGATTGGATACGTTTAAGCGCATTACGCATTGCTTCACGAGACTGTTCGTTAATTACTTCAACGCCAGTTACGTATTCGCCGTATTCAGCATTATTAGATACTGAGTAGTTCATGTCAGCGATACCGCCTTCGAACATCAAGTCAACGATCAGTTTAAGTTCGTGTAAACATTCGAAGTAAGCCATTTCAGGTGCATAACCAGCTTCAACCAGAGTTTCGAAGCCCATTTTAACCAGTTCAACAGCACCACCACAAAGAACCGCTTGCTCACCGAACAGGTCAGTTTCAGTTTCTTCACGGAAAGAAGTTTCGATGATACCTGTACGGCCGCCACCTACACCTGAAGCGTAAGAAAGAGCTACATTACGTGCATTACCAGAAGCATCTTGGTGGATCGCGATTAAGTCAGGAACACCTGAACCACGTTGGTATTCAGAACGTACAGTGTGACCAGGAGCTTTAGGCGCAACCATGATTACGTCTAGGTCTTTACGTGGAACAACTTGGTTGTAAAGAACAGAGAAACCGTGAGCAAATGCTAGAGTCGCGCCTTCTTTGATGTTTGGCTCGATCACGTCGCGGTAAAGTTGAGCTTGGAACTCATCTGGAGTCAAGATCATTACTACGTCAGCTTGAGCTACAGCAGCAGGAACTTCAGCAACTTTAAGACCAGCGTTTTCAGCTTTTTTCCAAGAAGTAGAATTCGCGCGTAGACCAACAGTTACGTCAACGCCAGAATCTTTAAGGTTAAGCGCGTGTGCGTGACCTTGTGAACCATAACCAATGATTGCTACTTTCTTAGATTGGATAATAGATAAGTCGCAGTCTTTATCGTAAAAAATTTGCATTGCTGTCTCCGCTTAAATGCTTGTGTGTCCGTTTCATCAGGCAATGATCCTTGATCACATTGCCTGAAGCCCCCTTCTTATTAGAATGAGGAAATAATTTAAAAAATTTAGATGGTTAGTACTTTTTCGCCGCGTGCAATACCCGACACGCCTGAACGCACCACTTCCAAAATCGTGTTTTCTGCTAATGCGTCAATAAAACCGTCGATTTTTTCAGTCGTACCTGCGATTTGAATCGTGTAAGTTGTTGGCGTTACGTCAACCACCTGGCCACGGAAAATATCGGTCGTACGTTTGATTTCATCACGGGTTGCGCCTAAAGCTTTCACTTTGATCAGCATCAATTCACGTTCAATGTGTGCACCTTCAGACAGATCCACCACTTTAACCACTTCTACCAGCTTGTTCAGCTGTTTGGTGATCTGTTCGATCTTGTGATCATCACCATACGTGGTCAAAGTCAGACGTGAAAGTGTTGGGTCTTCAGTTGGCGCAACGTTCAATGTTTCAATGTTGTAGCCGCGTTGTGAGAACAAACCTACCAAGCGAGAAAGCGCGCCTGCTTCGTTTTCTACGAGTACAGAGATAATATGTCTCATTTCGTGCGCTCCCCTTTTGCTAACCACATATCCTGCATCGATTGACCCGCAACCAGCATTGGATATACGTGTTCTGTACGGTCAACCATTACGTTAATAAATACGCACTTATCATTGATTGCCATCGCTTCTTCAAGCTTAGACTCAAGCTCGTCCGCATGGTCAATCTGAATACCTACATGACCATAAGCTTCCATCAATTTTGCAAAGTCAGGTAAAGACTCTACATAAGAGCTAGAGTGACGACCTTCGTAGTTCATGTCCTGCCACTGTTTCACCATACCTAAGGCACGGTTGTTCAGGCACAGGATTTTCACGTTCAAGCCATATTGCTTACAGGTAGAAAGTTCCTGAATACACATCTGAATAGACGCTTCACCAGTAATACAAACTACTTGCTGATCCGGGAATGCAAGCTTAGCCGCCATCGCATATGGCAGACCTACACCCATCGTACCTAGACCACCAGAGTTGATCCATTGACGAGGACGCTTGTAGCGATAGTGCAATGCGCCGAACATCTGGTGCTGACCAACGTCAGACGTGATGATCGCTTCACCATTGGTGACTTTGTCTAGAGCACGAACCACTTGCTGTGGCTTCATAGAACCATCAGTTGGTACATCAAACTTCAAGCCATGAACCTGACGCCATTCATCAATCTGTTTCCACCATGCCGCAATCGCTTCAGGATTTGGCTTGGACACATTCATTTGCTTCAACTGGTTCAGCATTTCGTTCAGCACAGGTTCTACTGCACCCACGATTGGAATGTGCGCCATGATGGTTTTAGAAATGGTCGCCGGATCGATGTCAATGTGAATGACTTTGGCATTCGGACAGAATTTCGCCGGGTTATTGGTTACACGGTCATCAAAACGCGCGCCTACACACAGAATTACGTCTGCATTGTGCATGGTCATGTTTGCTTCGTAAGTTCCGTGCATACCCAACATGCCGATGAACTGTGGATCATCGCCCGGGAATGCGCCAAGACCCATCAGGGTATTCGTAACTGGGTAACCCAATAGATGTGCAAGCTCAGTTAATTGTGCTGAAGCATTGCCCTGAACCACACCACCGCCTGAGTAAATGACTGGGCGTTTCGCATGAATCAGTTCATCAATCGCTTTACGGATTTGACCTGAGTGACCACGATATGGTGGTTGATACGAACGCATCTTCACTTTTTCAGGATATTCGTAAGCAAATTTCTCTGCCGGGTTGGTTGCATCTTTAGGAATATCAACTACGACTGGACCTGGACGGCCAGATGACGCGATATAGAATGCTTTTTTGATAATTGAAGGAATTTCGCTGGCATGGCGAACCTGGAAGCTGTGCTTCACGATTGGGCGAGAAATACCGACCATATCAGTTTCTTGGAACGCATCCTCACCGATCAAATGGCTTGCAACCTGACCAGACAGGATCACCATTGGAATGGAGTCCATATAAGCCGTTGCAATTGGAGTAACGGTATTAGTCGCGCCTGGGCCAGAAGTGACCAGCACAACACCAGTTTTACCTGTTACGCGTGAGTAAGCATCCGCCATGTGACCGGCAGCTTGTTCGTGACGTACGAGGTAATGATTAATTTTGTCTTGTTGAAATAGCGCATCATAAATATGCAGTACTGCGCCGCCTGGATATCCAAAAACATGTTCAACGCCTTCATCCGCTAATGCGCGAACGAGCATTTCACCACCAGATAGAAGTTCCAACGTGATTCACCCTATATTATTCACTGCACAAATGGGAGGCATTTGCAGTGTTCATTCATTAACTGTCTGCACTGTTATAGCACACAAATTTCATAGTTTTCAAAGCAATAGGAATAAAAAATCCGATCTACCTGCTGTTCGAGCAATACAAGATCTAAAACATGTTGGGGTAAACATATTTTGTTCGCTTTGTTCAATTTTTCGGCTAGAAAAATTGCCCATTGCATGACATGACACTTATTCGAAGGGTGATCGATCTAAGGCATATAAAACTATTGCTGCATTCTTGTGTTTTCAGCCTTTAAAGTCAAGTTTAAAAAACAGGCTATTATTGTTTATACGTCTAAAATTTGCTGCTTTTACAGGCAATTTCGACTTTAACTCTGGTTTTTAGCTTTAAAATTCTAATTTAAATTAATAAATTTCATATACTTAAAACTTTAATTTTATAAATTTTTAATATGTCTTATATAAAAAAATTGAATGAATTTTTAAGAAATTCAATGCAACTGTTTATAAATAAATTTTTTTTATATAAAATTACTCTTTTTAGGTATCAGCTCAAAACATTAAGATCACTACTGATCACAAAATTAATTGAATTAAAAATCATCTTATGGCAAAAAATTCTCTACAATAACAACCCTATTTAACCGCTTGAAATTTTCAGGACTTTTACTCATGAAAAGATCTTTCCTGACCGCATTAAGTTTTGCCACTACGCTTGTTTTAGGTGTAGCAAGCAGCTCTGCTTTAGCGATTGAATATTATAAATGGGTCGATGCCAAAGGCGTGACTCACTATACCAAAACCCCGCCTCCTAAAAATGCCAAGCATAAAAGCAAAGTAGAAACCTATGGCTGGACCAATTCCGCGCCTACTCCAGCAAGAACAACCGAAAATGAGAACCGGACCGAAACGGGTAACTCAAACTCATCTGCACCTGTGCCTGTCGTTTCTGAAAATGAGCAGCAACAGCGTGAAGCCAATGAAGCTTTACAACGTGGTCAGTCTGAGCGTGTAGCCTTCTAATCATACTCGTCTGCCAATTTAGATTTTTCCTGCAGAATCCCGTACGCAAAATTCACTTTTAGGTGCGTTTTGCGCTATGCTGTGCCTTATATTTTTTTTAACCGTTCTCTTGTATTACGTATATGACTACTCACATTGACTCAGAATATCAAGCCAGTGCGATTGAACCTCAAGTCCAGCAGGACTGGGAATCTCGCAAAGCCTTTAAAGTTGCCGACACTGTAGAAGGTCCACGTCGTTATATCCTCTCGATGTTCCCTTACCCAAGTGGCAAACTGCATATGGGTCATGTGCGTAACTATACCATTGGTGACGTGATCAGCCGCTTTCACCGTTTAAAAGGCGAAACTGTATTACAACCCATGGGTTGGGATGCTTTCGGTCTTCCTGCGGAAAACGCTGCCATTGCACACCAGGTCGCTCCTGCAAAATGGACTTTCGAAAATATTGATTACATGCGTAATCAGTTGAAGAAACTTGGCCTGTCTGTAGATTGGGATCGTGAATTCGCAACCTGCACACCAGAATACTATCGCTGGGAACAATGGCTATTCGTTCAGCTTTATAAAAAAGGCCTGATCTACCGTAAACTTTCAACCGTAAACTGGGATCCAGTCGACCAGACCGTTCTTGCCAATGAACAGGTTGAAAATGGTCGCGGCTGGCGTTCAGGTGCATTGGTTGAGAAACGTGATATTCCAATGTACTACTTCCGCATCACTGATTATGCGCAAGAATTACTGGACGATCTTGAAACATTAAAAGACGGCTGGCCACAACAAGTCCTGACCATGCAACGCAACTGGATTGGTCGCTCACAAGGTATGGAAATCACCTTCCCTTCAGCGAATCCAGACGTGTATGCAGACGGTTTAACGGTATTTACCACGCGTGCCGACACATTGATGGGTGTAACTTATGTTGCAGTGGCAGCAGAACACCCAATGGCGTTAAAAGCTGCGGAAAATAATCCTGAGCTTCAAGCATTCATCGAAGAATGCCGTATGGGTTCTGTGGCAGAAGCGGATCTTGCGACTGCTGAGAAGAAAGGCATGGCAACAGGTCTTTCTGTGAAACACCCTGTAACAGGTGAAGAAGTTCCAGTCTGGATCGCAAACTACGTACTGATGTCTTACGGTTCAGGTGCGGTGATGGCAGTGCCTTCACACGATGAACGTGACTTCGAATTTGCCAACAAATATGGCTTAACCATCAAGCAAGTCATTGATGCCAAAGGTGCAGACGATGCTGACTTTGATGCAAACACTTGGCAGGAATGGTACGGTTCTAAAGAAGGTAAACTGGTTAATTCAGGCGAATTTGACGGTTTAGATTTCCAAGCGGCTTATGATGCGTTATTGGCAAAATTAGAACCACAAGGTTTAGCAAATTCTAAAGTTCAATTCCGTTTACGTGACTGGGGTGTTTCCCGTCAGCGTTACTGGGGTTGTCCAATTCCAATGATCAACTGTGACACCTGTGGTCAAGTGCCAGTGCCTGAAGATCAACTTCCTGTTGTTCTTCCAACTGATGTCGTTCCAGATGGTTCAGGCAACCCGCTGAACAAAATGCCTGAATTTTTTGAGACCAAATGTCCATGCTGTGGTGGCGACGCACGTCGTGAAACAGATACCCTGGATACTTTTGTAGAATCATCTTGGTACTATGCACGTTATGCATCTCCAGACTTTACAGATGGCATGGTAAAACCTGAAGCAGGTCAAACCTGGCTTCCTGTAAACCAATATATCGGTGGTGTTGAACACGCGATTCTGCACTTGTTATATGCACGTTTCTTCCACAAATTGATGCGTGACGAAGGCGTGGTACAAGGTAATGAGCCGTTCACTAACTTGCTCACTCAAGGTATGGTGCTTGCGGATACTTATTACCGTGAGTCTGAGTCTGGCAAGAAAACCTGGTTCAACCCTGCCGACATCGAACTTGAGCGTGATGAGAAAGGTCGCATCACTTCTGCGAAATACAAAGGTGATGGTCAGGACGTCATTGTTGGCGGTCAGGAAAAAATGTCGAAATCGAAAAACAACGGTATCGACCCGCAAGCGATTATTGACCAATACGGCGCAGACACTGCACGTGTGTTCATGATGTTCGCAGCCCCACCTGATCAATCACTTGAATGGTCTGATGCCGGCGTTGAAGGTGCAAACCGCTTCCTGAAACGTGTATGGCGTTTGGCAACCGGTTTCCTTGAAAAAGGCAATGCTGCGACTGAATTCGATAAAGCCGCTCTTTCTACAGCTGCGCAAGATTTACGTCGTAAGACTCACGAAACCATCCAGAAAGTGGGTGATGACATCGAACGTCGTCACGCATTCAACACTGCGATTGCAGCAATGATGGAACTGTTAAATGCGAACAACAAGTTTGAAGCGAAAGGTGATAATGACGTTGCTGTAGCACGTGAATCAATCACTACGCTTCTTACTTTATTGGCACCATTTGCACCGCACTTAAGCCAGACTTTATTGGCTCAGTTTGGGATTGAGTTAACTCAAGCGCAGTTCCCACAAGTGGATGAATCTGCATTGACTCGTAATACACAAACCATCGTGGTTCAGGTGAACGGTAAACTTCGTGGCAAACTTGAAGTGTCTGTGGATGCATCAAAAGATGATATTTTGGCGCAAGCCAAAGCCTTGCCTGAAGTTCAGCAATTCTTGACGGGTCCAACCAAGAAAGAAATTGTGGTGCCGAATAAGTTAGTGAATTTGGTGGTTTAATTTCCTTGAAGCCTCCCTGAGCAAGATATAAAGCACTGCTTTATATTGAAGCGCAAGAAAGGGAGGTTTGGAGGGATTTAATCTCCCCTAACCCCTCTTTAATAAAGAGGGGAATTCCCGTCCATATATAAAAAATGGGTTCTCCTCCCTTTTTTAAAGGGAGGTAGGGAGGGATTAAAAAACAATTCCAAACAAAGCCCGTTGCCAGCCAACGGGCTTTGACTTTACAATCCGGTTCAGGATTTCAAATATTTCCCCAAGGGAAAAGAGGATACTCATGCATTTAGGCAAACGTTTAGCAGCAATTGTTTTAACTTGTGGTCTAAGTGCAGGCCTCGTCGGCTGTGGCTTTCATTTAAAAGGAACCAATCCGAGTTCCGCACCTGTAGCTTACTCAGTCATGAGTCTGGCCCTGCCTGACAATACTGAAGATCTTCAGGAAAAACTGGCTGTTTACCTGGGTGCTGCTGGAGTACAGCTGAGTAATGCACCTGATGCTTATGTCTTACGTGTCCTAGATTACACCCCTCGCCGTTTAGAATTGAATGGCAAACTTGTAGAAACCTTATTGCGTCTGAATGTAACTTTCCGAATTGAAGATGCGCAAGGCAATCCGGTGACTGAACCCCGTACGGTAATTGCGACCCGTACCTATCAATATGATATTGAAACCGTGAATACAGATGACCAGGAACAGAAATTCTTAAATCAGGTCCTGATTGATGATGTGGCCCAGCAGATTGCCCGTCAAATTTCATCGAATCGTTTGCCATTGGCAAGATCAGAAACTTCGACTCAACCAGCCCAATAAGATGACCCAATGAAACTTGACTACCTCCAGGCATTAAAACGTGTCAATGAAGCTCGCGGTGCCTGGGTGTTACATGGTCAGGAGCCTTTGCTGGAACAGAATCTGGTAGATGCCTTTCGTAGCAGCTGGCAAAGCCGTGAAGTTGAACGCCAGCGTTATGATATTAGCTCTGCCTCTGACTGGAAAAATGTCTTCAATGCTTTAAACAGCCTGTCATTATTTTCTAGCCAACTGGCAATTGAAGTGCATGGAAATATCAAACCGGATGCCAGCGGTCTCAAACTGTTAAAAAGCTATCTGCAGCAGGACAGTGATAACCTGCTGTTGGTGGTCATGCCGAAACAGGATGCCAGCAGCCTGAAATCCAGTTTTTTCCAGACCATTGATGCCAATGGCGTAAATGTATCACTGGTAGCGAACTACCCAAAAGATCGTCAACAGATCCTCGGAATTGAAGCGGAAAAACTGGGAATTAAGCTGGCCAATGACGCCTGGCAATGGCTAGAGCAGCATCATGAGCACAATTTGCTGGCAGCCAAAAATAGCCTGATGCGCGTAGCAGATACCTTTGCTGAAGTAGATATTATCCAGATTGACCATCTATATGCCTGCTTGCAGGATCAGTCCCGTTACAGCACCTATGATCTGAGTGATGCCTTGCTGAATGGGAATTTGGCACAATCAATTAAGATCTTTCAGTATCTGATTGCCTCAGGTGAACCGATGAGCCTGATTTTGTGGAGTATCAGCAAAGAAATGCGTCTATTGATGCAATTATTTGAACAGCCACAAAATGCCTTACAAATCGGTATCTGGAAGACTAAAGTGAGCTTATATCAGCAAGCCTTGCGTCGTTTAAGTCCACAGCGCTTTTTAAGCTGGCCTCAGCTTTTGATCCGGATCGATGCTGCAATCAAAGGGATGTCCAGAGAGAACCCTGAACATCTGATCTTGCAGGCCATTGCTGAAATGTGCGGTCAAAGCTTGTTTGCATCTCCGAGTGCCTAACTAAAGAAACGCGCAAACCAGCCTTTGCCTTTTTTCTTCTCCTGCGTTCGCAGGTAGCTCAGCATATTGTCCCGTACTGCTTCTACATAATCCTGATCATCGTGCTGAATATGGTTGATGAGCCATTTGGACAGAAGACGATATAAATCTTTTTCAATGGACTGACCTTGCTCAAACTTCAGACGATAATCATTTAATTTTTTGACAAATAATTCATGTATGCCGCGATGTGAAGTCAAATATTGATAACTCACCTGTTCCAGCAGGTTTTCTTCAAAGCTGAAATGTGACTGGGTATAGTCAATTAAATCGTCTAAAACCTCCCGGATTTTATCGCGATCTCCGGTACTTTTGACCTGCTCTAAGGCATTTATATAGTCCAGAATCTGGCGATGTTGATGATCAATCACCTCAATCCCAATATTGTAACTTTCATTCCATTCCATCTATGAACCTCATTAATTTTCTTAGTAAAGTCGTATTATTTTTCCGCTCATTAAATGAGCATATTCTCTTAATGAATAAACCCATATTTTTTTTATGGAATTAGATATTACAAACTTTATTTGCTTAAATCTATATGTAAAACATAGATTTTTTAAATTTTAGTAGAACACATCGTTCGAAAAATTAGATTAAAAATGAAAGAGGTTGGCTTTAGCGCAGAATTATTTTTACAACAAATATCATTAAAAACTTCCATGATATTGAGCAGCATTATGGCGTATTTTTACCAGCAGTTTAGTGACCAGCTTTTTGCATGCAGTATGTCTGAGAAGTACTTTATACTCCCATGAAGTTTTAATTAATTCATCATATGATCAATATTTTTTGGATAGCTAAATCGTATAAAATTTCACCTAAAAAAGATGATTCCAATATGAGTAGGTCAATGAATCCTTTATATAAAATCAGGTTTTATCTTATATGCTTTTTTAAACCAGGCAGTGGAAAATAGTTCTCATTTTAAATAAAAAAAATTCACGTTTTATCCTAATTTCGCTTTTATAATCAACTGTTATCCTACGACCCGAATCTGAATCCATATGCCAAAAATAAAACCTGCGAAACTCATTATGGCGATTGTAATTGCCATCCTGATGGCAGTCACTGCCTGGTATTTTCTGAAACCAAAAGAGCAGCAGCCACAATACATTACAGCTGAAGTGACCCAAGGGGATATTGAAAATTCGGTACTGGCAACTGGTGTACTTGAAGCCACCAAAATGGTCAGTGTCGGTGCCCAGGTTTCGGGTCAGGTTAAAAAAATGTATGTGCAACTCGGCGATCAGGTCAAACAAGGCCAACTGATTGCCCGAATTGACTCTGTTCGTCAGGAAAATGATTTAAAGACTGCTGAAGCCAGCATTAAAAACCAGATGGCACAGCTTGCCGTGAAACAGGCCAACCTTGCCAAGGTGGAAGCCGAGTATAAGCGTCAGCAAGCCATGTATGCCCAAGATGCAACCTCGCGTTCAGAACTGGAATCTGCATTAGCCAGCTACAAAACCGCTCAGGCAGATATCACTGCGATTAATGCACAGATTGAGCAGTCACGTTTAACCTTGGCAACCGCGAAAGAAGATCTCGGTTATACCCAAATCGTGGCACCCATGGATGGAACTATCGTAGCGATCGTGACTGAAGAAGGTCAGACTGTAAACGCCAATCAAAGCGCACCAACGATTGTGAAACTGGCACAACTGGATACCATGACGATTAAGGCTGAGATTTCCGAAGCCGATGTCATGAAAGTTCAGGAAGGCCAAACAGTGTACTTCACTACTTTGGGTAATACTGATAAGAAAATTTACGCCAAACTTCGTCAGGTTGAACCTGCACCAAATTCAATTAATACCGAAACCAATACTTCAAGCTCAACTTCAGGCTCTGCAGTGTATTACAACGCCCTGTTTGATGTACCGAATGAAGATGGCAAGCTGCGTATTGATATGACGGCGCAAGTCTATATCGTTCTTGATGAAGCACGAAATGTACTGACTGTTCCGGCGGCTGCCATTCAAGGTTCAAACCGTCCACAACGTCCAAATCGTGGTGAAGGCTCTCGCGGTGCCGTTGACCCATCTGCACGTGGTGAAGGTCAGGATCAAGCCCGTGGTGATAGTAAACGTCCGGCAGGTGACCGCCCTCCTCGCTTAGAACTTTCTGATGCTGAACGTGCCCTGGTTGAACAAGGTAAAGCTCAGCGTGCCATGGTTCGTGTATTGCAGGCAGACGGAACAGCAAAACCAACCCCTGTCCTGATTGGTCTGAATAACCGTGTAACCGCACAAGTGATCAAAGGCTTGAAACGTGGTGATCAGGTTGTGATTGCAGATGGCTCTGATACTTCTAATGACGGTGCTAAACGTGGCGGCAGTGGCCGTGGTCCTGGTGGCGCCGGCCCAATGAGAATGTAAGCATGAATCAACAACAGCAACCTCTACTCGAGGTCAAGAATCTGGTTCGTGAATTCCCTGCGGGTGAAAGCACGGTCCAGATTTTAAAAGGGGTCAATCTGGAGATTTATCCGGGCGAACTGGTCGCCATTGTCGGTCAGTCCGGTTCGGGTAAATCCACCCTGATGAATATTCTCGGCTGTCTGGATAAGCCAACCAAGGGCAGCTATAAAGTTAAAGGCCGTGAAACCCGCGAACTTGAAGCCGATGAACTGGCACAGTTACGTCGTGAATATTTCGGCTTTATTTTCCAGCGTTATCATCTGCTCGGTGATTTAAGTGCGGCAGGTAACGTCGAAGTTCCTGCAATTTATGCCGGTGCAGATTCAGATACCCGTCACGAACGTGCTGTCAAATTACTGACTGATTTGGGCTTGGGTGAAAAAACCCAGAACCGTCCGAGTCAATTGTCTGGTGGTCAGCAGCAGCGTGTTTCGATTGCCCGTGCCCTGATGAATGGCGGTGACGTGATTCTTGCCGACGAACCAACCGGTGCACTGGATAAGAATAGCGGTATTGAAGTGATGCGGATTCTGCGTGAGCTGAATGCCAAAGGTCATACCATTATTCTGGTCACACATGATCATAACGTGGCAAAAAATGCGACGCGTATTATCGAGATTTCAGACGGGAATATCATTTCAGATAAACCGAATGTGCCTGAAGTTGATGATGGTTTCGAGAAAAAAAATCTGGTCCGAAATGAACAGAAGAAAATCTCGAGCTGGCGTTCTGCAGTAGACCGTCTCGGTGAAGCTTTCCGTATGGCCTTATTGGCCATGAATGCGCACCGGATGCGGACCTTCCTGACCATGCTCGGGATTATTATCGGGATCGCCTCTGTGGTTTCGGTGGTGGCGCTCGGAAATGGTTCACAAAAGCAGATTCTGGAAAATATCAGCAGTCTCGGGACCAATACTATTACCGTATTTCAGGGCCGAGGCTTCGGGGATAATTCACGTTCCTCCCAATCCAAGACGCTAATTCCCGCTGATGCCGATGCACTGGCAGAACAGCCTTATGTGGATGGGGTCAGCCCATCGGTCAACAGCAGTGTCACTGGACGCTTCAAAGAGATTGAAGCATCAACTACCGTCAACGGCGTCAGTGAAGACTTCTTCTATGTCAAAGGTATGACCTTTAAATCAGGTCAGCCATTTGATAAAGAAAGTATTACTGAGCAGGCGCAGGATGTGGTGATTGATACCAACACCCAAAATACTTTCTTTACAGATGGCACCAATCCTGTCGGTCAGGTACTGCTTTTAGGCAGTGTACCAAGCCGGGTGATTGGCGTCATTGATGCGCAAAAAGGCATGATGGGAAACAATGATAGCCTGAATGTCTATCTGCCCTATTCTACCGTCATGAGCCGTATGCTGGGTCAACCGAATGTGCGTCAGATCATTGTCCGTATTAAGGATGAATATCCAAGTGCAGCCGCTGAAAATGCCATTTTAAATTTACTGGTACAACGCCACGGTGCGCAGGATGTGTTTACGCAAAATGCAGACAGTATCCGTGAAACGATTCAGCAAACGACCCAAACCATGACCTTGCTGATCTCGGCAATTGCGGTGATTTCACTGGTCGTCGGTGGTATTGGTGTAATGAATATTATGCTGGTTTCCGTGACTGAACGTACTCAGGAAATCGGGGTACGGATGGCGGTCGGTGCGCGCCAAAGTGACATTCTGCAACAGTTCCTGATTGAAGCTGTTCTGGTTTGTATTCTGGGCGGTATTTTAGGCGTATTGCTGTCACTCGGTATCGGTCAGCTGATTACCCATTTTGCTGGAGGAACCTTCCAGATGGCATACTCGACCACATCGATTGTCGCGGCCTTTGTCTGCTCAAGTCTAATCGGTATTGTGTTTGGCTTTATCCCGGCACGTAATGCAGCCCGTTTGAATCCGGTCGATGCACTTTCTCGAGAATAAGGAATCTGATATGCATACTCTTACCAAACTTGCCAGTGCCCTGATTCTAGGGAGTTCACTGGTCGGCTGTGCGGCCGTGGTGAAAACGCCGTATGAACAACCTGCTGTACAGGTACCTAACAACTTTCAAAACAGTAAAGCTGTAAGCCAGCAAATCCATGCTGATATTCTGGCAGACCAATGGTGGACTCTATTTAAAGATCCCCAATTGAATAGTCTGGTGAATGACGTACTGGCAGCCAATAGTGATCTGGCCGTAGCCGGGATTAATTTGCAGCAAGCCCGTATTCAGGCCAGACAGACACAAAGTCAGCAAGGTGTACGCATCAGTGATGCAGGACTAACCACGCGTAGAAGCTTTGATCTGGAAGATGGCAGTAGTTCATCCGGTTTTGGGGTTAATTTCCCTGGCTTAAGCTATGAACTGGATCTGTTCGGTAAATTGGCCAATCAGACTGAAGCAGCACGCTGGGAAGCCCTGGCATCTGAAGAGGACTTGCAGGCGACTGCACAAAGTCTGATTGGTACGACTGCTCAACTGTACTGGCAACTGGGTTATCTAAATGAACGTTATAGCGTAGTTCAACAAAACCTGGCGACTGCACAGCGTACGTATGATCTGGTCAATGTCCAGTATCGCGCCGGGGCAGTATCTGGTCTCGATCTGACTCAAGCTGAACAGGCGATCCAAAGCCAGCAAGCGACCTTAAGTCAGATTGAACAGCAACGTGTGGAAACGCGTACGGCGCTGGCAGTACTCATGAATATGCCTGTGCAACAGCTTTCGATTCAGGAACCGAAACGTTTACCGAATATTACTTTACCGTCGATTGAAGCCGGCTTACCTGCTAGCCTTCTCTCCCGTCGTCCTGACTTGAGAGCCACTGAACTGCGTTTGCGTAAAGCCTTGGCCAACAAGGATGCCAATAAAGCCAGTTATTACCCTTCGATCAGCCTGACTGGCAGCCTAAGTACCGGCGTGGGCACCAGTTCATCATTGTCAGATGCACTTAAAAATCCGGTGGCGACCTTAGGTGCTGGACTCAGCCTGCCATTCCTACAATGGAATGATATGAAGCGTGATTTGCAGGTGAATGAACTGGAATATGAAAAAGCGATTATCCAGTATCGTCAGACCATGTATGAAGCTTTTGCCGATGTAGAGAATGCCTTGTCTAATCGTACTGAACTCACCAAACAGGTTGCGTTACAACAGCGTAACGTTGAACTGGCTGAACGTACTGAACGTTTGACCGAAGTGCGTTATCGTAATGGTGCAGTAGCATTGAAAAACCTGCTGGATGCACAGGAAACTACGCGGAATGCCCGTCTGTCTTTGGTGCAAACCCGACAAAGCCAATACAATGCTTATGTGACCCTGATGCAAGCTTTGGGTGGTAGCCCGATCAAACAACTACCTTAAGCAATATATTTGACTCAAAAAAGACCGCTGTTAGTCAGCGGTTTTTTTATTGAAGTTTACATATGCAGATAAGCATTTACATTGTTAAGCTGTTCAATAGAAGGCTCATGTCCTAACAGACTGCCTTTTTCCAGCCATTGACGGGCAATTGCAATATCACGTTCTACACCAATGCCTTTGGTATATAAGCGCCCCAGATGACTATAAGCATCAGCATTCACCTGCGCAGCCGCTTTACGATAGCACTGGATTGCCTGATCCAAATTGGCTTCAATGCCAATTCCTTGTTCCAAAGCCTCACCTAAAGCATTTAGTGCGAGACCATTATGCTGGCTCGCAGCCTGTTCCAGATATTTCAGTCCTAAAGCCGTATCCTGCTCCACCTTTTTGCCCTTTAAATACATTAAGCCTAATTCGGTCTGGGCTTGTGCATTGCCCAATTGAGCTGCCTGATGCAGATAACGTTTGGCCTGTTCCTCATTCACTTCAAAGACTGGATAAAAACCAGAATATGCTTGATACAGATACCAGGCAGCCTTACTTGATCCTTTCGCCACCGCCTGATTCAAATATTGAATTGCCTTTTCTCGGGTCGGCAGCGGATATTCAGGCAAGCCATAAAAACGTCCCACTATATAAATCAGATCAGCTTCAGACTGTGCTGCAAGTTGCTCTTGCTGTGCGATTGCCTGAATCATTTGGGTAGCTTTAGTCGTATCCTTGGCTACCCCCACTCCGTTTAAATAGCAGAGCGCCACGCCCATCTGGCTAAAACCATGATCAGGATCGCTTTGCAATGCATGTTGATAGAGTTCAAACGCTTTCTCCAGTTCATGTGCGACCAGATAGGATTCAAAATATAGTGCGGCAATCAGACTCAAGGCCTGTGGATGCCGGGTTTGTGCTGCTTCAGACCAGTAGCGAAATGCCATGGTTTCATTTTTTTGTACATACCAGCCATGAAAATAAGCCAGACCGATCAGGGTTTTGGCCTGTGCATCTTTATGTTCTTTGGACTGCTGTAATAGATGCTTAAACACCCGTTGACGTTGATCAGGATCAATAGTACCGAGTAACACGCCGGCATAGTAATCATATAAACCACTCTGATCACCGAGATGAATACAGCGTTTAATGAAACTCAAAGCCTGCTGTTGATCTTTGGGCAAGATTTTGCCATTTGCATAGGCTTCGGCAATATCCTGATTGGCAGCCAAGTGATCCTGCTGTGCTGCCAGAAACAGATAATGGATACCCAAACTTAAATCTTGCGCTGCACCATCCGCCAAATAATATTGGGCTAGCTGATACTGTGAATTGGCATGCCCCTGCTCGGCATTTTGAATTAACAGTTGCAGACGTTGCTGTTCTGCAGTGTCATGATCAGATTCAGCCAGCTCAGTGATGCGATACTGCGCATCCAGATGACCGCGCGCGACCGCATGCCGATACCAGTACAAGGCTTTTTCAGGATCATTTAATTGGTATTGATGACCATCATAGATCTGGCCTAAATGATAGGCCGCATCCTCACCACCTAAACTATAAGCTTTTTCAAGAAAACTAATCGCTTTTTCTGTGCTCTGCTCACAGCCCTGTCCGTTTAAGTGCATTAGGGCCATGCCCACATAAGCCTGCGGCAATTCCTGCTGCTGGGCCAGCCCCTGATAAATTTGATAGGCACGTCCATAGTCCGGGTGATGCGGATCCGTACTTAGACGGGTTGCATACTTCAATTGAGCATCAATCTGTTCAATCCATAGATCATGATGCACGGCTTTGGCCTGATCACGTTTCACCGGATCAGGACGTTTCCACATCCAGATTGCTAAAGCCCCAATCCCCAAAACCAGCACTAGCAAAAACCACATAGCTGCTCCAAAACCAAAAGATTGTTTTTGTTATATGTATAAAAATTCATTTTAAACTTAGCATAAAAAAAAAGCACAGATCGTGTGCTTTTTTTTGACTCAATCAGGCTTTAAGTCTTTTACTATCGAGCTTTTTCAATACTTCCGATACCGCAACCATGGCGAAGCTAGATGTCACTACCACTGCAGACCCATAACCACCACAGCGTAAGCCTGCGCTTGCACAAACATCTGCACTCGAGAATGGGTTATCGATAGAGTAGACACAAGTGATGCCAAATTTTTCTTTTGGCTTTTTACAGATGCCTTTAGCACGTAATTGCGCACGTAATTTTGCCAGCATTGGATCCTGTTCGGTTCTGGATAAATCGGCAACACGGATTTTTAAGGGATCCAGTTTACCGCCTGCTCCACCGGATACAATCAATGGAACCTTGTTAAAACGGCAATGCAGCATCAAGGCAAATTTCGCTTTGACGTCATCGATACAGTCCAGAATGATGTCAGGATTTCCTGACAGAATTTCTTTCACATTTTCTGGCGTCAGATAATCGTCAATCAGATTGATCTTGATGCGTGGATTAATCGAACGGCAGCGTTCTGCCATGATTTCGATTTTTTCACATCCTAGTGTCGCCGTCATAGCTGGTAACTGACGGTTAATATTCGATGCTGCGACCACATCCATATCGACCAGTGTGAGCTCACCAATCCCGGTACGTGCCAATGCTTCGACTGCCCATGAACCAACACCGCCAATTCCGATCACCATCACGTGACTGTTTTCATAATGATGAAAGCTATCGTTACCATAAATTTTGGCTACACCCGCAAAACGGCGGTCATACTCATCATCTTGAAGCAGATCAGTCATAGGTCATCAATAGCAAGAAAAACACCAGAGCATTTTAGCAAAATCATGGACACTTTACTGCCACTAAAATTCAGATACAAAATCAGTCAAAAAAGCTTTCTTGTGCCATCGTTAACACACGTAAAATCGATCAAATTACAACCATCATAAACTTCACAATATTTCAATTATTATTGTCCTAAAGGGAGCCAGATCAGCATGCTATTTAACGCCCTTTTTGCCCTGATGGTTTTCCTGTTCCTGCTCTATCTTTACGGTTTAACCTTTAAAAAGCAGAAAAATTATTATCTCAGTATCATGATCCGTATCCTGACTTTGGGATTATTTGCTTTGATTATCTTGGATCAATATGAAACCCAAACCCATCTTGCTCTGGTGCTTCTGACCTGGGTACTGTTTGAAAGCAGTGAAAACTTTTATCACAAGAAACTTTCTGCCAAGCAATAAAAAAGAAGCTTTCGCCTCTTTTTTATTTGCTCGGATTATTTATTCATAATGAAGAAATATTCACGATAATATTTCAGTTCAGCAATCGAATCACGGATATCATCCATCGCTAGATGCGAAGCATTTTTCTTCAGACCACTCATGATTTCAGGGCGCCAGCGTTTTGCCAGCTCTTTTACTGAAGATACGTCTAGATTACGGTAATGGAAATACTGTTCCAGTTCAGGCATTAAACGGTGCAGAAAGCGACGGTCCTGACAGATCGAGTTACCACACATCGGCGATACTTTTGGATTGACCCATTTTTTCAGGAATTCAATCGTTTCACGTTCTGCATCCTGAGCAGTCAATTTACTGCGGCGTACACGCTCAATCAGGCCAGACTGACCATGCTGGCGAGTATTCCACTCGTCCATCGCATTCAGGATACGGTCAGATTGATGCACAGCTAGCACGGGCCCTTCGGCAAGAATATTTAGGTTATCGTCCGTTACAATCGTGGCAACTTCAATAATCTGGTCATTATCTGTATCCAGACCTGTCATTTCCAGGTCAATCCAAATCAGGCGGCTATCCGGGGTGCTGCTCATAAATGTGCAATCTTATTAGGCTATAAAACATTTATAGTAGCAAATTTATTACGTCGATGCTGTAACTGACACCCCGCTTCATGCTATTTTTGCCATCTCGCTCCCATGGTTTTTTTAGGATTTGAATGGCTTTAATACGTAAACGTCGTTTAACTGAACAACAACAACGTCGTATTCAAAAACAGCACAAAACGCGTCAGGAAGAGATCGATACCTCTCAAGACCTGGAAGGACTGGTCGTGCAGCATTATGGCCGCCAGCTTGAAGTCCAGGCCTTGTCTGTACCTGAACAGCATCCTGAAAAACCGGTCGTGGCTGAAGGTGAACCTGAGCCATTCTGGAAGCCGATTGAACTAGGGAGTGTCTGGCGCTGCCATACCCGAACTAACCTGGAATTGCTGGTAACAGGTGACCGGGTCAAATGGCAGGCTGATCCCAATACCGGACTCGGCATTATTACAGCGATTCATCCGCGCACTTCTTTGCTGACCCGTCCTGACCGTTACCACAAGGTTAAACCGGTTGCCGCCAATATTTCCCTGATTGTGATTGTGTTCGCGCCATTGCCTGAACCAGCACCGGGTTTGATTGACCGTTATCTGGTGGCTTGCGCAGATGCAGAGATTCCAGCACTTTTAGTTCTGAATAAATCAGATTTGCTTAAGGAAAATGATCCAATTCTGGATCTGCTTAAAGAATATAAAGATTTGGGTTATGAAGTGATGCAAACCCAGTCCGATGGCGATCTGACAGAACTATCCGCTCGTCTGAATGAGGAAACTGTAGCGTTTGTCGGTCAGTCTGGTGTAGGTAAAAGCACGCTGATTAATGCGATCGTCCCGGATGCTGCACAGAAAACTAATGTCATTTCTGAAAACTCGGCACTGGGTCAGCATACGACGACCTCCACACGTCTGATTTCCTTTGGCGATGGCGCTGCTCTCATCGACTCACCAGGGATTCGTGAATTTGGTCTCTGGCATCTGACCTTGGATAAAGTCCAAAGTGGTTTTCCGGAAATTGAAAACTTGCTCGGTCACTGCCAGTTCCGTAACTGCACACATAAGCATGAAAAGCAGTGTGCCTTACGTCAGGCAGCATCAACAGGGGAAATTTTGCCGCGCCGGCTGGAAAGCTATTTACGTTTAATCGGCGAAATTAACGAAGCGCAGCAAAAAAATTAATTTTCTTAAGGCTTAGCCCTTGAAGCGGTGATTTTGATCACCATATTTATGAGCTATACTCTTGGCAATTTTAAAATTGTAATTAGGTGAATTGTGGAACGTTGGTTCGAGTTTATGGGGAATCACCCCTTCTTGTTTGGAACACTCGCGGTACTCGTGGTTGTCTTCTTCATCATCGAAGGTCAACGTAATGGTCGCAAAATCTCTCCGCAATCGCTGGGAATTTTAGTTAAAGCAAAAAATGCCATGCTGATTGATTTACGTGATGCCAAAGACTTCCGTGAAGGTCACATCAGTGGTAGCCGTAACATTCCATACAGCCAAATTACAAAACACGTTGATGAGTTAAAAGCATCTGATCGCCCGTTGGTGTTCATTTGTAATCTTGGGCAAGTTGCAGGTTCTGCGCTTCAACAGGTAGGTCATGCAGATGCCTACCGTCTGGATGGCGGCATTACAAACTGGAAAGCTCAAGGTTTACCTTTGGTGAAAAGCAAATAATCTGCGAACAGGAGATTGATCATGGCTGAAGTTACTATCTATTCGACGACAGTATGTCCGTATTGTATCCGTGCAAAACAGCTCCTTGAGCGCAAAGGTGTTGCATTCAAAGAAATTAATTTATCGAATGAAGCCCCTGAAGTGCGTCTTGAATTGATGCAACGCACCAATCATCGTACCGTGCCACAGATTTTTATTAATGAACAATTTATCGGCGGTTTTGATCAACTTTATGCCCTAGAGCGTGAAGGCAAACTAGACGAATTATTGGCTTAATTTACTAAAACCTACCTCATATCAAGGATTAAAGAATGAGTGAAGAACAACAAGCTCAACCACAATTGGCATTAGAGCGTATTTACACTAAAGATATTTCTTTTGAAGTTCCTGGGGCACAAGTTTTTACCAAGCAATGGCAACCTGAGTTAAACATCAACCTTTCTTCTTCTGCAGAAAAAATTGATCCGACTCATTTTGAAGTGGCTTTAAAAGTTGTGGTTCAAGCAACCAATGAAGGTGATACAGCGTTTATCGTTGACGTGACTCAAGCAGGGATTTTCCTGATTGATGGCGTTGAAGAAGAGCGTCTGCCATACATTCTTGGTGCTTACTGCCCGAACATTCTGTTCCCGTTCCTTCGTGAAGCGGTGAATGATATGGTCACTAAAGGTAGCTTCCCGCAATTGCTGCTTACTCCAATCAACTTCGATGCTGAATTTGAAGCGAACATGCAACGTGCGCAAGCTGCTGCTGTTGAAGGTCAAGCTTAATCACTTGATCTTGAAGTTAAAAAAGACCGCAATTGCGGTCTTTTTTATGGCTTATTTAAAGGCTTGATGCCCCTGCTTTTTAATCTGATCCATTTTCCCTGTCAATGTTTGTGCTTTGGCTAGCTGATTGGCTGCAACAAGTTGCTCAGCTTGTTTAATCTCTTTCAATAAGTCAGTTAACAATCCCTGATAAGCCGTAATTTTTGCATCTTTGGATTTTAGCTTTTGTAGACCTGAGGGTAAATTTTTCTGGCAGACTTCCACAGATTTTTGCATGCCTTGCAATGCTGCCCGCGCTTCTTTGCTATCCTTGGCAGATTTGAAATTTTTTAAATGATGGTCAAGTTCATGCATATTGTCATGATAGTGATTGTCTGCTGCCATGCCCGACGTGGTGATCCCCACAGTTCCCATCACAAAAATCATGCTGATTAAAAAATTTTTAAACATCCTTAATTGTCCTGTATTGTTTTTATATTAAGCATCTTAGTGGGAAAGTCCTGAAAGATAAATTATTTTGATCCAAATTCTTGTATCACTTGTCATCAGACTTACATCATTAACAATTAGAGTTAAAAATAAAAAACCCTCAAAAACTTGAGGGTTTTTCTCTGCTGAGAATTAATCTCTTAAAGAGACTTATTCTGCATCCAGCATCAGTTCAGCACTCATGCCCACTGTATTATAACCAGCATCGACATACATGATTTCACCAGTAATCCCGTTCGCCCATGGTGAGCACAGGAACAATGCTGCATTACCGACATCTTCAATGGTCACATTGCGTTTTAGTGGAGCCACTTTTTCATTCAGATCCAGCATTTTACGGAATGATTTAATGCCAGATGCTGCCAATGTACGGATTGGACCAGCTGAGATGGCATTCACACGGATACCTTCTGCACCCAGGCTAGATGCCAGGTAACGTACACCTGCTTCTAAAGAGGCTTTCGCCAGACCCATCACGTTGTAGTTTGGCATCACGCGTTCAGAACCTTGGTAAGTCAGCGTTAACAGGCAGCCTTGGCGTGCAGTCAGTAATGGCTTCGCAGCGCGTGCCATCGCGATAAAGCTGTAAGCACTGATATCATGGGCAATCTTGAAACCTTCACGGTCAGTCACATCAGTAAAATCACCATCTAGGGTATGTGCTGGTGCAAAACCGATTGAATGTACGACACCATCCAGACCATCCCAGTGTTTTGCCAGTTCTGCAAATGCATTGTCAATTTCAGCATCTACGGCCACATCACAAGGAAAAACCAATTCCGAACCGAATTGTGCAGCAAAATCATCTACACGTTTTTTCAGCTTTTCATTTGGATAAGTAAAAGCGAGTTCTGCACCTTCACGATGTAATGCCTGAGCAATACCAAAAGCAATTGATAATTTACTTGCAATACCTGCGATCAAGAAGCGCTTACCCGCCAATAGTCCTTGTGCCATGTGAATCTCACTCAAAATAATTTATATGCATGATGCCAAGTCTAAAGCATTTTAGAAATTGCATAATGCACCTTTTTTCACTGGATCATACATTGAAATACGCTTTCCGACCGATGTAGGGTTTTATCTTAGATCGCCAGATGTAAAGCCTGATGGGTGTTTTTCCAGAGCTGCTGTGCCAGTTCATCCTGATCCATATGCAGACTCTTGGCCAAGCCTTGCAAAACATAAGGCAGATTGGCAGGCGTATTGCGAGTCCGCTGTTCTGTCGAATGCTGGCAACATAAGGGCGTCATGTCCGGACAATCGGTTTCAAGTACCAGATGTTCCGGTCCTACCTGCTGTACCACCTGATGCAGTTTTTTGGCATTCGGATTGGTAATTTGCCCTGTTATTCCAAGCTTAAAGCCCAGTTTAATAAAGGCTTTCGCCTCTTCAATCCCGCCACCAAAGGCATGGGCAATACCACCTTGCTTAAACCGATGCTGTTTTAGAATCTGTAAAACATCGGCATGGGATTTACGGATATGCAGTAACACAGGTTTATCAAACTGCTGCGCCAGTTCCAGCTGTGCAGCAAAAAAATCCTTCTGTTTCTGAAAAAGTTCCGGCTGTTTATGCCGCTTATCAAAAGTATCCAAGCCAATTTCACCAATCGCAATACAAGGCTCTGTGTTTAATAACTGCTCCAGATCCTGTAAATGCTCTAGTTGATGCTGCTCAATATAGAATGGATGCAGGCCGGGTGCCAGATGGCTTTGTGGTGCATTGGCCAACTCATTAATAAAATGATGCGTCTGCAATAAATCCTTAAACCGGCTCTGTAAAAAACCAATTAAGACCAGATGCTCCACCCCTGCTGCTTTGGATGCATAAGCCAGCTGTTCCCGATCATGATCAAAATCGGGAACATCAAAATGGGTATGGGTATCAAATAACGAAACCATCAGCGTGCTTTGGCAGGAGTTGCAGGCTCGGCTTCTGAAGCAGCGTTCTCTGTTTGAGGCAGATATTCAGGTTTCAAAATGCCATTCAACTGTTCATAAGGAATGACCAGACGTGGCAAACCGACCACATAAGGACCAATCTCATATTCAGCATATTGCAGCGCCAGTCCCTGTTTAGACAGATAGAAATTATCCGTCAGTTTGAATTTCCAGGCCTGTTCATATTCGGCTACATCATTGGCCAGTTTAGATTCCATCACCCAGGTTTTAAAAGCCTCATAAGCTTTGGCTTCGAGCTGAGCCTTTTGTTTAGGCAGAATGATATCGTCCAGCTTAATCAGCTTTTTCTGCTCAAGATCAAAATTGTAGTAGGTTTGAGCAGAAGCGCCATGCGCACCACCCAGATAATGGGTACTGTTTAAGACCACAGTCGCGAGTGGATCACCAGACTGCAGAATTCTCGGTTTGATCATCAGGCTGATACTATGGCTGGCACTGAGTGCTTTCAACTCCTTATCCAGATTCAGGAAAGTCTGCATATGCGGCTGAATCTGCTGTTCAAGCTGCTGTTTCGGAGTTTGGACATTGGCTAATGCAGTTTGCGGTTCGGAAGCAGCGGCTTCAGCTTCACTGGCAGCCGATGCTTTCGCCGGTTCGATCGCATCAATAGACAAAATACCCTGTAGCTGCTGCAGAATCTGCTGATCTATCCATTCATCAATAAATGACTGATTGCTTTTCAATCGCTCAATAGAAATCTCAGGACAGTTTTTTCCTTCACATTCAGGCAAGGCCAGTTTCAGCTTCTCAGTATCACCGCTCAGCTTCAGCACTTCAGGCTGAGCCTGTACCACTTCAGGTGCAGCAGGTTCTTTCGGCTCTCTTTCCTTAGGCTGGCAGGCACTCAGCAAAACTGCTGATGCCAATACTGACAGACATAAAACATTCTTATAATTTGACATGCATTAACCTTTATTCAACATCATCATTTATCCTTGCAGGACCTACCTGTTAGAACATATTCTGATAAATATCCACTTTCAAGACTTGTTGTGTTTGTTCTTTGGTTAAATAGATGTCCAGTTGTTTGGCATCTTTGCTAATTTCCTGACTCCGATAATGTAGACCAATTCCTTCCTGATCAAAGAACCAGTCCGCCTGCCCCCAATACAGTTTTTTTGGAGCTTTCTGCTGGACTTCCGCATTATTGTCCTTTAACCATTTTTGGTAAGCCTGCTGCACAATTTGGTCCATCTGCAACTGCTGTTCAGGATTGATAATATCCAGAGGACTGAGTATTTTTTGCTGCAGCCGGTCAGCCACAAAAAAATAATAGCGTTCATTGACACGGATATTTTCCTGTGTGCTGTCTACCCCAATTTGCATTAACACAAATTGATTACGCTGATAAGGAATGCGGGTATACAGCGATAACTCATAGGCCTTGTTCAGTTTGAGCTGGGCTTGCCAGGCATCTGATTTTTTTACATAGGCATTAACCGCCTGCTGCAGGCTCATATCCTGCTTTAGGCCAATTTGATCCTGAATCACTTTCGCCTGCTGCTTTTCAATAGACTGGTTTAGCCAGGAATCGGCTGTCTTTAAGGTCTGAATATCCAGATTAATACAGTTTTTGGTCTCACAAAATGGCAAGGCAATATCGGCCGATTTCTCCTGAATATTCAGGTAAGGCAAAAATTTGGCTTTTTCTTCAGGGGTGACTGCTGCAGATTTTTTTTGTTCTGTCGCTGGCTGTTTTTTTTCATTTTTATCACATGCTCCAAGTAACAAACTACAGCCAATGACTGAACCGAGCAGGATTTCCTTACTAAACTTCATGATTTTTTAGAGATATAAGTAATGAGTGGTTTAAATGTAGCACAAAATAAAACAGCTTCCGGAGAAGCTGTTTAACATTTTCCAAGCCTGAAGGCTTAGTGTTCGCGTGTATTACGGAATACGATATCTGGATAACGTTCTTGCATCAGCTGTAAATTCACCCGGCTTGGTGCAAGATAAGTCAAGTGACCACCACCATCTACAGATAACTGGTCATGGGCTTTTTTCTTGAATTCGTTAAATTTTTTCTCATCTTCACAAGATACCCAACGTACTGTATTGATGCTCACTGGCTCATAAATACAGTCCACCTTGTACTCTTCTTTCAGACGATACGCTACCACCTCGAACTGCAACACACCCACAGCACCGACAATCAGGTCATTGCTGTTTTGTGGCATAAAGACCTGAGTTGCACCTTCTTCAGACAGCTCTTTCAGACCTTTTTGCAGCTGTTTTGACTTCAATGGATCTTTCAGACGGACACGGCGGAACATTTCCGGTGCAAAGTGCGGAATACCAGTAAATTGCAGTTTTTCACCTGAAGTGAAGGTATCACCGATCTGGATGGTACCGTGGTTATGCAGACCAATAATATCGCCCGGCCATGCTTCTTCCAGATGCTGACGGTCACCGGCCAGGAAGGTCAAGGCATCACTAATGCGGATATCTTTATCGATACGCACATGCTTCATTTTCATGCCTTTTTCATACTTACCTGAACAGATTCGCATGAAAGCAATACGGTCACGGTGCTTCGGGTCCATATTGGCCTGAATCTTGAAGATAAAGCCTGTGAAACCTTCTTCATCCGCCTCTACTTTACGGTCTTGAGTTGGATGCGCTTTTGGAGGCGGTGCATATTCGCTAAATGTATCCAGAACATGGTCGACACCGAAGTTCCCCAAAGCAGTACCGAACAGCACTGGAGTTTGACGGCCTGCCAGGAATTCTTCACGATCTAATGGCTCATTCGCCATTTGTACCAGTTCCAACGATTCTTCAAACGCAGCCCAAGCCAGCTCTCCGACTTTTTCACGTAAGTCTGCATGATCATAGCCATCACGAACTTCGATATCAGTAATCACTGAACCAAAACCGGCTTTATAGACATAGAACTTTTCTTCGAGCAGGTTATAGACACCTGCAAAGTCACGTCCTGTACCGAGTGGCCAGGTAATCGGCACACATTTAATTTTCAGGACATTTTCAATTTCATCCAGCAGCTCTAAAGGCTCACGGATTTCACGGTCCATTTTGTTGACGAAAGAAATGATGGGGGTGTCACGCATACGACACACTTCCATCAATTTAATGGTACGTTCCTCGACACCTTTTGCACCGTCAATCACCATCAGCGCTGAGTCTACCGCAGTGAGGGTACGGTAAGTATCTTCCGAGAAATCTTCATGTCCCGGGGTATCGAGCAGGTTAATCATCTTGTCCTTGAACGGGAACTGCATGACGGACGTGGTGATCGAAATCCCACGCTCTTTTTCCATTTCCATCCAGTCAGAAGTGGCTGCACGATCCGATTTACGGCTTTTCACCATACCTGCAACCTGAATGGCCTGACCCCATAACAGCAGTTTTTCTGTCATGGTGGTTTTACCGGCATCGGGGTGGGAAATAATGGCGAATGTACGTCGCTGAGCGACCTGTGCCGCTAACTCATCTTTAAAACTCATGGAAAATACCTACTGCAGAACCGCAGTGCTCAAGATCAAATACGATCAATATGAAAAATTGACGATATTGTAGCAGATTTCTAGAGCCAATAAGCAGCCCTATAAACTGGAGAAATCGCAGTTTCCCATTCTCTTTTCTGGTTGAACTGATATTTTTTTGGCTCGTCGATTTAACGGATTTAATTCACTACCCAATCTAGAAATTATAAATCGATAACCACATAAATTTTATAATTTACAATTGATTAGTTTAATAATAAAAAATTCTAAATAGTGATTTACCGGGTTCAAGAAACAAAGGCCCTAGCTTCAAGTTGCTCGACATCCATCGGTTTACCCAGCAGATAGCCCTGCATCTGCTGACAGCCCAAACGGGTTAAAATTTCTGCCTGCTGCACAGTTTCAATTCCTTCAGCTGTCACTTTTAAACCGAGTTTAATGGCCAGCTGAATAATACTTTCAAGAATCATTTCTTCCTTGGAACCTGCACTCAGACCCTGAATAAATTCCTTGTCAATTTTCAGCTCATCGACAGGCAGGTTTTTTAAATACAGGAAGCTAGAATGCCCGGTACCAAAATCGTCAATCGCCAACTGGATGCCCATTTGACGCAACTGCTGCAAAGTCCGGATACTCGAATCAATATGATGCATGGCAGTCGATTCGGTAATCTCGATCATCAAATGTTGAGGATCAATTTCATATTGATTCAGAAGTTGTTCCAGTGTGCTGATCAGATGCTTATGCTCAAACTGAACCGCAGATAAATTGACGCCGATTGGGAAAAAATCAGCATGATCAGCTTCCCAGAGCTGAATCTGTTTGCAGGCCTGCTCTAGAGCCCAGTAGCCCATCGGAATAATCAAACCGGTTTTTTCTGCTCCGGGAATAAACATATTCGGACCCAGCAAACCATGCAATGGGTGCTTCCAGCGGATTAGCGCTTCTACACCACAGATCTGCTCATCATGGGTAAATTTTGGCTGATAAACCAAGATAAATTGCTGTTCTTCTACTGCCTTATACAGATCATTGATCAGTTTACTCTGGCTTTTGCTTTCATGCTGATCGGTCGAGAAATTAAAAACAGAATAGGTATTCCGTCCCTGATACTTGGAAGTCAACATGGCGGCATCTGCATTGATCAGCAGATCCTGCAGATTCTGGCCATGCTTCGGATACATGGCGATCCCGATACTGCCCGAGATATTGATGGTCTTGCCACTGATCTGGAAACTTTCCTGAATCAGTTCCAGAATCTTTTCTGATATTTTCGAGGCCTGCTCTACTGTAGTATTTTCCAGCACCAGCAGAAATTCATCGCCACCGATACGCAGCAGTTTGGAATCATCTCCCAGAATTTGATGAATACGATAAGCCAGCTGAATCAGTAGCTGATCCCCAACATGATGGCCAAACACATCATTCACGGCTTTAAAGCGATCCAAATCAATATATAAAAAAGCGATTTCATGCTGAGCATCTTGCTGCCGGCCAGAAAACAGCAATTGTGCATATTTGACCAGATATAAACGGTTTGGCAGTTTGGTGAGATTATCCTGAATCGCCTGATTCGCCAGCTCTTTATTGGCCAGCATCAGCTGACGGTTACGTGATTCAAAGCGTAACTCCAGCATGGCTACGCCAAATGCAGTCACCAGTACCAGACAACTAATCAGGATGACTGAAAATAGCAAGTCATAGTGGGAATGACTGATCTGGCTCAATGGATGGGCATTTTCATAAAAACTGAGTGCCGCCATTCCCGTATAATGCATCCCGACAATGGTCAACGTGAGCATACTTGCGACCACGAGCTTCATCCGGATCGTACTTTGCACTGCCTGTCGATATTTGAATGCCACCCAGAAACTGAGTCCAGCCCCACTTGTCGCAATCAGAATCGAACAGATCATTAATAAAGGGTGATAGGCAGTCACATGATTTTTAACATTCAGGCCCAGCATGCCCACATAGTGCATTCCTGACATACCCAGCCCCATCAGGACAGCCCCTAGAATCAGACGGGCACAAGGCAAAGTTTTACGGGTGGTGAGCCAGATGGCAAAGGTTGCTCCCACAAAGCCAATCACATAAGAACTTAAGGTGAGTGCAGTATCGATATCATAAGCATCAGGAAAATGAGCTGCCGTCATGCCGACATAATGCATTCCCCAGATTGCTAGCCCCAGCAAGCCACCGCTGAACAGTAAAATAAGGGTTTTCAACCTTAGCGATACATTACGAAATAGCATCTGCTCAAGCGTAAGCGTCAAATAGCAGGCAATAAATGCCACAGCCATCGATCCAATGAGCAGACTGACATCATGATGAGCATGAATCATATAAAATGTTCCATCTGGGCGATCATTTTTATTTTATTGCGCAGCTGTATTCGCACGATTCCCCGCTAAATTTACGCCCTATAAAAAATAAAATACTCTTTTCAGAGTTCATCCCGACTGCTTCAAACTTGAAGCTATATACAAAATTTATTGCAATATTTTTATCTCTTCAGTAGCTGGAGTGAAGTTTAAAATTGCCCTGAATCGATAAAATAAAAATTCAGCTTATATATTAGAAGTCTTTGAGATTTTATCAATTGATTAAATTTAATATTCCAGCTTTTTTATTCGACATAAATCACAAATTTTTCTTTTTTATTTAGTTACATAGCACTTTATATTTAATTGATATTGCATTTTATTTGCACAAAAAAACAGCCTATCGAAATAGGCTGTTTTTAGAACTTATATTACTTTATGTTAAAGTTACTGTTTTGACTGTACTTGAGCATAGTCAGCCAAGACATGTGCGGCTTCCAGCACAAAAGCTTCTTCTTCCGGTAATGCCGGACGCTCTTTGGCTTTCATTTTCGCCCGGGCTTCAACCATGGCATCCAGAGATGCCTGATAACTTTCCCAGTTTGGATAAGGTTTCAGGCCGGTTGCAGCACGGCGGGCATTTTCAGCTTCTAAAGCTTTACGCTCGATATCCAGCAACTCAGCTTTACGCTGTTCCAGATCCAGAACTACACGTTTTTGGTCTTCGACTTTTTTCATAGCCGCTGTACGCTGTTCCAGATACTTGAATTGAGGATTCTGAGCGACACGCTGTTGAGATAACTTGGCCAGTTCCGGTACATATTTTTGTACCACACCTTCACGTTTAAATGGTGCAGTTGGAATCGTATCCCACTCTAGGGCATTTTTAGCCTTACGTTCACCAAACTCTTCGTTATAGATATCGACCAGCTTGATATCCGGAATCACGCCCTTGTTTTGGGTACTACCCCCCGTCACACGGTAGAACTTACGCTGAGTCAGTGTTGCCTGACCATGTGCCAAGCTATCCAGCTGAACCTGCGCAGTTCCTTTACCTGTTGTGGTACTACCAATCACGATGCCACGTTCATAATCCTGAATTGCTGCTGAATAAATTTCACTTGCAGATGCAGAAGCCAGGTTCACCATTACTGCCAATGGACCGGCATAAGTTTGTGCACCACCATCATCATCTTCAAAGACGCTGACATTACCGTTACCATCACGAATCTGAACCACAGGACCTGACTTGATCACCTGTCCCAGCATACGTGCCACTTCTTCAAGTGAACCACCCGGGTTATTGCGCAAGTCTACAATAATACCGGCAACATTCTTCGCAGCCAGCTCTTTCAGGGCCTTATTGGTATCTTCTGATACGGAACGGTAGTCGGTACCCGCACGACGGGCACGATAGTTCAGATAGAAAGATGGAATTTCAATCACACCATATTGATATTTTTTACCATCACGCTGGATTTCAACGGTACGGGTTCTAACCCCGGCATCTTCTTCCTGAATCACATCACGTACAAGACTAACATTACGCGCCTGTCCCATGGTCGCACCCGGGCCTAATAACTTCAGCGTTACTTTGGTGCCGCGCTTACCACGAATCAGGCCAACAATTTCATTGCTCGGCCAGCCGATTACATCAACCATCTGTTCGCCGTCTTGAGCAACGCCAACAATACGGTCACCTGATTTTACCTGTCCTGATTTGCTGGCAGGCCCACCTTCTACAATGGTTTCAATCTTGGTGTAATCTTCATTACCACGTTCCGGACGAATCGACACCCCAATCCCTTCCAGCTGCAATGTAGTCTGACGGTTCAGCTCCATCGCATCTACAGGCGGGAAATAATTACTGTGCGGATCATAAGTCAGCATCATCGCATTCAGGGTTTTGTCCAGCACATCATCACTCTTGATCCGGCTGAGACGCTCTAACTGACGGGTATAACGCTTAGTCAGAGTTTGAGCAGGCGTTAAATCTTCCGGCCCAGTCAGATCCTGGCCATTTGCCAGTTCTGGATTGGCTTTGAGTGCATTCTGCTTAGCTTGCTCTTCTTCCTTACTGATCGTCAGGTTAATCAGCTGAGAAACCAGCATTTTTGACCAGTGAGCACGTTGTTCAGCCTGAGTTTTAAAGAATGGCGCTTTTTCGCGATCCGTTTCAATATATACATTCTTCTGATTCAGGTTTTGCGGTTTTTTCAGTTCTTCCAGCATAAAGGTATAGAACTGGGCTAAACGCTCACGATACTGCGCATGAATTTCATAAGGGCCAGACAAATTGCCGGCTTTCAGATTGGCACCGAAAGTAGCGCCATAGCGTTTTTTATAATCTTCTATTTCAGATGCCAGAAAAAGACTGTGATCTGCATCCAGACTATCAATATAAAAATCAAAGATACGCTGTGAAGTCTGAGCATCCAGACGCATATTCAAATAATGTTGGCGATCAACGAGAGTTGCCAGTTGTCGGGATACCAATGCCTGTTCTTGAGAAGGTTGAAGCACTGCTTTGCTGACTACTTCTTTACCATCAGCTGCAATTGCATCATTCACCACATGGGTAAAAAATAATCCGCCTGTCGCAATCGCAACTGCACAAGCTATTGTTTGAAATTTCATAAATAATTCGTACTTCCTTGGCCTCAAGACCAATTTGACCGTGTTGCTTTTCGAGCAGAACTTAAAGTATTCAGCATCTTAAACAACTTAATATGTTTATGTCGTGTAGTTTTATCATATTCTGTGCTGACAAAGTGTAGCAAATCATTGCAGAATTCAGGTATTGTTTTCCCCGAAAATTCTAAAATGGATTCCACATATGATTGGCGCATTGATGCTCGACATCGCAGGCACTACCCTTACTCAAGAAGATATTGAACTCTTGGGTGCACCACAAGTCGGTGGTGTGATTTTATTCGGTCGCAATATTGAATCTCCTGCCCAAGTCCGCGCTTTGACTGATCATATGCGTCAGGTCCGTCCAGATATTCTGATTGCGGTGGATCAGGAAGGTGGCCGGGTACAGCGCCTGAAACAGGGCTTTACCCTGCTGCCTGCCATGGGCAAATTTGGTGAGCTTTATCAGACGGATCGTGAAAAAGCGCTGGAACTGGCCGAGAAATGTGGCTGGTTGATGGCGACTGAAGTACTGGCTGTCGGAATTGACTTCAGTTTTGCGCCTGTACTGGATCTGAATGATATTAGTGATGTGATTGGCGACCGTAGCTTTGCCAGAAATATTCAGGATATTATTCCACTAGCTAGTGCTTTTCTGAAAGGTATGAAACGTGCTGGCATGGCTTCGACCGGTAAGCATTTCCCGGGACATGGTTCGGTTAAGGCCGATTCGCATGTGGCCGCTGCCATTGATATGCGCAGCTATGAAGAAATCCAGCAAAAGGATATGCAGACTTTTATCCAGTTACAATCCCAACTGGATGCGCTTATGCCTGCCCATGTCATCTATAGTCAGGTAGATCCAAATCCAGCGGGTTTCTCAGAATTCTGGATTCAGAAAGTGTTACGCCAAGAACTTGGATTCGACGGCGTACTGTTCTCGGATGATTTAAGCATGCAGGCTGCCTGTGTGGCTGGCGGTGCCGATGCCCGCATTCAGGCAGCATTGAAAGCAGGTTGTGATATGGGATTGGTCTGCAATGATCGCGCAGCACAATGTATTGCGCTTGAGGGCATTCAGGAGCTGCCACTGCCCAATCAGCAGCGTCTGGAACGTATGCGCGGAAAAATTCCAGAGATTCAGATCGGCACTGAGCTGGATCTTGGAGATGAATGGCGCCAGATCTGTGATGAAATCAGCCAGTTTAGAGATCAGGTTCTGTAATTTTTAAATGATCTGAATACGACAAAGGAACACGACAAGGTGTTCCTTTTTTATTATCATGTTGAAAAGACTGCTATATTGATGAGCAGCATTGAATTAAAACAACAATAAGGTCAGGACGACATGACAGAATCTCTTTCACAACACCGCCATATTTCTTTTACTGCACATTATACTGGCTATATCTGGTACAAAATGGGGATTTCACATCCGGTATTTGCCACCTCTAAAGGTAAATTCCTTGCCAAACTGGTTCATCCATTGGAGTCATGGGCTGAGCGTCATGTAGGTGGCAGTATGCGCACCACCCTGAAACAGCGTCATCAAATGATTGACGAACACTTAGGTCAGTTAATTAGTGAATATCCTCAATTACAGGTACTGGAAATTGCCAGTGGCTTATCCCCACGCAGCTGGAATTTTAGACAGAAATTTCCCGGGATTAATTATCGGGAATTGGATCTGCCCGATATGGCCAAGATCAAAACTAATGCTTTGCAGCAGATTGATCAGGATGCCCCGGAAGTATTGAGCGGCGATATTTTTAGTGCAGAACTGGCGAATATTTTTAAAGTCTTTGACCCGCAGCAGCCTTTAGTCATTATTAATGAAGGCCTGATCAATTACTTTGATCAAAAAATGCTGTTTACCTTGCTCAAAGGTATTAACGAATATGGTCAAGGTTTCAGTGAAGTGCATTATCTCAGTGATATTTACCCTGAACCGGTCAAAAACAGACTGGCAAGCTTTATCTGGGCCTGTAGTCGTCTGCTAAAATTTATCTCACGCAGTGCATTCACCTTTCATTTTAAATCGCCCCAAGAACTACAGCAGTTTTTTCAGCAAGCTGGGTTTATGCGGGTGGAGGTCGAACAGCCACAACGTTATTTTGCAGAACCTCGACAGCAGAGTCCTCATTATGAACAGGATGAACATTTGGGCGATTTAGTCTGGATGATTCATGCGGTGAAAAAAAACAGCGTTTAATTACGCTGTTTTTTTATGAATTCTATTGTTTTAGATGACTGCATCGAATACTTCAGCCTGTTGAATTGCTTTCTCTTTCTGGACAAAACGTAATAAACGCTCTGCTACATCAAAACTGCCATGCTTGAACAAAGCACGTAACTGAGTGCCATCATGCTCGAAGATTAAACATTCGATCTTAAACTCCCCTTCTTCATCTTCCAAATGTAAAGCCAGATCACGTGGATATGCGGCTGCCTGATCGGTTAATCCAGGTTCCAATTCCAGCAACACCCCAAAGAAATTCATATCGATAATTTCTGCCTTGAATACCAGATCAGAATGACGATGACTTAAATAACGCTGTGGATCCTGAACCGTAATCCGCTCTTCCCCACGTCGTTCGATCTGCTGCATCTGTTCACGGGTGAACGGGATAATACCTTCGAGTTGATCAACCGGCTCATCACGCAGGAAAGTTGCAAATAGATGCATGGTTTCTTTACGGCGCTGTAACTGAGGCACATGATCTGCAGAAGCAATCTGCACATACTGCATATTTGGACATTGCAGGGCAAAATTGGCATTTTCATGCGGCAAGGTAAAGCTGTCATACTGCCCGCAAGCCACCAAAACTTTGCATTGAGGAATCGGTACATTGGTCAGTCTTAAAAGACGGTTACAGTTGATGTCATAGCGGTCCTGTTCTGTCGCTGTAAACTCGGACATCTGCTTAAAGAACAGCCGTTTTGCTGTTGGTGACATGCGGGTTTCCTTTAAACGTGCATGATTGACCAGATACAGAATCACCGCTTGGCCAAATTCGTCCATGCGCTGTTCTTTCATTAAATGTAGAGATTCTTCCAGCAGCATGCGCCAGCTTTTGCGGGTTTTCTGCATTACACCCATCAAAATCATACGGTCTACCAGTTCAGGACGCTGATCTGCCAGGCAGGAAGCCACCACTGAACCTAAAGACATTCCCAGAATAGCCACCTTAGGCAGTTGCATCTGCTCCAGCCATTGGCCTAGCATCGCTGCCAGATCTTCCAGTTCAAGTGTTCCTGCAGATAAGCCGGTATCAACGTTAGTAATTTGCTGGTTGGCCCCCATGGAAGGTAAATCAATTAAAATAATAGGTCCCGCATCAAATAACTGTTCTACACAATATTTGTAAGAATTAAAGTTCTGAAAAGCTCCCCCAATAATCACCATTGGGCGCATATGCAAAGTATCAGGACGCGCAATGGCCATATACTCGATTTTCCAGCCATCGATCCATGTCGTACGTGCTGGTTGCTTGAAACTGTGCTTATCATAAAGATCAAAAAAACCGTAATGGCTATGTTGGTCCAATGCCTGGGCATCCATCTGGATAATGGAATTCATATTCCTTTCCTCCGTCCTTGCCTTATTTTTATTGTGCAAGTCATTATTTACAGATCTTATGCTTCAGGATTATTCCGATTATCCTGAACACGCATCCTGCGCTGTAGTAATTATATCAATGACATCTATGTCGCTACATTTCATTCTATACAGAGCGGCTTTTCACAAGCAACTGATTCGACAACCACTTATCTGCTTTTAAAGATAAAACAATTTCAAAATGTTTAGAAACAGTGAAAAGCTTATGATTTTTAAGTGATGGGCTTCATTGTCCGGCATCAGACTGTTAATATCAAAGTGAAATTTCTAAGTGATTGAACCGCTATGCAAGAGTCTATTGAACAATATATGCAAACGGTAGGACAGCAGGCACGCCAGGCTTCTCGCATTTTGGCTCGTGCGTCTACCCAAACTAAAAACAGCGCATTGTCAGCAATTTATACCGCTTTAGAAAACAGTCAAGCTGCTATTCTGGCTGCTAACCAGATTGATATGAATAAAGCTCACCAGAACAATCTGGATAGTGCCCTGCTTGATCGCTTAGAACTCAACCCCGCACGCTTTAAAGGTATGTTACAGGGCCTGAAAGATGTGATCAGCCTGAAAGATCCAATTGGTGAAATCACTGATATGGCTTACCGTCCTACAGGGATTCAGCTTGGCAAGATGCGTGTGCCTTTGGGCGTAGTGGGCATGATTTATGAATCACGTCCGAATGTAACTCTGGAAGCTGCTTCACTGGCATTAAAATCTGGAAATGCGATTATTCTGCGTGGCGGTTCAGAAGCTCTGGAATCTAACCAGGCCATTGCAACTGCCATCCAGCATGGCTTAAAAGTGGCAAGTTTACCTGAAGCATCAGTTCAGGTGATTAATACGACTGACCGTGCTGCAGTTGGCCAGCTGATTACTCTGACTGAATATGTCGATGTGATCGTACCGCGTGGTGGTAAAGGCTTAATTGAACGCATTACTGAAGAGGCACGTGTGCCTGTGATTAAACATCTGGACGGGAATTGCCATGTCTATGTCGAAGCACAGGCTGATCTGCTCAAAGCCCTGCCAATTGCTTTAAATGCCAAAACCCATCGTTATGGCGTATGTAATGCCATGGAAACTTTGCTGGTTGATGAGAAAGTGGCTGAAGATTTCCTGCCTCGAATTGCTGAGCTGTATCAGGAAAAACAGGTGGAACTTCGTGGTTGTCGTGAAACCCAGCGTATCTTGGGCAATCAGGTAGTCGCAGCGACAGAAGAAGACTGGTACACCGAATATCTGGGTCCGATTCTGGCAGTTAAAATCGTATCGGGTGTTGAGGAAGCCATTGAACATATCAATAAATATGGCTCGCATCATACTGATTCAATTATTACTGAGAATTACAGCATCGCTCGTGAATTTTTAGCTGGTGTAGATTCGAGTTCAGTAATGATCAATGCCTCTACCCGCTTTGCCGATGGTTTTGAATATGGCTTAGGGGCGGAAATCGGTATTTCGACGGATAAGATTCATGCCCGCGGCCCGGTTGGCCTAGAAGGCCTGACTTCTCAGAAATGGGTAGTCTTCGGTGATGGTCAGATTCGCCAGTAAATAGATAATAAAATCAGCCTTGTTCGCAAGGCTGATTTTTTATGCATTAGATGAATAAAAGATATGTTCAAGTAAATATGCAGCCTTTATAAAATTGCATATAATTTCTTCATATCCATACCTAAAAGGTAGAATAAATAAACATTATTTTTAAGAAATATAAGTTACAGTTTAATAGATCATTTTTTAGCAGTATTTTATTTATAAATGAAAACTATGAACTGATAAATTTTAATTATTATTGTCGCTATGGTCGATAATGCTTAAGTCTAATCGGCTAAAGTCTATCTAGGACAGTAAAAAAACCCATGTTAAAACATGATCACAGACCTATCTTGTGTCGCTTTTGCCAGCAGACAGGTCAACGAAATGGATGAGAATTTTAATTAGAATCGGGTAAACAATCGTGTCTAAATCAGTATTAGTTATTAATTGTGGCTCTTCTTCAATCAAGTTTGCCCTATTGCTTGAAGAACAGAATTTCCGTATTCACGGCTTAGCTGAAAACTTAGGCACAGAAAATGCCCGTATTAAAGGTGTGACTGTCGGTAATGAACCCGTCGATATTCATATTCCTTTTGCAGATCATAAAAAAGCGTTAGAAGTAGGTTTAGAGCGTCTGGCAAACTATAAGCCGGATGCGATCGGTCACCGTGTGGTACATGGTGGCAGTCTGACCAAAGCTGAACTGATTACTGACGAGATTATTGAAAAAATTCGCGAAGCAACTCCACTTGCGCCTTTACACAACCCGGCTCACCTGATCGGGATCGAAGCGACTAAACGTTTATTCCCAGACTTGCCACAAGTCGCAGTATTTGATACTGCTTTCCATCAAACCATGCCGGCACATGCTTACCGTTATGCGCTGCCTAAATTCCTTTATACTGAATATGGCGTACGTCGTTATGGTTTCCATGGTACCAGCCATGCTTATGTGTCCGATCGCGGTTCTGAACTGGCTGGTAGCTTTAAGCAAGGTGGCTGGTTAACAGCACATCTCGGTAATGGTAGTTCGACCTGTGCGGTATGGAATGGCCAAAGTGTAGATACCTCAATGGGTCTGACGCCACTTGAAGGTGTGGTGATGGGGACCCGTAGTGGTGATGTCGATCCAAGTTTGCATAGCTTCCTGGCTGCAAACCTAGGCTGGGATGTATATAAAATTGACAAGATGCTCAACAAAGAAAGTGGCTTGCTTGGTTTGTCTGACAACCTGTCTAATGACATGCGTACCCTGATTGAAGCCTCAGAACAAGGTAGTGAAGATGCGACTCTTGCGATTGAAGTATTCTGCTACCGTCTGGCGAAATCTTTAGCTGCTTTAAGCTGTGGTCTGCCACGTATTGATGGTCTGTTCTTTACCGGTGGTATTGGTGAAAACTCGGCGTATATCCGTGAAAAAACCATGGCTTATTTACCACATTTCGGTTTCAACCTGGATAAAGACGCTAATAGCAGTTTGAAACGCGGTACAGAAGGTCGGATCGATAACGGTACAGGCCCACAAATCTGGGTAGTTCCGACTGATGAAGAAGGCCGAATCGCGAAAGAAACTCATTCTGTGGTAGAGAATGAAGTGGAGCAAGCCACTGCAAAAAAGTCTGAACCTGAAGCTGCGCTTGCATAAGCAAGCCCGGTTCCCTTTTACCTAATTTCTATTATTGCGCGACTGATATTACTATGAAAACGATTTTATTGGTGCCGACCGGGGAAGGCGTCGGCTTAACTTCAGCCTGTTTAGGTTTGGTATATGCTTTAGAATGCCAAGGGGTAAAAGCAGGTTTTGTGAAACCTTTTTCACAGGAAAAAAGTCAGGAAACAGATCGCACTACAGCACTCTATCGTCATTTATCCCAAAGTGAAACCGTTGAACCGATTGCTTATGAAAGTCTGATTCAGCGCTTTAATCTGGGTGAAACAGATGAATTGCTTGAAGATGCAGTACGCCTGCATCGTGAGATTGCCAAAAATCACGACATGATTATTGTTGAAGGTTTGGTACCAAATAGCCGCGATACCTTTGCGCCAAGCTTTAATGCGGCATTGGCGCAGGCACTCGATGCCAAAGTCATCATTGTCAGCAATGCTGATATCAACCAGCCTGAAGTGGCAGCTGAAAAAGTTGAAAGCCAATTACGTTATCTGGGTGGATCCTCTTCTACCCGTATGGCTGGCGTATTGTTTATGCGCACCAAAGGCCTACCGGAAGATTCTGCACAGATCCCGGTGACTATTGATCCTGGTTTACGCCTGATTAGTGATACCAACAAATTTATAGCAGCTATTCAGAAAACTCATGCCCATATTGGGTCTGAAAAGCTTCCAGTCATTGGTCTGGTTCCATTCAGTAATACTTTAAGTGTGCCACGTATTTCTGACCTGGCAGCGCATATTTCAGCAGACTGGGTGAACTTGGGTGAAGCAAAACAGCGCCGTGTCTTACACAGCAGTTTAATTGCGTCCAACATTGAACATGAATTGCATAAATTTGTAGCTGGCGAACTGATTATTAGTGCATCAGACCGTATTGATGTCTTGCTGGCAAGTAGCTTGGCGAGCAGCAATGGCATTCCATTGGCAGGTCTGGTACTGACTGAACATTATGAGCCAAATTCGGCTGTACTGGAGTTCTGCCAGACAGCGATTAAACATGGTCTGCCTATTCTGCATACGCCACTTAGCACTTTTGAAACTGCCCAAAGTCTGGCCAATTTAAGCAATGAAATTCCATGTGATGATACTGAACGTGCTGAACAGGTCACTCGTTTTGTGTCCAGTCATTTAAATGAAGAATGGATTGCACAGCTAATCAATGGTTCTTACAAGCCACGTCTGTCTCCTTCTGCATTCCGTCATGAACTGGTACAAAAATCGATTACTGCGAAAAAACGTATTGTGCTTCCGGAAGGTGATGAGCCACGTACCATTCAGGCGGCTGCGATCTGTCAATCTCGTGGGATTGCGCACTGTATCTTGCTGGCAAAACCGGAAGAAGTGGTGGAAGTTGCTAAAGCACGCAATATTGAATTACCGCACGATCTTGAAATTATTGATCCAGACCTGATTCGCGAGAATTATGTGGAAAAAATGGTTGAACTGCGTAAAGGCAAAATCAATGAATTGCAGGCGCGTGAACAGCTACAGGATACTGTGGTACTCGGCACCATGATGCTGGCACTTGATCAAGTGGATGGTCTGGTTTCTGGTGCAGTACATACGACTGCCAATACCGTTCGTCCTGCTTTCCAGTTGATCAAGACAGCACCTGAATATTCACTGGTTTCTTCTGTGTTCTTTATGCTGCTGCCAGATGAGGTCTATGTTTATGGTGACTGTGCGATTAATCCAGATCCGGATGCTGAACAACTGGCTGAAATTGCAATTCAGTCTGCTGACTCTGCAAAAGCCTTTGGCATTGATCCACGTATTGCCATGATTTCTTACTCTACCGGGACTTCAGGCACAGGTGCAGACGTAGAAAAAGTGGCGAAAGCGACTGAGATTGCGAAACAGCGTCGTCCTGATCTGTTGATTGATGGTCCACTGCAATACGATGCCGCTTCAGTTGAAAGTGTAGGGCGTCAGAAAGCACCAGATTCACAAGTCGCTGGTCGTGCCAATGTGTTTATCTTCCCTGATCTAAATACTGGTAACACCACTTATAAAGCGGTACAACGTGCGGCAAATGTCGTGAGTGTCGGTCCGATGCTGCAAGGCTTGAACAAGCCGGTGAATGACCTGTCACGTGGTGCGCTGGTCGATGACATTGTATTTACTATAGCCTTAACTGCGATTCAGGCAGATCAGCAAGCTAGTTAATTTTCTTTACTTACTCTACAACCATCCGGTCAAAAGATCGGGTGGTTTTTTTATTGATCTATTTATAAGTTTTCTCAGTAATCATTAGGCGTTCTATCATCTACAGATCGTCTAGCTCAAAAAATTATGCAGCTTCGTAATCCGCGCTATGAGTAAATAAAACTAAAATAAAAAGATTGATGATACAAAATAAATGCCAGCCGAACAGGCTGGCATTTACCACTTTAACAGATCAGAGTGCCTATTTAAGCTTGCATCCAGTTTGACTATTTAAGCCAAACCAGAACAAGTCAGGCAACGATCATGCTTATACCGTGGTCCATTCTTTGTGCACATCTTCTGCTGTTTTATTCAAGATCACGCTGTCATCTTTCACTTCGCTTACCCAGCTGACCGGAATCAGATGATGCTCATTATTCTCGTCATCACTTCTTGTCAATTTAATCTTGTCCTGACCTTCTAAATGATCCACTTTACCAACTTGAGTACCATCTGAAGCAATTACTGAAGCATGTTCTTTGATGTCATTTGTATTAAAGTTACTCATTCCAATTGCCCTATTTATAGAAGTTGAGAGACCTCAGTCTAAGCCCTAAAAAATTGGCTGTGTGTAAGGGTTTTCAGGCTTTGGGTTTTTCTGGGTTAATAATGTAATGAAGAAAAATAACTGTGTCACAGGCGTGTTGTGGCAAGGCCAAGATGATTGAAATATTGTTTTTTTATTAAGGTAATTTGAAGATTTGAAGATTTGAAGATTTGAAGATTTGAAGATTTGAAGATTTGAAGATTTGAAGATTTGAAGATTTGAAGATTTGAAGATTTGAAGATTTGAAGATTTGAAGATTTGAAGATTTGAAGATTTGAAGATTTGAAGATTTGAAGATTTGAAGATAGGCTAATTTTTTAGCTCTTAAAATGTAAAAAAGAAGATAAAGCTTAAGCTTGATCTTCTTTCTGGCCGTAGAACCAAGTAGCAGCGATATAAAGACTAAAAGCAATTACCATCAATACACTAGTCAGGGTCATAAAGAAAACTCATCATTCATTTGATAAGCGCATTATGTAAAAGTTTTATGACAGTTATATGACAATGATGAAATTTTCATAATTTTAATTAATTAATAAAAATCATATATTTAGAATATATTTAATTATATTCCAATAAATTTTAAGCTGAAATATGACAGTAAATATGACAAATACCTGTCATTTTTAACCAATCTTTCAGCCAAAGTAATTTTCCTTATTGCTTAAACTATAAACTTTTGGCCAATGTCCCTGCAAAACGCCCACAACCGGATTCATTTGTCTTATAATTTAGCCCGCTAGCTAACAGCCCGCTCAAGAGATATTTGTATGACAACTATTATCAAGCAAGATGACTTGATCACATCGGTTAAAGATGCGCTTCAGTTCATTTCTTACTATCATCCACAAGACTTCATCCAAGCGATGAGCCGTGCGTACGACCGTGAAGAGAACAAAGCTGCGAAAGATGCGATCGCGCAAATCTTAATTAACTCACGCATGTGTGCAGAAGGCCACCGCCCTATCTGCCAGGATACTGGTATCGTCAACGTATTTGTTGAAGTGGGCATGGACGTTAAATTTGATTTAACCATGAGCCTGGACGATGCGATCAACGAAGGTGTACGTCAAGGTTATCTTGAAAACTCTAACGTACTTCGTGCATCTGTACTGGCTGACCCTGCTTTTGGCCGTAAGAACACCAAAGACAACACGCCTGCTGTGATCTATCACAAACTTGTTCCAGGTAACAAAGTAGACATCACTGTTGCTGCTAAGGGTGGCGGTTCAGAAAACAAATCTAAACTGGCAATGTTGAACCCGTCTGACTCAATCGTGGACTGGGTATTAAAAACTGTTCCAACTATGGGTGCAGGCTGGTGTCCTCCTGGTATGCTGGGTATCGGTATTGGTGGTACTGCTGAAAAAGCCATGATGCTTGCAAAAGAAGCATTGATGGAAGAGATCAACATGGACGAATTGCTTCGTCGTGGCCCACAAAACAAACTTGAAGAACTTCGTATCGAAATCTTCGAGAAAGTAAACGCATTGGGCATTGGTGCTCAAGGTCTTGGTGGTTTAACCACTGTTCTAGACATCAAGATCAAAGATTACCCTTGTCACGCTGCGGGCAAACCAGTCGGCATGATCCCGAACTGTGCTGCAACCCGTCACGCACACTTCACACTTGATGGTTCAGGCGTTGCGCATATTCAAGCACCAAGCCTTGAAGACTACCCATCAGTCACTTGGGATTCTTCATCTTCTAAACGTGTTGACCTAGACAACATCACTCAAGAAGAAATGAACTCTTGGAAACCAGGTGATACGCTGCTTCTAAACGGTACAATCTATACTGGCCGTGATGCTGCACACAAACGTATGGTAGACATGCTGAACAACGGTGAAGAACTCCCTGTTGATCTAAAAGGCAAATTCATCTACTACGTAGGTCCTGTTGATCCAGTGGGTGACGAAGTTGTAGGTCCTGCAGGTCCAACAACTGCAACTCGTATGGATAAATTCACTCGTCAGGTATTAGAAGCAACTGGTCTTTATGGCATGATCGGTAAAGCGGACCGTGGTCCTGCTGCTGTTGAAGCAATTAAAGACAACAAAGCGACTTACCTCATGGCGGTTGGTGGTGCTGCATACCTCGTATCTAAAGCAATCCGTGAAGCTGAAGTGGTTGCATTTGCTGATTTGGGCATGGAAGCGATCTACAAGTTTGTAGTGAAAGATATGCCTGTATCTGTAGCAGTTGACGTAAATGGTACATCTGTACACGCGACTGCTCCAAAAATCTGGCAAGCAAAAATTGGCAAAATTCCAGTAGTTGACGCTGCTGCGGGTTAATTTAAGCTATATAAAAAAGCACCCTTAATGGCACTGCTGTCCCATAGTTTGCTTTAAATAAAAAAACCTGAGTCCTAACAGTTAAAATATGAGTGCAAACAAACACTTTAACGACCAGGATTCAGGTTTTGTTACATCAGAATACCGTATTTCATGAGCTAATTAAACCTGTTGTGCGACAGGATTTTGAACAACTTGCTAAAGTACACCATGTTGGACAGAAATTTAGAGCGGCTTCCCGGTGGGATCAGTTTATTGCCATATTGATGTCTCAATTCTCTTGTAGGCAAAGTCTGAGAGATATTCAATCCAATTTGGAGTGCCAACAGGAAAAGCTAAGTCATCTCGGAGCAAAGTCTATTCCCCGAAGCACGCTGGCACGAATCAATGAGCAGCAGCCTGCTGCCTTGTATCAACAGCTATTTTACAAGTTGCTTAAATACTATGACCACTCAAAAGTCGCTCATAAATTTCGCTTTAAGAATCCCTTGTATTCCTTGGATGCCAGTCATATTGACCTGTCGCTTTCCTTATGTGAATGGGCCAAAGTTCACGACTCAAAAGCCAGCATGAAACTCAGTATAGGATTGAATCACAGCAATGATATTCCTGAGTTTGTTGCAGTTGAAAATGGCAAAGAAAATGACATGGTACAAGGCCGCAAATTCCAGTTTCCTGCTGGCAGCATTGTAGTTTTTGATAAAGGCTATGTCGATTACCAATGGTATGCAAATCTGACTGCTCAAAACATTGGATTTGTCACACGTTTTAGGCCTAAATCTGTGTATCAGGTGATCCAGCAACATCCAGTGCTTGAATCCAAAGGTATTCTAAAAGATGAAACCATTCAGCTGAATAGCGCACATGCCCTAAAAAGAAAAGCCCCAGTGTTAAGAAGAATTGAATATAGAGATCAGCAAAGTGGCAAGCACTTTAGCTTTCTCAGCAATAACTTTCATTTAGCCGCCTCCACCATTGCGGCGATTTATAAAGATCGTTGGAAAGTTGAGCTGTTCTTTAAGGCGATTAAGCAGAATCTCAAATTAAAAGCGTTTCTAGGTCGCAGCAGGAACGCAATTCAGACACAAATCTGGATTGCGATGATCGCCTATTTATTGGTGAGTTTCGCTCAACATTTAGGAAAAACAGGTTGGACAGTTCAACGTTTACTCAGAATAATTCAAGTGAATTTGTTTGAAAGAAGAACTTTAAAAGCTTTATTTTCACCCGATAAAATACCCATAAAACAAGAGGAAGCTCAAATGAGCTTCCTCTTGTGAAAAATTGTGGGACAGCAATGCCCTTAATGGGTGCTTTTTTATTGGAATTTTAAAATTAATTACCAGGTTCTTGGATCCCAGAGTTTAAACGGTGTGGTTAACTGTACATCTGTAGATGGATCATATTCAGTTGCCTTAATTTTCTGAGCTTTCTTGCGGATTTTCCCAGTTTCCTGATCCTGTGCAAAAAAGTTAAAACTGTCCGATTTTAACTGGGTAAAAGCAATTTCATTGAGGCCCACACTGCTCGGCATCAGCATCAGAGGTCCCGGAACACTACGACGGGTGCTTAGATTTTCTTCATCATACTTAATAAAATAGGATTGACCCGCTTCTACGGTAAAGTCCAGATATTTAGGTTTCTGGAAGTGCAAAGCACCTAAAGGACGGCTGGTACTCAAGCGATAAGTGCCTGCAGGTAACTCAATCCAGTAATGATGATTATGCAATAAACTCGGAATACGATGCTGATTGATAAATAGGCTGGCAGCGACAATTTCCTGACGGTTCCATTTGGAATCCGGGCGGTATAAATAAACAATTGCTGCATCCTCATGCTGAGGTTTAACTGCCTGAAAATGATTGCCCTGTTTCTGGTTGACCCAGCCGCCAATTGTAAACATCCCCACCCGATGCTGTTCGACGAAGCCTGGTTTTTTTTCAAGATCAATATTTTTTAAAGTGCTGAGTGGCTGTGTAGGCTCAACTACGGCTTTTTTACCGTGACAACCCATCAGCGCCAAACTGCCGATGAGCACCATTGCGACTCCACGCATGCTTATCCCTCACTGCGTCTTTATTCTTGTATGCAAGTGCTTTGCGATATATTTTTATAGCTTTCGGCGTCCACGCCTAGATGTTGAGATTAGCATCTGCTTTTATCTTTTGGAAATAAAAAACGTGCGAAAACACGGGGTTTTCGCACGTTTCTGACGAATAGCAATCAAGCAGATTTGCTATTCACCACCTTTAAATCAACTTTTGCCGCTGTTTCTGGCTCGTCATGTGGTTGACGTTCAGCACGAAATTCTGGTGCAGCTTCACCATTAATGACAGCTTCATTCACCACCACGGTGCCTACATCGCTACGACTCGGCAGGTCATACATGGTTTCTAGCAATGAATTTTCCAGAATTGAACGCAGGCCACGCGCACCAGTATTACGTTCCAGTGCTTTTTTCGCAACGGCACGTAGTGCTGAATCTTCAAAGACCAAGTCCACATTTTCCATCTCAAACAAATGTTTATATTGACGAGTTAATGCATTCTTCGGCTCAGTCAGAATCTGCATTAAAGCTTCTTCATCGAGCTCATCCAAAGTCGCAATCACGGGTAAACGACCAATGAATTCTGGAATCAGACCAAATTTCACTAAGTCAGTCGCTTCGACCTGACGGAACAATTCAGACAACTTTTTGCTTTCGTCTTTATTACGGACTTCTGCAGTAAAGCCAATACCACCTTTCTCCTGACGCTGCTGTACGATTTTCTCAAGACCTGAGAATGCACCGCCACAGATGAACAGGATATTCGAGGTATCAATCTGAATGAATTCCTGCTGCGGGTGCTTACGACCACCTTGTGGTGGAATTGAAGCAACCGTACCTTCGATCATTTTCAGCAAGGCTTGCTGTACGCCTTCACCTGATACATCACGAGTAATGGATGGGTTTTCAGATTTACGGGTAATCTTGTCGATTTCATCGATATAGATAATGCCCTTTTGCGCTTTTTCGACATCGTAATCAGCTTTTTGCAAAAGCTTTTGTACAATGTTTTCAACATCTTCACCCACATAACCCGCTTCAGTTAGGGTTGTTGCATCTGCCATGGCAAATGGAACGTCCAGAAGACGGGCAAGGGTTTGTGCCAGCAAGGTTTTACCTGAACCGGTCGGACCGACCAGCAGGATATTACTTTTGGCAATTTCAACGGAATCATCTGCTTTCTTACCATTGGTCTGTACTTTCAGACGTTTGTAATGGTTGTATACGGCCACAGATAATGTCTTTTTCGCTACGTCCTGACCAATCACATATTGATCGAGCGCCGCACGGATTTCATGCGGTTTCGGTAAAGGACGGTTCGCCCAGTCATTGGTTTCGACCTGTTGACTGGTTTGAACCAAATCTAAGCATACGTCCACACATTCATTACAAATGTATGCGTCCTCGCCTGCAATCAGCTTTCCGACTTCAGACTGCGTTTTACCGCAAAATGAACAATGCTTTTGTCCTTGAGGATGTTCGGACATATTTACTCCAATATCTCAATCTCTAAAACTTATGGACGTTTCGTTAGAACTTCATCCACAAGACCGTATTCTTTCGCTTGCTGAGCAGTCATGAAGTTGTCACGGTCTGTATCGCGTGCCACTTTTTCATAGTCCTGACCGCTATGTTCAGCCATTAAACGGTTTAAACGTTCTTTAATGAACAGAATTTCACGTGCGTGAATTTCAATATCTGATGCCTGGCCTTTGAAACCACCCAAAGGCTGGTGAATCATGACACGTGCATTTTCAAGGCAGTAACGTTTGCCTTTAGTTCCTGCATTGAGCAGGAATGCACCCATTGATGCTGCCTGACCCATACAGTAAGTCACAACATCCGGTTTAATAAACTGCATGGTATCGTAGATCGCCATGCCAGCAGTCACCGAACCACCCGGTGAGTTGATATATAAATGAATATCTTTATCTGGGTTCTCAGCTTCTAAAAACAACATTTGCGCAACGATCAGGTTGGCCATATTGTCTTCAACTTCACCTGTCAGAAAAATTACCCGCTCACGTAAAAGGCGTGAATAAATATCAAAAGAACGCTCACCACGAGAGGATTGTTCTACCACCATTGGCACTAAAGCGTTTTCAATCGTTGGAACATACATAGGTTTATTTATTCCTAAATTTTTGTGACTTAATCCATAATCACAATATGAGGGATAATCAATGAAATTGCAAAATAATCGCGAATAATTCCATCATATTTTTTGCATTAGTTTTGTGAAAATCAGATATGTCAAGAAATTACTAATATGAAAAAAGGCGCACGAAGCGCCTTTTTATGGAAAGCTTGAATTAGCCTTGTTGACGAGCTTGTTGCTCTTTCAATAAGTCTTCATAGCTTACAGTCGCATCAGTCACTTTAGCAGATGACAGAATGTGATCAACAACTTGATCTTCAAGTACAACTGCTTCGATTTGAGCACGTTGTTGCTTGTCATTTTTGAAGTATTCAATCACTTCGTTTGGATCTTCGTAAGAAGAAGCCATGTCTTCGATATAAGCTTCAACGCGCGCTTGATCTACTTCGATTTTCGCATCAGCAAGAATACGGCTTACCAATACGCCAAGTTTAACTGATTTCTCAGCTTGTTCTTTAAACAGGTCATCTGGAAGCATGCTTGAATCAAATGCTTTCGCGCCTTGAGCACCGAACTGTTGAGTGAACTGCTGGATCATTTGTTGACGTTGACGGTCAATTTCTTGAGCAACCATTGCAGATGGAAGTTCAACTTCGTTTGCAGCTACAAGTGCATCGAAAGTTGCGCCTTTAACCTGGTTACGCAGGCCGTTTTTCACTTCACGTTCCATGTTTTTACGAACGTCGGCTTTCAGTTTTTCAACGCCATCTTCTTCAGAAATACCGAAGATTTTCAGGAATTCAGCATCAATTTCTGGAAGTTTTTGTTTTTCAACAAGTTTCACATTGATTTTGAATTGAGCTTGTTTACCAGCAAGGTTTTCAGCTTGGTAATCTTCAGGGAAAGTAACATCGATCACTTTCTCTTCGCCTTTCTTCATACCGATGATGCCATCTTCGAAGCCAGGGATCATACGACCAGAACCTAAAACAAGTTTAAAGTCTTGCGCAGCGCCGCCTTCAAATTTTTCGCCATCAACAGTACCTTCGAAGTCGAAAGTTACTTGCATGTCTTTTTTAGCCATGCCTTTAGTTTCAGCCCAAGAAGCGCGTTGTTTTTGAAGATTTTCAATCATCTTCTCAACGTCTTTATCATTTACTTCAGACGCTTTACGTTCAACTTCCAGACCTTCGAATTTCACTTCAACTTCTGGATAAACTTCAACAGTCGCTTCATAAACTAAAGCATCATCTTTCATTTCAGTTTTTTCGATGTTTGGCATACCAACAGCGTTGATTTTTTCTTGTTGGATTGCTTCGAAAACTGTGTCGCGAATGATGTCGTTGACAACTTCTTGGTAGATACCAGCGCCGTATTCACGACGAACTACGTTTACAGGTACTTTACCTGGACGGAAGCCGTTGATCTTCGCAGTTTTAGCAGTGCGTTTTAAACGAGCTTCAAATTGCTCATTAATACGGCTCGTCGGTACAGAAACATTTAAACGACGGGCAACGCCCGAAACCGCTTCAGAAGTTACTTGCATGGCTTCCTCTATATATTTGGTAATAACAGGTTTATAAAAATGTGCCACATTATATGACAACATTTGCAGATATACAAAACACAATACTTGAATCGTCTTTATTGATGCTGTAATAATCAAATTTATTCAGTCAAATTCATTTTTCTTTGATTAAATATCCCTTCCCTCAAATAAGAGTAGATATATTGATTACTCAAACTGGACAGATCATCTCATTCATCGGCATTTATGGATTTTTATAGGACTTTTAGTAAACTTTTCTTTATCTTTTCTTCAAAATTTTTAAACTCTAATAATCTCAATAAAAGTAACGATAATAATCTATTAATCAGATCTATTTTAAATACATTAACTTAGAAACATTTTGATACACTATCACATTGATCAAACCAATTAATACAATCCTTAAAATCGTCATTTCCTATCGGCAAGTAATTCTTAATTTAAATAAGAATTATTATTATTCGCATACATAAATTTTAAGCTTTTTTTCGGGTTCCCACATGTCGTTTATCAAATCACGTAAAAAACTCGTTTCATCGGCGATTGCCTCTTCCCTCTCGATTGTAACCGTAAATGCTGTGGCTGATGAAAATGTGGTCAAGCTCGAAACTATTCATCAAGAAGTTAAAGCTGAACAGACACCAAGTTTAAAAGTAGATAATTCCGCAAATAAGAAATTTGTTGCACCTTTACTGGATACACCTAAATCTGTATCAGTCATTTCTAAGCAACTGATTGAAGACACTCAAGTCACTACACTTTCTGATGCTTTACGTACTGTACCTGGTATTACTTTGGGTGCGGGTGAAGGTGGCAACCCGAATGGCGATCGTCCATTTATTCGTGGTTATAACTCTGAAAGCTCAATGTATGTAGATGGAGTTCGTAGCGCGACTTCACAAAACCGTGAAATGTTTGCGGTCGAACAGGTTGAAGTGACCAAAGGCTCTTCTTCTGCAATGGGCGGTGCCGGTACGACTGGCGGTAGCATCAACATGATCTCTAAGGTTGCTAAAGCTGGTGATTCTTTAGAAGGTTCCATTGCACAAGGTACCGATAATTACCAGCGCATCACTTTAGATGGCAACAAAGATTTCGGTAATGGCATTGCAGCGCGTATTGCTATGATGGGTCATCAAAATGAAAAAGCAGGTCAGAAAGACGGCGCTGAATATAAACGTGTAGGTATTGCACCAAGTATCAGTTTTGGCCTGGATACTCCTACTCGTGGGACTTTAAGCTATTACTACTTAAAATCTGATGATACGCCTGATGCTGGTGTTCCATATAATTATGACAAAGATAAAAAAGCGACTGTCGGTAAACCTATCGATGTTAAACAAGGCATCTACTATGGTTTATTAAATCGTGATTTCCAGAAACAAGAAAATCAGATTGGTACACTTAAATTAGAACATGATCTGACTGATGATTTGACTTTGAGTAATACTGCTATTTATAGCAAGTCAAAAAATGATTATCTATGGACGCAGCCTGATGACTCAAAAGGTAACGTACTCAATGATAAAGTATGGCGTCGTATTAACTCACGGATTACAGATACAGAAACCTTTAGCGATCAACTTTCTTTAGCAGGTAAGTTTAATACCGGTGCTCTAAAGCATAGCTTTAATACAGGTGTTGAATACTCTAAACAAGAATCTGATAAAGGTAACTATTCAACCACCTACCCTGGCTACCCTGATAGCACGACAGGTGGATTTAACAGTGATTGTGCAAATAATGATGCATGGTGTACTTCTTTAACCAATCCAAACTCACGTGATCAATGGTTAGGTGCTCGTACAGCCAACAGAGCTACCACGACCACTACCACAGAAACAGCTTCTATTTATTTACTGGATAACATTGAACTCAATCCGCAATGGTTATTGGACTTAGGATTGCGTTGGGATGACTTTGATACCAAGCAAAAAACCAATGCTTCAGGTGAAACCATTTCAAGTGACGCTGATTTCTTCACTTACCAGGCAGGTCTTACTTTTAAACCGCGTGAAAATGGATCTATTTACACAAGCTTCGCTACTTCAGCCAACCCTGTAGGTGTTGACTCAGGTGATGGTTCAGAAGGTATTGCAGAAAATTATAGCAATCTCGATCCTGAAGAAAGCCGCACATTTGAAATTGGTACGAAATGGGATCTATTTAATGACAAATTGAATTTGACTGCTGCAATTTTCCGTACTGAAAAACAGAATGCTCGAGTTCAGTTAACACCGACTACTTATGCTAACGTTGGTGAAAGTAAGGTAGATGGCTTTGAGCTTGGTTTAAACGGTAATCTTACTGATAAATGGGCAGTCTCTGCGGGCTATACATACCTAGACAGTGAAGCTGTTGATAATGGAAAAAAATGTAGCGGTCGACCAACTGTATGTACAAATGAAGATAGTCCATACAATGGAAATAAAATGCCTAACGTTGCGAAAAACTCAGCCACACTTTGGACGACTTATGATCTAACCCCTGCGTTAACAATCGGTGCTGGTGCAGTTGCGATGGACAAAGTGTATGGTGACCTAGCGAATACTAAATATGTTCCAGGTTATGTACGCTATGATGCCATGGCACGTTATAACGTAAATCAAAATGTTGACCTGCAGTTAAATGTAAATAACTTATCTGATGAACGTTATTTCACTAAAGCTTATGCATCTCACTATGCAACTGAAGCAGAAGGCCGTAACGCAGTTCTTTCTCTGAACTTTAAATACTAAGTTTTAGCTTCTTCCCTCATCAAAAAATAGCCTCATTCGTGAGGCTATTTTTATTTTCTGAAAGATATAAAACTTTAAATCTAGATTTAGTTGTATTTATAAACCTTTTGATAAAAAGCTTTAAATAGAAAATAATTACATTTTTTAATCTTAGGTAAAAAACTGAAAAATAAGTTTATTTTGAAATTTTTCTTAATAGAAATCCCAGATTAAAGTTTGAATATTAAACAGTAATTTCATCCATAAATTCATAAGAATGATTTAATTAAATATTGTTAATGATAATTATTATCACTACAATTCGCAAAATTGTTAAAGGCCATAACAATAACTCCATAATTGCTGCTATTTGATGAACTCGAGCATATCAAGGTGGTAAGGGAAATATTATTCAATTCAGGAATTCTGTCACATGGCGCATATCAAAAGCCGAAAACATCATTACAAGACTTCATTGGTCGCACTTGCTGCAACTTTGCCACTGATCACTCATGCAGATAACATCACCAATGAAGGCGTTATTCAGCTTCCAGAAATTACAGTTAAGAATAAAACTGCAAATGAATATAAAGTAGATCAATTGAGTTCTGCTAAATCTAGCCAAGCTTTAGTAGATACGCCTCAGACTGTTTCGATTATCAACAAAAACTTATTAAAAGAACAAGGTGCAACCACCCTGGTTGAAGCCTTACGTAATACGCCAGGAATTACCCTACAACTCGGTGAGAATGGGAATACCAGTGCTGGCGATGCCTTCCAGATGCGCGGCTTTTCAACTCAAAGCTCCACCTATCTGGATGGCATTCGTGACCTCGGCGCTGTAAGTCGTGATGTGTTTAACCTGGAACAGGTGGAAGTCGTAAAAGGCCCTGCGGGTGCCGAAGGTGGGCGTGGTACGGCGTCTGGTTATGTGAATCTGGTCAGCAAATTGCCTCATTTGGAAAACAGTCGTGAAGTCTCTGCCACCTACAATACGGCTGAACATACGCGTCTTGCCACTGACATTAATCAGGCGATCAATGACAGCGTTGCTGTCCGTTTAAATGCAATGGGTCAAGATGGCGGTGTAGAAGGCCGCGACTTTATCCAGAATCAAGGCTGGGCTGTTGCCCCTTCTATCGCCTTTGGTCTGGATAGTGATACTCGCCTGTATCTTTATTCCCAGCATATCCGCCAACGTAACATTCCGGATGGCGGTATTCCAACGATTGGCATGAAAGGTTTCTGGAATGCTGACCCACTGATTGCCAGTGCACCTAAAGTAGACCGTGAAAATTATTATGGCCATACCGATGACCATGAAGATGTTGATGCTGACATGTATACAGCAAAAATCGAAAGTGACTGGGCTGAAAATCTGAAATTTACCAATATTACCCGTCTGGGTAATACCCATATGCAGCGTACTTTGACGGGGATTAATAGCCTTTCAAGAAATGACTCTACCAATCCTCAAGACTGGACAGTAAGCCGTTCACGCCAGGGTGTCGATCAGGAAAATAAAATTCTGGCTAATCAGAGCACGGTGAACTGGAATGTCAAAACCGGTTCAGTGGAGCATGATCTGGTCGCTGGTGTAGAACTATTAAAAGAGCAGCAACATTCCAGAACACTGGCCACACAAATGCCGGGACAGCCAAGCAACACCACACCACCCGCGAATCTATATCATCCTGACCGTCACCAGAATCTGCCTGATCCTGTGTATACGGGCGCTTATTCGGATGGTGAAACCCAAACGGCGGCTGCTTATCTTTTCGATACGCTCAAGTTTGGCGAACGTTTTCAACTTAATGGTGGCGTCCGTGTCGATTATTACGATACTAATTACGATGCGCTGGGTTACTCAACCGACAGTACGACACTAGCAGTGACTGAAACCAAAACAGATTTAAAAGCCCATGACACTTTATTCAGCTGGAAGCTCGGTGGTTTATATAAGCCAACCGCCTACAGCAGTGTCTATGCATCTTATGCCAAATCCCTGACACCACCGGGTAGCAGTAACTTTAGCCTTTCATCCACAGGAATAAACAGCTCAGCCGCAGACCCTCAAGAAACTCATCATTATGAAATTGGCACCAAATGGGATCTGCTAGAGGGTGATCTGGCTTTAAATGCTGCGGCATACTACACCGAAAATGAAAACCAGTTTACCCAAGATCCAATTACCCGCGAGTCTGTTCAGGAAGGTAAAACTACAGTTAAAGGAATCGAATTGGGTGCTGTCGGTAAAATTACTGATGCCTGGAATATTTCAGCAGGTGTTGCCCATATGAAAACCGAGCAAAAAGACCAGTTCAGTGTCAATTCCAACACGGGCGTAGTGACCCAGACCAATAGTGTACGTTGGTCACCTGAATGGACCGCTTCTTTATGGACGACCTATAACATTGCCGGTTTAAAACTGGGCTTGGGCGCACGTTATGTAGATGAGCAAAAACGTGTGATTACCGATAGTACTGCAGCAGCGAATATGCCAAGTATTCCAAGCTATGTGGTATTTGATGCTATGGCCGGTTATACCTTTAATGACCAAACTTCCTTAAACCTGAATGTTTATAATCTGGCAGATAAAGAGTACATCAGCACGCTGAATAATGGAGGTGGCCGTGTGATCTTAGGCCAACCACGTTCAGCAGCTTTAACCCTGAACTATAAATTTTAATTCAGCTTTTATCTCTATCTATCAATATCGTGTATTCTCTTGAATGCACGATATTTTCAATTGCAGGAATGCTTTTAAAATGATGTTACATATCCCGGCAGTATTAAGCAAAGCACAAGTTGCCGAACTGAGACAACAACTAGATCGTTCAGAACACTGGATGAATGGGCAACTCAGCGCCGGGAGTCAGGCACAGAAAATCAAAAAGAACCTGCAGCTGGATTCTTCTTCTGTCCTGTATCAGCAGATTAGCCCTATCATTTTACAAGCGCTTAAAAGTCATCATTTAATTACCTCTGCTGCCCTACCGAAACATATCCTGCCGCCCCTGTTTAACTGCTATCAGGATTCTGGTACCTATGGCAATCATGTCGATAATGCCATTCATTACTCTCCTCTACTCGGACAGGCCATTCGTACCGATGTGTCACTAACTTTATTCTTATCTGAAATCGATGAATATGAAGGTGGTGAGCTGGTCGTTGAAGACCAGTATGGCTGCCATGAAGTCAAGCTGGATGCGGGTGATGTGATTGTTTATCCATCGACCAGCCTGCATCGGGTTGAACCAGTAACTCAAGGCAAACGTATTGCTGCCGTAACCTGGATTCAAAGTATGATCCGTGAAGATGCTAAACGCAGTATGTTGTTTGATCTGGACATGACCATTATCAAACTACGCCAGCAGATTGGCGATACTGAAGAAGTCCTACAACTGACCCATCATTATCACAACCTGATTCGTCAATGGGGTGATTTATAATGTCACGTGAACCAATGGCGCCATTAACCCAGATCCCGGCCTACCTACAAACCATCGCCGATTATGAGGTCGAAGCAGAAAAACATCTCTCCAGTATGGTCTGGAACTATCTGCAAGGTGGCTCCATGGATGAAATCAGTGTCCAGGATAATTTACAGCAGTTTCAGGATATTCAGCTTCTGCCACGTATGCTGAAAGATCTGACCCAAGGCAGTACTGAACTTGAAATGTTCGGACAGAAATTTCCGCATCCGATTTTTTTGGCACCGATTGGACATCAGCAGCAGTTTCATCCTGAAGCCGAAGCCGCTTCTGCACTTGCGGCAGAAGTGATGGGCAGCAATATGATTCTCAGTACGTTTACCAATACCGATATGCGCGCATTGAAACAGGACAATCCACGCAAATGGTTTCAGCTGTATTGGCAAGGGGATCGGGAAAAATCTTTAGCTTTGATCAAAATGGCTGAAGCGCATAATTATACGGCGCTAGTGATTACGGTAGATTCACCGCATACTGGCATCCGCGATCGTGAACGTCGTGCTTTTTTCCATTTACCGGAAGGCATGCAACATCCGCATACACCTACCCATATTCCCCTACCAGAATTAAAGGAAGGTGATCATCCTGTCTTTAACGGACTAATGAAAATTGCCCCAACTTGGGAAGATATTGCCTGGATGGTACAGCAGACTCACTTACCTGTGATTCTGAAAGGCATTGTGCATCCTCAGGATGCCCAGCTGGCGATTCAGCATGGGGTAAAAGGCCTGATCATTTCCAATCATGGCGGTCGCGTGCTGGATACCTGCATTTCTCCTCTCATTGCCTTACAGCTGATTAAAAAGGTGGTGCCAGCAGATTTTCCTCTGCTCTATGATGGCGGCATCCGTCGTGGATCGGATGTATTCAAGGCAATTGCCCTAGGTGCTTCTGCTGTCCTGATTGGCCGTCCTTATATTTATGGTCTGGCGACTGCCGGAGCTTTGGGCGTAGCGCATGTGATCAAAATCCTGAAAGAAGAATTTGAGATTATCATGGCCTTAATGGGAACAGCGACCGTGGCAGATATTCAACCGAGCTGTCTATTTAGGGGAATTGATTAATTAGGATTTAATTGAAAATAAAAATGAAAAATAAATTAGTTAAATATCTTACCCTTAACTCCTTGAAGCGTCTTTAAAGGCAATTCAACATAGCTTTATCTATCAATAGCTATTATCAATAAAAACCAAATAAGATCCATATTTAATCAATCTATATTAAAAACATGGTTTTAATTCTCAGTTCGCACTCTAGTCTATCTATTTTTTAAATTGATTAAATTTTGTTCATTGCCAATATCAATGCAAGAAGGATAGCAACGATAACAATAATAATTATTATTTGCGAATCCAAACTTAAAAATAAAAAAGAATGATTATGAGTTATATAAAATCTCGTAAAAAAATAGTTTCTTCAGCCATCGTTTCTTCCCTTTCTTTTGCATCTGCACACACGATTGCACAAGAAAATGTGGTGCAGCTTGAGACCATTCATCAGGAAGTACAAGCTGAACCCGTGCCGGGTCTAAAAGTCGATCAGTCAGCCAATAGCAAGTTTGTTGCGCCACTCCTGGATACGCCAAAATCTGTGGTCGTGATTCCCCAACAACTGATTGAAGATACGCAGGTCACTACGCTGGCTGATGCTTTGCGTACCGTACCAGGTATTACTTTAGGCGCAGGTGAAGGCGGCAATCCGAATGGGGACCGGCCTTTTATTCGAGGCTATAACTCGGAAAGTTCGATGTACGTCGATGGCGTACGAAATTCGACTTCACAAAACCGAGAAATGTTTGCCATTGAGCAGGTCGAAGTTACCAAAGGTTCTGCTTCTGCCATGGGCGGTGCGGGCACTACGGGTGGCAGTATTAATATGATCTCCAAAGTGGCGAAAAAGGGAGATGCGCTGGAAGGCTCTGTTGCGGGTGGTACAGATATGTATGCACGTATCACTCTGGATGCTAACAAGGACTTCGGCAATGGCATGGCGACTCGTATCGCGGTCATGGGCCACCAGAATGAAAAAGCGGGTCAACATGACGGTGCTGAATATAAACGTGCTGGTATTGCACCCAGCTTCAGTTTCGGCCTGGACAGCGCAACGCGTGGTACTTTCAGTTATTACTATCTAAGAACTGATGATATTCCAGACTCTGGCATTCCCTATAACAATCCATTTGCAGCGACCAATGCCAATGTCGCTTTAAATGGCAATGGGAAACCAATTGATGTGAAAGCTGGCCAATACTATGGCTGGAAAGATCGTGATTTCCAGAAACAGGAAAACCAGATTGGTACCCTTAAATTGGAACATAACCTGAATGACAATCTAACTCTGAGTAATACGGCGGTATTTAACCGCTCTAAAAATGATTATCTCTGGACCAACCCCGATGATTCACGTGGGAACTTCATTTTGAATGGCAATGTCTGGGCGCGGGCCAATTCACGTATCGCAGATACCGATACCTTTACTGACCTACTGGCTTTAACAGGCAAATTTGATACTGGTGCTATTCAACACAGCTTTAACCTAGGTGCAGAATATTCAAATCAGGATACCGAACGTACCCAATATATTATTAATGGTCTGAATGCTACTGGAAGCTCTTTTGCGGCCTGTGGTACTTCTGCCAATGTGGCCTTAGGTTGGTGTACTTCTGTAGACAATCCAGACCGGGGCGCCTGGACGGGGACAATTAGCACAGATGGTGCGGACCGTTATGGTATCGAGACCAAATCAAAGTCGATCTACTTACTGGACAGTATCGAATTGCATCCACAATGGATTCTGGATCTGGGTGTACGTTGGGATGATTATAAAACCCAGCAAACCTTGACCTATGGACGATTCAATAATGCGGTGACAGGTGCAAACAATACGCCGATTACCGCCGTTCCAGGTGATCAGCTGACCCTCGAAAATGAAGAAGACTTTTTTAATTATCAGGCAGGTCTAGTCTTTAAGCCAAGAGAAAATGGCAGTATTTATGTCAGCTATGCCACTTCCTCAAATCCGGTCGGTATCGATGGCGGTGATGGCTCTGAAAGTATTAGCGCAGCTATTGAAAATTTAAAAGCTGAAAAAGTTCGCACCATGGAACTGGGAACTAAATGGGATCTTCTGGAAGATGAACTGAATCTGACGGCTGCCATTTTCCGTACTGAAAAGACCAATACCCGCGCCACCGATGCTGATGGCACCACCCGTAATATTGGTGAGACCCGTGTCGATGGGATTGAGCTGGGTATCAATGGAAATGTCACCGAGAAATGGGCAATTTCCGCAGGCTATACCTATTTGGATAGTGAACTGATTGATGGTGGCTTTGAAAATATTGGAACTACAGCAGATCCCATCTATGTACCAAGCTCGAACAATGGCAATCGGGTTCAGAACGTAGCAGAAAACAGTGCAACCCTATGGACGACCTATCAGGTCATGCCTCAACTGACATTGGGTGCCGGTGCTGTGGCAATGGATAAAATTTATGGCAATGCCGCCAATACCAAATTTGTTCCCGGTTATGTGCGTTACGATGCCATGGCACGTTATCAGGTGAACTCCAATGTAGATTTACAGCTGAATATCAATAACCTGTCCGATACGCGTTATTTTACCAAAGCCTATTCTTCCCACTATGCCACTGAAGCAGAAGGCATCAGTGCCGTTTTAGGCCTGCATTTTAAATACTGATCTGAGCAATCTTCATGATATTAAGGGCTAGTCTGGATTCATCAAACTAGCCTTTATTTTTTGATATGAAAGATTTCATGTATGCATTGCTTAAGAACTTCCAACAAAGCTATTATATAAAGAAATATTTTAGCCTTATCGCTTAATTACAGGAAAATCCAACAAAATTAAAATAGATTATAGAAATATTTTTCCAATTAATAACTTTATAAGAAAATCTTTTTTAAGATACGACTAAAATCCATAGAAAAAGCAAAAACTTTTCACGTTTTCTGGACTAAAATTTAATTATAGGTTCACCATGCAGGTGTCTGGTTGATCCTGATGATCAAAACTTAAAAAAGACAGGATTGATCTAATTTACCCTCACCTGCCTGTAAACGAATATATAGACAAAATCTATGCTGTAGACCGAGCAACTGCTACACCAAGCAAGTATGCCAGGCTACCTAAGGAGCTCTCTCATGATGTTGGCTGATCCAAGTAAAAAATACCGTCGCATGTATCAACGTGTGGACTTACCAGACCGTCAATGGCCGAATAATGAAATTACTAAAGCGCCAATCTGGATGAGTACTGACCTGCGTGATGGTAACCAGGCGATCTTCGAGCCAATGAACATTGAGCAGAAGTTCAAAATGTTCCAGATGTTGGTAAAAATCGGTTTCAAACATATTGAAATCGGCTTCCCGTCTGCCTCTCAAATTGATTTCGACTTCACTCGTAAATTGATTGAAGAAGGTCATATTCCGGATGACGTCTACATCGAAGTATTGGTTCAGGCACGTGACCATTTAATTGCACGTACTTTTGAATCTTTACAAGGTGCGAAACGCGCAATCGTGCATATCTACAACTCTAACTCTCCAACCTTCCGTCAAAAAGTGTTGAACGTAGACGTTGAAGGTGCAAAACAGTTAGCGATAAATGCAGCGCAAAAAGTGAAAGAATACGCAGCAAAACAGCCTGAAACTGAATTTGTCTTCCAGTACAGTCCTGAATGTTTCTCTGCAACTGAATTAGAAGTTGCCAAAGATGTCTGCGACGCTGTGACTGAAATCTGGGAAGCATCTCCAGAAAACAAAGTGATCTTGAACTTGCCAGCCACTGTCGAAGTCTCTACACCAAACGTATATGCCGATCAGGTGGAATGGATGCACCGTAACATCGAGCGTCGTGACGGCGTGATCATTTCAGTTCACTGCCATAATGACCGTGGCTGTGGGATTGCAGCGTCTGAATTAGCAATTATGGCCGGTGCTGACCGTGTTGAAGGTTGTGTATTCGGTAATGGTGAGCGTACCGGTAACGTGGACGTAGCGGCAATTGCCTTGAACATGTATACCCAGGGTGTTGCGCCAAACTTGGATTTCTCGAACATCAACGAAATCATTGCGACTGTTGAAGAATGTACGGGCTTGCCAGTCCACCCACGTCATCCATATGCGGGTGACTTGGTGTTCACAGCATTCTCTGGTTCACACCAGGATGCAATCAAAAAAGGTTTCGAATTCCAGAAAAACGAAGAAATCTGGGATATGCCATACTTGCCGATCGATCCGAAAGACTTGGGCCGTGACTATGACGCTGTCATTCGCGTGAACTCACAGTCTGGTAAAGGCGGTATCGCTTACTTGTTAGAATCGAACTACAACGTGACCTTGCCACGTCGTTTACAGATCGAATTCTCGCAAATCGTGCAGCAAAAAACTGATGAAGATGGTACTGAGATTTCAGCACAAGCGATCTGGAGCTTGTTCAAAGAGACGTATGTTGCCGCGAAAGATGCTCATTACTCTGCCAAAAACTACAAATTGTCAGATGAAAATGGCAATCAGGTCATTGAGCTGGATATTGAAGTCAATGGTGAAACCCAGCACTTACGTGGTGAAGGTAACGGTCCGATCTCTGCAATCTTGGATGCTTTACAATTGCCAATCGATGTCTTGAACTATGAAGAACGTAGCATCAGCTCAGGTGCACATGCCAAAGCCTTGGCATTGGTTGAACTTCAAGTAAAAGGCACAGGTAAATCTGCCTTTGGTGCGGGCGTGCATGACAACATCGTGACCTCTTCGATTGAAGCAATTATTGCATGTACCAACCGTCTGATCGATCAGGATGTGTTAAGCACTGAACAGGTGATTGCTGCTGCCGTCTAAATCCGGTATTTGAATTAGCAATAATTCATAGCATTAAAAAGACTTTAGAAGGATACCTGCAAATGGTATCCTTTTATTTATTCATACTAAAGATTTAAGGCGAATCATTCCCGTGTCTTTTCCAGCTGACTCAGTGGGCCTTGTTGTCCCACAAAAGTTCCAATTCGAACAGCCGTTAGAGCTTGAATGCGGTCGCATCCTCCCACGTTTTGAACTGATGGTAGAAACTTATGGCGAACTGAATGCCGATAAGTCCAATGCCATTTTGATCTGCCATGCCCTGTCTGGCCATCACCATGCTGCCGGTTATCATCATGAAGATGACAAAAAACCAGGCTGGTGGGATGCCTGTATTGGCCCGGGCAAGGCAATCGATACCAATAAATTCTTTGTGGTGGCGCTGAATAATATCGGCGGTTGTAATGGTTCTACTGGTCCTACCTCTCCTAATCCCGAAAATGATAACCGTCCATATGGTCCAGACTTTCCGCTAGTCACTGTGCGTGACTGGGTAAAAACACAGGCGATGCTGTCTGACCGTCTGGGGATTGATGTGTGGTATTCCATCATTGGCGGCTCACTCGGGGGCATGCAGGCCTTGCAATGGTCGGTAGATTATCCGGACCGTCTGCAAAAATGTGTGATTATTGCCAGCGCACCAAAACTGTCTGCACAAAATATTGCCTTTAACGAAGTCGCGCGTCAGTCGATTCTGTCAGATCCGGACTTCCATCATGGCCGTTATCTAGAAAATGACAGCTATCCAAAACGTGGCCTGATTCTGGCACGTATGGTCGGTCATATTACCTATCTGTCTGAAGAAGCCATGAAGCAGAAATTTGGCCGTGATTTAAAATCTGGCAAATTCATGTATGGCTTCGATGTAGAATTCCAGGTCGAAAGCTATCTGCGTTACCAGGGTGAACAGTTTAGCCGTAACTTTGATGCCAACACTTACCTGATCATGACCAAGGCACTGGACTACTTTGATCCTTCACGTGAATATCAGCAGTCACTGGTCAAAGCGATGGCACAAACCAAATGTAAGTTCCTAGTAGTTTCTTTCACGACCGATTGGCGTTTCTCGCCTTCACGTTCTGTTGAAATCGTGGATGCCCTCATTACCAATCATAAGCCGGTCAGCTATGTCGATATTGATGCTGAACAAGGCCATGACTCCTTCCTGTTCCCGATTCCCCTGTATGTAAAATCCTTGCGCGCCTTTCTAGGCGGTGAAGAACATCTGCGATCAACACCGAAGGAGGCTGTGTAATGCGTATTGACCAACAACTTGCTGAGAAATGGATCAAGCCCGGTTCACGTATCCTCGACCTCGGTTGTGGTGATGGCGAACTGCTGGCCCATATGAGCAAAAAGCACAATATTCGTGCATATGGATTAGAAATTGATCAAGAAAAGATTGCAATTGCGATCAGTCGCGGGTTAAATATCATCCAGCAGGACTTAAACCTCGGTTTAAGCCGTTTTGCTGACCAGTCTTTTGACTATGTGGTGATGGCACAAGCTTTGCAAGCTGTAGATGCACCAGACGTATTATTGCGTGACATGGTGCGTGTAGGGAAACAGGCCATTATTACCTTTCCAAACTTTGCGCACTGGAAGACTCGTTCTTTCTTGGCATTAAAAGGGAAAATGCCGGTTTCGGAAGCCTTACCCTATATGTGGTATAACACCCCGAATATTCACCTATGTACCTTCCGTGACTTTGAAGCATTATGCGCGGAAAACAACATCAAAATTATTAATCGACTCGCTGTGAATGGGAATCAAGAAGATAGTTTGCTTAGCAAACATCTCCCAAATCTGTTTGGTGAAGTCGCAATTTATCGAGTGAGCGCTCTATGAAAAAATTATTATTAAGTACGACGCTACTGGCTGGACTTTTTGGCATGCAGGCCCATGCCGATTACGTTGCACCAACGCCTTCTGTGGCCAGCCAAGCAGCGCAATATTCAGTAATGGACATTCATAGTCTGACTAAAGCGGCTAAAGCAGGTCAGCCTGGTGCACAATTTTATTTAGCAACAAAATACCAGTATGGTAAAGACATTCAGAAAGATGAACGTCAGGCTTTTGCCTGGTATAAAGCAGCAGCAGATCAAGGTCTGGCAGTGGCTCAACTGAATGTTGGCCGTATGCTGGCAGATGGTATTGGCACCAAGAAAGATGAAACACTGGCTCGCCAGTACTTTGAAAAAGCAGCCAGCCGCGGTGATAATCGTGCCAGCTTTAACCTGGCGATGATGGAAGAGAAAAAGAAAAACTATATGGGTGCTTATCAGTGGTATGAACTCTCTACCCGTGACGGCATGCTGGACAATAAAGTGATTACTTTATCTGAAGGCAAAAAAACTGCATTGGCAGCCAACTTGACCCAGGAACAGATCCGTCAAGCACGTGATCGTGCAGACCGTTGGATTCAGGCACAATAAGCTGGATCTGCAAAAGAGCGCCTTCGGGTGCTTTTTTTTATGGCCTAAAAACTGCAGCAAGTTGCTACACTACATATATGTAATTTGAAAGATGAGTAATTAATATGACTTCAACTGACTGGCTCTCCCAAGGCACACTGGTATTGGCAAGTAATAATAAGGGCAAGATTGCAGAATTCGAAAAGATGTTTGCTGAGCTTAAACTTCCGGTTGAAGTGATTCCTCAAGGTCAGCTGAATATTGAAGACGCAATTGAAGATGGTTTGAGCTTTGTTGAAAATGCCATTATCAAGGCACGTCATGCCTCACGTATTTCTGGCAAACCTGCGATTGCTGATGATTCAGGGATTTGTGTACCAGTTCTGGGCGGTGCACCTGGAATTTACTCTGCACGTTATGCGGGTGAACATGGTGATGATGCAGCGAACAACGAAAAATTACTGGCTGACCTGAAACCACTGCGTAAAGACGGTGAACCGATTGAAGGCATGTTTGTGTGTGTACTGGCCTTAGTTCAACATGCCGAAGACCCATTACCACAAATCTTCCAGGGCATCTGGAAAGGTGAAATTCTGGAAGCAGCACGCGGTGAAAATGGCTTTGGTTATGATCCATTGTTCTGGTTACCAGAACTAGGAATTTCCAGCGCAGAAATGAGCAAGGAAGAGAAAAATAAAATCAGCCATCGTGGTCAGGCGATGAAACTGTTTAAGGCGAGTTTGGAAAAATAAATCTAATTCCTAAAGGAGTCCTCCCTCCTTTTAGGAGGGAGTTAGAGGGAGGCCATTTCCTCACCCTTGGGGAGAAGGAGCCCCTCCCTTTTTCAAAGGGAGGTTGGGAGGGATTTAAATAGTAAATTACCTCTCCCTAACCCTCTCCTACAAGGAGAGGGAACTTTCATAACGTTGGCACCACCGCATGTACCACCATCCCATACACCCCAATCAAAATTGCACTCGCAATCGTTCCTGAGGCAATATATTTCGCTGAATAACCTGTGCCCTGATAATGGGTTTCCAGTGCCACAATATTCGCGGCGGGTGGAAGCAGGAAATACATCATCATCACAGCATAGATCAGGGCTTGATGTGGAATCGGTAATAAGAAATAAGCCCCTGCTGCCAGACCTAGAGCTAGCACAAAACGACCGCTGATCAAGATCAAACTACGTTTTAAATCACTCAGTTGAATCCTGACTTTACTCAACCACATTCCCAGAATACACATACCGGCAAAAGTCACTAGAAACTTGTTCGTGGCATAGCCCCATTGAATCAGCGGATGCGCTTCATAGGTAGTAAAATCCCAGAAGGACAAAATCGCTGCAATAGAAAGCGCAATCACTGGCGGGGATTTCAGCATATTTTTAATAATGAATTGGGGATCCTGTTTATCAGGACTAACAGCGACTACAGCACTGACATTGCCAAATAAAGAACCGCCAATATAAAGAGCCACAATGGTATTTAAGGCATCCGGACCAAATACAGCTAAGGCAAAAGGAAAGCCGAGCCAGACCCCGTTTAAATAACTAAAACATAATGCCCGCAACTTATCTTTGGAGAAAAGAAAGAACAGGCTAAACAGAAACAGTGAGCTAAAGATACTAAAACCGATCAGCCACAGACTGCCCGGCTTATAAAACACCATGTTGTAAATGACAATCAAGGGAATCAAAAGACGTGCCAGCAAGGCCGCCATGAATGGACGGATCGACTTTAAATAATGAACGCCCCAGAATCCAATCAGAAATGAAATAAGCGGAAGGAGCAGTGCCATAGGAGAGCTGAAAATTGCATAGATAGATGGGCTTTATCCTAGCACACCTATCTACTCTCAGAGTTCACTGTTTAAACTAAGCTTTTTATCAAGATCATCATGAATACTATTATTTATACAATGATCTGAATGACTTTTTCTACGATCTGCCCTGCACTCTCTCCCTGCTGGGATTTTTCCAGCCATTGCCAATGCTGCTGATGCAATCTTAGAAAATTGGAACAACGTGTGCCGTAGACCGGACTCTGAATAAATGTAGATGATAGGAGTTCTTCCATCTCCTCGTTAATTCCGGTTTTGGGCAATAGTGCCGGAATCACTTTACGCTCATCTTCCAGAATATCCCAGGCAGCATGATAAATGTCTGCTTGTGGAATGTTGTTCTGTTGAAGCATCGGCAGAAGCTCCTGAGTAAAGCGCTTGCGCAAATGCCTGGTCTTTTGCCAGTCTTCGCTCATTAGGCCATTTGAGACTACATATACCCCATGTGCCAGTACTTGTGGCGCCTCACCACGATTACTCATATAGACGGCTTGATCACGATCACCGACAAACAGGTTAAAGCCCGCATAATCACATTGACGTTTTTCCAACTCTTGAGCAAACCGGATAGGTTTCAATTCAGATTCCAGAAAATGCTGAATGATATGTCCACGTGAAGTTGGGTAGTTATTCTTGTCATTACCATCCCTGAAATTGGTAATCACTGCCCATCGTCCTGAAGCAGTTATACCCATCCAAGTACCACCAGACTGCAGATCCTGCCCGGCAATAATCGGACTGTTCTCCCATTCATATAATGCCTGTGTTGGACGTTGATAGAACTCATCACGATTTGAAATCAGACATAAAGGCGTTTCATCCAGAACTCGCCAAGCCAGTGCCACAATACACATAATTGATGCTCTCGATCTTTACACATTGAATGTACAACAATTTTCTTCGCTTTCAGCTAAAATCTGTGCAAAACAGAATCACAAGGAACAGGAATGCTCACCTATCCAAACATAGATCCCGTTGCAATTTCGCTCGGGCCTTTGCAAGTCCACTGGTATGGACTGATGTATCTCTTGGCTTTTTTATTTGCCTGGGGACTGGCGACTTATCGCGCTAAACAACGCGGCTGGACACCAGATATGGTCTCGGATCTGATTTTCTTTGGGGCTTTGGGTGTGATCATCGGCGGCCGGGTCGGTTATGTTTTATTCTACGGTTTTTCTCAGTTTTTGGAAAATCCACTCTGGCTGTTCCAGATCTGGACCGGTGGGATGAGTTTCCACGGCGGCTTCCTCGGCGTAATCCTGGCCATGTTGTGGTGGTGCAAGAAATATAAGATGGCCTGGTTCCAGACACTGGACTTTATTGCGCCCTGCGTTCCGACAGGCCTGATGTTTGGCCGAATTGGTAACTTTATTGGTGGTGAACTCTATGGTCGTCAAGTCACTGATCCAAATTTTGCCTTGGGCATGATTTTCCCAACCGATCCGCTGCAGCTGGTACGTCATCCCTCACAACTGTATCAGGCGCTCTGTGAAGGCTTGATTCTGTTTATCGTACTGTGGTGGTTTAGTAGCAAGCCACGTCCACGTATGGCAGTTTCTGCGGTATTCCTGACCGGCTATGGTCTAGCCCGTTTTATCGTCGAGTTCTTCCGTGAACCGGATAATGGTCAGCTATTTATTGGTTGGATGAGTAAAGGACAATTCCTGAGCCTGCCAATGATCCTGGTTGGTCTGTGGATGCTTTGGTATGCCTATCAGAAGAAAGTTTATGACTGGGGTCCACAGAAAAATAACGGATAATTTTCCTAAATATTGCGAGGCATCTGCCTCGCTTTTTTATATTTAAAATATGCTAAAGTGCTTTTTATCTTTTCTGTTCATACATCATCATGCTTGAGTTCTGGTTCAATCCGCAGGTGTCGCTCCTGAAAAAACTGCTGTTCTTTGTTGTGATTGCTGCAATTGCCGTAGGTCTGTACTGGATGGAACCTTTGCCTTTAGATGCCATCCTGATGTTTGCCGGTACCGGAATTATTTTTCTGATTTGTCGTTACTGCAAAATTCATTTCGCAGCAAAAAATCCGACTGGCCTGTTCTATCGTGTCCTGACCTGGATTCCGATTGCCTTATTAATCAGCCTGATTTTTATGAACATGAAACAGGGTGAAATCTTGCTGCCAGGCGCTCAGGGAATTGCCTTTATGGCTTTGACAATCTGCCTGTTTTCGCCTCTGTCTTTGCTTAATCAGAACAAGTCGGATTCAGGTTCCCCACATGCTTGAGTTCTGGTACTCCGAACGCTGCAACCGTCAGCTCAAGCTCATCATTATTATTGCGGTATGTATCGTAATTTACATAGCATCGACTGTAACGAAACTGGGTTCGATATTTGTTGGAATCAGTCTGGCGATTGGAATGCTGATGCACGTCTTGCGTGAATTCAGATTAAAGCTTGCTCCTGAAAATCCTTATGCCGAAGGTTTTCGTGCTTTAACGATGGCGATTCCGATTGTGGCAGTAATTAGCCTGATCGGTTATTTACCTAAAACGGGTGAGATCTGGGAAACTATAGCGCTAGGTCTACAATGCTTGGGTTTTGTGGCGATTGGACTGTTTATCTTGTCGATTTATAATAAACGTGCGAAACGCTTCGAAGATTGAACCATTTCGCGACTTTCATTTTTAAGTTCTGAAATTTTCAGCGTCTGATTTAAAGATATGAATCTAGACGGTAATACGTATATTTCACATCGGAATTACGATAGACCGCATAGCCATTCTGTTTAAAATCAGAAACCCAGGCCGAACCAGAATATGCTGCAATATGACCATACTGATGCTGTGAAGTCCGGTCGATAATGTAGATATCACCTTTTTTCGGACGGTCAAAAGACAGGTTGATTTTTCGATAGCCTAATTGCTGGAGGGTATTGCCCCAGTCAGCTGCGGCAACAGGATGATTCACAATTTTTGCGCCTGAAGACTGCAAACCGACGCGAATACTGCGTGCACATTTCTGTGTACTGGTACTGCGGGTAATGCCTTGCAGGTAGCTGGTGAATTTTTCAATATCGAAACGCTGGCCGTTCATTGCACTAAAAGTCTTGCGAGATTCAGAGCTTTTGTTACGAGCTGACACAGAGGTATAGCGCTGAGGCTGACGTTTGGAATTTTGTCCCGATTGGGAACGAATTATGACGTTCGCTTGAACAGGAGCATGCACTTCGCTCATATTCACTTGATGATCATAAATCATATTGGACCAAGTACTCCTCGCCTGTAAGTTTGGCTTTCAAATCTTCAACACGCGGTGAATACTAGACGCTTAAATGTTACTTTTCACGTTAAAAATGTAAATATATTTTTCCATATTTATTTAATTTTACTTAACTTGTTATTTCTTTTATATTTATAAAATTTACAATTTTCACAAAAAAGTTATAAATTCACCACTTTTCAAATTTATTACCGATCCTGCTCAGACTATTTCTAAATCAATATTTGAGTGCCTTTATGACTAAATCTGTAATTTTACTCACGATAATAAAGTCAACATTTCACTACAGGATTACATCATTCCGGCTAACAACTCTCGTATTAGACTGATTTAGTAAATTTAAATTGAGATGATGAGGAAGAAAAATATGAGTCATGATGTAAAGACTATTTCAAATTTCAATTTAGAACAATATTTAGGGATCTGGTACGAAATTGCCCGTCTGCCTATGAAACACCAACCTGAAGACAGTACTGATATTTCCGCAGCCTACAGCCTGAATGAAAATGGCACAGTCCGCGTCCAGAACCGTTGTCTAGATGGTGCGGGCAAACTGGATGAATCTATTGGGGAAGCCACCATTGTGGATGCTGAGCATGGGAAACTGGAAGTCAGTTTCTTGCCTGAAGGTTTGCGCTGGGTACCTTTTACCAAAGGGGATTACTGGATTCTCAAACTGGATGACAATTATGAAACTGCATTGGTTGGTGAGCCAAACATGAAATATCTATGGCTCCTGCATCGTAAGCCGACACTGGATGAAGCAACCAAACAGGAATATCTGGCCTATGCTAAATCTCTGGGTTATGACCTGTCTGATCTGATCCATACGGTACATACCGGTAAGCCAACAGCTTAAAAAAGATGATAAAAAAGCATCCATCATGGATGCTTTTTTATGCCCTTTTCTCTTATGTTTAATCATTTTCACTGCTATGCGGAAGTGCTCAAAAAAAATGTTATGATGAGCGCAATTTTAAATTGCCCAATTCAAAGAAAAGCAATTTGCAACAGATTTTAAGAGAGACCTATGCGCCAATATCTTGACCTTTTACAACATATCCTCGACAACGGCGGCGATAAAGGCGACCGTACCGGCACAGGTACACGCTCGGTATTTGGTCATCAGATGCGCTTTGATCTTTCCAAGGGCTTCCCTTTACTCACCACTAAAAAAGTTCATTTCCGTTCGATCGTGATTGAACTGCTGTGGTTCCTGAAAGGCGATACCCATGTAAAGTATCTTCAGGATAATAAAGTGACCATCTGGGATGAATGGGCAACTGCGGAACAGACCGCGCGTTTTGGTCGTCCAGAAGGTGAACTCGGTCCAGTCTACGGCCATCAGTGGCGTAATTTTGGTGCTACTCAAAATACGGATGGCAGCTACAATCAGGATGGTTTTGACCAGATCAAATGGCTGATCAATGAAATCAAGACTAATCCTAATTCACGCCGTCTGATTGTGTCTGGCTGGAATCCAAATGAAGCGAGTCAGGTGGCTTTACCGCCTTGCCATACCCTGTTCCAGTTCTTTGTACATAATGGCAAATTGTCTTGCCAGCTTTATCAACGTAGTGCTGACGTTTTCCTTGGCGTTCCGTTTAATATTGCTAGCTATGCTCTATTGACTCATATGATTGCACAGGTGTGTGATCTGGATGTCGGTGATTTTGTCTGGACGGGTGGTGATACGCATTTATATGCCAATCATTTTGAACAGGCCAAACTTCAACTCAGTCGTGAGCCTTTAGGCCTGTGCCAGTTAAAACTGAATCCTGAAGTTAAAGACTTGTTTGATTTCAAATTTGAAGATATTGAAATTGTGGGTTATGAATCACATCCAGGAATTAAAGCACCAGTTGCAGTTTAATTCTGGTTAAGCCCCGGAAAATATTCAAATCCCACTTTGCTTAAAGTGGGATTTTGCATTTTAATAGCAATAATTTTTATCTGTTTTTGAGTATGGGTATGGCATTTCAGGATTTAGAAGTCGTTCATGTCGTGGCAATGGATCAGCAGCGCTGTATTGGTAAAGACAATGATCTGCCTTGGCATATCTCAGCAGATCTCAAGCACTTTAAGGAAATTACCCAGGGTGGCGTGATTGTCATGGGCCGTAAAACGCTTGAGTCGATGGGCCGTGCGCTGCCTAAACGTGTGAACTGGGTGATTACCCGCGATCCTGACTGGTCTTTTGAAGGCGTCAAAGTCGCGCATACGATTGAAGATGCCTTGACTCAAGCCGTGGCCGATGTGCAGACTTCAGAAAAACCGAATGCTATTTTTATCATTGGCGGTGGGGAAATCTTTAAACAGACTCTGGAGATCGCTGATCGTCTGGAACTGACCCATGTTGAACTGGATGTACAGGGTCACGCCTACTATCCGGAAATTCCAGCCGAGTTCAAAAAAGTTGCATCAGAACAACATATCGATGACAAAACCGGTATTGCATTTGAGTTCGCAACATACAGAAAATAAAGCCTATTTTCTATAAAAGATTGAACATGCAAGGACAAGAAAATTCAGAAAAGCATTGGAGCCTGTGGTTATTAGGGAGTCTGTTTAGTGTATTTGTCCTGTGTTCAAGTCTTTGGCTGAGCCTGATGCTCTGGGTGCAACAACCCTTGGGTAAAATTGGCAGCATCATTCTGATCGGTCTCTGGCTTCTATTTGCCTGTGTGGTCTTGGGCATTTATTTCACCAAGCATCTGATTTCCCGCCAGGTGGATACAGTGCTTTATCTGCTAGCCTTTCTGGTCAGCTTACTGGCTTATTTAAGCATAGAACCTCGTCAGGATCGTGACTGGAATCCTGAAGTTTCCCGACTGCTCTCCTATGAGCAGCAAGGCAATCAAGTCACCTTGCACAATATCCGTAATTTTGACTGGCAAGCAGAGGGTCAATATACTGAACGCTGGGAAAGCCGGAGTTTTGATCTAAACGACATTACCGGGGTAAACATTATTACCTCTTACTGGATGGGACCTAAAATTGCCCATACGCTGGTCAGTTTTGATTTTGCCAATCAGAAACCGCTCGCCTTCTCGATCGAAATTCGCAAAGAAAAGGATGAGAAATTTTCTGCTATTGGTGGCTTCTTCCGAAAATATGAACTGAGTTTGGTCGCCTCAGATGAGAAAGATATTGTATATACGCGTAGCAATATTCGTGGTGAGCAGGTTTACTTTTTTCCGGTCAAAATGCCGCAAGCAGAAGCTCAGGCCCTATTTAAAGAATATCTGCGTAAGGCTGATGAACTGGCCAAAGAACCTAAATGGTATAACACCTTGAGCAGTAACTGCACGACGCTGGTCTTTGATATGGCTCAGGCAGTATCTCAACAACAGCTTCCTTCAGATTACCGTCTGCTGGCTTCTGGATATTTACCCGATTATCTATATGATTTAAAAGCGCTAGATCAGCGCTGGGATATACAAACCTGGTATCAGCGTGCACACGTTAATCCACGGGTTAAAGATATCGGTCAGATCTCCAGTCAGGAGTATTCACAACGCCTGCGTCAAGGCCTACCTGAGCCGAGTTCCAGATAATTTTCTAAGCTATCCAACTTAAAGAAAGATACAAAATCAACTGGCATATATTGCATTTTTTTGTTTATATACAAATAGCTAACTCAGAATTAGAGTCTCTCTCATGCTAAAAAAATTAACAGCAATCATGATTTTAGGTTCAGTCTTTGCTATATCAGGTTGTGAAACCGTACCTAGTACCTCATCAGTCAAAACTGAAAATAATTTACAGCTCCTGCAAAATCGTACCTGGATTGTGAACCAGATTGGTAATACCGAAATTACTACAACACCGACAACACGCAATATTCCAAGTCTGCAATTCGATGCAGCGACTCAACGCGTGTCTGGCGCAGATGGCTGTAACCGTATCATGGGCAGCTACACTGCCGGCAAAGACACCCTTAACTTAAGCCAGATGGCGAGTACCGAAATGGCTTGTCTGGATAATGCAGGTCTGGATCAGAAATTTAAGGAGACACTGAGCAAAGTGACTCATTATCAGGTCTATGGTAAAACCCTGAAATTAATGGACCGTCATGGCAATTTACTCATTCAGTTAGAAAGTGCAGTACAGCCTCGCTAAGTTTTGACTACAAAAAACCTGTGTCGTGCAGGCTTTATATCTTTCATACTCATATGAACATTCAATAATCAGCACTCTACAATGATGAGGACTTAACCATGCAACAAGCACTATTTGGTGGTGGATGCTTTTGGTGTACCGAAGCAGTATTTTTACAGCTTCAGGGCGTACAGAAGGTCGTCAGCGGCTATGCGGGTGGACAAAATCCTAATCCGACCTATGAGCAAGTCTGCGGCGGTGATACCAATCATGCCGAAGTGATCCTGATCGATTTCGATGAAAATCAGATTACGTATAGTCAGTTGCTCGAAGTCTTTTTCGCAACCCATGATCCAACGACATTAAACCGTCAGGGCAATGATGTCGGCACGCAATATCGTTCTGTAATTTATTATTTTAATGATGAGCAGAAAGAAACTGCACAGCTCACAATAGACTCATTGAAAGCTGAAGGATTGAATATTGTGACTGAACTTAGCCCTGCACCGACTTTCTACCCTGCCGAAGAATATCACCAGAATTTCTTTGCCAAGAATCCGAATCAGGGCTACTGTAATTTCGCGATTCCGCCCAAGCTGAACAAATTACAACATAAGTTTATGACGCTGCTCAAAACTCATTAATCTGGATGCGGCTTGATCAAATGCCCTCTTAAATTAAGGTAATAAAAAAGCGACTGAGATCAGTCGCTTTTTTCATTGAGAGTAAAAAATTAGTTATCAGTTGCAAAGGCAATATCGCTGAGTCCGGCTCCACTCGCGCGTGACATCACTTGAGCAACGGTGTCATAACGTGATTCTTTATCTGCTTTCAATACGATGGTCGGTTGACGCTGTGCCTGGCTCGCCTCATTGAAACGGGTTTCAAGTTGATCCAGGGTCAGTACATCACCATTCCACGCTACATCACCTTTGGCATTGATGCTGATGGTGACATTTTCAGGTGGCAGGTCAATAATTTCTGCAGTGGTTTGCGGCAAGGTTAATGGAATTGATGGGTTCGCAACGGTCGCTGTCACCAGAAAGATGATCATCAATACCAACATAATGTCGATCAGGGGAATGAGATTCATCTCATTCATGCCTGTATCGTTGTCTTCACCCAATTGAAAAGCCATTAAGCTTGACCTCCAACTAAACTGTCTTGTGTTACTTTCGCATCAGCCTTCTTTGCAGAAGAGTCCTGCTGCAACATGGTATCAATCAATAAGCTATGCGCATGGTCTTGCAGTTCATTGCTTAAAGTACGGTTGACACGTACACAGATGTTATATGCAAGTACTGCAGGAATCGCCACAGCCAGACCCAGACCGGTCATGATCAGCGCTTCACCCACGGGAGTGGCTACTTGTGCCAGACCTGCCTGACCGCTCTTACCCACGGCAACCAGTGCGTGGAAGATCCCCCATACTGTACCGAACAGACCGACAAAGGGTGAAATTGAAGCGATGGTACCCAAGACAGATACACCTTTTTCCGCATTACCTTTTTCTAATGCGATCTGACGCAATAAAGCCTGCTCAGCTACAGCTTTACGTTGTTCAAATGCCAAAGGAGTCATTTTATTTTTCAATTGTCCTAATGCTTTAGATAATTGAGCATAGGCAATCTGTTTAAGTTGGCGAGTGCCCATCAAACGCAGCACAAAAATGGTCCATGTCGCAATCGACATTGCCAATAACACGAAATACAGTGTTTTACTGACTGCATCAGCGTGTTGCCAATAAACTGAAAAGTTCATATTCGAACTCCTAATGGGTTAGCCGTTATTTGGTAATCTGAAAATCGAAAGGCTGTTCCACACGGGTTGGATAAGCCACACCATTTTCAACATATTTGGTCAGTTGTGCACGACGTACCGCTGATTCAACTTTGCGCGTAACGGCCGGGCTACAACTCGAATTTCGTGCGGTCGCAGAGACCACTTTCCCCTGCTCATTTGCAGATACATCCACCACTAGCGAACAGGCTGATTTTAACTCTCCTGCCGAGAGCGACACTTTTGGTGCACGCTGCCAAGATACGCCGCCGCCAATTGCAACACTTTTCGGTGCTGGCGGTGCAGGTGGAGTCGGCGGTGCGACAGGTGCGGGTGGCGCAACCGGCACAGGTGCAGGTGCCATTTTTTTAGTTTCAGTCACGACCGCAGGAACCACTGGACTTGGTGCCGGTTTGGCTTCAACTGGCGGTGCAGTAACAGGTTTAGGCGTTTCTGCTTTTTTCACCTGCTCAATTTTTTCTACTTTTTTGGGTGGCGGTGGCAGCGGTTTTTCTACAATTTTAACTTCTTTCGGCTTTGGTGGCTCTTGTTTAGGCTCTGGCGGCTTTGGCTTCGGTGGTAAAGGTTTTGGGGCTTCCTGAAGTTTGACGAAACGAACCTTTAAAGGTTCTTTATCGACCTGTTTCAGTTCAGGTGCTTCCATCTGGCTGACTGCCCATAAGAGACCCACGTGTCCAACCAGAACCGCCGCCAGAATAGAAACGACTTTCTTTTTCATCTGATTTGACGGTGGTGGTGTCATGGGAGCAGCAACTTGACTCATTAAATCTATTTACCTCGAAGAGATGATGCGAAACAAACTATCAAGCTCATCGGTTAGCACAATTAAAGTACGCCAATAATAAATGAGAAGTGTTTTCATTTGCAACTACTAATCCCACTTTTCTCCATTATTTTTGTTTCAAACAAAAAAGGCATACTTAAAGTATGCCTTTTTTAAACCGAGATGCAAGCGCTTATTGGAACACGACAGTTTTATTGCCGTCGACAATCACACGGTCTTCCAGATGCCATCTCACTGCACGTGCCAGCACATTACGTTCAACATCCTGACCCAATTCACGCAGCTGTTCAACAGTAAAGTCATGGTTCACACGCTCTACATCCTGCTCGATGATTGGACCCTGATCCAGATCAGCTGTCACATAGTGTGCAGTTGCACCGATCAGTTTTACACCTTTGTCATAAGCCTGTTTGTAAGGATTAGCACCCACAAACGCTGGCAGGAATGAATGGTGAATATTGATCACTTTCATTTCCCATTTACTTACGAACTCTTCATCGAGAATCTGCATATAACGGGCTAATACCAGCAGATCGTTGCCCTGCATCAGTTCATCAATCTGTGCATAGGCTTCACGTTTGTTCTCTTTGGTCACAGGAACCACTTCAAACGGAATACCAAAGTTTTCTACTGATTCACGTAGAGTTTCGTGGTTAGATACCACTTTAGTGATTTCACATGGCAGACCGCCGCGTGCATGACGCCATAGCAGTTCAAGCAATGCATGGTCGACTTTAGAAACCAGAATACCGACCTTCTTCACATCACTGACCAGTGCCAGACGCCAGTGCATGCCATAGCGCTCTGCAACATTGCCAGCAAAAGTCTGCAACAGGCTTTCTTTACGGCTTTGCAGATTGTCCAGTTCAAACTCAACACGCATGAAGTAACGTCCGCCCTGCGCTGCTGTCGCGTATTGATCAAGCGCCGTAATGTTGGCACCCTGATGATACAAGAAGCTTGAAACAGCCTGCACGATGCCTGGCTTGTCTTCACAAGTAATCAATAAACGTGCGGTATTAGCAGTCGTCATATTCATGTTGGTTAAGGTCACTAATTAGTTAAATTAAAAAAATAAGCCGAGTATTCTAACGCGTTTCTTAGATATTCTGAATAGTTTGTTCAGATTCAGGCGGTTTAGGCGACGACAGACTGGCAAACAGCTCTGAAGAACCGAACGAGTTAAGTAAGCTTTCATACGTCTGACGGCTTTCACCACGCAGATAAGCACCTTCCAGGAACACCATCTGACGCAGTGCCTGCCAGACCCATTTTTCTTCCAGAGTGTTGGAATCGGTAATATGACCCGACATATACAGGAAGTTGGTCCAGTTGGTCAGCACGATCCAGAGGTTAATGATCAGCGCTTCAATTTCTGAATCGGTCATTTCCATCAGGCCGGCATTTACGAAGGCTTTATAAATTTTTTGTCCCTGCTGCATCACCTGTCCGGCAAAACGCGGATAAAGCTTGCGGAAATCTTCGTTATTTTCGACCAGATGGTATACATCACGGTGCAGAAAACGATAAGCCCAAAGCTGACTGCTCAGTACCTGAAAATAATGAATCTTGTCATTGGCATCCAGAGCACGGTCTTCCGGAAGTGCCAGCATTTCCAGCGTCTGATGCTGATACTGCTCCATCAGTTCCTTGATAATTTCATTTTTATTACGGAAATGGTAATACAGATTACCCGGACTCATGCCGAGTTCAGCAGCAATATGGTTGGTGGTTACAGATCGTTCGCCACGTTCATTAAACAACTGCAAGCTGAGCTGTAAGATACGCTCTTTGGTTTTTAACGTTTTGGTTTGGGACATCCTAAAATAACCATTCAGTTCATGCATTAGTAGACTAACACACAAAGTAACTTGACTAATTAGAGTATTTGCTCTAAAAATTAATTAATCGATTTTGAATAATGGTAGTGCGGCATGAACAGTCACACAAAAACAACTTCAATGACACCACATTTTCTTGATAGCCAGCACCTCAATGAAATTCTGGCTCAACAAAAACACGCCTACTTACGCTACCCACTGCCGACTGCAAAGGAACGTATCGATCGTTTAGCTCGGCTTAAGCGTATCTTAGTTAAGTATCAAGATCAATTTGCCGATGCAATTAATCAAGACTATGGTAACCGCTCTATCGGGGAAACCAAAATTGGCGAGTTACTGACTTGTCTTGAACATATTAAATATTACAGCAAAAACCTGACCGGCTGGATGAAACCGTCCAAGCGTCATGTCGGTATTATTCACCAGCCGGCAAAAGCCTGGGTACAGTATCAACCTCTAGGCGTGATCGGCATCATCGCACCGTGGAACTACCCTTTATTATTATCCATTGGTCCTCTGATCTGTGCGTTAGCTGCGGGCAACCATGCCATGATCAAAATTTCCAGTTCATCGGCTGCTTTTGGCAAGGTACTGGAAAAAGCCTTAGCTGAAGCCTTTCCTAAAGAACTGGTTGCCGTGGTGAATGGTGGCGGTACGGTATCTGATGCCTTCTGCCGACTGGCTTTTGACAAGATGATTTTTACCGGCTCAACGGCTGTGGGTAAAACCGTGATGGCAGCAGCTGCGGAAAATCTGGTACCTGTGATTCTGGAACTGGGTGGCAAATCCCCTGTACTAGTGCATCCATCCATTGACCTGCGTGATGTAGCTCAGCGTATTGCCGTGGGCAAGCTCTGGAATGCGGGCCAAACCTGCGTGGCACCGGATTATATGTTCCTGCCGCGTGGCAAAACTGCCGAGTTTATCGATCATTTTAAAGCCTGTGTCGAAAGCATGTATCCGGACATCAGCCATAATCAGGATTACACCTCGATTATCAATGACAAGCAGTACAATCGTTTGCAAGGTTATCTGGATGATGCCCGTGAGCAAGGCGCGCAGATTATTGAAATCAATCCACGTAATGAATCGCCAGCAGACCTGCGTAAAATTGCACCGACCATCGTGACCAATGTTATGCCAAGCATGCAGATCATGCAGCATGAAATCTTTGGGCCGCTCCTGCCGATCATGGAATATGATCAAATTGACGACGTTATCGACTTTATTAATAGCCGTCCGCGTCCACTTGCATTATACTATTTCGACTTTGATCAGGCGCGTGCTGATTATGTCGCACAGCGTACCCATTCAGGGCATTTCGGGCAAAACACTGTATTAACCCATGTCGCACAGGATGACCTGCCATTTGGTGGTGTCGGTGCTTCCGGTATGGGTAAATATCATGGGCCAGAAGGCTTCTTCAGTTTGTCGCATGAACGGTCTGTAATGTCGAATCCTAAGCTGTATAGCTTGAAATACATTCTGCCTCCGTTTAATAAGCCGATCCATAAGCTGATTTCGAAGACACTTCTTCGATAAATGATCAAGGCATGAGCTATCACACGGGCTCATGCTTCGTTTTAGACAAAATCGCTTGTCTTTTAAGCGCATTTTTGATATAAAACGCCCCTTGAATGAATTCAATCCGTTTATTTTTGACTGGCCATACAGATTTGCTGTTGGCTAAATCAATGGAGTTACACCATGTCTAAGGTTTGCCAAGTTACCGGCAAGCGTCCAGTCGTTGGTAACAACGTCTCACACGCCAACAACAAAACTAAGCGCCGGTTCGAGCCGAACCTGCACCACCACCGTTTCTGGTTAGAAAGCGAAAAACGTTTTGTACGTCTTCGTTTAACCACTAAAGGTATGCGTATTATCGACAAATTGGGCATTGAAAAGGTTGTTGCTGACCTTCGTGCTCAAGGTCAAAAGATCTAAGTAAGGAGTCAGGACAATGCGTGATAAGATTCGCTTAGTTTCTTCAGCTGGTACAGGTTATTTCTATACCACTACTAAGAACAAACGTACTATGCCGGAAAAAATGGAAATCAAAAAATTTGATCCAAAAATCCGTCAACACGTAATCTTCAAAGAAGCTAAAATCAAATAATTTTAGTTTTTTGAAAAAAGCGACCTTCCCGGTCGTTTTTTTTTGCATTTTTTTTATGCGGCTTGATAAACTTTCTGTTTCTTCTGGCATTTTCTGTGCTTATTTCCCATAAAAAACTGAAATTTCATAAAATTTATTTTAAAGGAGTGTTTAGTGCCACATGACGTAGAGCTCATTATCCTGTTAGCTGTCGGTTTTGGCTTGGCCCTGGTTTTTGGCTATATCGCTGCACGTCTACGCCTTCCCCCACTGATTGGTTATCTGGTTGCCGGGATTCTGATTAGCCCGAACACCCCAGGCGTGGTCGGAGATGTGCATCTGGCGAACCAGCTGGCCGAACTTGGCGTCATGTTCCTGATGTTTGGTGTCGGGATGCACTTTTCTCTGAATGACCTGATGCAGGTCAGGCGTATTGCCTTGCCGGGTGCGGTATTGCAGATTGCAGTCGCAACACTCCTCGGAGTCGGGGTCTCCATGCTCTGGGGCTGGAATTTTGGCTCTGCCCTGATCTTTGGTTTAAGCCTGTCTTGTGCCAGTACCGTCGTGCTTCTCAAAGCCCTAGGAGATCGTGGGCTGCTCGAATCCATTAACGGGAAAATTGCAGTCGGCTGGCTTCTAGTTGAAGATCTGGTTATGGTGCTGGCACTGGTATTATTACCCGCAACTGTAGTACTGCTCGGTGGTCAGGCTCTGGAAGGCAGTAGTAGCGATCAGAATGTCTGGATCACCTTAGGCATTACCTTGCTCAAAGTAGCCGGCTTTATTGCTTTCATGCTGATTATTGGTAAACGTTTAGTGCCAATGATCATGCAGGTGGTGGCACGTTTAGGCTCACGTGAGCTATTTACCTTAACCGTCGTAGCTGCAGCCGTATCGATTGCCTTTGGGGCTTATAAGGTCTTTGGCGTATCCATGGCACTCGGTGCGTTCTTTGCCGGGATGGTAGTGAAAGAGTCTGACTTCAGCCACCGTGCCGAAGAAGAAACCTTACCGCTGCGTGAAATCTTCTCGATTCTGTTCTTTGTGTCCGTCGGTATGCTGTTTGATCCGCGTATCCTGATGGATCAGCCACTTCATGTGTTGGCGGTGCTCGGTATTATCATGATTGGTAAAACCATCGCAGCGATGGCACTGGTGCTGTTCTTCCGCTACCCAATCAATACGGCACTCACCGTCGGTGCATCTCTGGCACAAATCGGTGAATTCTCTTTTATTCTGGCCGCACTTGGTGTATCGCTAAATCTATTGTCACTCGATGGACAAAACCTGATTCTGGCGGGTGCCCTGATTTCGATTACCCTGAACTCGTTTATTTTCTCAGCAGTAGAACCGGTACAAAAATGGATCCGCGAACGTTCGTCTCTGGCGCGCTTATTGGAGCGTAGTGGTGATCCGCTTGCCATGCTACCGGATGAGGTCTCGCAGGACTATCTGCGTGATCAGGTGGTGATTGTGGGTCATGGTGAAGTCGGTCGTCGAATTACCTTATCTCTAATGGAGCAAGATATTAAGGTAGTCATTGCCGAAGAAAACCGTGAGATCGTAGAGAACTTGCGTAAAAAAGGCATTGCGGCAGTTTCTGGTGTCGCAACTGAACCCGGTGTGTTGATTCAGGCTCACATTCAGCATGCACGTCTATTGGTGATCTCACCGATGGATATTATTGATATCCATAAAATCGTGGATATTGCCAAGACCCTAAACCCTGCTATTCAGATTCTGCTATGTGCGGAAAGCAAGGAAGAAGCCGAAGTGATTCGCCGTGACAATATTGGCGAGGTGTACTATGCCAAAGAGGAAATGGCGAGAAATATGAGCAATCATATTTTGAACCAGATCGAGATTGCGCATAACCATCCACCTACGCATTATTCAGGCTGATTTCTTAAAGAAGTTGTCAAAATTGGCAACTTCTTTTTTTATTGATTTAGCTGAAATTTATCAGATCTTAAGTTAATAAAATTTAAAATTACTTCTCTAATCTAACCGACTTAATTTTTCTCTTATTCTCTATTTTTCTCATTTTATAAACACAAAAAAAGCACACTTCAAGTGTGCTTTCCTGCTCGCCAGGGTAGGCAATTTAACTCATATATTTGGGCTCTTCATCCACAACTTCAGCTTGCCATTCATTGACCTGCTGTTCCAGCAAACCATATAAAGCGGCCTGAATCATGTGTTGTGCAATCACAGGCGTTTGATCACCCAACAGGGCTTTGACCTCGTCATTAAACTGAATCATGACTAATGGCTGTTTTTTTGAGCCTGCATTTCGTAATGCCAACGCGCCACCTTCAAGTTGAACGAGTTCCAAAATCGCGTCTTGATTACCAAATAAATCTTTCAACTGTTCTATAGACATATATCCTCCATGTTCAACATGGTGGCAAAGAGCGATTGCACTTTGCATCATTAGAGTAATTGATATAGGGTTAATAATCGCAATTTCAAGTACAGCTGATCAGATTAAAATTCAACCATCTCATTACGAAAACCATCAATAAGCTGCGTCAGGTCACGATGCCATTCTCGTAATATAGCAGTATCAGGTAACCAGGCTTGTGGTGTCTGTGTGACTTTAATGATGAGATTTGAAGAAGTTTCGTCTTCGGGTTGTGGCGAACTTGGCTCTGGCGCATATTGGCAGAGACGGTAAGCACGTTTCAGTTCAGCAAGAAAACCATCTTTGGATAAATGCTGTAATACGGTCACTTCAGGTGATACCTGCCCCTTAGCCGCCATAAGCTCTTCAATCGATTTCAGCGTCGGGCTCAGGTCATTCAGACGGTAATAGCGTACCAGTTCCTGCAAAAAGGCCAGCAGCGCCCCATGCAGATGGAATACGGCAGCTTCACGATGAGCTTGTGCCTGCTGCACATGATCAGTCTGTTCAGCCTGCTGACAGGCCATACGGGCGAAATAAAGTTTTTGATTGGTACGGTCCGCATGATAGCGAGCAACTCGTGTCATCGAGATTTCCTAAGCATTAAAACAAATTTTGGCTCTTATAAAGTAAAACGTCCGCTCGCATTACGCAATGCAAGATTGTCTACGCTGTCGATCTATTCTGCATGATCTTGATACTTCAGACTGCTGATATTAACCCTTCAGTAAAAATCTAGGCCTTTTTAAAGGCAAAAAAAAGAGCATCATACATGCTCTTTTTTATCAGCTGTTATTTAAGCCTGTGGCTTTTCTTCAGCTTGCTTCACACGAATCCCCTGACCATGCAGGCGCAGTGTATTTAAACCTTTAATCGCTTTAACAGCTTCACGGCCATGTGGCATTTCTACAAAGGCAAAACCTTTAGACTTGCCTGTTTCTGCATCCATGACCAGCGTACAAGACTCAACAGTACCATATTGCTGAAACAGGGTCAGCAATTCAGCTTCTGTTACAGTGCGCGCCAAGTTACGAACTAAAATTTTCATCGGATAACCTTAAGAAGATAGGCAAAAATAATCAAAAAGCACGTGCCTACTCTACTTTTTGCGTCAAACCCAGAAGGGATAGTTTAATCGAGATCAATCCCAAAATCTAAATTAATCGACTGGCGCTCAATTAAAGCACTTTTCACAGTCTGTTGACGGGTTTTGTAATGAGTTTCTGTGACACATAAATTGCGGGTCAAATCATTGAGAAAATAGCTTTCAATTTTACGCCCCTGCTCATCTACCGTTTCACGCGCCCAGTGATTCAGGTTTTGCTTGGTCAGAATCAGTTCATTCTGTGCACGAGTCAGCGCCACATACAATACACGCCGCTCTTCCTCGACATCATCAAAATCCCCTTGTGCCCGTGCATGCGGATATTGTCCCGGCGTAACATTAGCCACATAACAGACTTTCTGTTCCGTACCCTTGGCCGAGTGAATGGTAATGAGGGTCACCACATCCGTATCCGACTGGCGTTCAATTTCGGAAATAGAGACCGGATCGAGCACATACTCTTCCAGAAACTCACTCACTTGAGCATGCTTGGAAGCCAGCTGTTTTACCAATTCAAAATCTCCCTGACGGCGATTCCAGTCTTTTTTATAGTTCTCGGCCAGTTGTGCTTCAATGGCTTGGACTGCCAGACCAACACAGGCCTGTACTTCGGTTTTGAGTACCGCCATTTGCTTCATAATCAGAATGGTTTCCAGTGGAATCTTGCCAAATTTTTTTAGCTTGTCGGCAATGATATCGATCTCTGGCTCAGCTAAAAGCTGCTGAGACAGCTTACTCGCCCCGACATCACCCACACCATTCCATAAGGTCAAAAAGCGCATCCAGGCAATATCATCCAGAGGATTCGCCACCACACGCAACAGGCTGAGCAGATCTTTTACATGTGCAGTTTCTAAGAGTTTCATCCCGCCGATGAATCGATACGGAACATTGGCCGCGATACAGGCTGCTTCAATATGTCGCGCTGCATAACTGGAACGTACCAGCACCATGTGATCGGACCATTTGCTGCCTTGCAAGTAATGCCGCTCTTTTATATCAATCGCGATCCATTTAGCTTCATCAAACTCGTTCGGGAAAATATGCATCTTTGGCTTGATGCCTTCACCGCGATGCGCATCCAGCCGCTTGTCATATTTAATTTCGGACTGATCTAATAGCCAGTTGGATAGATCCAGAATTTCCTGCGTAGAACGGTAATTCTTTTCTAGTTTAAAAATCTGGGCATCAGGAACACGCTCTTTGAAATGATGAATATTTTCAAAATCGGCACCACGGAAACCATAAATCGACTGGGCATCATCCCCAACACAGAACAGGCTAATCTGATCTTTCAGCGGTTCGAGTAATGCCCATTGCAATGGATTGGTATCCTGCATTTCATCCACCAGCATATGCCGACAGATCGAAGCCACATAGTCCACCAGACCTTCGGACTGTGCCAAAGCAGTCGCTACCACAGCGAGGATATCATCATAATCCAGAAAACTACGCGCACGCTTACGCGCTTCATATTCTTTCATGATGTCGGCAATCTGGTCTTTCAGCGCCAGATATTCCGGCATCTGTTTCTCCAAAGCCAGACTCAGTTTTTGCCGGGTATTCCGCGCAAAGGAATATAGGTCACAGAGTTCCTGTGGCTTCGGCAGGTAATTCGGATTTTTCTTGTCATCACGCCCGCGAATCAGGCGGAACATCATCAGCTGATCATCACGGTCAATAATTGAAAACTGTTCAAGACCAAAAGCCTTTGGAATCCGGCGCAGCAGATACATACAGAAGGTATGAAACGTAGATGCACGTAAGCCTTTGGCCTGTTCACCGAGTGCCAGTTCCACCCGTGCCACGATTTCACTCGCCGCACGACGAGTAAAGGTCAGAATCTGAATCTGATTCGCTGGTACGCCCTGATCAATCAGATAAGCTGCACGCGCCACGATAGTTTTGGTCTTGCCACAGCCTGCCCCAGCCAAAACCAAACTGTGCTTTGCTTCTGTTGTCGCAGCTTGCTTTTGTTGCGGATTCAGTTCATCAATCAGGGAGGCTAAACTCATGGTCACTCATCAATTTGTGGATAGGTGTAGTTTAACAGAGCTGTTCCTAGAAAACGTATCCTCAATATTCTAGAAAGCATTTGATTCCGGCCAGGCGGCATGGATGCCGCCGTTATTCAGTGATGCAGGGATGCATCATCTGAATAACACTGGAGTTTGGTTACTTTGCTCCGTCAAAGTAACAATGTACCTACGTAACCCGCACGCATAAGTTTACTAAACCGTAAATGAGGTCGTGCATTAAGCTAAGTTAGCTCATAAAAATTTATCTATCTTATTGTTCAAACTTTGTTTTAATTTCTTTCATAACACGAGCACACGCTTGCTCTAGGTTTTGCTCAGCATTTTTTAATGCTTCTTCCAATAAACAACCTGGTGGATTAATCCCGACAATCTGACTAAATCCAGCCTCATACAGCGACTCAATCCCCTCACCGACCAAACCTGCAAAAGCAATTACCGGTTTATTCAATTGCTGGGCGACCTGAGCCACACCAAATGGTGTTTTTCCTAAAGCAGTCTGATGATCAATCTTGCCCTCGCCAGTGAAAACATAATCTACATTCGCAATTTTTTGTGCCAGTTTATTCTGTTCCATAATTAACGCTACACCGGATTGCAGCTTTGCTCCTGCAAACGCCATTAACCCAAAACCTAACCCACCGGCTGCCCCTGCGCCGGGAAGGTTTTTAGAAGAAATATCTAAGCTTGTTTCAACCAGATCAGCAAAATGTCTTAGATTTCGATCCAGCTGCTGTACCATTTCCGATGTTGCACCTTTCTGCGGCCCAAAGATCACTGAAGCACCATTCGGTCCACACAATGGATTATTCACATCTGAAGCAATCAGGATTTCTGTATTTTTTAAACGAGTATCGAGTTGGGAAAAATCAATTTGATCAATCTGATCCAGATTACCACCACAGACCTGAATTGATTCTCCCGCAGTATTTAAGAATCGAGCTCCTAAAGCCTGAGCCATTCCAGCACCACCGTCATTGGTAACACTACCACCAAGCCCGATAATGATTTTCTTTACGCCAAGCTCCAGTGCCTGTTTGATCATTTCCCCTGTGCCATAAGTCGAGGTGAGCATGGGATTACGCCGAGCAGGTTCGAGCAGATGAATCCCATTGGCTTTCGCCATTTCAATCACTGCGGTCTGACCAGCATCAACCAGGCCAAAGTAAGTTTCGATCGACTGACTGGCTAATGGCCCAGTGACTTGGCACGTTACTCGTTCACCCTTTAGGCTTGAGATTAATGCATCCACAGTTCCCTCACCACCATCTGCCATGGGTAAAGTAATACAATTTGCATCCGGAAAGACCTGCAAAATACCACGCTGCATCGCCTGACAAGCCTGCTCGGCAGTCATACTTTCCTTAAAAGAATCTGGAGCTAGAACAAAGGTTTTCATGAATATGATCGGCCGCGTTATAGGTTTTATACTAATTTGAAATGCATACCCATCTTACAGGCAAAGCTGAACATGCCAATAAAAAAGAGCGCTGATTCGCGCTCTTTTTTATACTGGTCTTACTTAAAGATCTGCGGAGCTTTTTGGCACACGATGCTTGATATAGGAAGCCAAAGTCAGATAGTTAATCCCCTGAAACAAAATATCGATTGCCAGAAAAGCACCTAGAACCCAGAACGGTGCATTCGGTGACAATAGAATCAGGATACCTGTAGCTAAAGTTAAAATCCCGGAAAATAAAGTCCAGCCCCAGCCACGGAATGCTTTAAAGATAAAAGCATTGAAGATGCGAATTATTCCCGCCGCAAGCAAAGCAATCGCAAGCAGATTGGTCAGTACAATCGCAGTTTTCGCTGGCGTGCTAAAGGCATAATAGCCCGCAATAAAATAGATAATACCGAATAGCAGCCAGAGCCAGCGAAATGCCCCATCGAAGATTTTAATCCCGGCGATCAGATGAACCACCCCACCTATCATCATCAGGACCCCAAACAGGAATACGATGGATAAGGTGGCAAAAGGCAGCGACGTTAACAGTACGATTCCAAATAACACTAATAAGGTACCTAGGCCTAAATACCATTTACGGTTTTCATGCAATTGATGCCGAACCAGATCATTTCCAACAGTCTTCATATTCTTCTCAAATTATTAGCTATGACTTTGATTATGCTCTTAAATCATGGAGAAATTTGTTAGAAATTTACTGAGTTTATCTATAAAAATAGTAAGTTATGCCGGTTTATTCAGCACTTTGTTAATTATTTTTTCCAGCCAAGTTCAATCGCCGTGATTTCATTAATCAGGGTCTGATTTAAAGATTCCGGCATTTTACTGGTACTTTGCGATACCGGAATGTGCCCTGCCATCAGCTCAGCTTTGGTTTGGGGAAATAAAGGCTGCTGATTGGGATTGGCATAACCCACTGGGTATATCGGCTGGCCTGTGGCGAGATCATATTTATCTGAAGCGCCAAAGGCATGCAGTAATTCATGCACTAGGACAATCTTATTCTGGTCAGACTGTCTGCTTGAAGCAAATAGATTGACTGAACCGATTCGGCCTTTTTGCAGAGCCGTTGAATGTTTTAATTGCTGGGTGTGTGCAGGATCATAATAATTTAAAAAGAGAGTAACATTCGATGAAGGATCTGAACCTTGCTGCTGTTGCCAGGCATAGAAACGGAATTTCAGACTCCATAAAATATTGCCAAGTAAGGAGGCCTGCTCCGGCACTTTAGGCGGCAATTCTTTAAGTTCACGCCCCAGATTAAAATAAAAATAAGTGGGCTGTCCACGGTACTGCTGGGCCGCTTTTTCCAGATATTCTTGTGTTCCTTTTAGATCCTGAGCAGACAATTGCTGGATATATTGCTGTGTGGTCGCCAATCCATCTGCATTGATCGGATGCAACAGAACAAAGATTGGTTTGTTCCAGTCCTGATTCTGATCTCGATAAGCATTTACTGCCACCACAAACAAAATCATCAATAAAATCAGGATTCGGATTTTTTTCCACATATGAACATGCCAATAGAGAGTTAATTTAAATGTTATTTTTGTTTCGTTTTTTGATCTTCAGAGCGCAGATATAAAACACAGCTCAAACTAACCAGTGACATAATAATCACCAGAATCATCAGCATTCCCCGATCCATAGGAATACCCATTTCATTAATCTTTCCAAGCATGAAATAGAGGATAGATCCTAATCCAATACTTAAGAACAGGAATTTATCTAGCCAAGTCATGCATGATTCCTATTTTAATCTTTTATTATTTAACGCCTAGAATATCCTAGAACTGTGTTGATCAAAAATACTTAGTCATAAAAAAATGCCGACTTTCGTCAGCATTTTCTTGATGTCTTATAGCTTAGGCCTCAACCCATTTGCCATCCTGATAGACCAGCGACCATTTGGTTTGCTTGCCTTCAGGGGTTTCCGAACCAATATATTGAGACTGGTTCTTACGGCTGAATTTCACCAAGGTTGGATTTCCTTCAGGATCCACATCTGGTGCCTGCAAAATAAACTGATATTTTGGATCTAGCTGATCCGCTACAGTACGCAGTTCTGCAACCTTCGGTGCGCGAGTTTCACGGACTTTCGGGAACTTGCTCGCGGCCAGGAACAGACCGGCGGCACCATCACGCAGAACAAAGAAGTCATCATGCTTGGTTGAACGTAAGTGTTCCATCTTGATCGGATCAACACGCGGAGGCGCAGGTTGACCATTCTTCAAGACTTTACGGGTATTCTCACAGCTGGTACAGGCAAAATATGGACCAAAACGGCCAGTTTTCAGCTGCATTTCACCATCACATTTATCACATGGAATGGTTGGGCCATCATAACCCTTAATCTTGAATTCGCCTTCTTCCAGCTCATAACCTGTACAGTCCGGGTTATTACCACAGATATGCAGTTTACGGCCGCCATCAATCACATAGCTGTCCATTGCAGTGCCACAGACTGGACAACGTTTTTTCGACATCAGGTCAGCAGTTTCTGCTGCATCATCATCAGACAGTGCTGCCAGAGATTCAACCGGAGTCAGGTTCAATGTACCTTTACAACGTTCTTTCGGTGGCAAGTTATAACCCGAACAGCCCAGGAATACACCCGTTGTTCCGGTACGGATCTGCATCGGACGGTCACATTCTTTACAGTGTACAGCTTCAACTTCTACAGGCTGATTGCGGCGCATGCCGTTTTCACCCTGAGCATTGGTCAGACGTTTTTTGAAGTCACCATAGAAGCTATCTAACAGATCTTTCCAGTTACGCTCACCATCTGCCACTTTATCCAGCTGACCTTCAAGGTCTGCAGTAAAGTCATAATTCATCAGGTTATTGAAGCTTTCATCCAGACGATCGGTGACGATCTCACCCATCTTCTCAGCAAAGAGACGACGGTTCTCCAGTTTTACGTAACCACGATCCTGAATGGTCGAGATAATGGCAGCATAAGTCGAAGGACGACCAATACCTTTTTTCTCAAGCTCTTTTACCAATGATGCTTCAGTAAAACGTGCCGGTGGTTTGGTAAAATGTTGAGATGGATCTAGTTTTTCCAGCTTCAGCACTTCACCAACTTTCACAGCAGGCAACAGTACATCATCATCAGATTTGTTCTGGCCACGAACTTTGGTGAAACCATCAAATACCAGAGTACGACCTTTGGCTTTCAGTTCAACACCATTCGCATCCACTAAAATAGTCGATGATAAATATTCTGCTGGTGTCATCTGACAAGCTACAAATTGACGCCAGATCAGGTCATACAGACGCTGTGCATCACGTTCCACTCCAGCCAGACTATCGCCTTTCAATGCCACATTGGATGGACGAATGGCCTCATGGGCTTCCTGCGCACCAGCTTTATTACCATAACGGTTCGGCTTGGCTGGCAGATATTTCTCGCCATATTCAGACTCGATATGACCACGCACCATATTGACTGCATCATCACTCAGGAAGGTGGAGTCAGTACGCATATAGGTAATGAAACCAGCTTCATACAGGCGCTGTGCCAGCATCATGGTTTTCTTTACCGAGAAACCTAGACGGGTACTTGCGGCCTGTTGCAAGGTAGACGTGATATACGGCGCACTTGGATTCACCTTGGTCGGCTTATCTTCACGGCTAATAACTTTATATTCAGCGTCTTTAATCAGATTCAGTAAAGCATCTGTTTCAGCTTTATTATGCAGCTTTAAAGTCTTGCCATTTTGCTTGACCGCTTCCAGACGAATATCATCTTTCTTGGATTTGGTATCTGCAAAAACCTGCCAGTATTCTTCAGGAATGAACTTACGAATTTCACGTTCGCGTTCCACGACCAGCTTTACAGCGACAGACTGTACACGCCCCGCAGACAGACCACGGGCAATTTTTTCCCATAGCAGTGGCGAAATCATGAAGCCGACGACACGATCCAGGAAACGGCGTGCCTGCTGGGCATTGACCTTATTGGTATCTAGACGTGAGGGCTGTTTAAACGCTTCCTGAATGGCATTTTTGGTAATTTCGTTAAAGACCACACGTTGATAGCGTGAATCATCGCCGCCGATCACTTCTTTTAAATGCCAGGCAATCGCTTCCCCTTCACGGTCCAAATCCGTTGCGAGATACACTTCATCGACTTGCGATGCCAGTTTTTTCAGTTCAGCGACTACGCCTTCCTTGCCCGGAAGGACTTCATATTTGGCTTTCCAGTCATGTTCTGGATCGACACCCATCCGGTTAATCAACGCCTGCTGTGATTTTTCCGCTTTTTCTGCTTCAGTCAGCTTGGTTCGGGTCACCGGTTTTTTCTCTGCAGTTTTCGCAGAGCCGCCCGTTGGCAAGTCACGCACATGACCCACCGAGGATTTCACGATGTAGTTTGAACCGAGATACTTGTTGATTGTTTTCGCTTTTGCAGGCGACTCCACAATCACCAAGGCACGTTTACTTCCAGCGTCGGAAGACTTCGCCGTGCTGCTTTTTGATGTGGACCGAGGAGCGTTCGCCATATTAACCGTTTAATCCTGTTTATTTCTAAAATTAAAGTTCAGCCAAAGAATGTAATAGTGCCTTGATGTCATCAAGTTGTGTGGCTCTAAGATCAGATTCTTCATCCCAATAGAGTCCTACACAGTTTGCCTGCATATCAATAGCATAAATGCCCTTTAATGCAATGGGAAAATCTTTAAATTTGTCATCCCCATACACCAGTTCAAGTTTGTTATCAACCACGCGGGCACGCATCAGCGGTAAACGGGCATCTGGAAGCAGCACACTATAATAGGCCACCATACTGGCACGACTTTCAGTCGCCTTGGGAATGTTGGTCCAGTCCGGTGCAACCACCAGACGTGGATGTAAGCCCATCTTGCGGGCTTTATCACGCATAAGTCCTAATGCCTTTTCTCTAGGACTCACACGCAGACCAAAAATAGACCCCAGTACGAAAACGATGATGACAACTGCCACCCAGATTCCGGTATTTTCCATAGTTCAACCTTTATGTTCTTATATTAGATTTGCATAAGCCCGCTATAAAAGGCAAGCACCGCTGGATAAATTTAATTTCCCAGCAGCTGCGGACTATAAATAATTTCCCGTTTATTTAACTGTATTAGCTGATGTTTGATGAGTAAATCGAGTGATTCTCGTACCTCTTCCTTAGGCACGCATCGCTCTAGTAACGCCTCGAAACTGGCAATAAATTTAGGCCGACGTTCTGCAAAAACATTGAGATAAGGCATCAGGCGCAGACGTAAATGACTTAATTTTCTTTCAGTCACTTCATCTTGAGTTTCGACGGTTTCGACGGTTTCGACGGTTTCGACGGTTTCGACGGTTTCGACGGTTTCGACGGTTTCGACGGTTTCGACGGTTTCGACGGTTTCGACGGTTTCGACGGTTTCGACGGTTTCGACGGTTTCGACGGTAGCTAAATGCTGTTTATAAAATTTTTCAATTGCTGCAGTCTGATATTGAAGCTTACCAGACTGATTTTTAATAATTTTTATTCTAATTAATTCATCTACTAAAAGCTGAGCATATTTTTCTTCCACTTTTAAATTGGCTTTAAGCGAGTTGATTAAAGTTTCTACTTTTGCAGGCTTAGAAAAGTTACTTCTCACTAAATTGGAGCAGTATTGAAAAATCAGTTTTTGAATGTCTATTTCTGCTTTTATTTGCTGAGCAATATTTGGATTGACTAATGGTTTAGCTGAAATAACTTTAGCCTGAAATTTCGCAATTTTAAGTAAGTCCGCCACATATTCCATAGAAAAGTCATTCGACATAATCTCGAAGCAAACTTCAGAGCTTTTATATTGGGTAGAAAGCTGTCCAGCAATAAAACATAGGCCAAAATCAGCAGCGTCTTTACCTATTTTAGGCATCTTCAGGACTTTTAGTTTTCCTGCACTGATTGCAGGTGCAAGCCTGACGACACCATCCAGACTAAACCCCATGGGCGTTTTGGCATAGACCAGATAAACATATTGATATTGGGCAAGATATTGAAGGAGCTCTGTTTCAGTTTTAGGTAAGTTTTCAATATCCAATAACAGTATTTTTTTCATATGCCCTCATGAGATTATTCTAATTTAGAAACATCTCATGACTATATAACATTTCGTGACCATTCCAATAAATATATCCTTTTTCAATCAACTCTTTAAGTAAAAGACGGACATCGGATTTTGGAAATAACTGCTCGAGCAAATCACGTAATTCATAAATATCTTTAGGCTTATTTCCCTGTAATTCGCGCAGCTTGCGTGCAACTTCGAGCTGTACCGGATCAATTTTATTAAAGTTTTTGAACAGGCCTTGCTGGGCAGACTGGATTAGAGATTGAGCAGGTTCAACAACAGGCTCTTCAGGATTAAGCTTCGAGATCACCTGATTCAAAGCTGGTTTTTCAATGGGTACATGTTCATTGAGATCCAGCTGCACCCACTGTTTCAGCACTTTTTTACGGAAACTGATTTGCTCGTCATAACGTTTGACTATTTTCAGATTAATCAGCATGCCAACTACATGCTGGGCTTTGCCTGGTAAAACTTGCAGAATATTGGTGACAGAATTTTTTAAGGTTTCGAGCGTGGTCGGTTTACCACTCATCTTGCCGAGCGCATCACAATATTTTTTCACCAGCTGCAAAGCCGGTTTAGCTTTAATGGCTTCAATACTTGGCAACTGGATTTTGGGTTTATCTTGAGTCTCTGTTGATGCATCCTCTGGCAACACCTGAATCAGGCTGCAATCAATATCTGAAGCCTGTAGCATCTGCATTAGCATTTCACTGCTATCCATCGCAGAGATCAGCTCGACCTGAGTATCTGCTTCCAGCAAAGCCATCAACTGGCCCACAATCACGGCATATTCATATTCCTTATGCTCTGCTTCCGGGACATCCAGAATGATAATTTGTCCACTGCTGATCCAGCTCGCCAACTCAGTCAGTTCTTCTAGAGCAAACTCGAATTTTCCGGCACAGTTAAACAAATACAAGGTCGGATAATGTTCAACAATGTCACGTAACAGTTTGGCTGTAGGAAAGTTATTTTCGAGATCAAGAAGGACAACTTTTTGGCGCATAAGGCAAGATTAAAAACTGAGCTAGAAAAATACTATTAGAGTAGGAAGTGTGTGAAAGGTCAAATAGTTTCCTCCTTCCATGACGATATTTAGATTTTAAAGATCATCTTGGACGAAGTAAAAGTGGCGACTTGGTTTAGGTTTATCGAGCTTCACCTACTTAAAAGAAAACCCTCACGACTGGAGGGCTTTCTTTTTGTTTTCTTTTTAAAAATTATTTGTAAATTAATAATGCGGTGGACGGTTGGTGACCGGATCAAAAGCATCAATCCCTTCGGACAAATCTGCAGACTCAACACGTTGATATAACAACTGCATTTGTTTTTTTAAATCGGCAATTTCCAGATTCTGGCGAGTGACCTGCTGATTCAGCTGTTCAACTAAATCATCTAAAAATGCAATTCGCACTTGCAAATCTTCAATGGGTGCGGAAAATGACGCCTGATCATTTAGATTTTGTTGTTTAGTCATTTTAAGTCCTCATTTGGGATTTCAGGAAACATTAACATTATGGCCTATATTACTTTAAGGGATGTCCAACTGGCATTTGGCGGACCTGCCTTGCTCGACGGCGCCAACTTTAATTTGGAACGCGGTGAACGAGTATGTTTGATTGGCCGTAATGGTGAGGGTAAGTCTACCTTACTTAAACTGATTGAAGGAAGTTTACTCCCGGATAGTGGTGAAGTTTCGTTACAAAATGGCATCACCATTTCCATGCTGGCCCAAGACGTGCCAATGGATTCCGGCAAGGTTGCAGATATTGTTGCCGACGGCGCTGGTGAAGCTTCAGAAGTGTTGCGTGCCTATCATGAAGCCAGTGAAGCCTGTGTGCTGGGCGATATGGAAGCCTGTGATCGCATGGGACATTTGCAGCATCAGATGGATCAGCTGGATGGCTGGGCTTTGGAAACTAAGGTCAACTCAATCCTGAGTAAAATGGGACTGGATCCTGAAGCGGATCTGGCCGATTTATCCGGTGGTCGTAAACGCCGTGTCCTGTTGGCACGTGCCCTGCTCACCCAACCTGATGTGCTGTTACTCGACGAACCGACCAACCATCTGGATGTCGAAAGTATCGAGTGGCTGGAAAAATTCCTGCTCGAGCAGAACAACCTGACCTTACTGTTTATTTCGCATGACCGTGCCTTTGTGGACAGTATTGCGACCCGTATTGTCGAGCTGGACCGTGGTATTTTGCGTAGCTATGAAGGCAACTATTCACGTTACCTCGACCTGAAAGCTCAGCAGCTGGAAGCAGAAGAAAAACAGAATGCCCTGTTCGAGAAAAAACTGGCTGAAGAAGAAGCCTGGATTCGTCAAGGTATTAAAGCGCGCCGTACCCGTAACGAAGGTCGTGTTCGTGCTCTGAAAGAATTGCGTGAAGAGTCTAAAGCACGCCGCTTCCAGCAAGGCAAAGTCAACATGTCGACTCAGGAAGCACAGCGTTCAGGTAAAGTGGTGTTCGAGATTGAACATCTGAGCGTGAAGTTTAGTGACAATGCACCGATCATCAATGACTTCTCGGCGCTGGTAATGCGTGGTGACCGTATTGGTCTGGTGGGTGATAATGGTGTCGGTAAAACCACACTGATCAAAGCCATTCTGGGAGAAATCGAGCATGGCGGTACAGTCAAAACCGGGACCCAGCTGGAAATTGCGTATTTTGACCAGCTACGTAATGTGCTGGATCTGGAAAAATCAGTTAAAGATAACGTTTCGGAAGGTTCAGATCATGTCGATGTGAATGGCCAACGTCGTCATATCTATAGCTATCTGCAAGACTTCCTGTTCTCGCCAGAACGTGCACGTACGCCAGTTAAAGCTCTATCTGGCGGTGAACGTAACCGTATTCTGCTGGCTAAGCTGTTACTGAAACCATCAAACCTGATCGTGATGGACGAACCGACCAACGATCTGGATATGGTGACATTGGAACTACTGGAAGAAATGCTAGCTGAATACAAAGGCACTCTGCTACTGATCTCGCATGACCGTGCCTTTATGGACAACGTCGTCACATCGACCTGGGTCTTTGATGGCAAAGGCAATATTGATGAATATGTCGGTGGTTATCAAGATTATCTGGAGCAACGTCCAGATCAGACTGTGGTTGACCAGAAAATGGCAGTCAAAAAAGCTCAGGCCAAAGCCGAAGCAGCGGCTACACCTGTAGCACCTGCGCCAAAGAAAAAACTCAGCTACAAAGATCAGCGTGAACTGGAAATGTTACCGGCTGAAATTGAAGCACTGGAAAAAGAACAAGCTGAACTTTCCGATAAACTGGCGGATGGCTCGTGGTTTGTCACAGATGCCGCAGCAGCGACCAAAGCATCTGAACGTTTAGGCGAAATTGATGAGATTTTGCTGGAAAAAATGGAACGTTGGGACCAACTGGAAAATATGACCAAAGGCTAATCTTTAAATCGCCTAGTCACTAAGCATCTGTATTCGTACAGGTGCTTTTTTATTTTACAGTTTTTTATTTCAAAAAGCTCTTCTGCTACACTGCTGACATCTTTGATTTCAAATATTGAATTTATGAGTCGAACGCCAGAATACAAACCCGGTGAATTTCAATGGTCATTCCTGTTGCCGCAATACTGGGGCATCTGGGTGGGTATTGTATTTGTGATGATTCTGGCTATCTTACCTTGGGCAATTCAGCATCGTCTGGCACGTCTACTCGGCCAGATGGCATTTAAATATTTGAAATCTCGCCGTGAAACCACGCTTCGCAATCTGGAAGTTTGTTTCCCTGAATGGTCAGCTCAAGAAGTTCAGGACAATGCTCGTATGGTCTTTATTGACCAGATGCTCGGTGTATTTGAGACCTTGAATGCCTGGTACTGTCCAAAATGGTTTAAAGGCCGGGTACAGATTGAAGGGCTGGAACATATCCAGCAGGCTCAGGCAGAAGGTAAAGGGGCTTTATTGCTCGGTACCCACTCGACTTTGCTGGATGCTGGTGGTTATTTATGTGCACAGTATTTTGAGCCGGATGTGGTGTATCGACCACAAAATAATCCCTTGCTCGATATGCTGATTTACCGCTGCCGTGCCACCATTTATGCCAACCAGATTGACCATGATGATATGCGCGGTCTGGTGCGTAACCTGAAAAATGGCCATGCTATCTGGTACAGTCCGGATCAGGATTTTGGTTTAAAACAGGGTGTGATGGCACCCTTTTTTGGAGTACCTGCAGCCACAGTCACTGCACATCGTCGCTTACTCAAAATGACCAAAGCCGCTGCCATTCCACTCTATTTTTATCGAACTGGTGATATTAAAGATCCATGCTACTGTGTGTTGATCGAGCCTGCGGTAGAGAACCTGCCAAGTGCGGATGAAGTCGATGATGCAACCCGGGTAAATCTGATTATTGAACGCCAGTTGCGCATTGCACCGACGCAATATATGTGGTTCCACCGTCGCTTTAAGACCCGTCCTGAAGGCTATGATAAAATCTATTAAAAACTAGAAAAAATATGGACGGTATTATTGGCAAGACAACTCAATGATCCGTTCCTTGATAAATCCACATCGCTTCTGTATGTCCTGCACGCTCAAAACCTAGAGCTTTATAAAATTCAGTGGCATGCTGATCAGCCACCAGAATTTTCTGATGAAATCCTGAATAACGTTGCAGCATTTCTTGCATGATCAGACGACCAATAGCCTGTCGCTGCACCTCCGGGTGAACCAATAAATGTGGGAAATACACCACCAGATAACCATCTGAAATCGCATTTCCCAAGCCGACCAGCCGACCGTTGATACGTGCCGTCACCAGACTATGAGAATGCTGCAAAGCCTTTAAAAGCAATTGAGGTTTTTCTGCAGCTGACCATTGATTGACAAGATAGAGCTGCAGCACTTCGAATTCATTGACTGAATCATGATCGGAAATCATAACTTCCATTCAGGTAATATCCATTTTTTAATTTAAATTTTATTTTAATAATCAATTAATTATAATAAAAAAATGAGCCAAAAATAATTTAACCCGGGTTCTACATCCTGTAAAACCCGGGTTAATGAGGTTGTGCTTTCATATGTTATAATTGCTTCTTCGTTGTTGCGATTTCCCTTTCAGCATCATTTCCATGATGTTTTCATTCAGCTTCGTCTTCCTTATGAGAATATCCTTTCTCGACTCCCTGTGCTGATGAGCTTAGAATACGTGGATTCCTCTGTACTGCCCATTCGCAAGAAGCGGAAACTGCTGTAAGCAATATCGTACACTTTTCAGCTAAAACTATAAGAATTTCTCCTCATTCTTATAAGCCATCGTAATCTTATCAGTGACTTTCTTCTCTTCTTTCTCTGCCTTTTCAATTCCTTCCTGAATGGCTTCTTTGGCTTCCTGATCATCCTGATCCGTTTCTTCCAGTTCTTCCTGATGATGCTCAAATACCCGCCCAGTTTGTAAAACCAGATAAACCGGAAAATGATCTGATCCGACGTGTTTTAAACGCTCCATATGCACCAGGGCAAAATCGGTGCTGTGAAACACATGGTCAAGTGACCAGCGCAATAAGGGATAATCGGCATGAAAGGTATTTACATAGCGTCGGCCAACACGCGGATCCAGCAAACCACTAATACGCTGAAATAAACGTGTCGTGCGTGACCAGGCCACATCATTCAGATCTCCCATCACAATGCAGCTTTCATCCAGATCCTTAATCTGGTCCCCTACAATCAGCAATTCCGCATCACGTAAGGTTGAATCTTTGGCTTCAGTTGGGCTTGGTGGTTTCGGATGCAGACAATAAAGCTGTACCGGCTGTCCGGAACGTAACAAGACCTTGGTATGAATCGAGGGAATTTCATCACTCAGAATAAATTTAACCTCGGTTTCACTCAGCTCAAGTTTGCTGTACAGATGCATGCCATACAGATTATCCAAAGGTACAGGTACCCGATAGGGGTAATCTGGCTCAATGACGGCCAGCGCATCCTGCCATGCATGATCGGTTTCCAGCGTTAAGACCAAGTCTGGCTGATGGGTCTGGATCTGTTCAATCAGTAAATGATATTTAGTATTGGTGGTCAGAACATTTGAAACAATCAGGGAAATCTGACGATCCGGATCCAGCTGATCCTGCTTGACCTGCTTGACCTGTTTTTTCCAAACAAAGGTATAAGGCAAGACCATTTTCAGCTGATACGCCAAAGCAGCGATCAGGCCGACAAAAAGCAGCTGATTGAAGGCCGTCCATGGGTAATCGACCAGGAGAAAAAGAACAAAGGCAATGAAGCCCAAAACCAGAATCTGTAAACGTGGAAAATCTGCACCACGAATCCACCATTCATCTCGGGGAATCAGCGACCAGAAACTTAACCAGATGACCACGATTGCCATGATCTGGATAAACCCTACCATAAGATACACTCTTTACTAAGTTATTATTTTTTCTAAAAGAAAAATTGCTTTATCAATTTTGTATGTATCATAAAGCAGATATTTCGCTCAAGAATATTGATGTTTTGATTGTGTAGCTCTTGCAGTCACGTCCCTTTTTGATACACTCGAATCCCTTTTGATTTTTTAACGCACCGAGGCAAAGTGACATGAAAGTAGGTCTGGTCGGTTGGCGCGGGATGGTGGGTTCCGTCCTTATGCAACGTATGGTTGAAGAGAATGATTTTGCTCATTTTGAGCCATTCTATTTTTCTACCAGTAATGCGGGTGGTGAAGCTCCGGCATTTGGTGGTAAGACTGCCCCAGCACTTATGGATGCAACAGACATTAACAGTCTGAAGCAAATGGATGTCATTATTACCTGTCAAGGTGGCGATTACACCACTGAAGTTTTCCCAAAAATCAAAGCTGAAGGCTGGGATGGCTACTGGATTGATGCAGCATCTACCCTGCGTATGGATGATGAAGCAATCATCGTACTTGATCCGGTGAACATGCATGTGATCAAAGACGGTCTGGTCAAAGGCACCAAAACTTTCGTGGGCGGTAACTGTACTGTTTCCCTGATGTTGATGGGCTTAGGTGGTCTATTCCAGAACAATCTGGTGGAATGGGCAACGTCAATGACCTATCAGGCCGCTTCAGGTGCAGGCGCGCAAAACATGCGTGAACTGATCAATGGTATGGGTTATTTATATAACAATACCAAAGAGTTGCTAAATGATCCGCGTTCTCCAATTCTGGATATCGACTCTAGAATTGCTGAATTACAACGTGGTGAAGGCTTCCCGTCTGCAAACTTTGGCGTTCCTTTGGCTGGTTCACTCATTCCTTATATCGACAAGCAACTGGAAAGCGGCCAGTCGAAAGAAGAATGGAAAGGTCAGGTTGAAACCAACAAGATTCTGGGCAACCAGCAGATCGTGCCAATTGATGGTCACTGTGTACGTATCGGCGCAATGCGTTGTCACTCTCAGGCATTAACGCTGAAACTTCGCAAAGACGTTCCACTGGATGAGATCGAAGATATCATTGCAAATGCAAATGACTGGTCTAAAGTTGTGCCAAACACTCGTGAAGCATCAATGACTGACCTAACTCCTGTTGCAGTCACTGGTACATTAACTGTACCTGTTGGTCGTCTGCGTAAACTGAACATGGGTAAAGAATACCTAGGTGCATTCACAGTAGGTGACCAGTTACTTTGGGGTGCTGCAGAACCTTTACGTCGTATGCTGCGCATCTTGATTGACTATAAAAACTCTTAAGTTTCCGTCAGGAAATAAAGCATGAAGCCGATCTTTATTGATCGGCTTTTTTGTGTAACTATTGCGTAAGTATTTTACAAAAAACAAACATCCCGTTAATCTATAATTTTCGCTATGCGATAATGACTGAGCTCACAGATGACTGTATATAACAAATTAAAGCTTGCCATTTTAGCCATTGTTGCTTCACAAAATATCTATGCGATTAATGTAGATTCGGTACAAATCCAGTCTGCACCTGGGGAATTGCTTTATGCGGAAATGAATTTCCATCAATCAGATATTAACTTGCCCATTGAAGTAAGTTTAGCCTCGCCAGAAGACCTGATTTCTATGGGCGCATCGCATCAGCCACCGGGTCATTTGAATTTTTTCACCCGTCGCAACAGTAATGGAACTGGGGTTATTACCATTACCTCCTCGCGCCCGGTTACTGATCGTGAATTAAATATCATTGTTAAAATCAAAGAAGGCAATGCAGCACGCCTACAGCATATCCGTACTGCATTAAGACCTAAAACTGATTTGTTACAGGCCAGCCTGAAACAGACTGAACAGCCCCTCGCGCCTGTCGTAGTCGTGAGTGAAAAAGATATTGCCCTGAACTTACCGGTGAGTACGCGTTATACCAATGCACAATCCAAACCAACCACCCCGTTTGTGGCAGAAAAACCGTTAGCCTTACAAAACACAGTACCTCCTGCATTATCAGCCAGCTCTATCCCTAAAACAGCGTTAGCTGCTGTGACCCATGAGCCGACATCGAGTATTGCAGCTCAAGTCACAAGCCCAACAAAACTTAATACTGAAACTGCGGTAGCAGCGACAAGTCATAGTTCACAGCAAGCTGGCAATGTAAACACTGCGCCAGTGAATACTTCATCCAAAGCAGCTCACGCGACTGCGGCTCAAGCAGATGCAACGTCAAACTTACAGGCTGCAGCTACAAAAATTCAGGCTGAAACAAAACCAGCTGAAATTACAATAGATCCAACAAATAAAAATGCAGCCTCAGCGCAAGTTTCTGCACCGACAAGCACTGAAAACCAGATGGTGTCCAGTGATCCACTTGTCAAAAAATATGCAGAACAACAGGCTCGCAAGCAGGCGGCATCCAGCACTGCACAGGACAAACCAAATTTAGCGACTAAAACTCAGGCACAGCCGGCAGCCATCAAACAAAGCACCTCAACCCAGATCAAGCCGACGTATGTGGTACAGTCAAATGAGTCGCTTTGGGGCATTGCTTCCAGGATTGCCAATGAACAGCAGCGTCCAGTAAGTGAGGTCATGCAGCAGATCAAGCGTGAGAATGAACATGCTTTTATTGGGGGTGATGCTAACCGCTTGCGTAAAGGCGCAGCACTTAATTTAGCGACCGTTCATACTGCGAAAACTCCGATACAGGCCTCAGCAATTAAGTCTGCTCAAGCACCCTCTAAACCTGCTGCAAAAACCAAATATCGCCTGAATGAGGCTGAAATGAGCCTGGTTGCCGAGAGTCAGCGTGATTCCGGCCAGGTTTCTGCCAACTCAAACACAAAAGAAAATCGAACTTCGAAAGAGTTGTCATTAAAAGTTATGACAGCCCGTGAAAAAACCGTTAAATTACAGAGAAACGTAACTGAACTAGAATTGGCACTCAATCAGAAGGATCACAGAATTCAATTATTAAATGCTCGTCTTGCCCAGCTGCAACAACAGCTTAAAGCACAACAGGCAGATAAAAAGCCAATTAATTAAAAAGTTACACATGACGATTTATTGGGATAGGCGAACTTAAGGACTCTATCCCCAAGGGGTAAAACATGCTGATTTATGTGATTCCATTAGTGATATTGATCATCGTATTAATTGTTGTAAAAAAACGACAAGATGCTCAAGAATCAGATAAAGCAAAAACTAAAACTGTAAAAGCGAAAAAACTTGGCGCTGCGTCAAAATCCACCTCCCAAAGAACCAAAGTGGTGGAGCCAGCCGGAGTCGTTAAAAAATCAGCAACGCCTCTATCAGCAGAGACACGCAAAAAAATTGAAGGTCTGGTTCAGGAACGTAATTTCTTTGCTGCTGAAGCGCAAATCAATCAGGCACTGAATCGCGATAATTCTCAACATGAATTGTATTTACTACTGCTCGACATTCATATCCTGCAAAAAGATGAATTTGCGATTTCACAGCTGATTAATCATGTCCGTTCTCTAGGACTGGAAGATATTCTGGCTCAGGCTGAAGTCAAAAAACGTGAATTTGAAAGTGCTACTACAATAGCTCAAGATACAAACAATTTTTCAAACTCAGCAGTAGAAGGTTTTTCTAAGGATGAAAATTCAGTATCTATAGATGCATTTGCAGATTTAACTACCTCTTCCCCCTCAAATGAACTTGCATTTGAACAAATGCAGCAGGAAATTCAACCAAGTAAACCAATTTCTGCAGCCGAATCTGCAACAAATGTTGAGCCTCTAGAGTTTAATTTTGAGCCGGTAAATCCAGTAGCTCAACCAGTTAAGTCAGAAGATATATCTTCAACTCTAGATAACGCTTTAGAATTTGATTTTCAAAATAAAATAACCGAAAATCAGCTTACCTCAACAACAACAGAATCAACGCCTGTTCAAGATTTTAAACTTGAGCTTGAACCATCTGTATCTTTAGAAACAGAATCAGCGCCTGCAACTACAGAAGAAATCCAGCCTTTAGATTTTTCTTTCTCTCTAGACACTCCAACACCTGCAGTGGAAAAAACAGCCGAACCTGCGACTGAGTTTGATCTGTCTAGCCTCGATATTGCAACGCCTGCAACTGAAACACCTGGACTAGATTTCAAACTTGATAATGTCGAAGCTGTAAAAGAAGCTCCTGTTTCTACAGGAGTGAATTTTGAGATTCCGACAGCGCCAGTAACTACAGCAATCGATCAACATGATCCATTGGTGCAGTCTTTCCCTGAGCTGATGGAAGTTAATGAAGCGGACCTTAACCTGGAGCTGGCACAACAATATATCCAGTTAGGCGCTTATGCAGCTGCCCGTGAAGTCATAGCTGAACGTGAAGCTGAATATACAGCAGCACAACGTCAGCAAGCTGATCAGTTGCTGAATCAAATCGCATCTTAATCAATTTCCCTTTACACTAAAGCAGTCAACATTTGGCTGCTTTTTTTATGATGAAAGATATTGCACTGATTTATATGGGCGGCACCTTTGGCTGTGTCGGTGACCCGCTCGCCCCTATGTCTGCCGATTTATTTATTCCAAAACTGGAACAGCTGCTTGCTACGGATCAACCGTTGATTCAGTATTACTGCGCTCCTGTGATTAAGGACAGCAGTGCCTGTACTGCTACAGACTGGTTAGAACTGGTGCAATTTATCCAAAATCTGCAATCTGAACAGCAGATACAACATTTTGTGATTATTCACGGGACAGATACCCTGAGCTATGCCAGCGCAGTATTGGCACATTTTATGGGGAATTCGGCTCATATTGTGCTGACTGGCAGCCAGTATCCCCTCCTGAATGCTGAAGGCGATGCGCAACGCGAATTTAGCGATGCCATGGACAATCTGAGCTTTGCGCTCTCTTCAGTAACTCAGTGTAATGCAGGTGTTTATCTGGCTTTTCATCAGCAACTGATTCATGCTCAAACTGCCTTAAAGCAACATACCACTGAGCTGAATGCCTTTACTGGTCTGGATGCGCATATCGCTATTCAGGCCAACCAGCAAAGTCATCAGGTTACAGCAGACGATATTGCCAAAGCTCTGGATTTTAACTGTATGAGCTTGATGATGCAGCCGATCGATTTAGTTCAACAGTTCAATAATCTGAAAAATATTTTGGCCTATCCTCCGCATTTTCTATTCCTGCAAGGCTTTGGAACCGGCAATCTAGCCGTCAATCCAGAGATCGTAGATTTTATCAATCAGCTCTATGCCAAAGGCTGTATCTCGGTCTTAACTACTCAAGTGCCTTTCGGTGCCACCGATCAGCGTTATGCCATTGCTGAATGGGTGCATGATTGCAAAATTCTACTCAATGAAAGTTATGGCCATGCTGATCTTTATGCAAAAGCCCTAAAAATGTATTTACAATATGACACGGTAGAACAATGGCATGCCCATTGGTACGATTAGTCAGGTTTTGAGGTCATTATGCAGCGTTTTGCGGTGGGAATTGAGTTTTGTGGAACGAATTATCGAGGTTGGCAGACTCAACAACCGGGCGTAATCAGTGTTCAGGAAACCATCGAGAAGGTTCTCAGTAAAATTGCCGATGAACCGATTATTCTGCATGGTGCAGGCCGAACCGATGCCGGCGTGCATGCGACTAATATGGTCGCACATTTTGATACCCATGCCTTGCGCTCTGAGCGAGGCTGGTTAATGGGCTCAAATAGCCAGTTACCTAAGGATATCTCGATCCAATGGATCAAGGAGATGGATGATGGCTTCCATGCACGCTTTAAAGCACAGGCACGCCGTTATCGTTATATTGTCTATAACCATCCGGTACGCCCTGCCTTGCTGCATAAACAGGTCACGCATATTTACTATCCACTTGATGTCGAGAAAATGATTGAGGCAGCTGCAAAATTTGAAGGCACGCATAACTTTGAGAGTTTCCGTGCAGCAGCCTGCCAGTCCAATCAGCCGGTACGTCATGTCCGTCATTGCCGCCTGATCCAGCATGGGCCTTATCTGATTCTAGATATTCAGGCTGATGGCTTCCTGCATCATATGGTGCGAAATATCATGGGCTGTTTGCTGGAAATCGGCCAAGGCATGTATGAGGTTGACCATATTGACCATATTTTTGCAGCAGAAGATCGTAAAGCAGCCGGTGTTACCGCACCACCGGACGGTCTGTATTTTATCCAGGCTGAATATCCAGAGTATTTTGACCTACCCAAAGTACCTTTGGGTCCATACTGGTTAAATATGCCGGAATAAGCTAATTATTTTTAATTTTTAAATCCCTCCTAACCTCCCTTTGAAAAAGGGAGGAACTCTCCTCCTGAGCAAAGCTTAAGCACTGCTTTAAGCTGAAGCGCAAGAAAGGAGGGACTTAGGATGGTAATTAACGCTGCTTGCGCTTCCGATATTCCACCGGCGTTTCATTGGTCCAGCGTTTAAAAGCACGGTAGAAGGTACTTGGTTCCGAGAATCCAGTCAGATAAACAATACGTTCTACACTTTCATTTGTACTCGCCAATAAACGTTTAGCCAGACGACAGCGATAATCAGACAGAATCTGCTGGAAACTGGTATTCGCTTCGCTGAGCTGGGTACGTAAACGACGTGGAGTAATATTCAGTTGAGCGGCTACAGTTTCCAAAGTCGTTTCACCACTTTCTAAAGTAGAACCGATTGCGCGACGCACTTCTCCGACTAAATCGTAACGAGCCAGTTCCTGTAATTTTTCAATCGCCAGCTGTTCATGTAGCTGCAACAGTTCCGGTTCTGCCTGCCAAAGTGGAAAATCCAGAATGCTGGGATCAAAATACAAACGGGTTTCTTTCTGCCCCAAACTTACCGGACATTCATAAACCCGGAAATATTCTTCATCTGCCGCGCCTTTGGAAAAATTAAAATCGATATAGATCGGTTCAAAACGGCCTTCAGTAATAAATTTAAAGAAACGCAACACACCTGACATCGCACATTCGGTAAAGTGACGATTGACCAGACTTTCAGCAAAAGGCTGTTCACCATTGGTCAGATAGCAGCGATCATCTTCGACCACCAGCTTGGCATGAAAGGCATCACTGATCAGACGCTGATAAGCCAGTGCACGTTTCAAGCCTTCACCAAAATTCTCTGATGAAATAAACAGATGCTCAATCACCTGTCCGCGATAGAGTGGCAAATGTTCACCCAGATGCAATCCGATATCCGGGTCCTTACTGACCTCTTCTGCGGCAACCCAGAAGGCATACTGAGCACTAAGCGGAGTACGGTCATTGGTCTCCACCTGATTTAAAGCGACTCCTGCTTTCGTCAGAAGTTCTTCTGTTGGCAAACCTGCACGACGAATCGCCTGATAGCCTAAACGCAATACGACTGATGCATCCGTTAGCTGACTCACTCAAAAACCTTCCTTGTATGTACTTCATTTATACTTAAAAAGATTGAAATTAGATTAACTGTGATTGACCAAACTGACAACAGATACCATACGCTTTTTAGTTAAAAAGTTTAAACTCATACTTCGCTTATTTTACTGACAGATGATCAGTCTAACGCCCGTTACACCTTGTGTTTTGCGAAAAAATTGACTATAATTTGCGCCTTTCCAATTTATTCATTCAGGTAGGCTATGGCCAATAAAGAGGAACTCATCGAGTTCGAAGGCGTTGTCACCGAGACGCTTCCTAATACTATGTTCCGTGTACGTTTAGAAAACGGTCACGAAGTAATTGCCCATATTTCTGGTAAAATGCGTAAACACTATATTCGTATTTTGACTGGCGATAGCGTGAAGGTCGAAATGACACCTTATGATTTGACTAAGGGTCGTATCACATACCGTGCGCGCTAAGTTTTAGCGGAAGCAAAAGCCACTCATCCAGTGGCTTTTTTATTTCTTTTATATTAATTCCCTTGCACATTCCCTATACTGCATTCGAAGATAATAATTTCTATTTTTCCTCTAATAAAAACAGTGAATCATTCATGCAAAAAATCTTGCTTTCTCTGATCCTAGGAATCAGCCTGACTGCCTGCGCCACTATAAATTCGACAAAATCACGACAACTAGATCAGCAACTACAGCAATATATCGGTCAATCTGCAAAGTCAATTCGCAAGGATCTGGATCTAACTGCACTCGGTTTTAAAACCTCAAAAGTACCTCTACAAACGGAAAAACGTCTGAGTTATACCGTACTTCGCACCATTGAACTGCCACTGGGAACACCGGCCATTCAGCAAAGTGTCAGTATAGGTGCTCCTGTACGACTCGCAACTGCACCCGGCCCGGGTTATCAGGTTGAAATGTCCTGTCAGATTCATTTTCAGCTAGAACAAGGGATTGCCCAATCCGTGCAATATAGCGGACGTGCCTGTTAAGATTCATTTTTGCTTTTTATTCATTTTTGCTTTTTATTCATTTTGAGGTGGATATAAGAGCGTTCTAAGTTGTCTTGAATTTGACAGCTACAGCTAACATCTAACTGCCTGATTGATCCTGTCTTGCCTAATAATAAATTACAACAGTTCCTCTCACACTTTGCTACTACACTGTTTTTAAGCGTTCCTTGAGTAGGAGTGATGTGATGTTGTTAAGCAAAGGTACTTCTCTGGTATTGGGCTTGAGCATCCTGTTGCTCGGTCTGTCAGGGTGTGCACAAACACCTAAGATCAGCCAGACTGACCGTGAAACTTATTTACAGCAATTTATTGGGCAGAGTAGCCAGTATATTGATCGCAATTTAGATCTGAAACGTTTGGGTTATCAGCAAATCAGTGAACCTGAGCTCAGCTCCCAACAGCTCAGCTATGTCGTGGAACGTCCTGTGACCGTTCCCTTACCGATTGCCCAGTTTCCGGCAGCAGGTACTGGCACAGTTCCGGTTCCAGTCACTGTGAGTCCTGCATCAGGTTATGATGTGAATTTGCAATGCAAGATTACCTTTTTGCTCAAAGACAATATTGCAACTTCTGTCAGCCTTTCGGGTCGAACCTGTTAATCAAAATCAGTCGTAAAAAACGCAGCTCAAGGCTGCGTTTTTTACGTGGAACTAATGAGTAACTCAGTTCAATGCAGTTACCACTGCCTGACCCATTTCCACTGTACCCACTTTAGTCATGCCTTCAGACATGATGTCAGCAGTACGCAGACCTTGGTCTAAAACATTCCCTACTGCATCTTCAATCGCTTTAGCGGCTGCTTCTTCACGGAAGGTATAACGCAGCATCATGGCTACAGACAGAATGGTTGCCAATGGGTTTGCCAGGTTTTGACCTGCGATGTCTGGTGCAGAACCATGGCAAGGTTCGTACATCCCTTTACCATTTTCATCCAATGAAGCTGATGGCAACATACCGATTGAACCAGTCAGCATTGCAGCTTCATCAGACAGGATGTCACCGAACAGGTTAGACGTTACGATCACGTCAAACTGTTTAGGCGCACGTACTAACTGCATCGCAGCATTGTCTACATACATATGAGACAGGTTAATGTCCGGATATTGCTCTTCTTTCAGTGCAGTCACGGTTTGTTTCCAAAGCTCAGTCACTTCAAGCACGTTGGCTTTATCAACTGAACATACTTTACCGCCACGCAGACCAGCAAGTTCGAACGCAACCTTGGCAATACGTTTGATTTCAGATTCTGCATAAACGTCAGTGTTGAAACCTTGTTTTTCGCCATTTTCCAGTTCACGGATCCCGCGTGGCTGACCGAAGTAAATACCACCAGTCAATTCACGTACGATCAGGATATCCAGACCAGAGACGATTTCCGGTTTCAAGCTAGAGGCATCAGCCAATTGCGGATAAAGAATTGCTGGACGCAAGTTCGCAAACAGATTCAATTCACTACGTAGTTTTAACAGGCCACGTTCTGGACGGATTGAACGCTCAATCGTATCCCACTTTGGACCGCCTACAGCACCAAGCAGAATCGCGTCTGCTTTTTTCGCCTGTTCAGACGTTACGTCTGGATAAGGTGAACCGTGTGCATCAATCGCAGCACCGCCCAACAGACCTTGTTCCCATGTTAAACCCAGATTGAATTTTTCATTAACTCGTGTAAGCACCTGTTCTGCGGCTTTTACAATCTCAGGGCCAATACCGTCACCAGCTAAAATCAAAATTTGTTTAGACATGAGCTTTTCCATTTATAAGGTCAGGCATCCACCTGACTAGGTTAAATTTTTTTTTCTACAAACTCTGCAATGCCATTGATGACATTATAAGGTTTGCAAAAACGACGAATCACTTTCTGCTCTTGCAACAGGTCCACACACAATGGATCAGGTGCAGAGGCATTTAATAAACTGGTGCTACGTGCATTTCGGTCACGGAACATTTTCAGGGTATAGCGTTTATTCGCCTTAAACTGCTGGAACAGATGCAAGGTCTCAGCCTTATCCTTGCTAATCGGATAGAAACGCACCACCAGTTCATGCTGCCCTTCCGGCACAGATAAATAAATCGGATTATCCTGTTTCAGGTTTTTGGCCTGCAAACGAACCAGACGCTGATCCAGCGCTTCTGGGCTGATTCGTTTGGTGGACTCATCCACAATCATGGTCCGATCTAAACGTTCAAACTGACAATCCGGTGTGCCTGCACAATAAATCAAGGCATTGGATTTGCTTTCTGCATCTTCTTTGGCGTGTTTAAGTTTGATGGTATCAATGCTCTGACACGCGGTCATCAGCACTGATACTGCACTTAGAGCAAGCCACTGTTTCCAATACGTTGCCATGATGTCTGTATTAACCTATCAAAAAAATTAATAATCTTCTGATATTAGCAAGGCCTTCGCAGTCATGCCATGACAATTTTTGCTGTTTTATGAATGAATTTCAGCAAATACCCATGGGCGTGATTGTTTGGTTTTTTCTTCATAGGCCCGAATATCATCTGCCGCCTGCAAAGTTAAGCCAATATCATCCAAACCATTTAACAAACAATGCTTACGGAATGGGTCCACTTCAAACTTGAAGCTTTCGCCATTTGGTGTACGAACTTCCTGCGCTTCCAGATCAATCGTTAGCTGATAACCTTCAGCTGCTGCACATTCTTTAAATAACTGATCAACCGTTTCTTCCGGCAAAATTACCGGCAACATGCCATTTTTAAAACAGTTATTAAAGAAAATATCAGCAAAGCTTGGTGCAATCACAGTACGGAAACCGTATTCATTCAATGCCCACGGCGCATGCTCACGGCTTGAACCGCAACCGAAGTTAGCACGAGAAATTAAGATGGATGCACCTTGATAACGTGGCTGGTTTAACACGAAGTCCGGGTTAATCGGACGAACCGAGTTATCCTGACCCGGATAACCTTCATCCAAATAACGCAATTCATCAAACAGGTTTTCACCGAAACCGGTACGTTTGATCGATTTCAAAAACTGTTTTGGAATAATTAAATCTGTATCGACATTGGCACGGTCTAAGGGTGCAACAATACCTTGTTCAACGGTATAAGCTTTCATATTTCTGCTCCTGCGTACCAATTAAAATGAACGGACATCAACAAAGTGACCGGCAATCGCTGCCGCCGCCGCCATGGCTGGACTCACCAAGTGGGTACGACCGCCATTACCCTGACGACCTTCAAAGTTACGGTTTGAAGTTGAGGCACAATGTTCGCCTGGCTGCAACTTGTCAGCATTCATTGCCAAGCACATAGAACAGCCTGGTTCACGCCATTCAAAACCAGCTTCGATAAAGACTTTGTCCAAACCTTCAGATTCTGCCTGCTGTTTCACTAAACCCGAACCCGGAACGACCATGGCCTGCTTAATGCTAGAAGCCACTTTACGGCCTTTGATTACTTCAGCCGCAGCACGAATATCTTCGATACGTGAGTTGGTGCAAGAACCGATGAATACACGGTCTAACTGAATATCTGCTAAAGGCTGACCTGCAGTTAAGCCCATATATTGATAAGCACGGTTCCAGTCATTGCGCTGTACATCATCTTTGGCCTGTTCCAAAGTTGGAACCGCTTGAGACACCGGAATCACCATCTCAGGAGAAGTCCCCCAAGACACTTGCGGTTCAATCTCTTCACCTTGTAACACTACAACTGTATCGAAGTGAGCACCTTCGTCGGAGTGCAAAGTATTCCAGTACGCAACCGCCTGATCCCATTGCTCGCCTTTCGGTGCATATGGACGGTCTTTAACATACTCAATGGTTTTTTCATCGACTGCGACCATACCGACACGTGCACCCGCTTCGATTGCCATGTTACACACGGTCATACGGCCTTCAATCGACATGTCACGGAACACCTGACCACCAAATTCAATCGCGTGACCTGTACCGCCTGCAGTTCCGATTTTACCGATAATGGCTAAAACCACATCTTTCGGTGTTACGCCTTGACCCAATTTACCGTCAACGCGTACCAACATATTTTTCATTTTCTTCTGAACCAGGCATTGGGTTGCCAATACATGTTCAACTTCTGATGTTCCAATCCCGTGTGCCAAGCAGCCAAATGCACCATGTGTTGCAGTATGTGAGTCACCACATACAACGGTCATACCTGGCAAGGTTAAGCCTTGCTCAGGACCAACAACGTGCGCGATGCCTTGACGAATATCGTTAATATCAAATTCAACAATATCGAACGTCTTACAGTTATCATCCAAGGTTTGTACTTGGATACGTGAAGTATCATCTTCAATCCCAGCCACGCCCTGCTCACGCTCTTTTTTAGAGGTCGGTACGTTATGGTCAGGTGTCGCAATATTGGCACTTAAACGCCATGGCTTACGGCCAGCAAGTTGCAAGCCTTCAAAGGCTTGTGGCGAAGTCACTTCATGCAATAAATGACGGTCGATATAAAGTAGAGCTGAACCATCATCTCGTTGTTTTACTAAATGGTCATCCCATAACTTATCGTATAATGTTTTTGCTGTTTGGGTCTCGCCTGCCATGTCGATGTGCTCCACTGGACTGGGTAAATTCTTTCGCTAATTTTGATTATATCGCTGCATTCACATAAATCTAATTTATCATTTTTATTAGTTAAAAAACTTTTTGGAATCTTTTAAAACTTAAATTAAATCATGGTTTAGCTCTCTTTTTATAAATCTAATTTTCCGATCGTTTTATTAAAAATATTCGTTTTTACAAATTAAATGAGAATTATTATTATTTCCTCATCGGCACAGATCATTTGTTTTGAGGAAGATCCACATGGCACATATTCAACGTTTCGTAGACAACAATCAGCGCATGTTCAAAAAGACATTTAGCTATTACATCATGCACATCACTGTCGCGATGTTAGTGGGCTATTTTGTCACAGGCAGTTTAACCATGGCGATTGCCTTGAGTTTATTAGAACCGACTGTACAGGCAGTTGCTTTCTTCTTCCACGAGAAAATCTGGGAAGCAAAAAGCCAGCAACAGGATGAGGAAATCACCGCATAATTTTTTGTCGATCTTCCTTTTTGAGCCACCTACCCTCGGTGGCTTTTTTTATGACATAAAATAAAACATTTAAAAATGTGTATTAATTCAACATTAAACCAATAGTTCTATATTTTTACTTTGATTTATTCTTAAATTATTACAATAATAAACTTAAGCATAAAAAAACTTTATAGGTGATCAAGATGAATCTCGCAGCTTTTGAAGCCTTTGTAAAAGTCATGGAAACAGGTTCGATTTCTTTGGCTGCAGATCAGCTTTTTATTACCCAACCGGCTGTGACCAAACGTATTCACAGTCTGGAAGAATATTTTGGGGTGAAATTATTTGAATCTGCGGGCCGTGGTGTTCAGGCCACTCATGCGGCACATTCCCTGCTGCCTAAGGTAAAAAACTGGCTGAACGAGTTGGGTGATATTCACTACACCCTGAGTCATGAACAAGGTCAGGTCCAAGGCAAACTGAAAATTGGCACCAGCCATCATATTGGCCTGCATCATTTACCGAGCCATCTGCGTGAATATGTACAGCAATATCCAAATGTGACGCTAGATGTACATTTTGTAGATTCTGAACAGGCGCATGAACAGGTCATTGCTGGTGATCTGGAACTGGCTTTCCTGACCTTGCCACCGCATGGTGATGAACGCCTAAAATATGTCACTATCTGGAATGATCCTCTGGTTTTTGTGGTCGCACCATTCCATCCACTGGCTCAGCAAAAAAACCTGTCTCTTGAAGATCTGGTGAATTACCCAAGCCTGCTGCCTTCTGCGCAGACCTATACCACGCAGATTACGATGGCCGAGTTTGAAAAACAGGGTATCAAGCCGAAAACGACCATGAGCAATAACCCGCTTGAATCCATCCGGATGCTGGTTTCGATTGGTTTAGGCTGGTCTGTTTTGCCCAAAACCCTGGTCAATCATGACCTGCAAGAACTGGATCTGAATCTGGAAATGAACCGTCAGCTCGGTATGGTCTGGCATCCGGGTCGTACTCAATCGAAGGCGGCTGAAGCATTGGTTCAACTGATGCAAGGCCCGTCAATTTAAAATTAATTTTCACATTTCTCTGCTGCATCGATATCGATGCAGCATTTTGTTACCTAAATACATCGCATCAGTTGCTTCCTTTCAAGTACTTTTAAAAGTATCAAATTCATTTTCCTGAAGATGAAAAATTAAAACGTATTCAAGGAAGCACAGAATGCAGATCAAATCTTCTGATTCCAAAACTTTATTATCTTCTTCTCATGACCAGCTCGAAGAAATGGGTTTATGGAAACCGCTTAAACCAACGCTACACCCGACTCCCAACCTTGATTTTGAAGATGAACCGACAGCGCGTGCCGTATTACGTGATTATTTTCTAAATACCTTTGACACCTATGAGCAACTGTTTGACTGTCTGAAAAATGAAGAAGCCTTTTATGACAAACCGATTGCCTTACGTCATCCACTGATCTTTTATTTTGGTCATACTGCCACTTTTTTTATCAATAAGCTATTGCTGGCTCAACTGATCCCGGAACGTTTAAATCCGCATCTGGAAAGTATCTTCGCGATTGGTGTAGATGAAATGAGCTGGGATGATCTGGATGAACAGAACTATCACTGGCCTAGCATTCAGGCGGTACGTGATTACCGGCATCAGGTGCGTGCCCTGGTCTTGAAAGTGATAGAACATGCGCCGCTACAACTTCCATTGAACTGGCACAATCCCTGGTGGACCATCATCATGGGTATTGAGCATGAACGGATTCATCTGGAAACGTCTTCGGTTTTAATCCGCCAGCATCAGTTACGTTATGTACAAAATCATCCGCAGTGGCGTGCCAATGTCATTACCGGCATTGCGCCTGAAAATAGTCTGATAAAGGTACCCGCAGGTCAGGTCAATTTACATAAAAATTTCGAACATGCTTTTTATGGCTGGGACAATGAATACGGCCACCATCATGCCGAAATTGCAGAATTCGAAGCCTCTAAATATCTGGTGTCCAATCAGGAGTTTTTAGCCTTTGTTGAAGCAGAAGGTTATCAGACAGCTGACTACTGGACTGAAGAGGGCCAGCAATGGTTAGCATTTTCTCAAGCCACACATCCTACCTTCTGGGTCAAAACGGAACTGGGTTGGTCCTTAAGACTGATGCTGGAAGAAGTTCCAATGCCTTGGGACTGGCCAGTCGAAGTGAATTATCATGAAGCCAAAGCTTTCTGTAACTGGAAATCAACACAGACCGGAGAATCCATTCGTCTGCCCACTGAGGATGAATGGTATCGATTGTATGCAGTTTCAGGACTGGATCCAAAATTACCAAGTCCTGAGAAAGCCAATATTGAATTAAAATATGGCCCTAACTCTTTTCCGGTGGATCATTTTCAGCATGGCGATTTTTATGATGTTCAGGGCAATGTCTGGCAATGGACCGAGACCCCGATTTATCCTTTCGAAGGCTTTCAAGTCCATCCTTTCTATGATGATTTTAGTACCCCAACCTTCGATGGCCAACATCATCTGATTAAAGGCGGTTCCTGGATTTCAGCCGGTAATGAAGCCCTGCACAGTTCACGCTATGCGTTCCGGCGACATTTTTTCCAGCATGCCGGTTTTCGCTATGTTGCCGCGGAAGAGACATCACCGCAGTTTCACTCTCAATATGAAAGTGATCAGCTGATTTCCCAATATCTGGAATTCCAGTATGGGGCGGAATATTTTGCTGTTCCAAACTTTGCCCAAAGCCTCATTCAACTGGCCCGTCCTTATTTTCAAAACATTCCGTGTCATAAAGCGCTGGATATCGGTTGTGCCACCGGACGCGCCAGCTTTGAACTGGCCCAAGATTTTGATCAGGTCACCGGTTTAGACTTTTCAGCCCGTTTTATTCAGCAAGGTGTGGTGCTGGCGCAAGGAGAGACCCTGCGCTATAGCATTCCTGTTGAGGGTGAACTGGTGGAATATAAATCCTGCTCACTGGCAGAACTTGAACTTAAACAGGTTGCCAATAAGGTCGAGTTTTATCAGGCCGATGCCTGCAACCTGAAACCGCAGTTTAAAGATTATGATTTTATTCTGGCAGCCAACCTGATTGATCGCCTGCATCATCCTAAAGCTTTTCTAAGTGAGATTCATAATCGGCTGAATATGGGCGGAATCCTGATGCTAGCCTCGCCTTATACCTGGCTGGAAGAACATACAGCACGCAGTGAATGGATCGGCGGATTTAAGCAGGCGGGAGAAAACCTGAGTACCTTAGAGGGTATCAAAGCTTTGCTAAGTCCACATTTTGAAATGCTGGACGAACCTGTGGATGTGCCTTTTGTGATCCGAGAAACAGCGCGTAAATATCAACATACCCTGTCCCAAGTAACTTTATGGAAACGGACACAGTAATGCCCCAAATGAAAAAGCCAATCAGTTGATTGGCTTTTTGTTCGCTATTCCATCCCACTGGTAGCATCTTCATGCAGAGATTCATTAAGCTGATCTACCACAATGGCCCATTCTCCATCTGAAGCAATTTTTTCAGCCAGGAACTGGCGCTGTGCATCTGACCAATACGGCGCCTCCATCAGGTTTACATCTTTGGGTAATTGATGCTCATGAATAAATTGGGCAATCCCTTCTGCACTCGAATCCAGACCTAACTGTGCAAATAGATGAGTCATACGCGGTCTAACTTGGGTCATTTTCATTACCTCAGCGCTTGCTATCGTTATTGTCGACTTGCTTTATTTATTCTGAGCATAGCATGTTTATTCAGCAACGGGCATGTCAAAAAGTACCCTATTCTGCTTATAAAAAAGCACAACCGAAGTTGTGCCTGATTAAATCAAAAGAATTGCTTAAATCGACCAGTCCTGAATTTCCCAGCCCTGTTCTTTGGCCAGTGCTTCCAGACGCTCATCCGGATTTACGGCAATGGCATGATCGGCATATTCCAGCAGAAAACGGTCATTGATTGAATCTGAATAGGCCCAAGACTCAGTCACGCCACGACCAGCCAACCATTGATTCAGACGGGTCAATTTGCCTTGCTGATAGCAGGCGATATTGGTCACCTTACCGGTATATTTACCGTCAATGACTTCAGCATTGGTGGCAATAATTTCAGTAATCCCAAACTCACGGAAGATCGGTGCGGTAATAAAGTCCGAGGTTGCAGTAATACCAACAATTTCATGTCCCGCATCTTTATGGCACTGAATGGCCTTAAAACCTTCCGGACGCATCTGTGGGCGAATGACTTTTTGCATGAACAGTTGATGTAATTCGGTCAGATAATCATGGTCATGTTGAGTTAAAAACTGGAACACAAATTCATTATAGGCATAGGGATCCAGTTGACCCTTTTTATAGTCCTCATAAAACTTGTCATTCATGGCGCGGTGATGAACGGGATCCACCAAGCCTTCATTGACCAGGAATTCCCCCCAGGAATGATCCGAATCGGTGTTTAACAGGGTGTGATCGAGATCAAATAGCGCCAATTTCATGAAAATACTCGTAAAAACTGAAATTTAAGAAAAAAATTGTAAATCTATCTCCGCTAGTCGATAGAAATTCGTTAAGATCATAGCAATTTTAACATTTTTAAACTTTGCTTTTTTTCGAGTTGGATAAAGAAATAATATTCCCCGAAAGCAAAGGCATAAATTAAACAATTTTAGGTAGCCAAATGATCGACTCAGAAGGTTTCCGACCGAATGTCGGGATCATTTTGGCAAACGATGCTGGACAGGTTTTATGGGCAAAACGCATTGGTCATAATGCATGGCAATTTCCACAAGGAGGTATCCAATATGGAGAAACCCCTGAGCAGGCACTTTATCGTGAGCTGAGAGAAGAAGTTGGCTTACTGCCTGAACACGTCCAGATTATCGCGCAGACCAAAGGATGGTTGCGTTATCGTTTGCCGTATCGATACATTCGCACGGATTCAGATCCGGTATGTATCGGTCAAAAACAGAAGTGGTTTTTACTCAAACTGACGGCGCCCGTACAGAACATTCAACTTGATCTGTCCGATCCGCCCGAATTTGATCAATGGCAATGGGTCAGTTACTGGTATCCATTAGGCCAAGTGGTGAATTTTAAACGCGATGTTTATCGCAAGGCCATGATTGAACTCTGTCAGCAATTACCACAACAAAAACCTTAAAAAAATCGCGTGCATGTGCAGATTTTTTGCTCGGCTATTGTTATAAATAAACTAAATTACCGGACTTCTAAAAAAATACGGAGCAGCTCCTATGTCGAATATGCAACTGGATACCCTGAGACGCATTGTCCAAGAGATTAATGCGTCTACCAGTTTGCATGAATCACTCGATATTATGGTCAATCAGGTCGCTGAGGCCATGCATGTGGATGTTTGCTCCATTTATCTGCTCGATGAACGCAACCAGCGCTATCTGTTAATGGCATCTAAAGGCCTGAAGCCTGAAGCTGTCGGTCATGTGTCTCTACATACCGGTGAAGGTCTGGTCGGTCTGGTCGGTCAGCGTGAGGAAATCGTTAACCTCGACAATGCCCCTAAGCATGATCGTTTCCTGTATTTACCGGAAACGGGCGAAGAAATTTATAATTCCTTTCTGGGCGTTCCGGTCATGTATCGCCGTAAGGTCATGGGCGTACTGGTTGTCCAAAATAAAGAATCCCAAGATTTTAGTGAAGCGGCTGAATCGTTCCTGGTTACGCTATGTGCCCAGCTTTCGGGCGTAATCGCTCACGCCCATGCAGTCGGCAATATTGATGTATTCCGCAAGCCAAATAATTTACCGGCATATAAAACCTTCCAGGGTGTATCCGGTTCTGGCGGTATCGCACTCGGCCGCGCCATTGTGCTTTATCCACCTGCAGATCTGGGTGCCGTTCCGGATCGTGAAGCAGATGATATTAGCGAAGAACTGGCTTTACTGGATAATGCCTTAAATTCGGTACGTGAAGAAATTCAGTTCCTGGATGACAAAATGCAGGATGCGCTGATGGCCGAAGAACGCGCCTTGTTCAGTGTGTTCCTGCGTATGCTGGATGAAAATGCTTTGCCATCGGAAATTAAAGCCTTGATTCGTGATGGTCACTGGGCGCAAGGTGCAGTTCGCATCGTGATTGATAACCATGTCGCGCAGTTTGCGCAGATGGAAGATGATTACCTGCGTGAACGTGTCGCTGATCTGAAAGATCTAGGGCGCCGTATTCTGGCCAAATTACAGGAAGCTGATGAAAGCCATCGCGAACTGACGGATGAAAGCATCCTGATTGGTGAAGAAATTTCAACAGCTGCGCTGGTGGAATTACCTGTCGATAAGATTGCAGCAATTGTCACCACTGAAGGTGCCATGAATTCACACATGGTGATTGTGGCACGCGCGCTGGGTATTCCGACTGTCGTGGGTGTGACCGAACTGCCCATCAATACCCTGGATGACGTAGAGATGATTGTCGATGCGCATCAGGGCCGCATCTTTATTAATCCACCACGCCGTTTGCGTACCCGTTATAAAGAAATTCAGAAAGAAGAGGAACAGATTGCCAAAGATCTACGTCAATACGAGACCAAAGATGCAATTACACCGGATGGGACTGCTGTACGTCTGTTTGTAAATACCGGCTTGATGATTGACGTGGTTCGTGGTGTACAGCGTGGTGCCAAAGGTGTTGGCCTGTACCGCTCTGAAATCCCGTTCATGCTACGTGACCGATTCCCGGGTGAAGAGGAACAACGTGCCATTTACCGGCAACAGCTCAGTCACTTTGCCAATAAACCAGTGGTGATGCGAACACTGGATATTGGTGCAGACAAAGACCTGCCGTATTTCTCGATTGAAGAAGAGAATTCAGCACTGGGCTGGCGTGGTATCCGTTTCACACTGGATCATCCTGAAATCTTCTCTTCCCAGATTCGCGCCATGCTGAAAGCCAGTATCGGCCTGAATAATCTGCACATCCTGTTGCCGATGGTGACCAGTGTCAGTGAGGTTGAAGAAGCGCTGTATCTATTAGAGCGTGATCATCATGCCGTTCAGGAAGAAGAACAGGTGAAGATTACCAAACCACAAATCGGGATTATGGTGGAAGTACCGAGCGTACTGCATCAGATTGATGAGTTTTCTGAACTGGTTGATTTCTTTTCGGTCGGTTCTAACGATTTAACCCAGTATTTACTTGCCGTAGACCGGAATAACCCACGTGTGGCCAATGTCTATTCGCATTTGCATCCAGCCATTCTGCGCGCCCTGACCCGCCTGGTAGAAGACTGTCACCGTAATAACAAACCGATCAGTATCTGTGGTGAAATGGCCGGTGATCCTCTCTCCGCCGTACTATTAATGGCCATGGGATTTAATACCCTGTCCATGAGTTCCAGTAATATTTTGAGAGTCCGAAAAACGATCTGTCATGTACCGATGCCGGATGCACAGGAATTACTCAAACATGTACTAAAACTGGACAATCCACTCATGGTAAAAAGCTGGATGGAGCATTATTTTAGAACACATGGTTTAGGAGACATGGTGAAATCCACCACCCGTATGGTCAGCGCTTAAGGAGGAACTTTTCCAGGTTCCTCTGCATTAGTCGAGGTACTTATGGAATTTGTGCTTATCCTGCTTATGCTGGCTGCAGCGTTTTATTTTATTATTGTTGCACCGGCCTTACGTTCGCAAAAATCCAGAGATACATCTTCTCGTGATCGTAATAATGCCAGCTCGAGTCACCAGTATATCCGTGAAACTGAACGTCCTAAAGCCTGTCCCTTATGGGGAATTGAAATTTCTCGTACCCAGCAACGGCGTTTAGGCAAGAATGATCCATCGGTCATTGCGGCAAAACTGTATCGGCAACAGCTAGGAAAATTTGCCAGTTTTCAACAGACCCGGCCTATGGCTGATGCTGATCCAAATAGATCTTCGAGTTCTGCGACCCTGCCCCGTTTTTTTCAAAATATGTTTCCCGAAGAAGCTTCTTCAACCACCCGGCGGACTTCACCGCATTCTTCGAAAAGAAATTCATCTTTTCACTATACCCCACAGAATCCCTTAAAATCAGCTCCCGTCCAGAACAGATCCACTTCTTCCTGGCCGCCCTAAGCTGCCCATAAAAAAGGGCGATCATCTTGTTGATATCGCCCTTGTTTGTGCTTGGTATAACCACGTTTTGCATTTTTCTTCCGATCTACAAAAACCTGGCTTTTATTGACTTCATGCATATGTTTGGCCACAAAATTGTGGATCACCACCTGCTTGGCTGTTTTTTTCTTGGCCATTTTGCTCTCTATGTGACTTGGAGGAAGGAGTGAGATAATTATAGGGCTGACTGACTAATTTTCAAGCATATTTGCCAATGCTTTTTTAAAAATAAAGCCCATTTAGCTAGGATTTTCTGTATGCAAAAATGCGAGCTATAACCAGAAAATACCCTTATTCCATTCATTATTGTTATGGGTTTCTTCAGCCAAACAAAACTCAATTAAAAAACCATTTAAAATAAACCAGTTATAAAATTCATTTTAAATACTACTTTTCACTTATTCTTTTTATCCTTTGATAAAAACATATTATGGACTTAGATATTGTTATTTTCGTTTAATCCCATTCATTATTCGAGTTATTCAAAATATATAGAATTTGATATTGTCAGAGAGTGGAAAACCCGTTAATTTTTTAAGAGTAACCATTTAATTTTCAATATTTTAAACTTTATTAACTTTAAAAATATTTTTTGAGTGAGCTCACTCAATTATATCCTGAATTCCATTTTGTGCTGTGACACCCTTTATTTAAAGATATTGTAAATATAGTGAAACCTGATCTGATTAGCATATATTTCAATATTTTATGAATACTAGATAAACGACACAAGATATTCAAAACTTGGAGAGGAAAGATGAGCCAAGATTTTAAAAAATGCCCTGTCACCCACCTGACCACTGAAGCTGGTGCGCCTGTGGTCGATAACCAGAATAGTATGACGGCAGGTGCGCGTGGACCTTTACTTGCTCAGGATTTATGGCTGAATGAAAAACTGGCTAACTTTGTTCGTGAAGTGATTCCTGAGCGCCGTATGCACGCAAAAGGTTCAGGTGCATTTGGTACTTTTACTGTGACCAATGACATTACTGAATATACCTGTGCAAAAATTTTCTCGGAAGTCGGTAAAAAAACCGAACTCTTTGCCCGTTTTTCGACCGTCGCCGGTGAACGCGGTGCAGCTGATGCAGAACGTGACATTCGTGGTTTTGCCCTGAAATTCTATACCGAAGAAGGGAACTGGGACCTAGTCGGTAACAATACACCGGTATTCTTCCTGCGTGATCCACGTAAATTTCCTGACTTAAACAAAGCAGTAAAACGTGATCCGAAAACCAATAAACGTAGCGCCACCAATAACTGGGATTTCTGGACTTTATTGCCGGAAGCACTACATCAAGTTACCATCGTAATGTCCGATCGTGGGATTCCGGCTGGTTACCGTCATATGCACGGTTTCGGCAGTCATACCTACAGTTTTATCAATGCCCAAAATGAACGCTTTTGGGTAAAATTCCATATGCGTACCCAGCAAGGTATCAAGAATCTGACTGATGCTGAGGCAGCAGAGTTGATTGCTAAAGACCGTGAAAGCAGTCAAACCGACCTGTTTGATGCGATTGAACGTGGCGATTATCCGAAATGGAAAATGTACGTTCAGATCATGCCTGAAACAGATGCCGAGAAAGTGCCTTATCATCCGTTTGACCTGACCAAAGTCTGGCCGAAAGGCGATTATCCACTGATTGAAGTAGGTGAATTTGAGCTGAACCGTAATCCGGAAAACTATTTCCAGGACGTAGAACAAGCCGCTTTTGCGCCAAGCAATCTGGTACCAGGCATTAGTTACTCACCGGATCGCATGCTACAGGCACGTTTGGTCAATTATGCTGATGCAGCGCGTTACCGTGTAGGTGTGAATCATGCCCAGATTCCGGTCAATGCCGCACGTTGCCCGGTACATTCAAATCACCGTGATGGTTTGGGCCGTATGGATGGCAACTATGGTTCATTGCCGCATTATGAGCCGAACAGTTTCAGCCAGTGGCAGGAACAGCCAGAATTCAGAGAGCCCCCCCTCAAAATCACGGGTGATGCAGATTTCTGGGATTATCGCAAAGATGATAATGACTACTTCAGCCAGCCACGTGCCCTGTTCAACCTGATGAATGATGAGCAGAAACAGGCTCTATTTAATAATACCGCAGCCGCAATGGGTGATGCGCTTGATTTCATCAAGTACCGTCATATCCGTAACTGTTATGCCTGTGATCCCGCCTATGGTGAAGGTATTGCTCAAGCTCTTGGGATGAGCGTAGCTGATGCCCAGATGGCTCGAGCAACTGATCCAGCTAAAGGCCTACCAAGCTTTCTCTAAGTTTTTTAGCTTGAACTGAGCGAATAAAAAACCACCCGAGGGTGGTTTTTTATTGGTGTTAAATTAAAGCATTAGGAATATGAGTTGCAGTTCATTTCAGGTCATGTGTTTGACGGTCACGGATTTCAAAAAGGTTCTTCTACCGGTACCCAGATCTTTTTCATATCCATCAGATTCACGAAGAAATCATTGCTCAACATACCCACCCGATCAGTCAGTATGCCATGCTTGTTTCCACCACGATTGGCACCTGTACCCTTCAGCATAGGATTTAATCCTATACAAATGAGAGCTACTCTATATGCTAGCTAACGACTCAATCGTTATACAGGAGTGATCTTAAGCCCTTAGACAATAATCCGTTTGCCCTCACGAATACAGTAAAACGGGTTAATCAGCTTGGAGGAATGCTGGATAATATGCTGCAATTCATTTTCAGGCTGGTCACGTGCTTCATCGGTGAGCTGGAAGGTCCGATAATGAATGGCCATAGAACAACGTGCCATTAAGTCCTGATGGGCATGAAAAGCATCTTCCGGATTCATATGAATATTGCGCATCAGTTCACGCGGTTCATAGGCACCGATCGGCAACAGCGCAATTCGTGGTGGTCCAAGGCGTTTGCGAATTTCCTTGAAATGCGGCGCATAGCCGCTATCCCCAGCAAAATAGCAATGATCCTTGCCATTCAATAAGGAAAAACCGCCCCATAATGCGCAGTTCTGGTCACGCATTCCACGTCCTGAAGCGTGCTGTGCTGGCGAATAGACAATCTGGATATCTTCAAAAAATGCATTTTCCCACCAGTCCATTTCAATGACATTATAGTCTTTAGGCAGGTACCAGCCATTACCAAGGCCGGTATAGATCGGCATTTGATAGGTCTGATGCAGCCAGGCCAAGGTCGCCAGATCCATATGATCATAATGGTTATGGCTGAGCAATACGGCATCAATATGCGGCAGCTCATCCAGGGCAATGCCAGCAGGAATGACGCGCTGTGGCCCTCGGGATGCAGAAGGACTGGCATATTCACACCAGACCGGATCAGTCAGAAAATTATACGGCCCGATCTGGATCAGAGCGGTAGCATGCCCAATAAACCAGATTTGCCAGTCATCTAAAGTGGCTTCCGGCCGATTTTGTGGTAAAGCACGCGGACGTGAAAAAAACTCGGTACGTTCCTGTTCCAGATTTACTTCCCAAGTTCTGGATTTTCTGGTGAATAACCATTTATACAAGTCAAAGCGACTCTGCTCGAGCGAATGATGCTCCAGATTCTTAAACCGCTCACCATCAAAATGATCGGAATGTAGATAATCAAATACCGGCTTGGACCAGAGATGTTTCCAACTGGACTCAGTCTCAAGCTGAAATTTTTTAGTCTTGAAAAGATCTTGCATAAATATCCACTATTTATTATTTGTTATATGCAAGACAGCATCCACCTGGAATTTTCAAACGGAGCATCTCTTTAAATCGCATACAAACTTATATACTTCGGTATTTCAGCATAGTATGAAATACGTGCCTAAGATTCATTTATGTTTTTGTTATTTTTAGCAAAACATCGAGCCCATGGAAAGACTAAAACCGATGAAAAGCTTCTAAAAAAATGAATACTCGAGATCAAGTTTGTGTCCATTCTTCTTTCTAAAAAGACAGGAGAATGATCGATATTCATCCGATAATTCTCACTCCATACCTGACTGTACATGATTTCATGACCTAAATTTTTATCCCGTATTCATGTAATCACGCTTGATGCCCTCCTGACTATCCGACGAAAGTTATCTGCTGAAATCTTCACTTCCTCAAATACGACCTTGGGTCCGTTCCAGCCATACCGCTTTGGTTTGAGGTTTCACAAACAGAGTAATAATTTCAGGGTGTAGCTGTTTGATCTGCGCTTCAATCCGGTTGACGCAAGCTTCGATTTCATCAGAAGTAAGATCATCTTTAAATTCCAGACTTAAGGAGGCAATCACCTGATGCGCGCCCATTTGCTCAGTCAGCACCCCATTGGCGCTATAGACCGCAGCATCCTGCTGGGCAATGTTAAGTACATTTTCACGCAGTCTAGGATCTGCTGTTTCACCCAGCAATAAGCCTTTGGTTTCACGTGCCAGCAACCAGGCTGATACTGCCAGTACCACACCAATCAGAATAGAGGCAGCACCATCCAGCTCAGGGATATTGAGTTGATGAGCCAGGAAAATCCCGGTCAGGGCAATAAAAAGACCCACTAGCGCAGCAGTATCTTCAAATAACACAGTAAAGGTGGTCGGATCTTTACTGCGCCTAAAAGCTTCAAAATAGCCCATCTTCCCTTTCATTTTACGGAAGGTTCTTAAAGCTACGGTCCAGGAGAATCCTTCACACAGAATCGCAATACCCAGCACGATATAGTTGATCATCGGATCCTGCATTTCTTCAGGATGAATAATGTGCTGGATGCCCTGATAGATCGACACAATGGCACCTAGAGCAAAGACCATCAAGGCCACGATAAAGGCCCAGAAGTACAGTTCACGTCCATAGCCGAAAGGATGCAAGGCATCAGGGCGCTGCTCAGCCTTTTTCATACCATACAGCAGCAGAATTTCATTCAGTGTATCAACAACCGAGTGAATCGCCTCACTCAGCATGGCAGAACTGTTGGTGATATAGGCTGCGACAAATTTCACCAGCGCGATTGCCAGATTACCAAACAGCGCTGCATATACCACAATTTTATTCGATTCAGACGACATTCAAATTTGTCCTAATTTTTTTCTCAAACAGATGGATCTATTTGATTTTTCATTTTATCTCTTTGCATCTTAATAAACTGCTGCGATAAATTGTTTATTGTTTTGTTGTTCTCATTTTTAATCGGAATCTTCATGCCTGTAATTGTCCATACTTCTGCCGATCGGCATCCTCAGCTCCTAGAATTGTGGGAACAATCCGTCCGTGCTACGCATCATTTCCTAAATGACGCGCAGATCCTAAAGATCCGTCAGCAGATTATTGATCATAATTATTTCACCCACGTGCAATTGTTCCATGTGGAACATCAGCAGCAGATTCTGGGTTTTATGGGCATTGCAGGCAACAAACTGGAAATGCTGTTTATTTCCCCTTTGGCCTTCCGGCAAGGTATTGGCAGCCAGTTATTGCAACATGCTCTTGCTCTGGGTGTGACTGAAGTTGATGTGAATGAGCACAACCCTAATGCGATTGCTTTCTATTTAAAACATGGTTTCAAGATCATCAGCCGCTCAGAAACCGATGCTGAAGGTAATCCCTACCCAATACTGCATCTAAAACTGCAAAAATAAAAAAAGGAAGCCAAAGCTTCCTTTTAGGTCTGAATTTAACTTGAACAATCTATTTTAAGATTTAGAAAAATACTGCTCGCGCCATTCTTTCCAGAAGTACATCACGATCCCGAACATCACTACCGCAATACCAGCAAAGGCATGACTGCTGATCACTTCGTTATTCAGGGTTGCACCGAGAATCAGGGCAATGATTGGCGTCATCACATTGCTGAGGGATACGGTGGATGCAGCCAGACGGCGAATCAGCCAGAAGTAACACAGCATCGCCACAATCGAAGACAGGATCATGGTAAAACCAAAGCCGAACAGCGCCTGCATACTTGGCATTTGTGTTGGGAAAGATTGCCAGATAAATGGAATGATTAGCAATGATCCCAATGAGGAAACAATCAAAGAACCGGTGGCTTGGGACATCGGTTTTAACGGTGCATTGATCTGCTTCACCCAGAAAATCGAGCTGATATAAGACACCATGCTAATCAGCATTAGCACCACACCCCACGGATTCACTTTACTATCTGCTGACTCCGCAAAGACAAAACTTAAACCACCGACGGCAACTGCCATACCGAGCCATTGCAGCCAGATCAGACGGTTGGTTTTCAGGATGACATGCCCGATCAGACCTGCAACCAGTGGTGAGAAACCGAAAATTAAGGCCATTAAGCCAGAGGTCAAATAATTCGCAGCCAGGTAGATAAATAACTGCGCGCCGATCAAGTTCAGGCTACCTGCTACATAGCTCATCATGGAGGTTCGATCAAATGGCAATGGATTACGCATGGCAGCCAAGATCGCCAGCGCCAGCAGAGAAGCGCCGAAATAACGGATGATCAGCACCCACATCGGGTGCACTTCCTGCACGCTCCAGACAATCGCCAGTGGCGTTGCTGCCCAGATCAGCACCAGCAAGGCATAAATACTTGCCGTCACCAGCATGGGAGATGAATTTGAATTCATAAAAGACTCAATTAAATTTTTTTAGAAAGAATTGAACTAACTTCTCGTTCAAATCCACAATCGACAATACTGATGGCGGCAGGGATGCCGCCGCTAAACTGGGATATAGGGATATATCCTCAGTTTAGCAAAAGATTTTTATTACTTTTCATCTTTGAAAAGTAAGCCAAACCTACACAAAGCCATTTCAAATCACAATAGAATGTGAGGTCATGACAGCACAATCTGACAGACATAAAAAAGCAGACCCAAGTTGCCCAAGGTCTGCCCTTTTGTAAACTTATCAATAAAACAAAGTTATTTCACAAGTTTACGAAGATCCTGGCTGAGATCTAAATATTTATCTGCTTCAAACGCTGCATTCTTGCTGATCAGCTTTTTCAGGTGACGCATTTCTTTTGCCGCATTTACCGTAATACCGCCGACAATAACGCCATCAGTCACACCAAACATCACGAATGATGATTCAGCGCGAAGCTCTGGATTGATTTCACCACGAACTTGCCATTCAGCAGCCGCCATGTCACCTACGAACTGATAATTGATGTCCAACTGATCTGTCCAGAACCATGCCGGGTTAGGTGTCGGATGCTCAACGCCCATCACATGGCGCGCAAAGATGCCTGCTTGAAGGTTGGCATTTTCCCAGGTTTCTACACGACGGTGGTTACCGCAGTTACGAAGTTGAGTTGCCACATCACCCGCTGCATAAATGTCTGAATTTGAAGTCTGGCAGTTTTCATTCACTTTAATCGCGAAATCAACATCCAGGCCAGCTTCTACAGCCAATTGTGCATTTGGCACGATACCAATACCATAAACTACAGCATCAGCACGAAGCTCTTCACCACCCTCAAGGGTAATCACCACTTCTTCACCATCCAGTTTGCAATCTGCAATTTTGGTTTCCAGACGAACGTCGATCCCTGCCAAACGTTGTTGTTCAAGCAGGAATTCGCTCAGGATACGAGGTGAACAACGGCCCATCACCATAGGACCCATTTCGATCACAGTTACCTGACACTCTTTGAAACGTGCTGAAGAAGCCAGTTCCAGACCGATCACGCCACCACCAATCAGGACAATACGACGGCCTGATTGCAATACTGGAACCAGTGCTTGTGAATCTTCTAGGTTACGTAGCGTATAAACATGTTTACCCAGCGCATCGAAGTTCGGCAGACGACGAGCTGCGCCGCCTGTAGCAAGCAACAGTTTGTCATAAGCAACAACGTCACCATTTTGAAGTTCAACCGTTTTCGCTTCAGCGTTGATTTTTTTCACGCCATTGCCACGAATGGTTTCTACACCAAGTTCCGCCAGTTTTTCTTCTGACAGGATTTCAATCTTGGTCTCTTCAGGTTTTAGAATCACGTCTTTAGACAGTGGTGGACGCTCATAAGGAAGATGCGTTTCATCACCGATCAGAATGATTTTACCTTCGTATTTGTTGCCACGAAGTTCTAAAATCGCGCTTGCACCTGCCTGGCCAGCACCTACAATTACGATGGTTTCGATGTTGCTCATGTCTTTAACCTTTTAACTCTGCAGATACGATGCCGAAGCCCGCAATCCATTCACTGATTTCTTCATAACAGTGCGTTGTCATTTCGTACTCGCCCATTTCGCTTAAAGCAGCAAATGCCGCCATCCACGAACGGACTTCCTGACCACCACGGCCACCATCACGGCGGATTTCAGCTTCAGTCATGGCTTCTAGTGCAGCGAAGTCGGCATTCTTGAATTTTTCAAGCAATGCGATATCCCATTCAGCATTCAGAGGAACTGCAACAGAGGTATCGCCCGCTGCCAGTTTCTGGCCCACTGCAATGATTTTTGACTGACGCGCGTTACGTGCTTCAGGTGTCGGGTTACGACCTGCAATCAGGAACTCTTCCACTTCTGGTGGTACAGAACCCATTTGCGGAGTTGGTGGATCGTGTGACAGACCACCTGTACCTAGGACAAGTACACGCTCATTTTCAAGGTTCAGAGATTTGATGAACTGACCTACAGCACGGCCTAAAGCGATGGTACGCTTCGTAGTTGGCATCGGTGCTGCAGCGCCATTAATGAAAATTGGAATCGTTGGATAACGATCAAGTTTGCCGTCGCACAGGAAGTGCAATGGCTGAGTCACACCATGGTCAGCTTGCATACGGTAAGAATACGCAACGTCCACGCCCTCATCGAGTACACGACGCACTAAGCCCAGTGCTTTGTCTTCTGGTACATCAATGTGTGCATTGTCTTTACCATAGTCCCAGTCACCTGCAGCAGTCGCGCGAATGCCCACACAGAAGCTTGGCATCAGGTCATAGAAGAAACCATTGAAATGGTCAGGACCAAAGGTAATGATCAGGGTTGGGTCGTAAGCTTTTACTTCAGCAGACAGTTTTTCAAACGCTTCACGAACAGCCTGTTCTTTGCGTTTTTCCTGCGGTGAAGCAAATTCCATTAAAGGACTGTGCGACGCACAAATAAGTTTAACGGCCATGAGAGACTCCTTAAAAGGAAGGCAGCCAAGAACAGGCTGCCGAAAAGTCCATTTCAGACTAGATTTTTATTCGTCAAAGAAACCGGCACGTGGCTGACGTAAGCCGCGAATACCCAGACCGCATTCTGCATTGATCAGAACGCCAGTCAAAGGACGGTTATTTTGACGAGATGCCAAGAGCACATATGAACCTGTCATATCTTCCGGCTCAGGTAAGAAATTCAGTGGCATGCCACGGGCGATTTTCTCAGGATCACGTGCATCGAGCAGGCCAAGATTTTCCTGACCCAAAGATGCAGCACCTTTGATATTCACATTCATACCTGATGGCGCAACGGCATTGACTCGGACTTTAGGTGCAAGTTCATAAGCCAGTTCTTTCATAATGCCTACACCGGCATGTTTTGATGCAGTGTAAACCGGACCGCCACCTGCAGAATAAAGTGCAGAATTTGACAGTGTGAAAATGATCGAACCTTCAGATTTCACGAGCTCATCAAGTGCAGCTTTGGCACCCAAGATCAGAGATTTGGTATTAATCCCCATAATCTCATCAAAGGCTTTTTCCAGCTGCTCACCTGAAGTATTGACGATATCGGCATAGTGATCCCAGATACCGGCATTACCCACGAAACAGTCGAGTTTACCGTAACGCTCTACAGTCGCTTTAACAGCGCGGACGTTGTCTTCATAGCTGGCCACATCACCTGCGATTGCCAGCACGCGATCACCAAAATGTGCATTCAGTGCATCGACTTTAGACTGTGAACGTTGAAGAACGGCCACTTGTGCACCCTCTTCCAGGAAACGTTCTACCAGTGCCCAACCGAGACCTGAACCACCACCAGTGATCAGTGCAACTTCGCCTTGTAGCCAACCCATGATTACTCTCCTGCCATCTCTACGTATAACGCACCATCTTCAAGTACAACTGGGAATGTTTGAATTGGGTCAGTTGCTGGTAAGCAAAGTGCCTGACCTGTTTTCAAACAGAAACGAGCTGCATGAAGTGGACATTCCACTGTACCGTCGTCTTCAAGGTAGCCTTCAGACATAGAAGCATTACCGTGTGAACAGCGGTCGTTCATTGCGAAGAATTCGCCACCGTTGTTGAATACTGCAAGCGCTTCGATACCGTTTACGCCGCAATCCACTTTTAACGCTTCGCCTTCGTCTAATTCGTCAACTTGGCAAACAAAAATCTTATTCATTAGAAGAACACACTCAGGTTATGTGAGTTATAGGTAACTTGGTCAAGCGTGATCTTACGGTTGAAGATCTGGAAGCCCAGGCCGCCTTCAACTTTGCGGATCTTGTCATGACGTTTACCACAGTAAATCGTAACGTCTTTCTCTTTCTGAGTACGGTACAGTAGGTATGTCACGTATACATCGTATTCGCCTTCAACTTCAGTCGGCTCAACAATCACGTTGCTCACCATGTGAGTAGTACGTGATGGAGGCTCTTCAGCCCAAGCCATACCAGTTTCCAGACGTGCAACACGACGTTCCAGAAGATCTTTCGTATCGTTGAATACCCAGGTAGTAGGTGGTTCAACTGAACGACGACGGTCACGCGTTTGAGCGTTTGGTGTAGTACGTAGCGTGTAAGAAATATCTTCAGCTAGCGTGTCTAACCACTCGCGGAATTTCCAGTCATCAAGAAGCTTGGCTTCTTGATACAGGAACTGACTAATTTGGTGATGAAGTTCTAAACTGATTTGACTCATTTCATAAGCTCCTTCTCATATTCGTCAGCCGCAGCTTCAACGTCTTCCCATTTTTCATGAATCAATAAATCTGCCCAACGGCGGTACATACCACGTGCTGCAGTTTCAGAGAAAATATAGTTAGTGATACCCGGGATACCATCTTCACGTACTTTCTCGTTACCTTTACCCATTTCCATAATGAGTTTGTTTTGACGCGCTTTGTAACCACGTAAAACTTTTTGGATTTCGATCCAGTTTTCAGAGTCATCTTGCTCCAGGAAGCCTGCAGGACCGAAGGCACGAGTTGCAGAACGTTCAAATGCTGCTTGTACATCTTCTGGTGCGTCCGCATCACAGATACAGAATGCCCAAACTTCAGTTTTGTTTGGACCACGTGGGTGCCATACACGAAGAGTCGCAGTACCGTTCAACCAAGACAATGTAGGGAACATGGTGTTGTGACCCGCTAAACGAAGCGCACGAGTTTCACCTAGGCGTTCTTTCACTTCTTCGTAAGTTTCACGGAAGTAGTTCGCTACTTCACCGTCAACCCATACGTTTGCATCTGGTTTCTCTGTGAAGAAGAAGCCTGAACCGTGACCACGTGAACCGTATTGGATCGCGTCTTTCGCAGTTTCCCAAACTGGACGAGCAGTTTGTGCAGCACCTAATTTCTTAGAAGATTCGTCGTCTGGTTTTGCACCAAGTACCTGAATTGCAGATGCGTGAGAGAACAACGCGTGGTATTGGTCAGATGCGAACTGTTCAGCTGCAAATTTCCAGTTACACTCGATTTCCCATTTGTGTACACCACCCACGATCACAGTACCGCCTTCACGACGATCGACAACACCGTCCAGGTACCAAGCGATATCGCCCATGTATTCTTCTAGATCTGGCGTAGTTTCATCCCAGCATCCGAAAATCAGGCCTTTGTATGATTTAACACGGTTAACTTCTACCAGACCCCATTGTTCTTTACATGCACCATGTGGGTAAGCACGATCTTCAAGCGGGATGTCTTTTAGAGAACCGTCAATACCGTATGACCAGCCGTGGTATGGGCAAGTGAACGCACGTGTGTTACCACAGTCTGCGAAGCTTACGCGCATAGAACGGTGACGGCATTGGTTTAAGAATGCTTTGATTGAGCCATCTTTTTGGCGTGCCACGATGATTGGATCTTCACCCATGTAGGTATTGAAGAAATCGCCAGCCTTAGGAATTTGGCTTTCATGGCAAAGGAATAACCATGTACGACCGAAGACACGTTCAAGTTCTAATTCGTAAATGTCAGGATCTGTATAGATAGATGGCGTGATACGTCCATTTTGTGCATCGACTAAAGCGTCGATTTCGCGCACATCAATTTTTCCACTCATGAAAAGCTCTCCTGTGACCAGTTATGGCACAAAGTAATAGACTCAACTTTTCAACGATGATGGATTTTAGGGCGGTTTTGGGGAAATATTTTTTTTGTTTCAATTAATAGTTTTAAGCAATTATTCTAGGCGTGTATTTTTATATTAAAACACTAATCAATCCCTCCAAAGCATTTACTTTCTAAATGACAAAATAATCTTCACGACATAGTTGTTTATAGATTATACTCTTCTGAAATTATAGTAAGACATTTTTTGGATTACTCGACGGGCTGATGATATGGAATTACGACACCTCCGCTACTTCATTACTGTGGCTGAAGAACTCAACTTCAGTAAGGCAGCACTCAAACTTTACACGGCTCAGCCATCACTTAGTCAGCAAATCAAAGATTTGGAAGAAGATGTCGGTGTCAAACTGCTACACCGTACCAAGCGTAAAGTCGAACTGACCGAAGAAGGTGCTGTATTCCTAGAACAGGCCCGCCTGACGCTGGCACAAGCTGATAAGGCGATTGCCATGGCCCGTCAGGTCTCACAAGCCAAGCAGCAGATGCTACGCATCGGTTTCGTCCCTGTCGCGGAAATGAAAATCTTCCCGTATATCCTGCCGAATCTGCGCGTGCAAAACCCTGATTTAAAAATTGAATTGCTCAGTCTGAACAATAATGAGCAAATGCGATTATTGAAGAAAGGCGAACTGGATCTGACCTTTACCCGTCACAATTTCCATAGTGATGAAATTGAAAGCCAGTTTGTGATTCGTGAGCCATTGATCTTCATTTTGCCGAAGGATCATCCTTTAGCGAAATACGACCGTATTCCAGTTAAATTACTGAATGGTATAGATTTTATTATTCCATCTGCAGAACAGTCACTCACCCTGCACAATACGATTATGGAATTTGCCAAGACCAATGGCATTGAGCTTAATATTGTGCAAAAGGCGGATAATATCCTGTTCAATATCAACTCGATTGGAATGGGCTTGGGCTGTGCCATTCTGCCAGGCTATATCGCACCATTGACCATGAACAATACTGTAATCCGCCCGCTAGATGTAGAACTTCCCTTTTTAGATCTTTATGTTAGCTATCGCAAGGATAGTAATTCAGTCGCAGTGAAGAAGTTCCTGGAACTCCTGACTCGCGTATTCTACCTAGACATTAACCGCGACGAACCACATTAATTTTCTATTTTTATAGCAGCACACGTAATTTCCTCTGAGAATACGTGTGCTTTTTTGTTTTTATTTTTTCTGATCAAAATTTCATTTTATATTCATTTTTCCTATGACAGACCACATCTAGCTTGGCTTCCAACATCTCCGACCATGGCTTATTAGGTTTAATTTTTGCTCAAATTAGGCTTCTTTTACAACTTAAGTCTAATAAGAAGTCTAGGGCCCATTTTTAATTTTTGAAATTCTGATTAATAGCTAAAAAGCATTAAAAATGTTTAAAAAACTCACTGAATGAAATGGTGTTCATTTGGCAGCTGTAAATCTAATATTTTAGAAAGAAAAAAAGGATGACCGAAGCCATCCTTTTTTAAACTGAGTACGACTTATTTTACGCCGTGTACAGCCAGGTAATTTTTGATCACAGTGTTGAACTCATCTGATTTTTCAACTTGAGACCAGTGACCACATTGACTGAAGATGTGTGCATCAGCATTTGGCACGATGTTCAGGATGTCCCAAGTACGAGAAACCGGAATGACCACGTCTTGAGTACCATGAATCAATAATACAGGTACAGTGATGTCTTTCATTTTTTCGAAGTCTAACGGGAATTCGAAACGGTCACGGTCACGTGCGCCCACTACATCCATCAAACGATTTGATGCATAGTCATTTGCAGCAGAAGCAAAACGTACTTTCACCAGTTCGTCAGTGATCAGGTCTTTGTTCACGACAAACATAGAAAGTGTTTTCTTGATGCCTTCTTCAGTTAATACAGGGTTTGCATGTGCTTTTAGTGCAGCAGTCTGTTTTGCACCGCCAGTACCCATAGACACGATACCTAGAACACGTTCAGGATAATCAAGTGCCAACTGGAATGCCAACCAGCCACCCAACGAGTTACCCACTAACCAGGTTTTTTCGATACCTAAAGCGTCTAAAGTACGTACAGCGTGATCGACCCATGCACGGATACCATAAGCAGTACCTGGTGCAACCACAGTTTGACCATAACCAATGGTATCGATTGCGATACAACGTGCTTGTTCACCAATTGAAGGTAGGTTTAACCACCAGTTTGCAGCAGCAGACACACCCGTACCTGAACCGTGCAGGAACAGAATAGGCGTACCTTCACCAATTTCATGGTAGTGAGTCAACTCACCTTCTGCAGTTTCAATCCATTTGTCTTCTAAGCCGAAGAAAGGATCTGTTTTATAATCAGGGATTTGAACAGTGCTCATCATGATTCCTCTTACAGTTTCTTGCTTGCGTGTTCCTCGATGACGAGAACTCGACGTCAAGTTGACTCATTAAAAATGATCTTTTTACCGTCTTATATTAACCGCTCTACTGTCTTCAACTGATATAAAATTACGATTGCATACTACAAAAAATATATTATTTAAGTATTTGTTTTAATTAATTATTTTAAATTTAAAACCCTGTTTAATTTAAGGCTTTGATTAAGTTCTTAACTCAAAAAAAAGCAGTCAGAATACTGACTGCCCTTAAAATGCGCTTAACTTAGAATTTATGGGTATAAGTCGTCGCTACGCGGTATTCTTGAAGATCTGGTTTAGTAGGATTAGCAAAATTCACATCGATATACATCGCTTGAATGCCTAATCCTTTTAACTTACCCTCTGGAACAGTGTAATTCGCAATCAGATTTAACTCATCAGTATTAAAGTTTTGATCACCTGATTGAGCATCATAACCTTTGAAATAAACCGCAGTTGCGTTTAATCCTTTGGCACCCATTTCAGAGAAGTCATAGCCATAAGAAACATTCCATGACTTTTCTTCTAGTGCAGTAAAGGTTGCAACGCCCCAGTTCACCAGATAAGGCTGCGGCACCCAGCCACCGAGTGTTGGAAATGCAGTATCACCAAACATTTGCTGATAACCCAGACCTACGGTATGCGCACCATGATTAACTTTTGCCCCTACTGACAATGCCTGATTATCAATATCACCATACAGTTTGTCACCTGAATCTGAGTTATCAAAATAACGCACATGGCTATCTAATTTGGTTTTTTCGCCTAGCGCAGTTTTGTAATTCACACCCAAGTAATGCTGTTGGTAGATGTCTTGAACATCTGCATACCAGTAGCTACCACCAATTTCAGGCGTGAACTGGTGATCTACACCGGCAATCCACATACCATCAGATTCAGGACCTAAGTCATAATGACCTTGTCTACCATCAGGTAAAGTTCTACCTGGAGAAAATAAAGCTAAATCACGGAACTGATTGTCGTAACGATTATTAATTTTATCAATATAAGCCAAAGTCAGTTTGGTATCTTTAATCTCTTTAGATTCTAACCATGCACCGCTATAAGTAGTGATGAGCTGACGAGATGGATCAAATACTAGCACTGGAGATACAGGCAATAACTCACCCACTTTCAGCTCAGTCTCAGAAACTTTAGCTTTTAAGGTTGCGCCAACTTTACCAAAATGATCTTTAGATTCTTTACCATCATGAGGCAACACCCAATCCGGATTTTGATCACGGCCTTTGAGTTTAACTGCATGTTGAACCAGAACATCTGCACCAACCTGTACCCCACCACCGATATCGTGATAGCCTGATTTCGCATCCAAAGTCACGCCTTGTGACCAAGAACCCCAATTACGTGAAGAAAAATCATCTTGATACTGACGATCTAGATAAAAGTTTTTAAATTTAAGCTGGACATTACTATCGTCAATAAAATCTGCATTCGCTGCAGTTGTTCCTAAACTTGCTGTTGCAGCAAGCATTGCTATCCATAAGTTTTGACGACGCATGGCTTATTCCTAGTAATCAAATTAAGCTATGCCGCTATCATGCTCAACTCTATTTTTTTTAAAAATCCGACTACAGTATTAAAATTTTTCTATTAATCTCTATAGATAGAATAAGTATGCTGAAATTTGAAAAAGACTTATATTTATAAACAATTAACTAAAATAAAAAATTAACCAGATAATCAATATAAATCCATGTTTTCTCTTATATAAACAGCCATTATTTTTTTATAATTTAAAAATAACTTTTTATTTATCGTTTTTATGTTTAAGGAAATGTGTTTGATTATTTTCTTAAAATAAATAGTAATAATTAAAATATCTTATTCTATCGTTTTAATATCTTATTCATTTTATTCAAATAAATAAAAAAGCGCCCTTTCGGACTAATGCCAGTCAGTTAAGCAAATTTTAGTAAAATGTAGTAAAAATGAGTGTATGTAAATACGCTCATTTTTTTATGTCTTTATCTGAACATTTAGAATCCACTCTTGAACATTCTCTCCCATCACTCAACCATTTTTGTGAACTTATTGATTTAAATTGGATTGAAACAAGCCTGCATCAAACAGGTAAGGCATCAATCAGAAGGAGAAAATTACCTGCTGAGCATGTGGTTTGGCTTGTTATTGGGCTTGCCTTGTTTCGAAATCAACCCATCAGCTATGTTGTAGAGCAATTAAACCTCGTGTTTGGTACAACAGAATATTGTGTTCCTAGTGCAGCAGTCCAAGCACGACAACGTTTAGGACAAGAGCCTTTAAGTACCTTATTCTCTCTGCTCAGCCAAGCATGGTTTGATGAAACACAGCAACAATATTCAAACTTTCAAGGACTTAGCATATGTGCTGTTGATGGGGTGGTTTGGTCTATGCCGCTGACCGAAGAGAACTTTAATCATTTTGGCTCATCTAAAGGTAAAACTGCTGTAGCACCTTACCCACAAGTGAGAGCCACGTGCCTAGTCAATACCAATACCCATGAAATCATAGATGCCCAAATAGGCAGTATGGATCAGGGTGAACTCACATTAGCAAATCAATTATCTCCTCCAGCACAAAGTATTACATTATTTGATCGAGCTTATTTCTCTGCTGATTTTCTAATAGGGTGGCAAACACGTGCAGAATCAAGTCATTGGCTGATGCGAGCAAAAGATAATTTACGTTATGAAATTATTAAACGGAATTCCCCACATGATTTTCATATCAGGATGCCAATATCACCTAGAGCCAAGAAGCTTAACCCAACGTTAGGGGATTATTGGGAGGCACGTTTGATTGAAGTTGAGCAGGCAGGAAAAATCAGACGTTACATTACTTCATTATTAGATTCAAAGACATACCCACTTATAGCCTTGGCAAAGTTATATGCTCAGCGTTGGGAAATTGAAATGTGTTACCGAGAAATTAAAAGCAATTTGCAGAAAGGTAAGCTCTTAAGAAGCAAGCAACCAGACTTAATTTATCAAGAATTATGGGGTGTCTTGATTGCCTATAATGTTCTGAGACGACAAATGAAACATATGGCTCAACGAGCTAAAGTAAGTCCTTTGAGAATCAGTTTTCATATTGCATCTATTGCCCTTCTTAATTTACTCAGATTCGACTCTTTGGCTTCTGCAGGTAATCTCCCCAAACATCTGGAAAGTTTAATGGAGAAATCTAATCGGTATGTTATACCTGAGAGAAGAGTGAGGAGTTATCCAAGGGTTGTAAAAGGAAAACCTCAAAAATACCCAAGAAAAAGCCAGTCAATCTCTTAACTGACTGGCATTACCCTTTCGGACGCTTTTTTTAAAATTTAGCTTTTAACTATTAAGCTTGAAGCTCTTTCGCTTTAGACATAGTCAATGCCAAATCTTCAATCATATCTTCCTGACCACCAACGGTGCCACGACGACCAAGCTCAAGCAGAATTTCACGAGCAGATACGCCATATTTTGCTTCAGCACGTTTAGCGAACAGCAGGAATGAAGAGTAAACACCCGCATAACCTAAAGTTGCAGCATCACGGTCCGCACGGATCTGATGAGTCATCATTGGAATGATCAGATCTTCTGCAACGTCTTGTACTTTAAACAGGTCAACACCAGTTTCCATTTGCATACGATTGGCAACCGCAACAAACAGTTCAAGTGGCGTATTACCTGCACCAGCACCCAGACCAGCTGATGCCAAGTCAACACGTGTTGCACCTGCTTGCACTGCTGAAACAGAGTTCGCAACACCCATACCTAGGTTATGGTGACCATGGAAACCGATTTCGATGTCTGAACCTAAGTTAGCACGTAAAATACCAACACGGTCAGTCACGTCTTGCGGCAGCATATAACCTGCAGAGTCAGTTACATAGATACAGTTGGCGCCGTAAGACACCATTTTTTGCGCTTCTTCAAGCAGTTTTTCTGGAGAAGCCATGTGTGCCATCATCAGGAAGCCCACAGTATCCATACCCAGTTTACGAGCAGCAGTAATGTGCTGTTCAGAAACGTCTGCTTCAGTAGAGTGAGTTGCAACACGGATGGTTGCTACACCTACATCATACGCCATTTTCAGGTGATCAACCGTACCGATACCAGGAAGTAAAAGTGCAGATACTTTCGCTTGTTTCAGGTTTGGAATCACCGCTTTCAGGTATTCTTCATCAGTTGCAGCTGCGAAACCGTAGTTCACAGAGTTACCGCCAAGGCCGTCACCGTGTGTTACTTCAATCAGCGGTACACCTGCATCATCCAGAGCAGTTGCAATCGCAACCATTTGCTCAGGTGTAGTTTGATGGCGCATGGGATGCATACCATCACGTAAAGTCATATCATTAATAATAATCTTAGACATGAAGGTGCTCCTTAAGCTTCAACTGCATTTAAAACACGTTCTGCGAACATTTCTGCGGTACGTGCAGCTGCTGCAGTCATAATGTCGAGGTTACCTGCATATTTCGGCAGGAAGTCACCCAGACCTTCAACTTCAAGGAAGATCGATACGCGGTTGCCATCAAATACTGGACCATTCACCAGTTTGTAACCTGGTACGTATTTTTGAACTTCTTTAATCATTGCATGTACAGATTCAGTGATCGCTGCCTGATCTGGCTCACCTTCTACTAGACAGTGAACAGTGTCACGCATCATCAGTGGTGGCTCAGCAGGGTTAATAATGATGATCGCTTTACCTTGTTTCGCGCCACCCACTTTCTCAATCGCACCAGCAGTAGTACGGGTGAATTCGTCGATGTTTTTACGCGTACCAGGACCGACTGATTTAGTCGATACAGTTGCGATAATTTCGCCATAGTTCACAGGCTGAACGCGAGAAATCGCTGCAACCATAGGAATCGTTGCCTGACCGCCACAAGTTACCATATTGACGTTTGGCACTTCACCTTGTTCAAGCAATGCTTCAAGGTTGACAGGTGGTACGCAGTAAGGACCAATTGCAGCTGGTGTTAAGTCAATCATTAACACGCCAAGTTCGTTCAGCTTACGGCTGTTTTCAGCATGTACATAAGCAGAAGTTGCATCGAAGGCGATTTTGATGTCATCTTCAACTACGTGAGGCAGCAAACCGTCTACGCCTTCAGCAGTGGTTTTTAAACCCATTTTTGCTGCACGTGCTAGACCTTCAGAAGTTGGGTCAATCCCCACCATCCATACTGGTTCTAACCATTCGCTGCGTTGCAGTTTATAAAGCAAATCAGTACCAATATTACCTGGACCGATCAATGCACATTTAATCTTTTTCATGAATGTACTCTCTTGTATTCCCTTATTCAGCAGCAAAAGCAGCTGTTACTGAACCAAAGCCTTCAATTTCAACTTTGAATTCATCGCCCGGCTGAGCCACAACCATTGGACCTAAAGCACCAGTCAAAATGATGTCGCCTTTTAATAATGGGCGACCACGACGTACCATTTCATCAGCCAGCCATACAGCAGCATTTAATGGGTTTGAAAGACATGCTTTACCTACGCCTTGAGAAACGACTTCGTCGCCACGTGTCATAACCATCTTGCAGTTCACAAGATCAAGGTTTTCCAGTTTGACCGGTTTAGAGCCCAGAACGAATGCAGCAGAAGATGCGTTATCAGCTACGGTATCAATCAGGCTGATTTTCCAGTTTTCGATGCGGCTATCGACCACTTCTACAGCAGGAAGTGCATAGTCAGTTGCACTAATGATGTCTGCATAAGTGTGTTTTGCTTTAGTCAGATCTTCTTTGATGACCAATGCGATTTCAGCTTCAACTTTCGGTTGAATCAGCAAACCTGCAGGGATTGCTTCACCATCGCCATAGGCCATGTCGGCAAACAACATACCGAAGTCAGGCTGATCTACGCCAAGCTGTGCTTGAACCACTTTCGATGTCAAACCAATTTTACGACCTACCAGACGGCGACCTTCCGCCAGAGCACGCTCGGTATTTACTTCCTGAACGGCATAGGCAATATCTACGTCAGCACTTTCACCACCAAGTTCCGGGCGAATCGGTGCGATCGCAGTTTTTGAGAGTTCAGCAGTACGTAATGCTTGTGCAACTGATTCAACAACAGCAGAATTCGACATCAATGTTTCCTTAAACTGCAAAAATGAGGCTTATGCCGAGAACTAAGACAGGCAAAATGTTCTGACCTGATCATTTCGATCATTCCAATAAACAATTGCGCCTAGTACGGGCATATGAATAAACAGTTTTAGGATGGGAAAAATACGACGTGAATGCCAATAGTTATTTTATTTTTTGCAATAGCTATTATCTATAAATTAAATTTATAAAAATCAATTAAAAACATAATCTTATAATTATGAATTAAGTTATATCCAACTAAATAACTCAACAATCATGACAGAACAAAACCACTGTAATCACAACTTTAGACTAAAAGATAAGACCAGTTGTTCAAATCTACCGCATTGATCCGCATCTTCTATTTCAGAAAATGCCGGATCTTGAAGAATGACTAAGATACTGAATTAAATCGCTTCCTTCCATTGGACTTTAGCCAATAAAAAGTCATGCAAACTGCTGACATCCTTTACAATCGACAGTGGATTAAACTGTGCCAAAGTTTCCGGTGTATGTACGCCATAAGTCACACCTACACTTGGCATGGCAATGTTCATCGCCATTTCCAGATCATAAGAAGTGTCACCGACCATAATCGCTTCATGAGCATGTGTACCTGTTTCAGCTAAAATTTCAGCCAGCATTAAAGGATCAGGTTTGGAACGGGTTTCACTCGCAGCACGGGTGGCATGAAACAGGTCCATACTTTTGGTCTGCTTTAATACACGATCCAATCCTTTCCGGCTTTTACCTGTCGCCACTGCCAGTTTGATGCCTTCGTCTTTTAAGCTATACAGCATTTCAGAAACACCCTCAAACCAAGCATCATTCACTGAATTCGCCACATAATGATCTGAATAGGCCTGCAAAATATCCGCATGTAATTCTGGCACACTTGGGAATAGCCGTTGTGCGACTTCTGGCAAACCTAATCCGATAATACTTTTCGCATCTGCATCAGTTAAAGGTTGCTGAAACTGTTGCGCAGCAAACTGTAAACTCGACACGATCTGACCCACTGAATCAAATAAAGTGCCATCCCAATCAAAAATGACCAGTTTTACAGGTGAATTCATATAAGGTTCCTAGTATTTGATTCAGTGTCTTTAAGCCCTCTCCTTCTAGGAGAGGGTTTGGGAGAGGTGAGTTAAATTAATTCCCCACCACAATTAACATCAGTGAGCAGCTGTTTTCGTATAGGTATTATCTACTTTTCAAGGATGAAAAGTAGCAAAAATCCTTTGTTACTCTGATGGCACGTCCCTGTACCACAGAGTAACAGCGACATCCATGTCGCCCTTCATTGATTTAGAAATTGTCTTGAATCATCTCTAATAAAGAGGGAAATTTCTCCCACTCAAGTAAAGCAAGATAAGACTCATTAAAAAGCTAAAAATTACTCGTCATCTTCCGTAGGTATTACCACCTTATCCGCCTTTTGTGCACGAAGCTGAGCTACAAGACTCTGCATATCTTCAGGCAAAGGCGCTTCAATCGTCGGATAACCCGGAATTTCTAAGCGCATCGCATGCAGACATAAACGACGTGGTTTTGGTCCACGATATTCAGTCTCGTGACCATATTTCTCATCACCCACTAACGGATGACCAATGCTGAGACCATGTACACGAATCTGATGGGTACGACCAGACAATGGAGAAGCATACACCAGTGTCGCATGCATAAAACGCTCTGCCACATTCCACTGGGTTTTAGACTCTTTGCCTTCTTTAGAGACACGGACACGGCGCTCACCATTAGAAAGTTCATAACGATGCAAAGGTGCATCAATGAGTTGCTTATCTAGCGTTACCTGCCCTTTCACGACAGCGGCATAAGTTTTTTTAATCTTATGTTCACGTAATAAATCTTGTAGCGTTTTTAAGGTACTGCGCTTTTTCGAGATCATCACCAGACCCGATGTGTCACGGTCAATACGGTGAATCAATTCCAGGTATTTTTTACCTGTTGCAGCACGTAGGCCTTCAATCAGGCCATACGCCACACCGCTACCGCCATGCACAGCAATACCCGATGGTTTATTGACAACCATCAAGCCTTCATCTTCATATACCACACGTGACAGAAGACCTTGAGCCACCTTGTCCGAAATCGGCGCTTCTGATTCATCTTTTTGTTCATAACGGATAGGTGCGACACGAATCTGGTCGCCAATCGCTAGTTTGGTTTCGGCCTTAATGCGTTTTTTATTGACGCGAACCTGTCCCTCACGAATCAGACGATAAATCCGACTTTTAGGCACCCCTTTCAGACGACTGAACAGGAAATTATCGATTCGCTGTCCATCTTGATGTTCATCCACTTCAAACCAAGTGACGCTTTGCCATTGTTGTGTAGAATTCATACAGTTACTATGACCCAAAAATTACTAAAATTGATTAAAAAATGATCACTTAGGTTATGCTTTACACAAGAAACATAAGCTTAGCCCATAGGCAGATGATGCAAGGTTTGATATAGTCAGCGCACGGAAACCATCGTTTGTGAGTAAAAGTTGAAGCATTTCAGATTTCTCTGAACTTGATTATTCAATTAAAGACTCACATGATACGGGAAGGTCCCAAAAGAATTATGCCGACGCCGAAGGCTTATTATATCGGCAAACAAAGCAAACTGTTGCGTTTAATTGTACCTCAGGTACATAAATCAGTTTGTATGAAAAAATATGTCGCCAACCTAGTTGGTTTTTAAACGTAAACTGATACACATCAGATTAGTCGCACCCTGAAGACGACTTCAGGCTACAGCGTTTGATGCATTGGATCTGCACAGTTTGTAAAGATACGACGACAATTCCGTATCAAGACACTTTCTATAAAGAAGGGATGATCTTCGAGCAATGTGACAGTGAAAGTTACTCACATCTAATGCACCGCTTGTCCGCCAGTGAAACGTTCAGGTGACTTTAATCGTTTAAAGATTGAAGCCGTATTGCCATCATCAATACGTGAATCAAAATACCGAAGCTGATCTATATTCAAGTAGACGCCGGGAATAAAAGACTCAGACCACAATGAAATTCATTGGAGATCTGGGCCATTGATCCGTGATGTGTGATGTTCGCTACGTGAATAGCGATTTTTTGCTGTGTATCACTATAAGGTGTTACACCCATGAAACGTATGTTGATTAATGCAACACATGCCGAAGAAATTCGCGTTGCACTTGTCACTGGTCAGCGTCTTTACGATTTCGATTTAGAGAATCGTACCCGTGAACAAAAAAAATCTAATATCTATAAAGGTCACGTGACTCGCGTTGAACCTTCTTTAGAAGCTGTATTCGTTGAATACGGTGCAGGTCGCCAAGGCTTCCTGTCTATGCGTGAAATCGCAAACTCTTATTACAAAGCCGATCCTCGCCAAACTTCAAATATCCGTGAACTGATTACTGAAGGCACTGAACTTCTGGTTCAAGTGGAAAAAGAAGAGCGCGGCAATAAAGGCGCTGCCCTTTCAACTTTCATCTCTTTAGCTGGTCGTTATCTGGTTCTGATGCCAAACAATCCGAAAGGTGGCGGTATCAGCCGTCAGATTTCTGGTTCAGTACGTGAAGAACTGAAAGAAATGCTGGCCTCTTTAAATGTGCCACGTGGTATGAGCGTCATTGTTCGTACAGCAGGCATTGGCCGTTCTCAAGAAGAATTACAGCTTGATCTGCAACATTTGCTAGACCTTTGGGCACAAATTCAAAGCACTGCAAATTCAGGTCCATCACCTATGCTGGTCCATCAGGAAGCAGGTGTGGTAACTCGTGCCATCCGTGATTACCTGCGTGATGATGTAGCAGAAATCCTGATTGACTCTGAGCAAGCCTATAACGAAGCTTATAACTTCGTTAAAGCAGTAATGCCGCTTCAGTTAGACAAACTGAAAACTTATACATTGAATGAGCCTTTGTTTGCGCATTTCGGTATCGAAAGCCAAATTCAAACTGCTTATGAACGTGAAGTAAAACTGCCTTCAGGCGGTTCGATCGTGATCGATCAAACTGAAGCTTTAGTTTCAATCGACATTAACTCGGCAAAATCAACTCGCGGTCAGGACGTTGAAGATACAGCGTTAAATACCAACCTTGAAGCCGCTGAAGAAATTGCTCGCCAATTACGTTTACGTGATATCGGTGGCTTAGTTGTCATCGACTTCATCGACATGACCAAAGACCGCAACCAGCGTATGGTAGAAGCGAAACTGCGTGAAGCAACTCAAAGCGACCGCGCACGTATCCAGTTCGGCCAACTGTCTCGTTTCGGCCTGATGGAAATGAGCCGTCAACGTCTGCGTCCATCGCTTGAAGAAGCAACTGGTTATGTCTGCCCACGCTGTCATGGTACCGGTATGGTACGTGACCTGCGTTCTCTATCACTTTCAATTATGCGTAAAGTGGAAGAAATCGCACTACGTGAACGTCATGGTGAAGTTCAGGTTGAAGTACCGGTAGAAATTGCGGCGTTCATGCTCAATGAAAAACGTCACAGTCTGGTATATCTGGAACAAACTTCAAATACACGTGTAACTGTACTTCCACATCCACACTTGGAAACACCTCACTACGAAATTTCGTATAACCCTGAAGGTTTCGCACCGACAAGTTACGAGCGTACTGAAGCAACCCGTTCAAGCGAAAAAGAACTGGGCTATGAGTCTTCTGAGTGGCATTTAGAAGAAGAACATACGCATACCGCTGCACCAGCACCTGCTCAGCAGCAAAACAACGGCAAAAACAATAAACGCCGCAATAACCAGAATCAGCAAAACGTACAGCAAGCACCTGCTGCACAACAGGCACCTGCTCAAGTTGCCGCACCTGCTGCCAGCCCATGTGCATGGTTAGAAAACCTGTTTGTACAAAAACAGGCAACTACTGTTGATCAATCTCGCACAGCGAACAATGCTGCTGCTGCTATTGAACAGATGGTGAATGGCGGTGCAGTGAGCCGTGGCCAGTTCGGCCAGGTTGCTCCTGTAACACCAGCAGTATCCGCACAGCCAACAGCTGTTGCAGCACCAGCAACTACCGGCAATGCTTATCTGGCGCCATCGACTGTAGTCCATAAACCAGAGCGTGATCAGTCTGAAAAAGCTGAACGTGAAGAGAAATCACAGCGTCATAACAAGAAAGCACGTAGCAACAAGCACAAAGAGCCACGTGAACAGGCGCAGTCTGATAATGCATCACAACATCAGGTGCATGAAGAAGTGGTTCAGGTTTCTCGTCAGGAACAACGTCAGGAAGCGCGTGAAAACAAACGCAACTCTCGCCGTCAGCACCACAATGAGTCTGCACAGCAAAGCGATACTCACAGCAATGAGCAACAGCAAAACGTGCCACGTCGTGACCGTCGCAACCAGCAACGTCCAGAACGTCCAAATCGCCACCGCGATCCAAGTGTTCTAAATGAACAAGCTGCACCTCAAGCACCTGCTGCCGTTGAAGCGCCAGCAGTCAATGAAAAGCAAGTTCGTGTGGAACTGGTCGATGCTCCTCGTAAAGAAGTGATGCCAACAGCAATGGTGGTAAATATTGACGAGGCGAAAAGCGAAATTGTGGCATTGAATGACACTGCTCCAGTCGCAAAACCTGCTGTTGAAGTGACTGCCCCTGCCGATGCTCCTGTAGAAGCACCAGCTGCGGAAGAGTTCCTGGCTGAAGTGACTGCATCTGCTCCTGCAGAGAAAACGCCTGAAGCTCAGTCATCATCAAAACAGCGTGCCAGCAATGACCCACGTCAACGTCGTCGCGACCGCCGTGCTGCACAAGGCCAACAGGCGAAAACTCAGCAATTGACACCATCACAGGTGCCAACACTTGGCCAATACACCATTGGTAGCCTGATTCGCCATGTTTATGGTGAAGACTGTTCAGTCCTGATTGAACAGTTCGGTCTGTTACCAACATTTAACCGTGCATTGCAAAAGTTCACGCAGGAATATAATGCGACTTTAGCAACGGTTTCGACCGCGACCACAGAGAAAAAACCTGTAACTCGCGATGTAGAAGTCAGCAAAGCGCAACCTGAAGCAGAACCTGCACCTGTGCTGGATTTAACTCCGCCTGCACCGGTTTCAGAGAAACGTGTGGCGAATGATCCACGTGAGCGTCGCCGTCTTGCTAAACTGGCTGCCGAGCAAGCGTTACAGCAGGCAAAACAGCAAGCACAAGCTGAAGCAGAATCTACTGCGGTTGAACCTGCTGCAGAAGCAACGGCTCCAGCAGAAGAAGCGAAAGCTGAAAGTGCTGAAGCTGCACCTGCTGAAGCTCCGGTAGCTGCAGTAGAAAGTGCTGATACAACTGAAGCGACTCAAACTCCTGAGCCAGCTGCTGAAGCATCTGTAGAAACTGCGAAAGCTGAACAAGCTCCCGCTGAAGAAGTCACTGAAACGACTACAGTTGAAGTAACTCCAGCAGAAAACGAAGCTGCACCTACCGAAACTCCGGAAGCCGATAAAGCTGAAGAAACTGTAGCAAAAGCTGAAAAACCGGCTACCCGCCCACGTCGCCCACGTGGCCGTCCACCGAAAAAAACCAATACTGCAACTGAGTCATAATTCGCCCAATTGCAGTTAACTAAAAAAACCTAGTCATTTCGGTGGCTAGGTTTTTTTTGCTAGATTTTGTCAGAATAGGTTGATTACTCTAGTTTCAACACGCTAAAAGATGGCTACCATCCGTTTATTGCATATAAATTAAACGCATTGGATACGAAAAATAATAGGACGCCCATGACCCAGACGAATCAACCCGATCTTATTGGCATTGCAGATGTCGCAGCCAAAATCCCTGCCTTCATCAGTAAGGTCCCTAATCTGCTAAACGGACTGCGACAGGCGTATTTACGTACTCCCAATACGCCCGCAGGCCTGGGTTTAGCTTTTGAAAAAGCAACACAGCGTAATCCTGAAGGTATTGCATTACGTTTTGAAGACCAAAGCTACAGCTATGCCGCTCTCAATGCCTGGGCCAACCAGATTGCACATTTCTATCTGTCTTTGGGTGCCAAGAAAGGTGATGTCGTAGCTGTAATGATCGAGAACCGACCTGAACTGATTGCCAGTGTGATTGGTCTGGCTAAACTGGGGGTGACGAGCGCTTTGGTCAATACCTCACAAGTAGGCAAGGTATTGGCACATAGTATTAATCTGGTCAAACCAATTGCCCTGATCGTCGGTGAAGAGTGCGGTGAGGCTGTGAATGAAATTCGTAATGACCTGAATATTAGTGGTGAACGCCTGCACTGGTTTGCAGATCAGAATACTCAAACCGACCCGGGGCAGGCACCTGAAGGCTTCGTCAACCTGGCTGAAAAAATTGATCTTGCTCCAAAATTCAATCCGCCGACTACCCATTCAGTACAAGGCAAAGACGGGCTGTTCTATATTTATACCTCAGGCACTACCGGCCTGCCCAAAGCGGTCATTTTTACCAATGGCCGCTGGACACTCGCCTATGGCACCTATGGCCATGTCCTGAACCTGAATAAAGATGACGTGATGTACTGCACCCTGCCGCTTTATCATGCGACAGGTATTGTGGTGTGCTGGTGTGGGGTGATTGCCGGAAGCAGTACTTTTGCCATCCGCCGTAAATTCTCCACCTCTTCCTTCTGGAAAGATGTCAAAAAATTTGATGCTTCAGCGATTGGTTATGTCGGTGAACTTTGCCGCTACCTGATGGATGCGCCACCGTCTGAACTGGAAAAAGGCCATCGCGTTACCAAGATGATTGGTAATGGCATGCGCCCGAATATCTGGGATAAATTCAAATCCCGTTTTGGCATCAAGGAAGTACTGGAACTGTATGCCTCAAGTGAAGGTAATGTCGGTTTCAGCAATGTCTTTAACTTTGACAATACTGTCGGTTTCTCACCAACGCCTTATGCCATTATCGAATTTGATAAAGATAAAAATGAGCCTGTGCGTGATGCCAAAGGTCGCTGCAAACGGGTAAAAAAAGGTGAAACCGGTTTATTGATCGGTAAAATTACCCGCCGCTCCCCTTTCGATGGTTATACCGATCCGGAAAAGAACAAGGCAGTCATCATGCATGACGTGTTCAGTAAAGGTGATTCCTACTTCAATACCGGCGATCTGGTGCGTAATATCGGTTTCCGTCATGCCCAGTTTGTCGACCGTCTCGGTGACACCTTCCGCTGGAAAGGTGAAAATGTTTCAACGACTGAAGTCGAAAACATGCTGACCGAGTATGACAAAATTATCGAAGCTGTAGTTTATGGTGTAGAAATTCCAAATACCAATGGCCGTGCCGGTATGGCTGCAATTACCCTGCAACCGGGAAGCACCCTGGATGAGCAAGACCTGAAAAATATGGTCAGCACCTTTAAACGCTGTCTGCCTGCATATGCAGTTCCAGTTTTTCTGCGCATTCAAGAACAGGTAGAAACGACCGGTACCTTCAAGTATCAGAAAAACAAACTGAAAGAACAGGCTTTTGACCCAAACAAAACCGATGAACGCTTGCTGGTTTTATTGCCAGGCAGCGATGCGTATTGTGAGCTGACTCAAGAAATTTTTGAGAACATTCAAGCCTATCAATATCGTTTCTAAGTGCTGAAGTTGCCTATTTTTTGTTTAGATAAAGCAGAATTGTTGTATTTATAATCAAACATAGGCAACTTTGTTATTTTTTACTTGCGCTGCAATGAGATCTTGCTACAATACGCTCCATCAAACAAAGTGGTGCTTTCAGAACTCTTTAGTTTCTTTTGCACTGCACAATTAAGCCTTGCTTGATTGTTGGTTCAGGGCCGTTAGCTCAGTTGGTAGAGCAGTGGACTTTTAATCCATTGGTCCCGCGTTCGAGTCGCGGACGGCCCACCATTAAATTTGATATCCCCTGATGGGCCGTTAGCTCAGTTGGTAGAGCAGTGGACTTTTAATCCATTGGTCCCGCGTTCGAGTCGCGGACGGCCCACCATCATTTCTAAAATCTCTTTTTAGAAACTTCAATCAAAGCTACTTTGATTACCCGAATGGGCCGTTAGCTCAGTTGGTAGAGCAGTGGACTTTTAATCCATTGGTCCCGCGTTCGAGTCGCGGACGGCCCACCATTCTCCCCTCTATATTTATTTCTTCTTTCAATATTCTTATAATATTTCCTATATTATTCAGTTCATTCTTTTTATTTAAGCGCAATTCATCCTGACAATTTTAGAATCGCCATTTCCATTTACTCTGTTTTTAAATTTTTTACAGATTTTATCGCTTTTATTCTGTCATCTTAAATTCAGAATCTTTGACCAGCTCATACGCTTTAGAAGGTGCAGGATAACCCTGATCAAATAACTGCTGGTTTGCCCGTTCTTTTTCGTCATAAATTTTTTCCAGATTCATGACCAGATGGGTTGGGCTTTTAATTGTATAATAGAATTTTGCCCCCTCTTTACGGTCCACGATCAGTTCAGTTTGTTCCGGATTAATCGTCCAGCGGTCCTTACGATAGGTCACATTGCTTTCGGTCTGAACTCGTCTGGAATTATTCACAAAGACTTTGCCATAATGCACGATACTGCGATGCACTGTACCATCTGGCAATAAAGTCAAAATAAACACCGACTTCCCTTCCGTACAAGGTGCAAACCGTCCGTCACAATCAATCTGGGTAAGATAACGCCCGACATAGCTTTTGGCATAATCCGGTACAGGTTTAGGATCGACATTTGGTTCTACAGGCAATGCATTATAGGTTGCAGTCTGGGTGAGCGATTTAGCATTACGGGTGTCATAACTTTCATTGGCGGCGGAGATGACTACGCCATCTTGTGCCAAAGTTTTCGTAGTATCAGGTAAGGGTTTGCTTTGATGGTCATCACAGGCAATCAGTCCTGCAACACTTCCCAGCACAAATCCAAGCCGGCATAAACCACTTAAATGATGCGATACATTCGATTTCATTTTAAAAATATACCTGAAGGGGTGCACATCTATATAGGCAGACGACTCACTGAAAACTTATAAGTTTTAATAATGAATTCAATGGAATTTTTATGATCTTAGTGATTTTTTAAGGATTATTTAATCTCCCGTAACATTACTTAACGAATTTATTTTCAATAGATACTTTAAAAATTTAGATAAAACTCCATTCTTATAAATATGAGTCATTTTTTAGACTCAATCTTATTTTTTCTATCAGGAGACTTGGATGGCCAATGTTGGTTTATATCGCTCTAACCGCTCAAACATGATTGCAGGTGTAATGGGTGGTATTGCTGAACGTTTTGGTTGGAACGCAAATTTATTACGCTTGATCTTCGTGATTATTTCGGTCATGAGTGCTGCTTTCCCGGGTATCTTAGTTTATCTGGTTCTATGGTTAGTGATGCCAAAAAAGAATTCTATGCCTGATTATGCTGCGAGCAGAACTGATTATGAACGTCCTGTGCGTACCGTGAATCAGGATAAAGACTACCGATAAAATCGTTTCCTCTTTCACCTAAATATTCATATGGTGAAATTTTTATGCCACGGTCCTTCCCCCAAAAGATCGTGGTTTTTTTTGTCTGATTTTTAGGTTTTGGTCTTATTACCATTTTACGCTTTACCCTACTCGCCTATTCAGGATAAGTTGATACTTTCTACTTGAAATGGATTTCAGATGACGCAGGCAGAATGGATTGTACTTTGGCTGTGTGCGATCGCGGCATTACTGCATGGGGTCAGTGGTTTTGGCTTTCCTATGCTGAGTACGGCTGCCTTATCCAGTGAATATGCCTTAAGTACAGCAGTCACCTTAGTGATCCTCCCCTGCCTGTTATTGAACCTTTGGATGCTCAATAGCGATCCAAAACATAGCCTGTTGCAGAGCATTTGCTATTATGTCTCACACTATTGGCCACTCATGTTAAGCAGCTTGGTCGGTAGTGTGCTGGGGGTCAAATTACTCATCTGGATCAATGAAGGCTATCTTAAATTATTACTGGGTCTGGTGATTATTTTCTATGTACTGGATCAGTTACGCTCTACTCCGCTTCGGGTCAGTAGCAGTCAGCTCAGTATGCTAGGATTCGGTTTACTGGCCGGCATGATTGGAGGTGCAACCAATGCCATGGCACCCTTCCTGATGATGTATCTGCTTAGCTGTCAGCTCTCCAAAACTGATATCGTCATTATCAGTAATCTCAACTTTATTGCCAGCAAACTGGTGCAGTTGACCTTACTCTTCCCGATCCTCATTTCTTTACAAACCCATCAGCGACATATCCTGCTCGGAATCACGTTATTTGCACTCATCGGCGTCTGGTTAGGGGGAAAAATACGGCATCGACTTTCCCAGCAACATTTCAAATATCTGGTGCTGTTTTTTCTATTTGGACTGGGGATTTACGCACTTTGGCAAAGTGTGGGATTATTACAACACTCTACTATACTGTTTAAATAATATCTTTTTTAATCAAAACACATATTCACTTTTATAAGAATTTCAAAAACGCTTTTAAATAAAAAAGTTGAGCAAGGAGGTTGTATGAACGACCCTTTACGCACCCCGACTAATGCCATGCCAAAAGGAATTCGCAAAGGCTGGATTTTAATTGTGATCGCTGCCGTGATCTCTTATGGCTTGTATCATATTTTACCCTATGACGAAAATGCCAATAAGGGATTGGCCCTACTGACCTTTATCGCCATTCTATGGCTGACCGAAGCCCTGCATATTACGATTACAGCCCTACTCATACCGGTACTGGCGATTGTATTGAGTATGCCGATGGCAGATGGTGATGAACTGGTACCGATTAGCATGCAGGCAGCACTCGCTACCTTTGCCGATCCCGTGATTTTCCTGTTTTTTGGTGGTTTTGCTTTGGCTACGGCGCTGCATATCCAGAAACTGGACAAGAAGATTGCCACATGGATTATCTCGCTCTCCGGTGGACATCTCGGTGCTTCGGTACTGGCTATCTTTTTAGTAACTGCTGCCCTGTCGATGTGGATTTCCAATACCGCCACCGCAGCTATGATGTTGCCTCTGGCGCTGGGTTTACTTGCGCATCTGGATGCCGAAAAAGAACGTAAAACCTTTGTATTTATTCTGCTCGGGATTGCCTATTCAGCCAGTATTGGTGGCTTGGGCACCATCGTCGGTTCTCCACCGAATGCGATTGCAGCCAAAGCCCTCGGTTATGACTTCGCTGACTGGATGAAAGTCGGCCTACCAATGATGTTCATCATCCTGCCAGCAATGTTGATCAGTCTGTATCTGGTGCTGCGTCCAAAGCTGAATCATAAGGTGAATTTTGTCACCGAAAATATTCCCTGGACCACCACCCGTATTGCGACGATGGTGTTGTTCCTCTGTACGGCGATGGCCTGGATTTTCAGTAAAAAATTGACTGAAAATTTCGGTATTTCACAGCCTGATACCTGGATCGCGATTCTGGCAGCCTGTCTGGTGGTGATTCTGGGTACGGCTACATGGAAACAGGTTGCTGAGAATACCGATTGGGGCGTGCTCTATCTGTTTGGTGGCGGCTTGACCTTAAGTGCTGTCTTGAAGGATTCAGGCAGTTCTCTGGTTTTAGGTCAAACACTGGCAAATGCTTTCGGTGACTCCTCGCCTCTCGTAATTATCTTCGTTGTGGCAACCTTCATCATCTTCCTGACTGAATTTACCAGTAATACTGCCTCGGCTGCCTTACTGGTTCCGGTCTTTGCCGCCATTGCCGACCAGATGGGTATGCCTAAAGAGATTCTGGTGATTGTGATCGGGATTGGGGCTTCTTGTGCCTTCATGCTACCTGTGGCGACACCACCGAATGCGATTGTGTTTGGTACTGGCCATATTCAACAAAGTGAAATGATGAAAGTCGGCTTTGTCCTGAATATCATGTGTATTTTCTTGGTTTCCCTGTTTATTTACTGGTTCTTTATCTAAGTTTAAATAAATCCAGATTCCAAATTAAAAAGCACCCGAGGGTGCTTTTTTTTCAGAACTATTCAAAACAGCTTTAAGCTCTCATTTTAAAATGGTTCAGTTCCTGATTCAGGGCAGCGATAATATCTGCGCGGCTGATAATTCCGACCAGACGCTGCTCACTCACTACCGGAATATAGTTAAAGGAACGCTCCACAAAATAGGGCACCAGATCCTGAATCGGCTGCAATGGCTGCACAGTGACCACTTTGCGGGTCATAATATGTTTGACTTGATGTTCCCAGCTGCTGCGCACATCTGCAGCACGTTTAAACCATTCTACCACCTGATACATGGCCAGCGTTCCCACCAGCTTGCCTTCCGCATTAACCACCGGCAGGCTCATCAGGTTCATTTCTTTAAATTTATCCAGTGCATGCTGAATATTATCATTAGCATGCAGGGTCACCACGTCTTTAGTCATAATGTCCTGACAGGTAAACTGGTTGACCGCACGGGCATTGGCTCGGTCCTGCGCTTCCAGAATAATCTTTTGCAGGTCATATTCACTAATGTCCAGCAGCTCGGTTTGCTGATCTAGTACTTCCTGAATATCTTGCGGCTGAATAGTGACTTTCTGGGTCGGGGTCGGATCTTTGGAACGGGTATTCAATTGCGCCTGCTGCGGATAACGCTTGCCAATCATTCGATTAAAGACGATCGCAATTACCATCAATAAGATCGAATTCAGCAGCACCGGATAGAAAACGAAAGCATAGCCGAGTTCATGCACCGCATTGCCGCCGAGTACCGCCGTAATAGCCACAGCACCACTCGGTGGATGCAGGGAATCGGTGGTCATCATTAAAATGATTGCTAATGCCACCGCCAGACTAAAAGCTTCGGTCGGACTGGCAATAAACAAGGCACAGCTCACACCCACCACAGCCGCGATGGTATTACCTACCAGAATATTCCAGGGCTGCGCCAATGGACTGGCCGGAACTGCAAACAGCAGCACCGAAGAAGCTCCCATCGGTGCGATATACCAGGCTTCAAAATCACCCAGAATCCATAAACTCAGTAATGACGATACCGTGAGACCCAGTAGTGCCCCAATACCGCAGAGTAAACGGTCCTTGAGTGGAAGAACTTTAAAATTCGGTTTTAAGGTATTGAGCCAGTCGAGATTGGAATGGAACACGGCGCGCCTGATTTTAATGTTTACAGATTTTGCGCATTATAAAACTAGTCGCTTTAAAGATGTATTTATTTTATATCTTTTAATTACACTTAAATGGATGCTGTTTAAAAAGTTAAGTCACACACCAGAGAAAAACCATCCATCTAGTCCTATTTTACTATTCAATCTCTCATAGGATTTTCAATAAGATCATTCATGTCAGGTGATTTTAGTCTCAGCTTCGCTATGAGAACCAGATTTAATCAGAGGTTCGATTTTGAGCAGCTCGACCTGACCATAATAGGTTGAAAATGCTACATCTCCGGCATCTACCCCAGTACCAATGCGAATCAGCTCGTCGACCGGGGCTAAACGGGTCGGATCAAACTGTACCCATCCTCCTTCCAGATAGGCTTCAAAAATGGCATGAAAATCGGGTAAAAATTTTTCAATTTCCACATAACCGACCACCATGCGTGCCGGAATTCCTAAAGCACGACACAGCGCAATGCCCAAATGAGCAAAGTCACGGCATACACCTGCTCGGTGGACCAGCACATCCGTTGCAGTCGTAAACTGATCAGAACAGCCAGAGACATAAAAAATATTGTTATAAATCCACTGTTCGATGGCTTTTACACGCGTATAGCCGGGTATCATCCAGCCAAATGAACGTTTCGCCATTTCTAGTAATAAATCTGAATTGCAATAGCGGCTGGCCAGCAAATAAGGTAGTACTTCATCCGGCAGGTCTGGAATTTTGACTTCACTCAAGTTTTGCCTCAGATCATTCGGAATGCTCGGCTGACGGGTAACTGTCGCGCTATAGTTCAGTTCAAATGCCTCACAGGGTTCGAGTTGCAACCGGATATGACGGTTTTGATGCTGAGCATCCTGAAATTCATGCCACTTGACCGGCATATTCATAGTGAGCTGTTCTCCGAGAATATTCTGATCGGGATGATGGGCGACCTGAACCATAAAAATAAATTCGGTAGGTTGCACAATCTTGTATTTTAAATGGCACTGAATTTGGTAAGTGGTCATGAAGTTCCTTATTATTAGGCATTATTATATTGTGTGAAGATTAAACTAATTCTAAGACCGCAATCGTATGAGATCAGTTTAACTTTATCGCGCTTCAGTGAACAGGATGCTATACATCTGATTTATTCCTGATTTTTGGATCTCATCCCATTGCTATTCCAGCATAAAATTGCAGCAAAGCCGCGCAAAATCTGGCATGAATGAAGACCATTTTAATTTTTTCCAAAATATTTTCAGCGTATTAACCCTTTGCCACTCCCCTGTAAAATCCTTATAATCAAGCACAATTTTTCTCTAATTTTAAGTGGATGACCATGAGTCGCGCCATATCGCATATTGATACCTTCCAAGGCTTAATTCTTGCCTTACAAAACTACTGGGCGGAGCAAGGCTGCGTCGTGTTACAGCCTTACGACATGGAAATGGGTGCAGGGACATTCCACACTGCAACTTTCCTTCGTGCGTTAGGTCCCGAAACCTGGAATGCTGCTTATGTTCAGCCATCACGCCGTCCGAAAGATGGTCGTTATGGTGAGAACCCGAACCGTCTGCAACATTATTACCAGTTCCAGGTTGTGCTTAAGCCAAACCCGGACAACATCCAGCAGCTTTACCTAGATTCTTTAAAGGCAATCGGTATTGATCCTTTAGTTCACGACATCCGTTTCGTGGAAGATAACTGGGAATCTCCAACACTGGGCGCATGGGGTCTAGGCTGGGAAGTTTGGCTGAACGGCATGGAAGTGACTCAGTTCACTTACTTCCAGCAAGTCGGTGGTGTTGAATGCTACCCAGTAACCGGTGAAATCACTTATGGTCTGGAACGTCTGGCGATGTATCTGCAAGGTGTAGACTCAGTTTACGATCTGGTTTGGACCAAAGGTCAGTTCGGTACTGTGACGTATGGCGATGTGTTCCATCAAAATGAAGTAGAACAATCGACTTATAACTTCGAATATGCACCAGTAGAAAAAATGTTCGAACTGTTCGATTTCTACGAAGCTGAGGCGACCCGTTTAATCGAAGCTGAACTGCCATTACCTGCTTATGAGCAAGTGATTAAAGCATCACACAGCTTTAACCTGTTAGATGCGCGTGGCGCGATCTCTGTGACTGAACGTCAGCGTTATATTCTGCGTGTGCGTACTTTGGCACGTTCAATTGCGACCAGTTATGTAGCAGCACGTGCGAAACTTGGTTTCCCAATGGCAGAACCTCACCTACGTGACGAAGTCCTGGCTCAGCTTAAAGCTCAAGTAGAAGCAGAAGCGGCTCAAGCAGAAAAATCAGCGGAGAACAAATAATGTCTAAACATACAGTTTTATTTGAACTTGGCTGTGAAGAACTTCCACCAAAAAGCCTGAAAAAATTACGTGATGCTTTAAAAGCTGAAACTGAAAAAGGCTTAAAAGATGCGGGTCTGGCTTTCGATGCGATCGAAGCTTATGCAGCGCCACGTCGTCTGGCACTTAAAATCGTAAATGTTGATGCTGCTCAAGCGGATACGCAAAAACGTTTTGACGGTCCTGCTGTGCAAGCGGCTTATGATGCTGAAGGCAAACCAACCAAAGCACTTGAAGGCTTTATGCGCGGTCAAGGCATTACGGTTGATCAGGTGTCTACTTTCCACGCCGGTAAAGTTGAAAAAGTCTGCTACCTGAAAGATGTGAAAGGCCAAAGCCTTGACATTTTACTGCCACAAATCCTGCAACATGCTCTGGATCAATTGCCAATCGCAAAACGCATGCGTTCTGCTGCTAGCCGTACTGAATTCGTTCGTCCGGTAAAATGGGTGGTCTTGTTAAAAGACAGCAATGTGATTGATGCAACCATTCAGGATCATAAAGCAGGCAACGTGACTTATGGCCACCGTTTCCATGCGCCTGAAGCGATTATTCTGGCCAATGCAGATGCGTATCTGGATGCCCTGCGCGCTGCGAAAGTGATTGCGTCTTTTGAAGAGCGTCAAGCAATCATCGATCAGCAAGTCAAAGTACTGGCTGATGAAGTGAATGCGATTGCCATTGTTCCTGCGGATCTGCGTGACGAAGTCACTGCTCTGGTTGAATGGCCGGTTGCATTACGTGCCAGCTTCGAAGAACGCTTCCTTGCCGTTCCTCAAGAAGCGTTAATCACCACTATGCAGGACAACCAGAAGTATTTCTGTCTGGTGAATGCTGAAAACAAATTACAGCCTTACTTCATTACCGTTTCTAATATTGAGTCTAAAGATCCGACTCAAATCATTGAAGGTAACGAAAAAGTAGTTCGTCCGCGTCTGTCAGATGCAGAATTCTTCTTCCTGCAAGACCAGAAACAACCGCTTGCGTCTCGTAAAGAGAAACTGGCCAACATGGTATTCCAGGCACAACTGGGTACTTTGTGGAACAAGTCTGAACGTATTGCCAAACTGGCTGTCGCGCTTGCTCCGATTACCGGTGCCAAAGCTGAAGATGCTGAAAAAGCAGCTTTACTTGCAAAATGCGACTTAACTTCTGAGCTGGTCGGTGAATTCCCGGAACTTCAAGGGATCGCGGGTACTTACTACGCACGTCTTGAAGGCGAAAATGATGAAGTGGCTGAATCTTTAGGTGAGCAGTATTTACCTAAATTCGCGGGTGACGTTCTGCCTAAGACTAAAACTGGTACAACGATTGCTCTTGCGGATCGTTTAGATACCTTGACTGGTATTTTCGGTATCGGTCAGGCACCAACAGGTTCTAAAGACCCATTTGCGCTACGTCGTTCTGCGATTGGTATCCTGCGTCTGGTAACTGAAAACGAACTAGATGTTTCAATCGAAGATCTGATCAAGCTGGCATTGGCTGCTTATGGCGACGTATTGAAAGACCACGACAAGACTTTGGCAGATGCAGTTGCATTCCTTGAAGGCCGTTACCGTGCGAAATACGAAGACCAAGGCGTTGACGTTGACGTGATCCAGGCGGTTCAAGCGTTGTCACCAAAATCTCCGCTTGATTTTGACAAGCGTGTAAATGCGGTAAATCACTTCCGTGCATTGCCTGAAGCTGCTGCACTTGCTGCTGCGAACAAGCGTGTGGCGAATATTCTTGCTAAAGAAGCTGCGCCTGAAGGTGCAGTGGTTGAAGCAAATCTGGTGGAAGATGCTGAAAAAGCATTGTTCGCTGAACTTGCGAAAATCACACCAGTGGTTGAGCCGCTGTTTGCTTCTAAAGATTACACTGCTGCGTTATCTGCATTGGCTGCCCTACGAGCACCAGTAGATGCGTTCTTTAATGGCGTCATGGTGATGGCAGATGATGCTGAATTGAAAGCAAACCGTTTACGTCTGCTTGCTCAGCTACGTGACCTGTTCACTAAAGTTGCAGATATTTCAGTGCTTCAACATTAAATGTTAATTGCTTGAAATTTAAACAAAACCCCGCTATAAATTAGTGGGGTTTTTTAATGAAAAAATATTATGTCATCTAGTACTATCGCTAAAATAACTTTATACAAAATTAAAGAAAGCGGTTTATATGAAAGAGGAAATAGTAATAAAGCTATTTTCGGCAATCTGGAAACATTTTTAGATGACCTAAAGGATTGGGTTACTCAAGATGATAAACCCCTAAAAGAAACATGTACTTATGCTCCTTTTGAAGATAAAGATGTAAAGAAAACTTTTTGTTATGATATTAAAAAAATCAATAATGATTTCCTATTAGTTACTTGGAATGAATCTGCTACGACTAATAATAAATTTCCTTCTATATCTGGATCTTCTAAAGTTGGCGAAGCAAATATTAACTTTAATGATATTGCAGAAGATGAAATTCCGGGCTTTCCAACATACTTTTACTTTATGACCCAAGAGGCAAAAGTTGCAACTATCAGTTTTGACTATACGCAGAATGGAAGATTGAATTTAGAAAAATATCTAAAAGAGTTTTTTTCTAAATTAAGTTCTTATGTAGCGTTTACTTCACAGAAAAATATTGATGGTTCATTCGAAAATATCATTACCGGCTGGGAAGATGAAGATGGTAATTTATATAAAAACTTAATTGGTAAATTTCAGCTGCAATTAATTAGAAATAAAGGAAAAATTGATTTTCTCTTGAAAAATCACTCTCAAATTAGAAAAATTTATCAACATAATAAAATTTCTACAATTGAATTTTTGAATCTAAGTAAATGGCAAAGCTTAACTAACAAAATACTTCGTAAAGATGATCATATTAATGAAAAAGTAATTAAGTTTTCTTTAGAAACTAATTACCAGCCTCAAAATAAAGAGGAATTAATCAAAATACTTGATGAATGGGAATCTCAATCTTCATTAAATAGTAAATGGGATGACCTTGGTTTTTCTTTACAAGGGAATACCTCTAAAATTTATTGGTTAAGTAAAAGTATCGCAAATGACGAGTTTGAGTTAGATATTCATCAAAATGGAAATCAAATCTTTGATACAGATCAATTATTAAATTGGTTATACCACCATAAGAAAGATATGGCGAATTCAAACATGAGGTGCGACAGTTTCAAAAGCCTTATGATAATCAACAAGCTGAGCAAATTTCTCTAATGGTGTAAGCCAATCTAACGCTTTTCTAGGACGAGTATTCAGTGACATGGCGACTTGATTTAAATAATGCTGATCTGCCTGATTTAAATCAATCCCTTTAGGTAAATATTGCCTAATTAAACCATTCATATTTTCGCATGTACCTTTCTGCCATGGCGAATGTGGGTCACAGAAATATACATCTATGCCTAAATCTTCTTCGAGTATTTTATGTTCTGACATCTCACGTCCACGGTCATAGGTCAACGTTTTACGCAGTTCTGCAGGTAAATATTTCAGAGCTTCAGTTAAAGCCTTGCGCACTGATTCTGCCTTTGCATCAGGTAATGTTGCCAAGATACAGAGCCGTGTATTTCGTTCAATAAGTGTTGCTATCGAACTTTTATTGTCTTTACCTTTAATTAAATCGGCTTCCCAATGACCCGGTATTTTTCTTTCTTGAACTTCGGCTGGGCGCTCATGAATAGTTTTAATATCCTGTAATATAGAATCTTTTTTAGGTTCACCATTAGCTTTTCGCTTTTTATTTTCATGACGCAGACAGGATAATAAGTCTTTTTTCAACTCACCCTTTGGTAATGCTCGTATAGTTGAATAAATCGTTGTATGGCTTACATTCATTGTTTGATCCAAATCAGGAAATGTCTTTAAACGCTTTGCTATTTGCTGAGGAGACCATAAACAACGGATCGCTTCAACAATAAATCTCCAGAGAATTGAGTCGATTTTGAGTTTTCTGTGACCGCGTCTACGTCTAGCGAAGGTGTTATCAGAAGCATATTGAGCTTGATAAACGTCATTGATGCTATTTCTTTTAAGCTCACGATAGATCGTACTAGGATGTCTTTTAATGAGTTCAGCAAATTTTCTGGCTGAAAAGCCTTCTTTTCTTGACTCAAGCATTAATGCAGTACGATCTTCAAAGTTAAGATGATGGTATGACAATTTTATATACTCCATAAACCCTTTAAATTAATTAGGTGGTTTATGTCGCACTTCAAGTTTTACTCTGCCTATCCTTCTTTTACAAGAAGAAAAAAATGACTAAAAGAGAGTTTGTATTACTCATCTTCCTCTTTACTCTTATAGCTTTCTTCTTAGGAAAGTGGATTCCCTTCGAGTATCAAAAAAATATTTTCGATAGTATCACGAGTACTACTTCAATCATTTTTGCAATTTTAGGTATATGGCTCGCGTTATTTTATCCTGATACTATTTCTAAAATTTTTAAAGGAGATACAAGTAGTAGTTCTACTGAAGCTCATGAAAAAGATAAGGATGAAATTTTCAAGAGACTAAGCCTAAGCCTAGTTATTACTACTTTTATATTAATACTTTGTATTTTATCTAATTTTATTATTTATCCTATTAAGAATATAAGTCTATTTGAGCCAATAAAATATTTGCTTAGAAGTGTGTTTTTTGCATATTTATTTCTATTAAGCATCGCACAAATTTATGCATTAATTTCCACATTACTTCCAAACAATTTTATTGAAACAACAATGGAAAGAAATAAAGAAAATGAAAGGTTTGCCAAAAGAAATGGCCCTTTATCTAGAAAGAAATAATTTTCTAAACCATTTTATTAAGTAACTTGATTTTATCTTTAAATTTGAAAGATATGGAGTATGGCCAATCTTTTAGTAATTCCCTATACTCACCCTAACAACACTCAACAAGAAAGAAGCGCATGAAATTTCAAACACTCATTATGACGACTCTTGCGGGTATCGCACTTACAGCATGTACATCTCAACCCACCATTCCACAACTGGAACTGGGTGTATTACAGGAAGTAAAAAATCTCGAAGTTATTCCAGAAACCACCAACAATAAGGCGAAACTGACTAAGTTCCTCGACAAATGCGTGATTGAATTTACTGGCGACATCGGTAACAACCGTTCAGTTGAACAATGGTCATTTAAAGGCATGACCCTGATTGATGCCGGCTCAGCAACTTTCCAGCGCGACGGAACCAGCACAGCACAAAAATTTGACCTGCATGATGCGGCAGTACAAAAGAACTTTGTAACTCTGCGCAATCATTTTGCCAAAGATGCCCTAACTCAATGTGATTAAATAGATCGCCCTGTTTTTATGATGAAAATGGGGCTATTTATTTGAATGAACAGAAATTTAATCTTTCTTCTGATTTGACCTACTTTTTCTTTCTCTTAAAAATTATAAAATCCTCGCATCAAACTACGCTGAACCTATATTCTCTTCACAGCTTATTCATTGTTTTTGGCTGATTATCCGTTACACTGAAAACCAAACTCAGACCGCTCTTTGACGAATTCGAGGTCGATCCATAATGAATATCAAAACCCCAATTATTTTAACGACTGCTTTAATGTTCTGTGCACCTGTATTTGCACAGACCGAAACCACTCAGACTACTAAACCGATTGCACCTTATGGTGAGAATCCGAACCTGCTGCATGTATTTGCCTATAAAGCACAGGAAGGTGTTATCAATACCGCTGAAAAAGTAGGTGAAGTCACTGAAAAAGGCATTGCCAAAATCAAACCGGGTGTAGATCGTGCCTGGGGCAATACCAAGTCTGCGGCATCAGATACCATCCAGAAAGTAGATGAAGGTGCGACTCAGGCAGCACAGCAAACGGGTCAGAAAATTCAGCAAACCCGTGAAGTCTGGCGCGGCAATTCACAACAGACGCCAATCGTGCAACAGCCTTTGAGTCAGCCATCTACCGCAACTCAAAATTCATCGGTATCACAATCCCAATCAAGTTCCGGTACAGCAACCAGTTATGCAGTAGATGATCTTTAAATCATCGCATTGAAAAAAGCCCATTACGGGCTTTTTCTTTTAAGCATTGAAGATAGTTGAGTCTTTCTTTAGACTGAACTCAAGTAAAATCATGAGAAGATAATAAAAATGAAAAAAAATCTCCTCAGCTTTATCGCCGGCATTCTGTGTGGTGTAGCCATCCTGTACATCACTTTACTGGTTTCAGGTGAAACCGTGACCTCAATTGCTGCGATTGATGATGAATTATCCTCCATCCCGAGCCTGTCTAGTGCGAATCCTTATAACCATAAAACCGAAGGCGAAAAAATCCAGCATATAGAACACTTGGAGGAAGCTGAATTTAGGCCCGCCTCTGGCAATAATGCCGACCTGTATCGGATCAAGGATATGTGTAAATTAAGAATCGGGACTCAAGGAGATGACATTTATAGCTATCGAACTGCTTATTTTTCGCAGAATCATCTGATTTATATGTTTGAAACCCATTATCGAACATCTTATGACAAGCGTCCCGATGAACGGGTACCCGAATTTAAGCGCGTCTATCAGGAAATTATATTTAACCCCCGGTCTGCACTGGTTCAGAGTGAATTTTTAAAGCTATTAGATAAATATATTACGCCAGAAAACCGAAAAAAATGCTGATCGAATTTAATCAGCATTTAGTTTTTATTTGGCAGTTTTTAATTTACCTGACGGATAGGCCGGCCTTGCTTAAAGGCTTCTACATTTTCCACCATCTGATCCACAATGCGTTGACGCGCATCAACGCTGCCCCAAGCATTGTGCGGTGTAACGATCAGGTTAGGAATTGAGGCATCGAGCAATACATTTCCCTCTTTCGGAGGCTCCACGGTAAGCACATCCGTCGCAGCACCGGCAATTTTGCCTTCGCATAAGGCCTGAGCCAAAGCCTGTTCATCGACGATTCCACCACGCGCACAGTTAATTAAAAATGCACTTGGTTTCATCGTGTCCAGTTCGGCATGACTGATTAAATGACGGGTATCTTCCGTTAAAGGGCAATGCAGGCTTAAAAAATCCACTTGTGGCAATAACTCTGCAAATGGAATACGGGAATCATCTGCTGGACGGTTGGGCAAAGCTGCAATCAGTACTTTCATGCCAAAGGCTTCTGCCAGTCTGGCAACTGCATGGCCCAGCTCACCATAACCAATAATACCTAAGGTCTTGCCTGCCAATTCTACAATTGGCGCACCCAATAGACAGAACTGGCTGGCCTTTTGCCATTCGCCCTGCTGTACTGCACGTTGATAGGTTAAAAATGAAGTGGCCAGATTGAGCATCAGCATAAGGGTATGCTGAGCGACGGCAGAGGTGCCATAAGCCTGACAGTTACACACCACAATGCCACATGCCTTGGCCGCAGCCAGATCGACATTATTGGTGCCCGTAGCAGAAATCAGGATCAGTTTCAGTTGAGGGCATTGCTGGATGGTTGCCGCGTCAATCATGACTTTGTTGGTAATGATGACATCGACATCGGCCACACGAGACTGAATCTCTGCAGCCGATGTGGCCGGGTATAAGACCAGCTGATCAAATACTGCATGTAGTGCCTGAAAGTCCAAATCCTGTTGGTCTAAAGAAGCATAATCTAAATAAGCGGCTTTCATGGCGCTACCCTCAACCTTGTTTGACAATTTATTTTGATTGCCATTTAAAACAAGTCCTGCAGGGTTTTCAAGCAACTTACTGTCAGAAGTGGTTAATCTACAGACTTATCAATATGGTTACGCAGAGAACGGCGCACCTTATAAATCACATATACACTGAGAAAGATCAGAAAAATAAGAGAAGAACTGAGCAAGATCACTGCAGGATGCACACTTTCCGCGTGTGCAAAATTAGGCAGCATCAGTCCAAGAATAAAACAAATACTTGTAACTTGTTTGGATTGCATATATTTACTCCCTTGTCATATAAACAACCGGAAGCGGTGTGACTATTTTTCATACCGCCTAAGACCATATTAGGCCTTAGCAAACATAAGTCAAGTATTTGTTTTTTAGATAAATTTTTTGGTTAGTTCATTTCACTTCGTGTCACAAACTGTGTATTTTTGTCACTTGCGTCAACGAAACCGGAAGCGCCGTATTCATCTGTATGCAAATTCAGATGTTTATAGCTGAACATATAAAAATCAGCATAGCGTTTCATGATAATCGGATGCATGCCTACATTTAATTCATCCTGCTCCTTGACCAGTTTCATAATATGCCGATCATTCATCACTACCAGATAACGTTCATCATTCAGATTGATGGTCAGCAAGCCATTACCTTTGGCATAGATTGGAATCAGGAATTTATGGTTCAGTGCAATCGCATCACCGGTATAGCTTTCGATCTTGTTGCTGATGACGTTAAAGACCAGTGCATGTCCATAGGCATCGAGCAATAACTGGCGCTTTTCCTGCGGCAGATTGACGTGAATTCCGAGCTTAAGCAGATCCTGCTGATCGACCTGTTTATTACTCAGCAATTCACGCAAAATCACCTGTTTTTGCGCTGCATCAAAAAACTGGGTATCCAGCAGCAGATCATTATTTTTCAGGATACGCCCTAAAGCAAAACGATGCCTCGGCAAGATATTCTCAATCACCTTACGATAATAGAACTTGCTGTTTTTCTTGACCCGACGCATTTTCTGGTAGAAATAACTTTCATCATATTCATGCAATAAAAAGTCATACAGCAGCTCGGAGCTGGCCAGAACAGCGATGGCGTCATGGCCGGTAAATGGCAGATGCAGTACATGATGCTGTGGAAGTATGGCTTCTAGTTTCAGATAATGTGCCCGGTCTTCGGTACAATATGGGTCATAAACCAGAATATATTCCCGTTCCGGACTGACGTCTTCTGCCTCAATCCGCATGCCTTCATTCAGCTCAGGCTGGTAAAACATGTTGTAGCGGGCATCTTCGACATCTTCCGGATCAATCGAATATTGCGGCACCATCGCGACCACTCGCTGAACATTCAGCAGATTGGAATATTTAATCGCAGCATAGCCACCCATGGAGCCACCATAGGCAATGCGCTGCTGAAACGGTGCAATCAGCTCGGCAATGGCTTGCAACATGTTCCACATGGAACTTTTTGGAAACCAGGATTTATGTTTGGGCATGATTCCCAAAACATTAAATTCAAATTTTGCTAATGATTTTTCGGCATTGATGCTCAAGCCCTTGGCACGGGTAATCAAATCTCCAAATGAAAAAATCAATTCTGAAGATGACCCCGGCATAAAAATTGCGCGTATATGCTCATCTTCAAAAACAATCTGCTTATCCATAACTTTCCCGTGCTGGTGAATCTAACTTTTCGGCAACAATTCACTCAATGAATAGGGCCGAAAAAGTGAATATGCTATTTTATATCGATGAAAAAGATTAAAAAGCGCAAAATATGACACAATCACTGCATCCTGCAGCTCAACAAGGGTTTAGTACAGCGGCTGAGCTTTATCAGCAGGTACGCCCTGACTATCCGGCAGATCTTAGCCCATGGCTTGCCGAGACACTGTCATTGCCTGTAGATGCAGATCTTGTTGATTTGGGAACAGGAACAGGTAAATTTATTGCCTATTTGCTTCCACTCAGCAGCCACATCACCGCCATTGATCCTGTCCCTGAAATGCTGGCCCAGTTAAAACTGGCACATCCGGATATTCATACCCTTGAAGGGATGAGCCACCAGCTTCCCCTGCCCGATCATAGCGTGAATGCCGTGTTTTGTGCACAGTCATTTCACTGGTTTTCCAATCTAGAGACCTTAAAGGAGCTGGATCGGGTACTTAAACCTCAAGGCTTTCTGGTACTGGTCTGGAACCAACGAGATATTACAGTCGACTGGGTTAAAGCCCTGGCAGATTGCATTGCACCACTGGAAGGCAATACGCCACGCTATCATAGTGGTGCCTGGCGTAAAGTATTTGAAGAACAGAATCTCTTTCAGCCTTATGCTGAAACGCAAATGCAACAGCTACAGCATGGCCCTGTCGAGCAGGTGGTTTCCAAACGCTTATTGTCAACCAGCTTTATTGCGGCACTACCAAAAGAACAGCAACAGCAGCTCAAGCAGCAATTCGAACAAATTATCAAAAACTATACGGACAAGGGTGCAGAAGATATGATTAATTTCCCTTATATCACCTATGTTTATGTATTCAAGAAAAATAATTAGGAACAGGATTCAATCATGCACACGATTCAATTGATGTCACGAACTGCACTTTTCACTGCCGCCATGTTTTTGATGGCCTGTGACCAGAAAAGTTCACAATCTGTAGAACAGCAGGCAACGGAAGACTCTGCATCGGAGGAAATCATGCAGGAATTGAAAACTGGACCCGTGAAAAACTTCCCTAAAACGGAAGATGATCCCCATGATATTGCTGTCTTGAATGACTATGAAGAACGTTTCCAGGAAATGAGCGCGGATCTGGAAGCTGAGCTCAATGGCATGCGCAATGATGACAATCTGACTCCGGAATTTGTCCAGCAACGTCAACGCGATCATGTCCAGTCTTCGCTAAATATGCTCAAAGATCTGGAGCTTAAAACTGAACAGGGCCGTTATATTCAGGGTTTGATGTATCAATACTGGGAACATCAGGAAAAACTGGTGAATAGTCCGAGATCTCAGGCCTCTACCGTAAATGAAGCCAGTGAAAATGTAAAAGGTCTGGGCAAATATCTACATGCCCAAGAGCAACTGGAACGCTGGCGTTCGCAATATCCAGAGATGATCACCGCAAATAAAGCCCCAGCACAATAAATAATACATTTCAGGAAGCGGACGCTTCCTGAAATTTTATATGCAGTTCTAAGATTTAACTTTCACTTTCTGAAGAATGCGTATTATTGAGCTTGAACTAAATATTGCTGCACCCCTTCTGCGGCTGCTCGTCCAGTGGCAAAACAGGCTGTCAGCAAGTAACCCCCTGTAGGCGCATCCCAGTCCAGCATCTCACCACATAAGAACACATGTGGATTGGATTTAAGCTGAAGCTGCTCTGACAGAACCTCGCGTTTAACACCACCTGCACAGCTAATCGCTTCCTGTATAGGACGGAAACCTGTTAAAGGAATTTTCAATTGCTTAATCTGCTGTGCTAATTCAGTAGCATTTTGCCAAAGTGGCTTTGGTAACAGTTCACGCACCAGAGCAGCTTTTGCACCATCCAGACCTGCTTTCCGCCAGATATTATTCAAAGACTGCTTTTTACTTGGCTGTAATTTTTTAGCCAGCTGCTCTAAGGTTTGATCCGGAAAAAGATCCAGATTCAGCTGCATTGGCTGACCCTGTTTCAGCTGTTGACGCAGTCCCCGGTCCTGTTTATAGATTAGACCACTTTCCAGACCATAGTGACTGATCACGATATCTCCCATGGTCTTGTCACCGCCATCAACCCAAGCCTCGACCCGTTTTAGGGGCTGACCGAAGATTGGCTGCATAAACTTAGACCATGGATATTCCACACCCGCATTACTGGCTTGGAAAGGTTCAATCTCACTGCAATCAAGCCATGCTTGCCATTTCCCATCACTGCCGAGTTTTGACCATGACACTGCACCACAAGCCAAAACAATCGCATCAAAGTTTTCTGTGAATGCGCAATCATTTTTTAAATCATGGATCTGTAGCTGATGATTTTTCAGATCTAGAATTTGATGACGATAATGAAATTGTACCCCTTGCTCAGTTAAACGTTTTAACCAGACACGCAATAGTGGAGCGGCTTTCATTTCTGTAGGAAAAACTCGACCTGAAGAACCAATATAAGGTTCAATGCCAAGATCTTTCATCCAGTTTTGAATCCATATCGCATCCCAGCGTTTGATCCAAGGTTCTAACCAGTCTACCTGATCATAACGCTGCACAAACTGCTCGACGGGTTCGGCATGAGAAATATTTAGGCCGGTTTTGCCAGCCATCAGGAATTTACGGGCAGCCGAAGGCTTCTGTTCAAACACATGAACTTCATAATCAGACTGGCTCAGAACTTCTGCAGCCATCAAGCCTGCCGGGCCAGCACCCACAATTGCAATGTGCTTCGTCATGGCTTATTCCGCTGAACTCGCATTCTGCCCTTGTAGCGGCTGAAACTCATCAAAACGTGTTGTATAGCCTTCCGGTTTACTAATAATCAATTGCTGGCACAACTCACCACGTTCTAGATATTTAATTTCAAAATGAGTTCTTGCCGAGTCTTGGCCAATGACTTCTTTAACGAAAGGCAGTTTCCACAGGTTTTGAACCTGCTGCTCTGCCTCCTCAATATATTCAGGAATATTACTCGCCAAAGTAATCGTGCCACCAGTTTCTAAACGCGATAATAAAAACTCAAAAAATGGCATATTCAGCCAACGCTGTGCCGGGTTATGCGGCTCAGGGTTCGGATACAAAATAAAGAATTGTTCGACTTGTGCTGGATAGAGTGCATGCACAATCCACGGCAAGGCATCGGCATGAACCGTTTGTAAATTCGGCTGTCCTTCCAGCGCATGCTGTTTTTGCATGGCCAAAAATTTCTCTCGAGTCCGCTCGATCGCTATCAGCTTGCTGTTCGGATTGGTCTGGGTAAAGAGCAATGCGTGTTTACCTTTGCCCGCACCGATTTCCACACAAACCGGTTCAGAACTGATACTTTGGAAATCACGAGGCGCATGCATACGCTGTGCTTGAAATTGACGAATCGACATAATCAGATCAAACTAATAAAAACTGTATAAGTCTAACAAGTGCAGTTATATTTGCCTAATCGAAGCTTTATTTTTCTAGGGAGTGTGCTGATGCCGACCACTTTAAAATGTCCACGCTGTGGCAAACTGACCACTTGGGAAAATAATGAATTTCGTCCTTTCTGCTCGGAACGCTGCAAAATGATTGATCTAGGCGCTTGGGCCAGTGAGGAATACAAACTGCCAACCCAAGATGCTCCAACAACTGAATCTTCTGAAGAAGACTGAACCTTTTAAAATATCCTATTTAAGCATATCCTAAATAATCACATGATTTTTATAAAAGGCTTATAGAAAACCAACACAAGTTAACAGCACATATGCCAGTTTAATACTATGTTCTTACGCAGAAATATCACATTATTTTAGAGCAAGAACATGGGCTACATTATTCTAAAGATCATTTTAATTGGGGTAGGAATACTTGCGATATTGTCATTAGGGATAGGCATTTTCCAGCAGGATGGCTTATTTATTGTTGTTGGAATTCTCCTTGCCATTATGACTTGGCTGATCTACGCACAAACCCGTCAGTCTTTAAATAATCCTTTTAGCAAATAAAAAGACCAGCTAGGCTGATCTTTTCAACTACTTTAACCGGCTTTTCCCGCAACGAAAGGATTATGCTGTTTTTCAAAACCAATATTGCTGATCGGACCATGCCCTGAAATAAACCGGGTTTCATCGGGCAGACTAAAACATTCGCGCTGGATTGAATCGAGTAACTGCTGGTGATTGCCACGCGGAAAATCTGTCCGTCCAATTGAGCCTTTAAACAGTACATCCCCTGTCCATAACAAAGCATGGTTCCTGTTATAGAACATTACATGACCTGGAGTATGGCCCGGGGCAAAACGTACTTCAAACTCTTCATCACCCAGTTTGAGAACTTCTCCACCTTCCAGCCATTGCGTGACTTCTACTTTTTCCGGAATCGGAAAACCGTAACGGGCAGACACTTCCTGAATCATATCTAACCAGAATGCATCGTCCTTATGCGGACCAATCACCGGCACATCCCAAACTTTTTTTAAAGCACCAACTGCTCCAGCATGATCGAGATGACCATGAGTCAGCCATAAAGCCTTGACCGTTAAGCCCAGTGCTTCTACTTCCGCTTTTAATTTTTCAGGTTCGCCCCCTGCATCAATCAAAACGGCCTCTTTACTGTCACTATCCCAAAGAATCGAGCAGTTTTGCTGAAATGCAGTCACAGGAACAATTTTGACTTGTAACATAGGATAAGAAACCTCAAAAGATTAATGGGCAAGCGTCTGGTTCAATGCTTCAAGATTAGCCTGTAACAGCGTATTGAGCAATTGCACATGATCCTCACGATTGTTCAAAGCCGGAATATAACTGTAACTTTTCCCGCCATTGGCCTTGAAGGTCTCTCCATTTTCCATGGCCAGCTCTTCCAGTGTTTCCAAACAGTCGGCCGAGAAAGCCGGACTCATCACCTGAATTGATTTCACGCCCTGTTTGCCCCACTCTTCAATTAAGGCATCCGTATAAGGCTTAACCCACTCCTGTTTACCAAACCGGGACTGGAAACTAATTGCATATTGATCTTCAGATAGACCTAAAGCTTCTGCAACCAGTTTGCCTGTGATCCGGCAACGATCCGCATAAGGATCACCTTTATCGGCATAGGGCTGCGGGATACCATGAAATGACATCAATAGTTTTTCCGGCTGCCCATGAATCGCCTGATAATCCCGAACACTTTGTGCCAGTGACTGAATAAATAAGGGATGCTGATAATAATCGCGGATAATCGACAAACCAGGTAAATTGCGCTGTTTCAATACCCATTTTGCGACTGCATCATACAGAGGTGCGGTAGAGGTCGCTGAATACTGGGGAAATAACGGAAACAGAATAATATGATCTTGCGGTTGAGCCGAAATCTGATCAAGGACAGCCTGAATATTAGGATTGCCATAAGTCATGGCAGGCACCACATTCAGTTCAAATTGCGGATATTGTTCAATGAGTTTGGCCTTTACTTGACTCATCTGCTGCAGCAGAATCTCACGCATCGGTGAATCCTGACCCCAGACCTGTGCATAAGCCTGGGAAACTCGCTTGGGACGGAACGGTAAAATAAATAAACGCAGGATAAGTTGCCAGATCGGCTTGGGAATTTCAATGACACGCTGATCAGATAAAAACTGCTTCAGGAAATCGCGTACTGCCGGCACAGTCGGTGCATCAGGTGTGCCTAAATTTGCCAATATAATCGTAACTTTCGGTTTAGCTGTAGAAAACATGCAGTACGCCCGTCGTGGTATCAACCTGCTTACTTTAACAGCTTTTTACTTATTCTCTATATGGATTAATACACTGACTTATATTGAAAAGTACGATCTTTATCCAGCAAGTTACTATCCAGCAGTTTTTGTGCCTTAGGCGTAATCTGCCAAAGCAGACGCTGACGGTCATCACGGCCTGACGGCACAATCCAGTCATTCTGGCGCATCTGCAATTTCAGGCTATGCAGGGCACGAATATTAATCTGGGCACGGGCTACAGCATGTGCACGCGGCATTTCCGCTCGTGCATCTTCCAGACCGGTTTCATTCAAATACTCATTCATACGCTTGGAGAAAAATTCCTCCGGCGTCGGATTAATGAATGTAGAGCCGAGAATAGCCAGCAATTGTGCCCAGGTCAGTCTTTTCTGAACTTTCAGCTCTTTAAAGTTACCATCCTGATAAGCATGCATACGGTATTCGAAGGAGAAAACTTCATGCATAGACACTTTCGGCAGGCTCAGGAAAGGATCCACTTCACGTGTCCCCCCATCGCGTTCCAGTTGGGCCACTTTAGCTTTGAGCTGGTCAATCTCGTCATGCAAGGCTTGAGTATTCTGAGGACGTACCCAGCCACTTACCGGATAACGTTCCAGCATTTGCGGCATGTTCAAACGTACCGCCATTTCCAGATCGCGCAAGGTACGATAGCAAAAGACCTGATCAGCTTCCTGCTGCAATAACTGACGAAATTCTTTAAATTTTTCTTGTAATTCAGGTTTCGCATCGTGCAAGGAAGGATCACGTGAAGCCGGATCTTCATGCATAAACACAATAATCGGTTTCTGCTTGGTCACAGCGTAAATGTATTCCAGATGCATATAACCTACACCGGAAACCGACTGCTCGCCATACTGGCTACCCAGCAGAATCACCACATAATCACAATCATCAATCTGGCGACGTGCAAATGCAGTATTTAAAGGAGTGCGTTGTTCCAGCCCCCAGGAAAAGAAACCCATGCCGACCAAAGTTTGTGACAAGATGATCCGCTCTGGCTGCATTTCTACACCAGAGGTGGAGATAAACACCTGATAACGTTTATCGAGCATTGGTTATCCTCTTTTACTGCACATTGATCTGGCCGGCTAAACCCTGCCCTGACACAATATGACGACCCCAGTATAAAAATATATCTTTCAAAATTATAAGATGAGTGACGGTCGCCTAGCTGACTTCTGTCTCCATATTGCTGACCTGCCATTTAATATCGGCTGGAATCAGATGCCCTAAAATCGGCTGGAGCTGTTCAGCATTTTGACCACTAACCACAAGTCGGATTTTTAGACTGTCCTTGCACTCATGTTCAAATAATAACCCATTTTTGATCAAAATTCGGGCCGTTTGTCTCGCAACCGCGAATCCTGAGTCAATTAATGTCAGCTTTTGACCAAAAATATACTGAATTGACGATTTTAGGAAGGGGTAATGTGTACATCCTAGCACTAAATAATCAGCACCCTGATCAACAACCGGTTGTAAAATCTGAGTTAATGTCGCCAGACACTCAGGACTCATCTGCTGACCGGCTTCTACAAAAGGCACCAGATCCAGACAGGTCACCGGAATTACTTTGACCTGTGCCGGCTCGGCAAAACGGGTCATGACATCCTTAATCAGCTGGCCACGAAAGGTTGCAGGTGTGGCCAGAACGGCCACCGTTTTGGATTGGGTATTGAGGACTGCAGGTTTGAGCGCTGGCACCAGTCCAATGATCGGAAAGTTTTCACCATAATGCTCACGTAAATAATCCAGGCTAAATGCAGAAGCGGTATTACAGGCAACGACTGCAACTTTACAGCCTTCACGATACAGCCATTCAATCGCTCGCGCAGTTAGGTCACGGATTTCCTGATCTTTACGGGGCCCATAAGGTACGTAAGCCGTGTCGGCATAATAAACAAAGCGTTCATTGGGCAAATACCGGGCAATTTCCAAAGCAACCGACAACCCTCCCACACCAGAATCAAAAATCCCGATAGGTGCATCAGCACTGGCTTTAGGCATGGGATCTACTAAGGGATAAATCGGTTGGATAGCGCTCATAACGTTGCTAGTTGCTTGTTTCAAATGACCTTGCGACAAAGCTTAAACCTCAGGTGCTTAAATGCAAGTCTAAATCACCACTTTTCAAGCTTAAAACCGTCTCTCCAGCAGCATTTTCACCAAGCTCGCCCATCTCCACCAGATGTAAAAAAGCAGCCCGCTGAATAAGCGCATTGATTCCAAAACGCACATGCACATAAGGGCGCAATTCATCCTGATACTGACGCATAAAGATAGGATGTTCGCTATCGACAATAATGATGTCCTGAGTCGTGGTGGTCAGTTGCAGGTAAGTCCTGCCTTCAATCTTGACCTGATCGACCTGATTTACAAACAGAGGTTCATCTTCGACCTCGATTTCAATCATTTCAACCGGCGTCTTTAGATAGAATTTTCCTTCTTCTTTCCAGAGTACCGTGGAAAACAGGTCTATCATCGGCTGACGCTTGATCAATTGACCTTCGTGCCACCATTCTCCATTGGCCAAAACCTTGAGATCCATTGCGCCACAATGCTTTGGCTGCCATTGATCCAAAGGCGGGATTGACCTTTTGTGACTGCCCTGTGCATCTTTTAAGTATTGTGCGATATCCATTAAATTTTTATCATCGCTAGAAGCTACTTTTTTCGTCGGATTTTTATCGGGTGCTGACTTATTCATATAAAGAAGACCTTAATGACGGAAAAATAATATGTTTCAGCCAATTGGCTTAACCTGGGTTTAAAACTATACTAGCCCAGATGCTTAAAGACACTACTATTTTTGTGTCTAGGAATTCAGAACACTCATGGCAGCACCCAATCATCCGATTATGGTTGCCACCGAATAGAAATATGAGGAGTCCTACATGGAACACATCGAACGTGAATCGATGGAGTTTGACGTTGTGATCGTAGGTGCGGGTCCTGCCGGCCTGTCTGCTGCAATCAAGATCCGTCAACTTGCAATTGAAAACAATTTAAATGATCTGTCCGTTTGTGTCGTAGAAAAAGGCTCCGAAGTCGGTGCACATATTCTTTCGGGTGCTGTGCTTGAACCACGTGCCATGAACGAACTATTCCCGAACTGGAAAGAAGAAGGTGCACCTTTAAATGTGCCAGTGACAGAAGACAAAACTTTCTTCCTTCTTTCAGATGAAAAATCACAAGAAGCACCGCACTGGATGGTGCCTAAAACTATGCATAACGATGGTAACTACGTGATCTCACTGGGTAACGTGGTGCGCTGGTTAGGCCAGAAAGCCGAAGAACTGGAAGTATCGATCTTCCCGGGCTTTGCTGCTTCTGAAATTCTGTATCATGAAGATGGTACGGTGAAAGGTATCCAAACCGGTGATATGGGTATTGGTAAAGATGGCGAACCGACGCATAACTTTGCGCCGGGTTATGAGCTGCATGCCAAATACACCATCTTTGCTGAAGGCTGCCGCGGTCATTTAGGTAAACGCCTGATCCAAAAATTCAATCTGGATAAAGATGCTGATCCGCAGCACTACGGGATCGGCATTAAAGAACTCTGGGAAATCGATCCAGCGAAACACAAACCAGGTCTGGTAATGCATGGTGCAGGCTGGCCTTTATCTGAAACCGGTTCGTCAGGTGGCTGGTGGTTATACCATGCTGAAAACAACCAGGTGACTCTGGGCATGATCGTGGATCTGTCTTATGAAAATCCGCACATGTATCCATTCATGGAAATGCAGCGCTGGAAAACCCATCCACTGATCAAACAGTATCTAGAAGGCGGTAAACGTATTTCTTATGGTGCGCGTGCCGTAACCAAAGGTGGTTTTAACTCTCTGCCGAAATTTACCTTCCCGGGTGGCTCACTCATCGGTGATGATGCAGGCTTCCTGAACTTTGCCAAGATCAAAGGCTCACATACTGCAATGAAATCCGGCATGCTGTGTGGTGAAGCGGTATTTGAAGCGATTGCTGCCGGTGTAGAAAAAGGCGGTGACCTGGCGATTGCCCGTGTGACTGAAGGTGAAGACTTCTTTGTAAAAGAACTGACATCTTATACAGACAAGTTCAACAACAGCTGGTTGAAAGAGGAGTTGTATAGCGCGCGTAACTTTGGCCCGGCAATGCACAAGTTCGGTCAATGGATGGGGGGTGCATTTAACTTCATCGACCAGAACATCTTTAAAGTACCGTTCACCCTGCATGATCTGGTGCCAGACTTTAAGGCATTAAAAACTGTCGATGCAGTGAACTTCAAGCCGAACTATCCAAGACCGGATGGCAAGCTGACCTTTGACCGTCTGTCTTCTGTGTTTGTATCGAACACGGTACACGAAGAAAACCAGCCTGCGCATTTAAAACTGACCGATGCTTCGATTCCAGTAGATGTGAACCTACCGAAATGGGATGAGCCTGCGCAGCGCTACTGCCCGGCGGGTGTGTATGAAATCATGGAAAATGATGACGGTTCAAAACGCTTCCAGATCAATGCAGCGAACTGTGTACACTGCAAGACCTGTGACATCAAAGATCCATCTCAGAATATCACCTGGGTAACACCGGAAGGTGGCGGTGGTCCGAACTACCCTAATATGTAATGCTTAATTAGCTTGCATAAGCCTCTAAAATAATTAATTATTTTAGAGGCTTTTTTATATGGCGGATTCAAGCGGCAAGTGCAACAGTATAAAAACCAGCCATAACTTCACTCGGTGTATACCAACCTAGTGTTTTTCTAGGACGATGGTTGAGTGCAAACTCTATCTGCTCTATTTGTTCGTTTGACACGCCATCAAACGATGATGATTTTGGCAGATATTGACGGATTAAACCATTCGTATTTTCATTTCTAGCTCGCTGAATAGACTTGTAAGGATCAGCAAAATACGTCTCTATGCCAGCATCAGTAATTCTTTTGTGTTCGGAAAATTCTTTGCCATTATCAAATGTCACACTATAAGCATGGCTCATTTGTAAACGATCTAATGCACAAGTAATCGTTGGAGAGGATGCTCTTGTTGGCCCTAAATGAACAATATGTACATACAGGCTCTTTCGATCAACGAGAGTCAATAAAGCACCTTTATGATGTTTACCAATCACCGTGTCACCTTCGAAATCTCCTAAACGTTGTCGTTGATCAATGACCTGGTCTCGGCAGTGAATACTTGTTTTATCAATGATTTGACCCCTACGATCCGTGTTTTTGTAACCGCGTTTTCGATATTTCTTCTGATGCCTTAAATGTAGATGAAGTTTACCGCCTTTTGATTTATCTTGATAAATGTACTGGTAAATCCACTCATGTGAAGGTACATCCAGCCAACCGCGTTGTGTTAAAGCACCTGAAATTTGTTCGGGTGACCAGTCCAAACCAATCAAATAATCAATATAAGCGAAGGCAAATGCTGTCATTGATGATGAAGGACGGTACCGTCTTTGACTTGCAAATTTAGCTGCCTGTTGAGCTCTATATCCACGTTGCCCAGTATTTCTTTTTAATTCACGGTAGATGGTTGATCGTGAACGTCCTAATTCCCGAGCAAGGGTAGCGATTGAACTTTTACTTTTCAAAGTAGCATAAATTTCGTATCTTTCATCTTGAGAAAGTTGGGTGTATTTCTTCATTGTGTGCTTTCCAATTGCGAGTTGAAAAAGTCTAATGATTCTATGAATACACCTAACTTTTTCAACTAACTACAAATGTGTTGCACTTGGGATTTGAATCTGCGTATTTATAAGATTATGAAATACGCATCATTTAATTTTTTTGTACAAGAAAAAATTAGTATTTAATAGATTTAAATATTTTATCTGCATCATGGCGCTGCCAAATATGGAATAGGCTGTTATGGGTACAATTCATAGCTTTTAATATTTCTTCTTGGGTTTGAATTGAGTTGTAACCATCTAATTTTTTATTAAGAACCTCAAAAAATAATTTATCAGTATTATTTAATTCATTCGGTATATCAATAATGTCTTTTATTGTTTGCACAGTCCAGATTGGTTGAGGGAGTAAATCTTCCCCATAAACCATAATAGATATCCTTACTATGTCTATATAAGGTATTTTTATTATTACATCATCTATATTTACGCCCACAATCTGATCATGCTCTAAGCTAAAATTTTTAATTTTAGTTTTATAATTACTCGTATCTAAATTTTTATTAGCTTCTTTTCTTACTAACCTTTTTAAAAACTTAAACATACAGGCTACCTACTGGAATTAAAATAAAGTCCATTCTGTAAAAGCTTCCAACTCTTCATCATAAGCTTCAACTAATTTATATGCTCCATACCCTCCCGCTAGACCGCCAATTATTACACCTACTGTTGAACATATGGGAGACCCGGGGCCACAAATTCCTCCTGCAATAGCACCACCCACAGCGCCAGCTGCCACTCCTGAGCCTATGGTTGCGGCTTCTTTATAAAATTCCTTTTCTTTATTCTCAGCTGAAAAAATCTCATACCAAGCATAGGAAATTGAAATAACGACAATTACTCTGCCTAGTGGTTTCATATACTTTGCTGCTTTATCAAAAGTTCCATGGGATGCCCCTGATCCTTTAACTACACTATAAAAAACTTTATTTTTATCTGCTGTTGAAAGCGCCTGAAAATATGAATTTCTTGTACCTGTTGATGCTTTTACATAATGATCTAAGGTTTGTCTTGACTGATCTTTCAGTCTTTTCCATTTATCAGGATCTTTTAATTTCAATGCATAATATTCTAAGAATTGATCTAAGCTTTTAGCCGCTATTTTTTCTTTTTGTGATACTGCTAACGCGATTGGAGAATTCTTTTTCCTGGTCTGTTCTAAGATATCATTTCTTAATGTATGAGCCTCTTTCGAAGCATCTTTTACAGTCATTCTTCCATTTTCAACATCCTTTAAGTAATCATGACTCATTTTTTTAATTGCTTTCATATAAGCAATTCTTAAGGAGCTATCATGATCTAAAAAGTTATTACTAAAGTAAAGTGCTGTACCATGTAAGGCTTCAAGTGCTATTTCTAATTCATTTTTAACTTTAACAGGTACTTTATTTAATTCTGCTTGTTTTGTTGTACCTGTAGTTGATTTTAATTTATATATCGATTTATTAAATTCGCCATTTTCTAGTGCGGGAACACGCACTCTGGCAATTTTTGAATTATTTAAAATTAACTCTACAAAGATTAAATCTAATTTATTGCAACTATAGATTTTGGTACAACCATTCGGATCAATTTTTCCTCCATAACTTTTTTGAGTTGTCGTATTTAGTAAGGTATAGCTTAATTTTGATAAAAGGTCTTTATTATCACAGGATACTTTTAAACGAGCCGTATAAGTCATTCTTCTAACTCCGATATCTCTGCATCATATTTATGCACCATAACCGTATATTTTTCTTCCTTATTTTTTGAGGTAATTCTAATAATTCCATCTTTGGGAACCTCTCCTGTTCGTACATTCCCCTTAGAATCAATAAGACTAAAATTTGGAGAGCTTTCTAATAATTTATTGTCTATTTTATGTCGCACATCGAACTCTAAAATATAGGAACTATTATATGAGGCAGGAAGATAGGGAATATCATGTATTGTCTTTTCCCCTGATAAAAATTGATGCTGCCCTGCCTTCATCTCAAACTGACCACCCGTCATCGGCAAAATTCCGGCACTACTGATCTCAACTTGAGAACCGCCCGCAGTTAAAACAATTTCCTTCGCTGCTGTAATTTCGATCTGATCTTCAGTGGAGATAGTTTTGATACCTTTGCGTGCAATAATATCCATCCCATCATTTTGCGCCTGTAGTTAAACTTTGCCTTTTGCGGCATAAGCTCTTAAGCCTTGTTGGGCTGCAAACAGACTGACTTTAGAAGAGGCATGCCCAATAATATTTTTCTGCGAACTTAAATTAATACTGTCCGCTGACTGGTGGCTAATTTGACCCTCCGCAGACAAATGAATATCCTGCTGGGTACTCAGCGCAATGGATTTTGGTGCTGTCAGAATCATAATTGCCTGTTTAAAGGCAGTTGCCTTGTCTTGATCTTGCTGTTCAATTTTCTCAATAAAGCTTTTTAAATTTTCAAAGATTTCAAGCAGATCAGTTTGCTGGTTTTTAGCAACATCACTTAGCGCCTGGCTCATCTGCAAGCCTGATTCAAGCTGGCTTTTCGCTGGTTCAGCATCCATATGTGAACCGTCTGCGGCTTGCTGTTTATGAGCCGAAATCAATAACCCTTTACCTGCACGGACTGCACCCCATTGGTCAGTTCTAAGTTCAAAGCCTTCACCCCGTCCTTCATTTTCAGCCTGTTCTTTTGAATAACTTAAGTTACCCAGATTGAGCTGACTGGCAGCTTGACTACTATGTAACTGTATACTGATCTGGCCAGTCGTATCATCAAAACGTAACTGGTTAAAGCCTTGCCCCTGTACTTCTTGCGAGCGAATACCACTGAGTTTTTTGGTATCTGGTAGTTGTCCTTTTTGATCAAACTTCGTCGGAGAACGTTGGCCTTCATGAATCCGACCTACCACAAAAGGCCGATCAATATTGCCATCAAAAAAGTCGACGACCACAATTTCACCAATGCGTGGCAAGAAACGGACCCCATAACCTATACCTGCCCACGGGGTCAGAACATCTACCCAGGCTGAATCTGTATCACTGTCATTGCTGCCTGCGCCACCATCGTGAGCATGGTCATCCGGACGAGTGAACAGAAAACGGATTTTGATCCGCCCCCATTCATCCACATAAATTTCTTCATCTTCTGGCCCGACTACCTTGGCGCATTGCGGATAGGCCTGTGGCCGCTGCAATAAAGGTTGATACTCAGGAACCAAGTGAATATGGCGACGTTGCAAGACTAGCTGGTTGGCCTGACGCTCACCTGCGTCCTTGGATTCTGTCATCTGCCAACAGCTTTGCTGAATTAAAGCATGAACCTGCTCATTTAAGTCTTTAGGCAAATTATTTTGGTTATAAAATTTCCTAGAGATGATTAAAAATTCTTTATCTACTGCTGGATGCTGGTCAATTTCAGGATGCTGATCCAGCCGAAACCAGTAACCCACTTGGGCATCACGTACCGTGGATGTTGCTAAAAATTGTTTGGCCTGTGCATCATAGAAATGCTGCAAATTTTGGTTTATTTTCTCGATTTGTGCATCCGAGGCTAGAGTTGCCTGATCTGCATGCCTGAGATCAGTGATCCATGCCGGACTGATGTTCCAGCCTTGTTCCAATGCCAGGCTGGCATTATCCTGAACCTGACTCTGCTGGTGCTTGCTTTGTACTGAACCTATGCCTTCTTCCTGATTCAAGCGACCGGCATGCCAGCGCTGGATATGTACAGCGGTCGGCTGCAACTGTCGTTCTGCAATAAAACTGGTCATGCTATCTTCTTGTTCAGTCGCACTGGAACGATGGAAACGGATCGCCCTGCGGCTTAAAGCTTGGTAGTGGCTATTGTCATCAATTAATCTAAGCTTTTGTGCTGCAATCGGTGCAGATGAATGCACAACTATAAGCTCAGACTCATCAATCAGCCAGTTAATCCCTTCACTACGCCATAAACGGGTTAAAAAGTCATAGTCGCTTTCATTCAACTGCATAGTAAAAGGACGTACATCATAAGTTTGCTGCAAACCGGATAAATCCAGCTTAAGTGCAGCCGAAAATAATGGACTCTTACCCTGCCATTCTTTGAATAAGATTTCAGTAATCTCTCGGACACTCTTGTCCATGAACACACGACTATTACGGCGTTTATGCCATAGCGACGTTGCATCTTCCAGGGTGAGTTTATAAAGCACTAATGCACCATCACTCTGTCCCTGAGTTGCTGCAGTAATAATTCCGGAACTGCGAAATAACTGTCCTTGATCCGTGACCTGATCTATCGCTACTTGAATTCCAATAAATTCTTTAAGGGGAATCAAGGCATTAGTCGACACACAAATCAGCTCAATTTTTAGTCCCTGATTCAGGACATGTTGGCCATCAATACGTTGCAGAAAAACTTCAGAATTAAGTTTTTGATGGGAAAACTGAACAAGCAAAGCACGCTTCTGTGCGCTAAGACCCAATTGCTCTAATACTTGAGCGATATGATTTTTTATCATTTTTAATTGTTATAAATATTTTTGCGGCATTATAGTGAATTATTTATATTCAGCCTAGATTCATTGGTCTGGCCATGGTTCCGATTCATCACTGTAATTCTGGAAGAGGCTTGAATATCAAATTTTTATTTTCTGAAAGTCAGGAACTTCAAGCAGATCAAGTATTCAAAAAAAAATAGCTTTCTTTTCATTTTAATCTTTCAAAAATATGGGCAAATGAATCACTCATCTACCCAAAAAATCTCTTAACCGCCTTTTTTCACCAGATAATGGAACTCTTTATTGCCATTTTCATCCAGACGTTCTTCTTGAAGCAGCAGTTCATGGCCAAGGTGCATACAGAATTTTGGAATATCCCAAGAAGTTGAATTATCCGTAGCAAAAACTTCAACTACATCACCAGCTTTAGACTTACGGATGGCTTGATGCAACATCATCACTGGCTCAGGGCAGCGTAATCCACGGGTATTCAATTGCAGGCTTGGCGTAATTTCGGCTTCAGACATCGACAGACTCAGGAATTCAAGATCAGCCTTATTTTAGCATAAAGCGGCTATCGCATTGCAGCCCGCGCTTTGAACCAATTCACAAAACCATACTGACCCGCGCGATCAAGTCTGCGCAGCATAATTACAATAGACAAGCGTATTTTCTGCGGTATGATAAAATCACGTTTTTTTAGATATTAAGAGTCTTTAGGAAAGATCATGCACGAGGAATCAGGCCCGTCGTGGGGTATGCGCGGCTTACGTAAATGGCTGGGAACTGCACCCGAAACTCGCGACGAACTGCTAAAATTAGTACAAGATTCACGTCGATTTTTAGAACCCGATACTGTTGCAATGCTGGAAGGCGTATTGGATCTGCCGGCTACCAAAATTCGTGAAGTCATGACGCCAAGAACGTCCATGATTAGCTTGCAGGAAGATGACCAACTTCTCGAAATTCTGCATGTTTTAGTTGAATCTGCGCATTCGCGATTCCCTGTGTTCTCATCGGATCAACCGGATAATGTGGTTGGTATTTTGCTGGCCAAAGATCTGCTTCCTTTCCTGACCGAGCCTTCTTCCAAAGTCGATATTCGTGCCTTGATGCGTCAGCCGCTGTTTGTGCCGGAAAGTGCACGTTCGGATCAGGTTCTACGTATGCTGAAAAATACCCAGACTCATATTGCGGTAGTGATTGATGAGTACGGTACAACTTCAGGCCTGGTGACATTAGAAGATATTCTCGAAGAAATTGTGGGTGAAATTGAAGACGAACATGATATCGCGGATGAAGAAGCACAATATATTGTTCCGGATCAAGACCCGAAGACAGCCAATACCTGGGTAGTACAAGCGCTGACACCAATCGAGCATTTTAACAATATGCTAGATGCCAATTTCTCCGATGATGAAGTTGAAACCATGGGCGGTTTGTTATTACAAGAAATCGGTCTAGTAAATGATTTGGAAGGTCAGACGATTGAACTGGAAAACTGGCAATTTACCATTCTTGAGGCAGATTCACGTTCTATTCGTTTAATTCGAGCTGTGCGCCAATGAGAGCATATTTCGATAAGCTATTAAATCCAGCCCAGCAGCAAAAGCAGCTAGCCTTAATTTATCCTGTATTGATTGCCTTATTTGCCGGCGCTATTTTTAGCTTGGCACTGGCACCTTATCATTACTGGTGGCTGGCAATTCTGTCTCCTGCTTTATTGTATGCTTGCGTCCGTGGTCGTAGTGCGAAACAGGCCTTTGGGATTGGCTGGGCTTATGGGATTGGATTGTGGTTTGTGGGTGCATTCTGGCTCTATACCTCTATTCATGTGTATGGCGATACCAGTGCTTTCCTGAGCGTAATCATGATCCTGATCATGGCGATTGTCATGGGACTGTTTACTGCGCTTCAGACTTTTATTTATCGTCGCTTTTTCCCGGAAACCCCCCTTACCTTCGCCCCACTTTGGGTGATCTTTGAATGGGCCAAAACCTGGGTATTTACCGGTTTCCCATGGCTCTTTGCAGGTTATGCTTTTACTGAGCTCTATCTGGATGCCTATGCGCCTTTATTCGGTGTATTTGGGGTGTCCTTTGTAGTGATTGTTCTAGCTTGTGCGCTGGTTGAAATTTTAAGTAAACGGGTCTTCTGGATCGTTCCTTCTGCACTCTTGTTATTGGGTGCTTGGGGCGCAGCACAACTGACTTTCGTGCAAGAAAAAAATCAAAAGCCGCTCACTGTTTCTCTGATTCAGGGCAATATCCCCCAGGACCTGAAATGGTTAACTGAATATCAGGTAAAAACCCTGCTGATCTATGCCAATCTGAGCAAGACCGAATGGGGACGTGACCTGATTGTCTGGCCAGAATCTTCGATTCCGATGTTCCAGACTGATATCGAACCTTTCTTGGATGCCATGAAAGTTCAGGCAGAAAAATCTGGAACAGCTTGGGTCACAGGTATTCCGTTCTGGGATCTGGCTGAGTCACAGGAAGCAGGCACGCCAAAATATTACAATAGCATCATGGCCACTGGTGATGAGTCGAGTGGACTTTATAAGAAGCAGCGTCTGGTGCCTTTTGGAGAATATATTCCACTCTCTGGCGCACTCAGTTGGGTACTTCCAGCTCTGCAAAACGACCCTTCGGTAAGTGGTTTTTCGCGTGGTGCGGATATCCAGAAACCATTAAATGTGAAAAACCATCCTCTAGGTGCGGCAATTTGCTATGAAGTGGCTTATCCAAACCTGACTCGTCGTAATGCAAGCCAAAGCGATTTTCTGGTGACCGTATCTAATGATGCCTGGTTTACCGGCACTGCCGGTCCACAGCAACATTTACAGATGGTGCAAATGCGGGCCAAGGAAAATGGTCGCTGGTTTATTCGTGCCACCAATACCGGGGTAACCGCGTTCATCGACCACAATGGTCATATTGTGAAACGTGCACCTATGGATAAAGAAGCTATACTCCGCGGTGAGCTCCCCGCCATGCAGGGTGAAACGCTCTATATGAAACTCAGCGACTGGCCAGTGCTGATTTTCTCCGTATTGCTCTTATTGCTGGGCTGGCGCTTCCGTCCACGTAAAGTGGATATCAGCTTTAAGTCGAGAAGATAATTTCTCTCAAAAGTTTCCCCTTTGCAAAAGGTGATCCATATATGGCGCAAGAGGGAGTTAATTTTCTAAATCCTTCCCGGCCTCCCTTTTTAAAAGGGAGGAACTATAAAAAAACCGAGGTTCATGCCTCGGTTTTTTTATCTATATGTTATTAAAACTGGATCACCAGATAAGACAACATGCTCGCCAGTGACAACATTGGAATATAACGATAGATCTGAACAATACCATTTTCAAATGCAGAGGCCTGTTCCTGTTCAAACTGTACGACCGATGCTTTTAATGCTGACCAGAAGCATAGTACGAATAAGGTACTCATCATGCTAATGGCAAAGAAACCAACCATAATCTGGCTGCTGCCTTCAGTGGTCTGCCATAAATGCAAAATTCCCTGGCTGGCTGGAAGAATGCTTAAAACCAAAAGAACAGATTTCAGCATCGACCAATGAAACTGGTTTATTTCATCCGACAATATTAATGCTTTCATACCATTCTCCTTTGGCTAAAAAAGGGCCATTAAGAATATTATGAGCTATTTTTTGTAAATAGAAAGGCTATATTTATTCACATTTTACGATAATTGTAATAGATAAATATGGGAATAATTCTTATTATAACTATCAAATCATTAATATTATACTAATATTATTAAATTCAGTTACTTATATTATATTTTATGATTGAGAGTTATTATCACTTCACCTAGTATTGAAACAACCAATCAAGTGAAGTGATATATTCAATAACTCACTAATTTATAATAATTATCAATTAAGGTTGGTAATAAATATCAGCATCAGTTCCTTCGCCACCTGCCTGTCCATCGGCACCAAAAGAGTACAAATCAAAAGCACGACCATTGGTTCCTGGAATCACATATTGCAGGTCATTATCCCAGCTGTCTTTCGGATAACCCCCTTTCACATAGCCACCTGGCAGCCAGTTCTTCGCTGTTGCCGGCTGATTTACCAGTGCATCTAGACCACCTTCCTGCATGCTTGGATATTTGCCATTGTCCAGCTTATATTGATCCAGTGAACCCGCAATACTCTGCAATTTGATGACTGTGGTATCCACTTTAGCCTTTTCACCGCGTCCCATTACATTTGGAACAATTAGGGCCGCAAGCACACCGAGAATAACAATAACCACCATTACTTCAATCAGGGTAAAACCTGAGGCACGATGTGCACGTAACTGGCTCACACGTACGGTAGGTTCAACAGCTGTAGTTGAAGGGTCTATGGCTTGATTTGGATTCCTTTTCATTCAATATCTCTCATTCATCTTTAGAAAGTTCAGGCACTTTCGATTCTTCGTAGACGTTACACATGTTATTTAAATCATATTATTCATATTCACGATTGGCAGCATCACCGCGATCACAATTACTAGCACAATACTGGCCATAAGTACTAGCATCAGCGGCTCCAGAAGCGCGAGTAATGTCGAAATCAGCGTGGTCACTTCACGGTCCTGCATGGTCGATGCCCGTTCCAGCATACGATCCAGCTCCCCCGAGGCTTCGCCACTTTTGATCATTTGTACCATCATCGGGGGGAAATAACCACTACGTTCCAGCTGGGTAGCCAGGTTCCCCCCTTCAGTGACTTTTTCAGCAGCCAGATTAACCGAATCCCGGATCACCCAGTTATTACTTACCGCTGCTCCGATGCGTAAGGCATCCACCAGTGGCACACCAGACTGGGTTAGAATTGATAAGGTACTGGCAAAACGGGCAGCATTAATGCCACGTGATAATTTTCCGAATAAAGGTAGTTTCAGAGTTAGACGATCAAAAGCATAATGCCCAGCGGTCGTTCTTAAAAAACGTACCAGCAGAAAAATACTTGCCGCACTCCCTATCAACAAAAATGGCCAGGCGATCCGGATAAAATCGCTGGCTTTCATTAAAGTCACTGTAATCCACGGCAAGGCATCTTTGCTTTGATCAAAGGTCTTGACGATATCCGGTACCACATAGGTCATTAGACCCATCACAATCGCAAAAGACATCAAGAGCAAAATAATCGGATAGATCATCGCCCCTTGAATCTTTTTCTGCATAGCAAAACGGTTTTCGGTATAGTCAGCTAACTGATCCAGAATCAGGTCCAAGTGACCAGAACGTTCACCAGCCGCAATGGTGGCAATATACAGCTCTGGAAAACGTCCAGACTGTTGTAGCGCCTGAGCCAAGCTATGTCCTTCCAGCACTTTAGAACGTACTGACATCAGCAGATTTTGCACATGAACTTTTTCGCTCTGCTTGCCGACGGCGCGAATAGCTTCTTCCAGCGGAATTGCGGCAGCGACCAGTACCGAGAGTTGTCGGGTCATAAGAGCCAAATCATAAGCAGTAATGCTTTTTTCAAACCATTTGCGACGGTAGTGCTGGTCTTTTTTCTCAACCGGATCTACAGAGACCGGAATCAGCGCCTGATCCCGAAGCTGTTGCCGGATTTGTCGTGCTGAATCCCCCTCAAGCACGCCTTTTTGCTGCTTCCCTGAAGCGTCAAGCGCAGTAAACTGATATGCAGGCATTGTAATGCTCTAATTTTCCAAAATTTTGCTTAACGCTGTTGCGTCAGACCATCAAAATCATTCATATTCTTCAATATAAATTATCTGCTCACTCTAACATAACTGAACTTTGAGCACGACGAAATTTCATCAGGACCCACTCTGTTACTATGCCAAATTCTGTTCCCGTTACTGCCCCTGTTTATCGTGTTCGTGTTGCAGTGCCGGTGCATCTGTTTGACTGTTTTGACTATAGCTTGAGTCAGGAACAATATCAGCAGGCAGAAGTGGGTGCCCGAGTCGCGGTTTCTTTTGGCCGGCAAAATCTGGTCGGCGTGATTACTGAAAAATTACCGCTAGATGCTCCGATTGATCCCAGTTTCAAACTGAAAGCAATTACCGAGCTTTTAGATGACCGTGCCATTATCAATTCCCAGGTTTTAAGTGTATTGACCTGGTCAGCACAGTATTACCAGTTTCCTATCGGGGAAGTGATCCAGACTGCCTTGCCGACCTTATTGCGTCAGGGCAAACCTTATAACCTGCTGGCCCGAAACTGGAAATTGCTGGATCATGAGGCTGAAGCCAAGGTTCGCCGTTCCGAGAGGCAACAGGAAGCCTATCGGATTCTAAAACTGCATCCGGTGGGAACAACTGAGAATCTCTTAAATCTGGCCGGAATAGAAACAGCGACTTTAAAAGCGCTCGAAAAAAAAGGAATTTGCGAATGTGTCCTGGAAGCACAGGATTTTAGCCCGCAACCTGTACAACTGGCCCAGATGCCATTAACGGCCAATCCGGAACAAAAGCATGCGATTCAGCAAGTGCTGAAATACCGCAAGCAATATCAGGCCTTTTTACTCGATGGCCTGACTGGCAGCGGCAAAACTGAAGTCTATCTTCAGATCATGGAACAGGTACTTAAACAGGGCAAGCAGGTACTGGTACTGGTGCCTGAAATCGGACTGACGCCACAAACGATTAGCCGCTTTCAGTCTCGTTTCCATTGTCATATTGCCCTGCTTCACTCTGGCCTGAATGACAGTAAACGCTTACAAGCCTGGCAAGCCGCTGAAACCGGTAAAGCGTCCATTGTGCTTGGCACCCGTTCTGCGATCTATACACCGATGCCGAATCTGGGTTTGATCATTCTGGATGAAGAGCATGACCTGTCTTTTAAACAACAGGAAGGTTTTCGCTATCATGCCCGTGATGTGGCATTGTACCGGGGACATTTACAGCAATGTCCAGTCCTCTTGGGTTCGGCCACCCCCAGCATTGACAGCTATGCGCTGGTGCAGCAAGGCAAAATGCAGGTGCTGGAACTGAATCAACGCGCGGGTACAGCACTAATGCCAAAAATCCATATTCTGGATTTAAAAGTGGCACCAAAGCAGCATGGCATCAGCCTGCATCTGATTGAAGAAATCAAAAAGCGCCTGGCTAAAAAAGAACAGGTACTCATTTTCCTGAATCGTCGTGGTTATGCGCCCGTACTGATTTGTGGCAGTTGTGGCTGGCAGGCGCAGTGTCCGAACTGTGATGCCAATTTCACTGTGCACCGGCAACCTTATCAACATCTGCATTGTCATCATTGCGGCACCATTCATCGTATGCCTGAACAGTGTCCGCAATGCCAGCATCAGGAGTTGGCCACTTTAGGCATGGGGACTGGAAAAGTTGAAGAACATCTGAATGAGCTTTTTCCAGATTTTGAAGTGATCCGGGTCGATCGCGACTCAACCAGCCGGGTCGGTAGTTGGCAAAAGATCTATGACAAGATTCAGAAAAGTGAGCCTGCGATTCTGCTCGGCACGCAGATGCTGGCCAAAGGCCATCATTTTCCTTATGTCACGCTGGTTGCAATTTTGGATATCGATTCTGGTCTTCTTAGCGTTGATTTCCGGGCCACAGAACGTACAGCACAATTGATCGTACAGGTCGCAGGTCGTGCAGGACGTGGGGAACATAAAGGGGATGTATATTTACAGACCCTAAGACCTGATCATGCGCTGCTGAATACCTTAGTCACTGAAAATTACCGCGCTTTTGCCAAGCAGACTTTGACCGAACGGCAAATCGCCCAGATGCCTCCTTTTCGTTATGCCGTGCTGATTCGCTGTGAATCCAAAGATCAGGCACAAAATACCGAATTCTTACAGAAACATGCTGCCCTGCTCAGGCAATATCCCGATCTGGTGCTGGACATCTGGGGTCCCATTCCTGCCCCGATGGAACGCAAAGCCGGACGCTATCAATCCCATATGGTGCTATTGTCCGCAGACCGTGCCCGTTTGCATTATTATGTCCGTAGCTGGTGGCAAAACCTGTTACAGGATAAGCCATCCAATATGAAGCTGACACTGGATATCGATCCACAAGAACTCAGCTAAAATATTGAGACCATCTTCATTTGATAAAGGCTCAACTTTAAGACTGGATGAAAATAAAATTTAAGGCGGAAAAATGTCGATACTGTTACAAATAGCGCTGGTTCTGGCGATTGCACTGTTCATGGTGCCACTGAGCCATAAACTCAGACTGCCAACAGTGCTGGGCTATTTACTGACAGGTTTAATCATTGGGTCGAGTGCCTTAGCGCTGATCTCTGCTCCTGAGGTGATGCAGACTTTTATTCAAATCAGCCTGTTGGCCCTAATGTTCTGGATTGGTCTGCAACTCAGACCACAACGAATTCTTCAGCTTGGGCAACCCCTGTGGTTTATGGCCATTTTACAGGTACTGAGCACGGCCCTGATTTTGAGCCTGCTGGCCTGGTTCTTTCTCGATCAGCATCTGGTTTCCAGCATTGTCATCGGACTGGCCGGCAGCCTCTCTGCCATGACGTTGGTGACCCAGTTTTTAAATAATCAGCAACAACTGGCGACCAGTTATGGTCAATCCGCTTATGCCAACACCCTGATTCATGCACTGATTGCAATTCCTATCATTGCAGCGATTCCGCTTTTTGCTGGGGTCAGTTCAACAGAACATGGCATAGCTTATTTTGCTGCCATGATGGCTACCTTTACTGGCTTATTTCTATGTAACCGCTATTTCATGCAGCCGCTCTATCGCTGGATTGCCAAAAGTGGTCGTCATGAATTGCATAGCATTGTTGCCATTGTCATTTTCCTGAGCTTACTAGTCCTGATGGATACGCTGGGATTGAATCTGTACCTCGCGGCATTATTTGCTGGCATGTTACTGGCTGATTCTGATTTCCGGATTTCGGTCGAAAAGAGTCTGCAGCCTTTTAGCGGATTATTGATTGGGCTGGCTTTTATCAGCCTGGGCATGTCATTGCAGTTTGCCGATATACTGACGCAACCCGTATTGATTATTGCCGGAACACTTTCGCTGATCCTGATTAAATTTGCGATTACCTTAGGATTGGCACGTTATTATCAACATAGCTGGCGCAACAGTACGCTACTCGCCGCCAGTGTGGCACAAAGTGGTGAGTTCGCTTTTCTGGCACTCATCATTGCACTTTCGCAGCAGATCATTACTCCAACCCTGCTCTCCCCATTGATGTGGATGGCAAGTTTATCCATGCTACTCACACCGGCATTTTACTGGTTATTACATAACCAGATTCTGCCACGACTGGATCGGCAAAATCATTTGGCAGCGACCTTTGACATTGAAAGCCTTCCACCAAATACTGCACCAATTTTATTAATCGGTTTTGGCCGTTTTGGCCAGATCATTACCCGTATTTTGCTGCAACAGCAACAAAAATTCAGTGTCATGGACAGCAATATCGAAGCAACTGAATTGCTCACCTCTTACGGTATTACCTTCTATCAGGCCAATGCGACTGAGCCAGAGGCTTTAGCTCAGGCACATCTGGATACGGTTCAGCATGTGATTGTCGCCATTGATGATATTGAAGATTCACTGCTGACCGTCCGGCATCTGCGATTAAATTATCCTGATATGTCTTTATGGGTACGGGCACGTGACCGGCATCATGTCCATCTACTTCAGGAGCTGGGCGTGGAACGAATCTGGCGAGAAACCTATGCTTCTGCACGAGAACTCAGTCAGTGTCTGCTAGGTCAGCTGAGCGGACTGTCTGAAGAGCAGGCGCAACAAAAGATCCATGAGTTTCATACTCACGATGAAAACCTGCTCAATCGTCAATTTCATCTGGATACGGAGAGCCCGTTTAATTCTGCAGGCTCAAGGAATACACTGGCAGAACTGGAGTATCTTTTTGCTCAGGATCAGCTAAAAAAAATACCAGAACAGGATACGGACACGCAACAGGACAACAACGCTTCAGGAATTGATGCCATAAGAGATGATCTGGCATAACTTGTGTTTTACAATAATGCCACCATTAAAGCAGGGTTATGGAGAATTTTATGTCTGATTTACGCCAACGCTTTTTTATTGAAGATAGCCCTGTTCGTGGTGAAGTGGTGCATCTTGAAGAAGCTTTACAAACAATTTTGGCCCAGCGTGACTATGCGCCTGCAGTAAAAATCCTGTTAGGTGAAATGCTGAGCGCCACTGCACTATTGGCCAGCACCCTGAAAATTAAAGGGCGTATCAGCCTGCAAATTCAGGCTTCAGGCACATTTAAATGGGCAATGGCTGAATGTAACCATCGCGGTGAAGTACGTGCACTGGCGGATTACGAAGAAGATCCACACTTTCAGGCAGCAGAAGATAGCAGCACAGTTTTAAAATCACTGACTAATCCAGTGCTGTTTATCAATATCGAGCCTGAATTTGGTGAGCGTTATCAGGGTATTGTTCCGCTTGATCAGGAAAATCTGGCTGGCTGTCTAATGCAATATTATGACCTGTCTGCCCAGATTCCGACACGTATCGTGCTGGCCAGTGACAACAACCGTGCAGGTGGTTTGCTGATTCAATTGCTACCGCGTAACAGTGAAGAAGAACAACGCCGTGTCGATGAAGACTTATGGCCACGTCTGACCATGCTGACTGAAACATTAAAAACAGAAGAACTGGTCACTCTGGAGGCCAATGAAATTCTCTATCGTTTATATAACGAAGAAGAAGTGCGCTTACCAGAAGTAGAACATTTGCAGTTTGGCTGTACCTGTTCTAAAGAACGTTGTGCGATTGCCTTACAGCAGATTGGTGTAGAATCGGTTCGTGAAACTTTAGAATTCCAGAATCCAATTGAGATGGACTGTCAGTTCTGTAATAGCCGTTATATTTTTACGGCTGAAGAAGCTTTGAGCCTGTTTGGTGAACACCTCAGTTAATAACCTCCCCTGTTCGACTCAAAAAAAGCACTCAATATTGAGTGCTTTTTTCATTTTATATTTTCATAAAATATTGACCAAAATTCCTCATAAAAAAAAGACAAATGTACTTAATTTCAAGCTTGCCTCATGATTAAAATTTGCACACCGATAGAATCAGAAGATCAACGGTATTTTCAAAGTAAAAAAATCAAAAAAAATAAGTGGAAGATTTTAAATGAAATTTCGATATTTAATGGGTGTGATGTTATGTGCTGCGCAGAGCTTCAGCTATGCAGCCGAAATCACGGGGACATGGAAAGCCATTGATGACAAAACGGGCTATGCACGTGCTGATGTTGAAATCAGTAAACTCAATGATGGTACTTATCAGGGGAAAGTCGTTCGTATCCATGCCATTCCAAATCGTCCTGCACATACCCATTGCTCTAAATGTAAGGGGGCACTGAAAGACGTACCTATTCTGGGTCTCTCTGTCTTATCAGGTCTAAAACCAAATCCAGAAAAGAAAAATGAATTCGTTAATGGTTCAATTCTCGATCCACTAACCGGCAATGTCTATAAAAGCAAGGCAACTCTGAATTCCCGAGGCAATGTGCTGACGCTTCGTGGCTATGTAGGTACACCCATGCTCGGACGAACAGTATCCTGGGTGAAAGTCGAATAAATCTCATTTTTTATAAATTCTCATCTGCAAGCTGTCTGGCCAGATCAAAGGCTTGGACAGCTTAAAATCATTATCTTTATCCCATTCCTTATCACGTAAATACTTACTCATTCTCATCATGCTGAATGAACGTAAATTTTAACTCATATTCATTTTTCTTAATTTAATGTGATTATTGACTGGTATTTAGTGTATTTTTCACGCTATATTAATCCCATAATTTTTTTATGCCTTTAAGAAATTAAATATATTTTCAATAACATGGGGTAATGTGGCAATGAGATTCAAACTGCTTTGTTCTATCATTCTTACAGCAGCAAGCACCATCAGTCTATCTGCTTTCGCCAACAGTGACCCATTACTTGGCCACTGGAAAACCATTGATGACCGTACTGGTTATTCCCTGGCAGATGTGGTGATTAGTAAGGATGCTCAGAATCACTATATTGCCAAAATTGTGCATGTTCGTGAGATTCCAGGGGCAGCTCGACAGCAGACTTGCACCCTATGCAAAGGCGCATTGAAGGATCAGCCGCTCATTGGACTGACGATGCTTAAGGGACTGAGTAGTCATCCCGAGCATAGCAATGAATTTATTAACGGCACTCTGCTCGACCCGGTTTCTGGACAGCTTTATCAGGCCCGTGCCCGCCTGAAAAATAATGGCAGGCATCTTACCATTCATAGTCGTGCTGAAGGTGCACCGGTCGTACGCAATATGACCTGGATTAAAAACTAGTTTCGAATTCAGATTATTAAGAAAAGCTCCTTAGGAGCTTTTTTATTTTAGGTCATGTGATAATTCACATGAATCTATTAATCTTATGCCAATCTTATCACACTTTGTGCTATTGATTTTGTTACATTTTATGAATAAATTAGAGTAATAAATCTAATACGAATAATCATTGATCAACAGGCATGTTATGAAGAAAATTTTAAGTCGCTTAATGATGGGGATCACATTGGCAACAGCAGCAGGTTTAAGCTTTGCTTCTGAAGATCCACTACTGGGGAAATGGAAGACTATCGATGATCAATCCGGTTATTCTCGTGCTGATGTCGAAATCCGTAAAAAACCAGATGGCAGCTATGAGGGAATTATCGTAGAAACCCGTAGCCTGCCAGGTGCAGAAAAACTGGGAATCTGTAGCAAATGCCCAGGACAGCTTAAGAATAAACCATTTATTGGCTTGCCATTTATCTGGGATTTTAAGGCAGACCCCAAAAAACCTCACGAATTCCATGATGGCAAGATACTTGATCCAATCAGCGGTAAAGTTTACAAAGGTAAAGCACGTTTAAGCGCCAATGGCAAACGCCTGACCCTGCGTGGTTATGTAGGCGTTTCGGTTATCGGACGCAGTGTTACCTGGATAAAATACTAATTTTTGTCAGTTTTCCATGCCCCTGTTTCAGGGGCTTTTTTAATGGTTATGATTTGAAACAATTAAGTACAAATAAAAACTGTTTCCCTTAGCCCAAACTCATAATAATGAATTGAAGACGGTTATTTTTTATTCACACAATGATCTATCTTCAGCTGCAATTCAATCTGCTACGGACTCTGGAACCTCTGGAACGGAGTATCCATGCAACAAGTATTCCTCAATTGATAGGCATGGGTAAATGTGTGTTGCAAACAGCGGATGGTTTGCAAATGACAGATAAAACTATAAAAACAGATGCCCGCCTAGATCTTTGTTTCCCTGCTCAGACTGAGCTGTTCAGGTTCAAGCAGGATTTCCACAGGATAGGAGTTCCTCTTCTAGGCAGGGTGCTGGTTCAACTAGCATCCCATACCGTTAGGGCACAGCGCAGCGGCCATAAAATATTATGGCATTCCCCTACTTCAGGACGACCTTCCTTTCTGAATGTCTCAAGCCTGGCTGTTTAAGGAGTAGAGCTATGACTACAATTCAATATAGAGAAAACTTTTCCAACGGTTATATCCCCTCTGAAATCATGGATGATCGTACCTTTGATTTGTTCCACTTTTCTGAAGCATGTGGCCAAAGTCCGGAATGGGTGATGCAACTCATTGAACATGGAATTTTGCCGAACCGTTCTAAAACGCATCCTGGTACCTTCCTCGGGGAAGATATTACTCGAGCACAGCGGGCTTACCGTTTGCAGCGTGATTTTGATGCTTCCTTTAGTGCCGTTGCCATGATGCTGGATCTCATTGATGAAGTGCAGGAATTACGTCGTGAGGTGAAACATCTGCATTTCAAGTAATGCCCTTTAATGTCCGGTCTGCATGAGTTAGATCAATGCGGACTAGGGCATATTTTGCTTTTTTCTTTTATTTTTTGAGTGATAAATATCCCTATGAAAACCAAAGACTGCAATAAAAAGATCAAATATATGTTCCCAGAATACCGTGATTTAATTGTGCAATTACGTGAGGAAAATCCGTACTTTGCCCGACTGTTTGAGGAACATAGTGAATTGGACAAACAGATTAGTCAGCTTGAACTCGATCCAGTCAATCATATCAATGATGATATCGATGCGATTAAACGCAAAAAACTAAAACTGAAAGACGAGATTTATCGCATGCTGAAAAACTCTGAAGCCGATCCGCTTACCTAAATGAGAACAGCTTTCTCAACCAAGAATGTTTCAATATAAGGTTTAATCATCCGTTTTATCTACAATGTGATTATTAAATGATTTCGGTTCTTAAATAAAGAATCTGTCCAAATAAAAAAGCCCGCATGATGCAGGCTTTTTCAGGCTTAAAAGTAATCGAATTATGCTTGTTCGATGTCTTTCATGGTCAATTTAATACGACCACGGTTGTCAACGTCAGCAACTTGTACTTTCACTTCCTGACCTTCTTTCAATACGTCAGCCACGTTGGCAATACGTTCGTTAGAGATTTGAGAAATATGAAGCAGACCGTCAGTACCTGGCAGGATGTTCACGAATGCACCGAATTCAACGATACGAATCACTTTACCTGTGTAGATTGTGCCTGGCTCAACTTCAGCAGTCAGTGCCTGGATTTTTGCAATCGCAGCCTGTGCAGCAGCTTTAGTTTCACCAAATACGCGTACTGTACCGTTATCTTCGATGTCAATCGCAGCTTTAGTTTCTTCAGTGATTTGACGGATAGTCGCACCACCTTTACCAATCACGTCACGGATCTTGTCAGGGTTGATGTTGATCACTTGGAAAGTCGGCGCGTGCATAGAGATTTCTGGACGAGCACGTGAAATCACTTGATTCATTGCGTTCAGAATGTGCATACGACCTGCATAAGCCTGGTTCAATGCAACTTCCATGATCTCTTCAGTAATACCTTCGATCTTGATGTCCATTTGTAGTGCAGTAATACCGTTAGCAGAACCCGCTACTTTAAAGTCCATATCACCAAGATGGTCTTCGTCACCCAAGATGTCAGAAAGAACTGCGAAACGTTCGCCTTCTTTCACTAGACCCATTGCGATACCCGCAACTGGTGCTTTAAGTGGAACACCGGCATCCATCAATGATAGAGAAGCACCACATACAGACGCCATTGAAGATGAACCATTAGATTCAGTGATGTCAGATACGATACGGATCACGTACGGGAAGCGGTCAGCTGCTGGAAGCACGGCTTGAACACCACGACGAGCCAGACGGCCATGACCGATTTCACGACGTTTAGGACCAGACTCACGACCTGTTTCACCTACAGAATATGCAGGGAAGTTGTAGTGAAGCATGAAGTTGTCAGTTTTAGTACCAGCCAAGGTATCTACCATCAACGCATCACGAGTATTACCCAGAGTAGTAGTGACCAATGCCTGAGTTTCACCACGTGTGAATAATGCAGAACCGTGAGCACGGTCTAATACGCCAACCTGTACATCAAGGGCACGAACAGTTTTAGTATCACGACCGTCAATACGCGGTTTACCAGACAGGATGTTGTCACGTACGGTACGGTATTTAAGATCTTCAAATAATTCGTTTACGTCATCAGCAAGACCAGTTTCGTCACCTTCTGGAACGAACTGAGCTAGCGCTTCTGCTTGAAGTGCATCAAGTGCTGCATAACGGTCTTGTTTCACCGCAATGGTATATGCTTCAGAGATTTTCGCTTCGAATGCTTCTTTCAGTTTTGCACGAAGGTCTTCGTTTTTCTCAGGAGCAACCCAAGTTGATTCTTTCGCACCAGCTGCGGTCGCGAATTCTTTGATTGCTTGGATCGCGATTTGCATTTCATCATGACCGAACAATACTGCACCCAGCATTTGGTCTTCTGAAAGTTCTTTCGCTTCTGATTCAACCATCAGTACTGCAGATTCCGTACCTGCAACGACAAGATCAAGATCACTTTCTTTCAATTGTTCAAAGCTTGGGTTTAGAACGTATTCACCGTTGATCAGACCCACACGTGCCGCACCGATTGGACCACGGAATGGTGTACCTGCGATCGCAAGTGCTGCAGAAGTACCCAGCATTGCTGCAATGTCAGCTTCCATAGTCTTGTCAGAAGACACAACAGTCGCAGTCACCTGGATTTCGTTATAGTAACCTTCTGGGAACAATGGACGGATTGGACGGTCGATCAGACGTGAAATCAGCGTTTCAGCTTCAGATGCACGGCCTTCACGTTTACCGTAACCACCAGGAATACGGCCAGCTGCGTATTGTTTTTCTTGATAGTTAACAGTCAGTGGGAAAAAGTCTTGACCTGCTTTAGCAGTTGGTTGAGCAACAACAGCAACTAATACAGTTACGCCGCCCATAATAATCAATACGGTATTGGCCTGACGCGCAACACGACCTGTTTCTAGGACAACCTGATGTTGGCCAAATTGGAATTCTTTACGAACAATATTAAACATCGACATGTTTTATTTTTTCCTGATTTTATTCTAGTGGAGACCCCTAAGGTTTGGCATTCACATCCAAATGGACGGGTAAATGACAAAGCTTAGAAGCCGACCTCACCAGAAATAAACACTATTTTTAAACACAAAGAAGGAGCGAACATTCGCCCCTTCCCCTGATCTAGCCAAAGGCTAAACCGACTTTAGTTTTCAGCAATAAAGCATAAGGCATGCAATAAACCCGAAAATAAAGTTTAAATCGAATTAACGACGTAAACCTAAAGCACCGATCAATGCAACATAACGACCGTGGTCTTTACCATTTAGGTAGTCAAGAAGCTTACGACGTTGGTTAACCATACGGATCAGACCGCGACGGCTATGGTGGTCGTGTTTGTGCTCTTTGAAGTGACCTTGTAAGTCATTGATTTGAGCAGTTAAAAGAGCTACTTGAACTTCTGGTGAACCAGTGTCGTTTTCAGCGCGAGCGAATTTAGCAATGATCTCTGCGCGATCTGCGTTTGTTAAAGCCATTCGATTTCTCCGAGATGCTTATATATCTTGATAAAAATCAAAGTAATGAGAATTCAATACATTGACTGCCGTGCATCACTACAGCAAGTTGCATATTTTAAGGGAAATTGCGTCAGATTGCAAAAATAGATCATGAATTTTGATAGTTTTAGCTGCCAGATGTCTTTGCTTATTTACTGATATGAAGAAATCCCATATGGTTCAATTTACACATAATTTCAGGAATTGGACTTGATCTGGCTTACGAATAGCTGTTTAGATAACTGCAGAAATTAACTGATCTTTTTATATTTAAAATATTTCTGGTCGCGCTTAGAAATAAATGATAAAAAAAAGCCCGAGTAAACTCGGGCTTTTTCGCGCTGTAGTTTCTTCTATTATCATTTTTTATTTATTGTTTTTTTTTAGTGCGTTTTACGCTTTATTATTTTCAAATCTTCCTGGCTAAAAATAACTTCCTTGTGTGGTAGATTTTGCCATATTGTCGAAATGCTCATAGAGGCATTTATCCTCACTCGCTGTAAGCCATTGCGTACAAAATTGTCATCGAAATTTGCAAAATATTACACTTATATATCTTTTAATTACACTATTTACTTAAATTTACTTATTCTGCCAACTTAATTGAACTATAAGATTACGGCAAAATTCCATTAACGGCAGATATAAAAAAGCCTTGTAGTCTCTCCCAAAACTACAAGGCTTAGCGGCTGTAAGTTTCCTCTTTCACTTACTTCACTGTAAGTTCGCTGTCTGGTGACATTCTTGTTCTTATTATGCGATTTATACCCAACTTTCCGTGTTGAGTTCTTTTGTGTGACCAATCTTCTCAAAAACCGAGTAAAAGCTCCATGCGCCAATTTCCTGAATCCATGTAAGCATTTACCTACAACAGTTATTTATTTTTTGCCAATAGATTGTTGCATTGTTCAAGTATTTTTTCGCTTAAGCCACTCTTTCGTGTGGTTCTGACGCATAGCGCTTGTGTAAACGCGTCGCGATCTACCAGCAAGCTCACAACTTTTTTGGCCCGGGTAATCGCTGTATAAATCAGTTCCTTACTCAGCAAATTTTTGGCCTGTTGATCGAGTACTACAGCCGTATGAGTAAATTCTGAACCTTGCGATTTATGAATCGTCAAAGCAAATGCCGTTTCGATACTTTTCGGTAAGCGGGTCGCCAGCACCCATTTTTCTAAGCTCGGGAAATACACTTCAAATTGTGACTGTCCTTCTTGTTCTCTCCAGAAACAGATGCCAATATCACCATTGGACAGACCCAGCTGATAATCGTTATAAGTCATCATCACTGGTCGACCGGTATACCAGTCGCCCTGTTTTAACTTGCCTACACTGGCCAGAAAACGCTGTTCAATCTGCTGATTGATTTTATTCAAGCCCAGATCACCATGCCGGATTGCGGTGAGAATCCGGTAACCATCAAAGTACTGAATTGCCTGCTGCACATATTGATCAAAATCAGCCTGATCCTGAGCCAGCTTGATCGCGTCTGCATAACCCTGATAGCCATACATCAGTTGATCATAATATTGGTCTAACTGTAGACCTGTAGTTGGGTTTATTTCTGGCAAATATTGCAGTTGCAGCTGGTCAATTTCCACTTGGTCCAGTGCAATTGCTTGCAGCTCACTCGCAGTAACTACTTGTTGTTCAAACTGGTTTAAAACTGATGCTGGAACATGCTCCTGCTGGATAAAGTGTGCCATCGCTCCAATCCGGGCGCCTGAAGCAAAACGGCGCGTCGTGATTAAATTCACTCGGTTATCCGCCAAAACAGAAGTCTGCTGTAAATCTGCCAGTACAGTGCCGACATCCACCGAGGCCAGCTGATCTGCATCGCCTAATAAAATTAAGCGGGCTGAATCTGGCACTGCAGCAAGAAGCATCTGTGACAGGCTTAAGTCCAACATGGATGCTTCATCAACCACGATCACATCATAGGGTAAAGGCTGCTTGGCATGAAACCGTGGGCGTCCCAACCGGCCCAAGCCCAGTAAGCGGTGCAAAGTAACGGGTTGAACCTGCTTTAAAGCCTCCAGTTCAAAAGCGTGTAACTTTTCACTATATAAAGCTTTCTGCAAGGCTTCTTGCATTCGCTGCGCAGCTTTACCCGTCGGAGCAGCCATCGCAATCCGGATATTGGGTAGGGCTTCATGTAGCACCGCAATAATATGTGCCAAGGTGTAGGTTTTACCAGTTCCTGGCCCACCGGTAATAATATTCAGCCCCTGCTTGGCGACCATTTCCAGCGCTTGCTTTTGCTGTGGATCTGTCAGGAGGTTACGATCACGCTCACTTAATTCAACCGGCGTGACAGCTTGTGCCTTAATCCGGGCGATCTGGGCGGCGACCGCTTGTTCCAGCTGCCAGTAGCGGTATAAATACAATTGCTGGTTTTCAAAAATAAAAGGTGCAATGCCTTGAGCCTGCTGGTTACGATCCAGTACCAAATGATGCAATAGAGCTGTTTGCTCGGCACTAGCCGGAATACAACTATTGCCCTCCTGCATCGCTTCAAGGAGCTGCTGAATCAGCAATTTTGCGGCAGCATCAAAGGTCGCCGAACTGAACGGTGGCTGACATAGATAGTCAATCCAGGCCATTAAATGGGCTGATTGCTGAGACACGTGAATTTGCTCATTTTCCACACAGTTATCCTCAAAGTTATCCACAGGATAATCTTCTGTTTAAACTCTTAAAATTTTATAAATCATCAAAATTATGCTGATTTTTTCTGCTCAAAATAGCCCAGAATTTCATCCAGTTTCAGAATAAATTCCAGACCAGGCTGCCAGTGATAAGCGCCTTGTTCAGCCTGACCATTCATACCGCGCAAATACAGATAAGTCGCCCCACCCAGATGCTGCTGCATGTCATATCCCTGCATGTTCACGCTTAGATAACGATGCAATGCCACCAGATATAAGGCCGCTTGCAGCCAGTAACTGGAGTGGGTCATATTCTGCTGGATGGCCTCGGCCGTGTAATGCTGCTGATCCGGCCCGAGAAAATTGCTTTTATAATCGGCAATATGATAACGCTGGCCATCAAAATAAACCAAATCGATAGAACCGGTCAGATAGCGTGCCGATTTTGCCTCATTAAAATCAGGCATGAGAATATCATGCTCGGCAAACAGTTGCTGGATCTGACGAATCTGTAACGGTGCATCGGTTAAAGACAGATAAAACGGAAACTCGGACAGATACGCACCTTGCTGCAACTGTTCCAGGCTGAAGTCTTCCTGTAGGGGTGCAGCCAGAATTTCTTTGAGCCAGTCATGAACCCGATTGAGTAGAAGATCCTCAGTCATCTCATCAATGAAATGATCGAATGCCTGCTGAAAAACGGCTTCTACATCCAGTTGCGCTGCTGTCTCAGCAGGCGTCATCTGCGCTATTTCCTGTTCGAAAAACAGGATAAAAGGTTCATCATCCAGTTCTGTAAAATAGCGCTGAAACTGCCCTAAGAAGTTCAACCATTCAAAGTGATCGAATGTTTGAGCGGAACGGAAAAACTGCTGCCATTCCTGACGATAAGCTTCACTCTGATCATGCAGGCGAATTCCGGTCAGGATTTTATAATTCAGGCTGGAGAGTACTTTTTGCATACTCTGCTGCAATTTTTCCGGCTGCATTTGACCTTGACGGGCCACCTGACTAAACAGGGTCTGTAAATTCACACAGGCCGTCTGATAGCCCGGGGTAAATGCCTGCTGTAACAATGGACGAATATGAAAGGCCTGATGAAATTTCTCTTTCAGTTCCTGCCAGATTTGTGGCGCCGTATTTTTAAAACGACGACGGATTTCCAGATTCCAGTAACTGCGATCCTGAAAATCGATATGCTCAAAAATACTGTGCAGGAAGGTTCCGGCTACCGTGCCTTTTGGAAAATTCAGCCTGATCCAGTCCAGTGGCTGACTGGCTATCTGCTGTTCCAGTTCCAGTAGATTCATTTCATCTGCGGCACTGTCCGGACGTTCAGAAGCGATGACCAGATCATCCTGCAATATCGCCTGATGCGGGAGATGCTGTGACAGCGCGGTAAAGCTGGTTTTAGTCCGTGGATAGAACTGTCGCTCCGGTAAAGGATGAGCCTGCATCTGTAACGGTGCTTCTGTCTGTTTTGCCACAATTCTAGGCGGCTCAGAAGCCAGAGGTTGTTCCAGCAGACTTAGGGCATGCTGAAAGGCCGCCTCACCTTGTCCACGCCAGAACGCCAGACCTGAATCCGCTTGTCCGCTCTGATCTTGCAGCATGGCATAAACCCGGTGACTGGCCCGGGTCAGTGCCACATACCAAAGCCGGTGATTTTCTGCGGCATTCCGAGCCGCATTTTGCAAAATCGCCTGCTCATGCAAGTCCTTATGATTAACTGCAATTACCCGGGATTGTTCCAGTACATTTTCCGCAGCTGACAGGGAAAAGTTCAGATTCCCCTTATTTACATCAAAAGGCGCATCGGCACCCAACAGGAACACGACTTTGAATTCCAGTCCCTTGGAAGCATGGATGGTCAGCAGTTGCACCCCATGATCGCCGGAGAGTTTGCGCTCTTTTTCATTGTCCTTGCCGGAAGGTGATTGCAATTGACGCAGATACCAGTGATACAGCTTTTGAGCACCCTGATAATATTCACTTTGCTGGCACAGAATCTCGGTCAGGTGACGTAAATTCACCACCACCCGTTCATTGTCCAGACTCTGGCTTGCAACCAGATTGGTCCAGACCTGAAACAGATTTAAAGCATAATTCCAGGCCGTCAGAAACCCTTTTTCAAACCACATTTCCCGGATAGCATCAAAGTCTGCAATATAACGGCTCAGACCTTCGCTCTGCTCTTGCAGTTCGATTAACTTTTTCAGGTTAAAGCCCAATAAACGGGTCAATAAGGCACGTTTGACTTTGGCTTCGTTAAAAGGCTCCATGATCGCGGTCAGAACAGCTGCAACATCCTGAGCCACCGGACTGGCAAAGACGCTCTGCTTAGATTCCTTATAACAGGGAATCCCCATGCGTTGCAGACGCTGCTTGACCTGTTCCAGCGCATAATGGCCAAAACTGAGAACTGCAATATCATCCGCTTTTAAGTGCTGAACGTTGTCACCCTGCTGGAAATACAGTTGCTGCTGTTCAGACTGATTCAATAACTGGCGGATTTTCCAGACCACCTGATCGGCTTCAACGTCCTGTTCACCGAGCTGAATCCAGCGTAGTGGATACGGATTACTCAGCGTTTTATCGATTAAATCCGGATGTGGCCGGCTCCCCGCCTGAATCAGGGTGTAATGCACCTGTTCACCAAAATCCATCTGGCGTTGAAACAACGCGTCCACCACCTCGACTAAAGGCTTTACCGAGCGATGGTTCTGGATCAGAGTATATTCACGGCCCTGCTTTTGCAGCACATCGGCACGCGCCTTGTTATAGGTCAGCATGTCACCGCCACGGAAACCGTAAATCGCCTGTTTCGGATCACCCACCATGATCATACAACCGGCTTTGACTCGATTCGGATCACGCCAGATTTTAGCCAGCAGATCATCCTGATCCTGGTTGGTATCCTGAAATTCATCCACCAGAATGAGTGGATAGCGTGCCTGTACAAACTGGGCAAAGCGTTGACCTTGCTGTCCCTGTAAAGCTTCAGCCAAGGTTCGAATCTGTTGGGAAAATGTGGTTTCACCCTGTTTTTGCAAGGTTTGTGGCAGACGGTTCTGCACACTGCGAATAATATGATATTCAAGATAGGTGGTCAGCTGCTTCAACTGTGCATCCATCTTCTCTTTGACTTCGCACAATCCATCAATGGCCTGAATCAGGCTATGTTGCAGAATCTGCTGTTGCTCTTCTTCCGGACAGCTTTTGTTAAACACTTGAGTCGTCGGCTGAAAATCGGTTTTCTTACGGCGCAAATAACACAGATTCAATAAGATCGCATGCAGTTCTGGATCAAAAAAGCTCATCACACCTTTGGTTTTCAGTGCCGCCATCCAGGTCATAAAGTTTTCACAAACGTCACTTAATCTGGTCAAAAAACTCTTATGAAAATACTTCGGAGAATTCTGGCAATACTCCCGAATGATTTCAATTTCATATTCATGCACATCGAATAAGCGCTGGATGCAGTGCTCTAGTTCAGTCAGATCCCATTCGACTTTTTCTACCTTCTGAAAGTATTGCACACGGAAATTTAGAGCATCACGAACTAGTCCAGTATAATGTTCTACTGGTTTCAACAGGTTTTGCAGATATAGATGATTGATCATATATTGCGGCTGCTGCTGGATCCATTCCCGCAACACATCATGAATCAGCTGCTGGATATACAGATCCTGATCTTCAGTCAGTTCAGCCCGTTCAATCTTGCCGCTTTCAAAGGCAAATTCACGCAATAATTTCTGGCTAAAGCTGTCCAGTGTTCCGACAAACAGCTCATCCAGCTGGTTCAGAACCAGACGTAGACGGCGCCGGGCATAGTCCATGCGTGAGCCATAATCTTTCAACACCTGCTGGAACAGCGGATCCGATTCAGCCTGGATTTTGGCGGTGATTTCGACCGAATTCAGCTCCTGATGACGCTGAATGAAGGCTAGCGTTTCCTCGACTCTGAGACGTACCCGGTTTTTCAGTTCAGCTGTAGCCTTACGGGTAAAGGTTGTGGCAATCACCTGATGCGGATAATACTGATCCAGAAAAATCCGTACCATCAAACTGGATAAGGTATAGGTTTTACCGGTCCCCGCGGAAGCTTCAATCCAGTGCAGGCCGCTAAAGCGCATGTCCTGAATCGGATTGGTTGAAATCTTTTTGTTCTGGTTGGGTAACATGGTCATTATTCTTTTATCCATTCCAGATGTTCATGAATCGGTGCATATAACGCATGAGCAAAATCATGGCAACAGCGTTGCAAGGCCAGATCCGGGTCCTGATCCTGCAAAATAAACTGCCAGTCCTGATGCAACTGGCTGGATTCATCGCTGGCCAAAGGCTTGGCACTTTCATAGCTGTTGTTCCAGGCCTTTAGCAGTTCCTGCATCTCGGCAATGGTGATCTGTCCCTGTTCATTTTCGGTCCATTCCCAGGCCTTTTTCATCAGCAATTCGGCAGGCAATACCAGCGGCTGGGTCTGTCCCACTTCCCAAGCTTTCAGCCAGGCCTGTAAATGATGACGTGCCTGACTAGAACGCAGTCCGGAGAATTTCAGGGTTTTATTACTGAAAATGACAATCCGTTCCAACTGCGGCGACAGTTCATCATTATTCAGATAGGCTAGCCAGAGCAGATATTCCAGCCAGACCTGTGCCCGACGTTTTTCCGAAGCGGAGGAAGACTGCATGCTGAGCCAATAATTGCTGTGCGGCACTTGCGGCAAGGTAATATGAATCAGCAATTCAGGGTTATATTGCCAGGTTTGCTGCGTTACAGGTGTCAGCTCTTTATTCAGCTGCAATAAACGTTCTTTTAGCGATTGCTGTTCCTGCTGACTGCTGAGCCAGGTCGCTTCCTGAGTTTTTCCCACCGGTAAGCGGTCTAACATCAGCTGTGGCTCAATCTCTTGATCCTGTTGCAGCAGAAAATCCCGAACCTGATACTGTTCCAGTTTATTCAGCAATAAGGGTTCTCGTGAACTTGGCAGATCGGCATATCTCACACTGGAAATACCGACACTTTTCAGGAATAGACGTGCCGGGAAAATCATGTCCCGAATCCACTCATCCCCTTTCAGCACCCGGATTTCTTTCTGCATCAAGGCCGGATAATGGGCATTGATCCAGCTGCTGCGCTTGCCCTCTGCACTGCGAATATATTCTGCTACAGCAAACCACTGGGTCTGATAACGTGGAGTATGAGATTCGACGTAACCGATCGGATCGAACGGCTGTAGTGGATGCACATGATAGAGCTGACGGATATGCTTGGCCACGCTCAAACCATTCATCTCAACCGTTTCATCGACTTCAGCATCGGGCTGGTCTGACTGGCAAATCAAGGCAATATGCTGGATCAGTTCCTGCAATGAAGTGGATGGATCACGCGCTTCACCATCATCAACATCAAAGCCATTATAGAACAGCCATAAATTGTCCTGTGCCAGTAGCAATGCATCCAGAAAAGCGCCTTGGTCATCATCCAGACGGGAACGATCCCCTAACTGCGGCTTCAGACTGTTCATCAGGTCAAATGGCACCTGCTGATTCCGGCTCGGAAATTTACCGGTATCCAGATTCAGCATCACCACCAGCTTATACGGCAACGGACGGATCTGGCCGATTTGACTAAAGGTAATCTGTCCGGTCGGCTCGGCCTGATCCAGTTGCATCTCCAACGTATTCTGAATTTCTTCCAGTACATAAGGCAATGGCAGACTTAAGGCGACCAGCTCCTGGCTGGCCTGCGGATCATCCTGATCATGGTAATCGGCCAACGTCAGCATCCGCATCTGCTTGTCAATGATTTCTGCGACCGTCTTTAAGAACTCAACCCCGGCTTCACGGAACTCATTCAAGTCTTCACGCAGATATTCCAGCCAAGTTTTTACCGGGGTACGTTGGCCCTGTTCATGCAAAATCAACCAGTCACGGCGCTGTACCAAATCCTGATAAATCTGGATTAAAGTCGAGATCAGAGGGAAATCACTACTCAAGACCTGAGCATAACTTAAGGTGTCCTGAAACAGGGCGTGTTCTGGCACTGCAAGTCCGAGTGCCAGCCGATCCAATGCAAATTTAAAACTGAAACGGTAATCTTCATCACCGGCAGTCAGGCTTTGCTGTAAATGCTGCTGATCCAGACCGCGTTTAAAGCCCGCTTCGCCCAGTAACTGCAACATGCGCTCAACTTGCGCGTAGTCCAGCGCATATAGTTGCTGGGTCGCATTCAGGCTGAGCCAGTCGGCAAAATCTTCGATACTGAAACGTCGATGCACCAGCTGAATCCGGCCCAGTACCGCGCGCCAGGCATTGCTGACATCGAGTCGGGACACCCCGGCAATCTGAATCGGTAAATATAGATTATCTTTTTGCAAACGCTGGCTATGGCCTTCCCGTTCTCGCGGGGGTGGTGCAAAGACGCTACGAATCGCCGGTTCCAGCTCTTTCAGGTTCGGGGCCAGCACCAGAATATCGCTCGGCTGACGTGGGGCATCTTCCGTGCCTTGGGCCAGCCAGTGAATCATCTGTTCTTTTAAGACTTCCAGCTGGCGCAGTGAGGAATGACAGACATGAATCTGTACCGAATCATCGTCGGGTTTGAGCGGATACTGGTGTTTTTCCGGTTCCAGCAGGTACAAAATATCCGACTGGATTTTGGCCAGTAACTTATCCTGATATTCATCCACGAAAGCATCGGCCCAGAGACCTTCTTCACCTGAAGACAGTTTGGACAATAACGAGAAATGATCACGTGCCTGCTTGCCAAAGCGGGTCAGCAAGGGATGACGCGATTCTCGGTCTTCGGCATTAAAGTTCAACTGAAAGGCTGCAAAGAAATGCTGGATTTCGGTATCAGTCGGCAAACGTCCCTGAGATTTTTCAAATTTCTTGATGAAACGTTCCTGCACGCCAAGGTCATAACGTGCTTTCCAGTCTGGATCGACACTATCGGCCCAGTATTCCTGTGACGGGTTAAAGTGGAAAATATAAATATCGATGTATTGACCGAGACGGCGCAAGAAATCCAGCTGACTCGGTGGCAATTCTAGCAAGGTAAAGACCACGACCTGTTCTGGCAAACGTTTTAAAGCCTGTACCTGAGTATCTTCATTTTCCAGACGTTCCCAGTACATCTGTTCGATGTCCAGAATCTTGGCATAATCATCCTGAAAGACATGCTGCCACAACCAGCGCTGCCAGGCTTCCAGTTCGCGTGCCTGAATCTTGACGAAGTCTGCCACCGGAATTTCATGGCCATTTTCATCTTTAGGAATATAGATCATATGCTCAACATCGAGCGCAATATCCTGCCCCCAGGACGCCAGCCAGTTAGTGGGACAACGACATTCCTGTGGTGGGCAATTCCGCGCGCAATAACCACGGTAATCCATATAATGGCTAAACAGGCGCGAGACCTGTTCGGATACCCAGTACAGCATGCTTTGTTTTTTCAGCTGCTTCTCTATGCCCTGTTCCAGACGATCTGCGCTGTCATAAATCCGTTTGATAATCGAATACAGTGGATGATCGATCTCTAATGGAATCTGCTCAGGCAAAATGCATTTACGTAATGCCTGAAATACCCGCCATTTAATAATAATTCGGGGAATATTGGCTTCACGAACCTGTTCGACTTCTTTGGGATTATTCAGCACCCACTGATAGGAAGTCCACTGAAAGGCACGGATCCGGTGATGAAACTGGGTATTGGCACTGATGCCCTTTTTCTCGGCAATTTTCTGGGTGAGCCAGGCCTCGACTGCAGGAGACGGTACAATAAAATGCCGTGGCTGTAACACGGCCAAGGGATTTTTTGCGCTCTGGTTGACGATACGCAGCATACTATCCAAAAGCACATCAATGCGTTGACTCTGAATAACATGAATTGCCATCGTTTCCCCTGAAAAATGAGATGGAGCAGTACTACAAAATGATAAAGATTATTTACTATACTTACCGAACTGTCTATGTCACTTTTTAAAACTCATACTTCAGTCAAAAAAGTTCTTTGAAAAAAGCATCTTATTGATGTTTGAACAGAAAAAAACAACATCTAGCTTTAGGTAATGCCCATGAAATTAGACAAAATTCCAGATCGTATCGATCCAAGTTTAGATTTAGACAGAATTCGCAACGAGTGCTTAGAGCTAACCAAAAAACGTGCCTATTATTCTGCCGGAGCAGCTGTGATTCCGGTGCCATTTCTGGACGTGGTCATTGATGTCGGCATTCTGTCGCAACTGATTCCGGAGATCAATGCCCGCTTTGGTCTAGCCCCTGAACAGATCAGTGTGTTTGATCCTGCAACCAAACAGGTGCACTGGAATGAACTGCGTAAACGCGGAATCGAGTTTTCCGGTCTGGTGGTAGCACGTACAGCAGTCAAAAAATCTTTGAACAATGTTGCAGCGAAAGTGATCACAAAGCAAGTCACAAAATTCATTCCGCTGGGTGGTCAACTGGTAGCCGCGAGCCTCGGTTATTTTGTCATGAAGAAAATTGCTGAAGCGCATGTGGAAGATTGCTATCGCACAGCAAAAAATATTCAGCAAAAACAGATTGCTCAAGGCAAATAAATTTCCCGCCCCATTTTTTATCCCCAAACTTTTCAAAACTCAGGCAGATTAATCTGCCTGAAGCTGCTTTAAAATTGTTTTTAAAGTTTCGACCCGAGCGGTGTTTTTATCATCAGTGGCGATAATGTGCCATGGTGCCTGTTCTGTCGACGTACGTTCAAACATGTCGGCGGCCGCTTTTAAATAATCATCCCAACGTTCCCGGTTACGCCAGTCCTCATCGGTGATTTTAAAGCGCTTATGTGGGGTATCTTCACGCGCCTTGAAACGGGCCGCCTGCTCTTCCTGGGAAATCGCCAGCCAGAATTTAATAATTACGGTTTGATGGTTAATCAGGCTCTGTTCAAATCGGTTAATTTCATCATAGGCCCGCTGCCATTCTGCCGGGCTGGCAAAGCCTTCTACCCGTTCTACCAGCACCCGACCATACCAGGAGCGGTCAAAAATACAGATATCATCATCAGTTTGCAGCTTGTTCCAGAAACGCCATAAATAAGGACGATTCAGTTCATATTTTTCCGGCGCCCCGATGGTCTGGATTTCATATTCACGTGGATCCAGCTTTTTCACAATCCGCTTGATTGCTCCGCCCTTGCCTGCTGCATCCATCCCTTCAAACAGCAAAATCACATTGCGTGGGTCTGAGCGCAGCGCCTTGGCCACCTGAAGAGACAGTTTTTTCAGTTCCGCCTTATAGTCCTCTGTCTTGGCAAGTTCTTGCGAAGGATGCTGCAATAATTCTGGAATTTTGGCCTGTTTCCATCGTCCTTTGGCCCGAACCGGATGATTGGGACAATGTTTTAGCGCCTGCAAAATATACTGTGCAAACTGCTGGTCACGCTGTTTTTCATCTTCCCCGTCAATGATCAGCCAGTCTTCGTCTTTAGTAAACCGCTCTCGCAAACGTTGCACGGTGTCGTACTTTTTTTTGTCGCGCCAGTCCAGCCCATGCAGTTTGTGCCATTGCATTTCACTCGGATCCATCTGATCCAGGCGTTTTTGTAGCGTTTTCCAAGGTAAGTCGAACCAGACCTTGACCACATCAACATAGTTATTTTTTAGATCCTGCTCAAAGACACGCATATCTTCCAGATAGGCATCAAACTGGGCATCATCAATGGCACCAGTCTGCATGGTGGTTCTGAGCAGATCGCTGTACCAGTTACCAAACAAGACCATGATCTGGCCTTGGGCAGGAATAAACCGTGTATAGGGTTGCCAGAAGGTCTGTTTTTCTCCTAATACTTGCGGCTGATCGGCCTTCACCTGCAAATAACGAGGATCTACCCATTCACGTAACTGTTTGACTGCTTCGCCCTTACCTGCCAGCTCGATTCCATTGACCAGAACAATCAGGCTTTTGCCATTTTTCTGTCCCTGGGTTTTTCTCAGATCATACTGGGCATTGATCAGCGCAAGGGATAACTGGTCTTCATCCATTAACTGGAAACTTTGTTCTTCTGTACGCATGGAGATCCCTCATCTTTTATTCTTGTGGGCAGTATAGCGAGGAGTCTGAACGCAAAAATAGCGTTAGCAACGTTTTTCACACGATTAGATTGTCTGTTTAAACAGCAAATTGACATTCAAATAAGGAATCATTGATCAATTTGTCATAGCGAGATTGCGCCACACCCTCTAAGATTCTGAGATCGAAAAATCATATTTGAAAATACATGTCCAAACTTGCCCGATTAGATGAACTCTTAGAACAGTATTATCAGCTGAAGTATCACACTCAGCCTGAAATTTTAAGCCGTTTACAGGATGTGCAGGCATGGCAAAAGGCACGGATGCAGCGTAGCCATCATCAGCATTTTTCTGAAAAAAATAACCAGCTGATGGCCGAATATTTCCTGAATCGGCTCTATGGCGGCCCAGACTTTGACGCACTGGCCGAACAGATTGCCCGACTGATGAAATATGCGCACAAGGCAGAAAAAATGATTCCGGAAAATGCCCTGAAAACCGGAACCTCAGGTGTCGAACTGGCGATTCTGGCGGTACAGCTGGATGAACAGGTCGCAATCCAGCTTTTAGAGGATTATCCTGCCAATGCACCATTGACCGATGAAATGATGCGTGTGACCTATCTGAAACTGGATCAGGGTGAGGCGCGCTTGAAACAGCTGGCATTGCTGGATCAGCTGGGTGTCAGCCTGGATAAATATATGCGTTCCTTTGTGGTTTATACCGCCTTCAAGATGTGTAAAGGCGCAGCCAATAAATATCATTTTCAGGTGATGTATGAGTTTATGCAGGACGGTTTCCAGGCCATGAAACCGTTAAAATCGGCAGAAAAATTCGTACATGACTTTACTGCGATTGAACGCGGCATTATTGATAAGGTGCATTCAGGCGATCCAGTGCCATTCCAATAGTAGATTCCTTTCCCATCCATGATGAGGAAGGCTTGCGGTCCTGCCTGATCCTGATATTTTCAGGTCTTTAGGGCAGGCCATCGCCAATGATAAATCATATGAATTATTCGATCACTGGCAGTGAAGATTTCCGCCCATATTCCTATTTTTCTGTATATTATTCATAACAATTGCATCATGATTGCTGAATAACATCCAAGAATCTGTCATTATGCAGGCAATGCAAGATTAACCCGATTGATATGTTAGGAGTGACTCCAATGTCGAATGAAAATCAAACGCCTACCCCTACACCCGAGTCGGCACAACAGACAGACAAAGTGAGCCCATTCTTAACCACTCCGCTTCCGCAAGGCGCTCCACAAGGTCAGCAACAATCTCTAGAACAACGCCTGACCGATACGCCTGTGACTGGAACTGTCCCTAAATATAACCTGCCACGCGGTGCCAATACCGGTAACGTCGGTCCAACCACGCACTTCGGCTACAAGACTGTGAGCAGTGACGAAAAAGCCCAGAAAGTGGCTGAAGTATTCCATTCGGTGGCCAGCAAATACGACATCATGAATGACCTGATGTCATTCGGCATTCACCGTCTGTGGAAACGTTTTGCGATTAATATGTCAGGCGTGCGCCGTGGCCAGCATGTGCTGGATATTGCAGGCGGTACAGGCGACCTAGCCAAAGTATTTAGCCGTGAAGTGGGCCCTACCGGTCATGTAGTACTGTCTGATATTAACGAATCCATGCTGAATGTTGGCCGTGATCGTCTGATTGATGCCGGCTGTACCAATGTTGATTTCGTTCTGGCGAATGCGGAAACATTAGAACCATTTGCCGATAACAGCTTTGATCTGGTAACGATTTCTTTTGGTCTGCGTAACGTCACCGATAAAGATGCAGCACTGGCAGCCATGTATCGCGTACTTAAGCCAGGCGGCCGTTTACTGATTCTGGAATTCTCTAAACCAGTCTTCGAGCCATTCTCAAAACTGTATGACCTGTATTCATTCACCGCTTTACCAATCATGGGTAAAATCGTGGCGAATGATTCAGAAAGTTATAAATACCTGGCTGAATCAATCCGTATGCATCCAGACCAGCGTACTTTAAAAGGCATGATGGAAAATGCTGGTTTCCAGAACTGTGATTACCACAATCTGACCGGCGGTATCGTTGCCGTTCACCGTGGCTTCAAGCTTTAAGGGTCGTACCCGATATGTGGTCACTTCTCGCCCTCGGTGCTGTTGAACGCCTGATTCATCATATGATTGATCTGGATGCGATTACCCGCATTCAGCTCAATACTTTGGCTGGCAAAATGCTGCGGGTGGTCATTGCTTCGCCGCAACTGTCCGTCAATGTCTTCTTTGATGAGGGCAAGGTTCGTCTGGAACCAACGCCAACCGGCCATACTGAAGAATCTTCGATTTTTGAACAGCGCCCTTATGAAGCCAATAGTGCTCAAATTCCTGAAGCAACGGCGACGCTACAGGTGAATAATGTCGTAGAGCTGCTTAAGCTGCTGCTTGCTGATGAAGTCGGTAATATTCCATTGCAAGGTGACTATAAACTTCTGCAAGAAATCCAGCGCATCATGCAGCAAGCGGAACCTGATCTGGCGGCGCATTTAAGTCCTTGGATTGGCCCTGCTCTGGCACATGAAATTGGCAAGTTGCAGCTGGCTCCGAAGCATTTAAAACGCACTTTGCAAAGCCAATTATTTTTCGCTGAAGATGCCCTAAAAGAAGATAGTGGTCTCTTTGCCCCGCGCTGGCAAATGGATGACCTGAATCAGGATACCCGTATCCTGAACCAGAATTTGGATCGCGTCGAAGCCAAAATCCGTCAGCTTCAGGCACAGATTGAATCTGACGATTCTACTGATCAGCCATTTACTCCTGCTACACCTCATATTCCTTCTCAATACTAGGTACACCGCTTTATGATTCCGCATGTTTCACGTTTACTCGAACTTTGGCGCATCGCCGCGCACTATAGACTCGACACGTTGTTTCCTGCGGAAGAACTTCCTGAAAAAGCCCGGCACATTTTGTCTTTGATCCGTATGCATCCGGCAGCCTGGTCCAGCCGTGAGCGCAAGAATTCACTTAAGCTGAAACTGGCACTGGAAGAAATGGGACCGCTAGCGATCAAGCTGGGTCAGTTACTTTCGACCCGTCGTGACCTGATTCCGCCTGAAGTGCTGCAACAACTGGTTCTATTACAGGATCAGGTTAAGCCCTTTGATAATGATGTCGCCAAGATGCGTATTCAAGAATCATTAAAAGCGGATGTAAATACCCTGTTCGCTCGATTTGATGTTCAGCCACTGGCAGCCGCCTCGATTGCACAGGTGCATACTGCAGCCCTGCATGATGGCCGTGAAGTGGTGGTCAAAGTGACCCGTCCGAATATTCGCCAGCAGATCTTGCAGGATTTTGAAATTCTTAGCTGGCTGGGCGATTTTCTGGAAAAACGTCTGGAAGCAGCGCGTGCCCTACACTTGTCTGAAATTATTCAGGACTATCGCCAGATCATTCTGAATGAGCTGGACCTGACGCTGGAAGCGGACAATACCCGCCGTATGCGTCATTACTTCACTGGCTCCAGCATGATGTATGTGCCTGAAGTTTATATGGACAGTAAGGACGTGCTAGTAGCAGAACGGATTACCGGTGTTCCGATTTCAGATATTGCCACCTTTGATGAACTGGGTATGGACCGTGCTGATCTGGCACGTAAAGGTTTAACTATCTTCTTTACTCAGGTCTTCCGCGACAACTTCTTCCATGCGGACATGCATCCAGGCAATGTCTTTGTCGAAACTATCAATCCGGCCAATCCGCGCTTTATTGCGCTGGACTGCGCGATTATGGGAGAGCTGTCTAAGCATGACCAGATGACCGTAGCACGTATGCTGTTGGCGGTCATGAACAGCGACTTCATGCAGCTGATTCAGATTGTGCATCAGGCCGGCTGGATTCCACCGGGTACCGATCAGGACGCGCTAGCACGCGAAATGCGTCGTACCGTGGGTCCAATGGTCTCCAAGCCGATGCATGAACTGGATTTTGCCGGGATTCTGATTCAGGTCATGGACATCGCCCGTCGTTTCCATCTGGAAATCCCGCCACAACTGATGTTGTTACTGAAAACGCTGGTTCATGTAGAAGGTCTGGGAACAGACTTGTATCCTGAACTGGATATCTGGAGTCTGGCGAAACCCATCCTCACCGATTGGGTCAAAGCCCAGATGAATCCGCAAAAGAATATCAAGGAACTCGGACAAAAAATCCCGGATCTGCTTTTGGGCGCGCAGGACCTACCGACCCTGATGATCGACAGCCTGAACGGTCTGAAAAACCAGTCCGCCTGGCATGCCAAGCAGCTTAATGAATTGCAAAGCATGCGCCTGCAAATGGAACATCAGCAAAAGCGTAGCTGGATTTTTGGCAGCATCATGGCTATCCTGCTTTCAATTGCGATCATTTCACCATGGTTTGTGTCAGTGATTTTGATCGTACTGGCAAGCGTACTCGCAGTCTGGCGGATTGCAAAATAACTGAAATAACCTTCTTAAAAGACCTGACATTGTTCAGGTTTTTTTATTTTTCTCCTTCCCTATGACTGCAAAGTCACCTTAGGGTATATCTTGCCATTGGGCTTTGTGACCAGATGCTTAAAATATGTCCTCATTGGTCAAATATGGGTTGAACCTTTATGCAGATTTTACAAAAACATGCGCCTGCTCTGAAAATCCGCGCTGGGCATCAGGCTCGTGAGCTGATTCTGAAAGAAGGTTTGCAACCCGAACAGGTCGATATTGTGCCGGGTGCTGCAGGTGGCCCCAAAGGCATTGGGATTCAGGGACTGGACCAGGCCATTTTTGGCGAGTTTTTCCCACGTGCTCCTCAGCGTAGAACCTTAGTCGGTTCATCCATTGGTAGCTGGCGTTTTGCCAGTGTCGCGGCGTGGGGAGCCAAAGCAGGCACTGAACGTCTTGCCGACTTGTATACCCATCTGTACTTTCACAAGAAAATGACCCGTAAGGAGGTCAGTGACGTTTGTCGTGGCATGCTGCTGGATCTGGTACAAGGCAAAGAAACCGATCTGGTGAATCATCCAGATTATCATCTAACGGTATTGTCGATTAAAGCCCAGCACATTTTCCAAAGTGACAAGGCGCTCCCCCTACTCGCCTCTGTAGCTGGCATTGTGGGAACTACCGCTGTAGCGCGCAAACATAGTCGCCATTTTATGCAACGTGTGATCAGCCAGCCGAATACCGGAGAACAGTTTAAAATTGCCGATGATGGATTTACTACACATTATCACGCCTTGACTGAGCAAAGTGTTTTGTCCTGGCTGATGGCTTCTGCCTCTATTCCAGGCGTGATGGCAGCAGTCAATAATATTCCGGATGCACCGCAAGGTTATTATCGCGATGGCGGTCTGATTGACTATCATATTGACCTGCCGTTTCAGAGCAAAGGCATCGTGCTGTATCCGCATTTTACTGATAGCATTACTCCCGGCTGGTTCGATAAACTGTTTAAACGCACGGCACGCCCGGAAAATCAGGCACGAACTTTGCTAATTTCACCCTCTCAGGAATATTTGCAAAGTTTGCCTTTGGGTCGTTTACCGGATCGTAAAGACTTCACTTTGAAAGGTTTGGATCAAGCTCAGCGGATTCAGCTCTGGAAGCAATGTATTGCTGAAAGTCAGCGCCTGGGAGATGAATTTCTGGAACTGGTCGAGAAGCAGAATTTTGCCGATGTGATGCAAAGCCTGTAATGGGCACAGCCTGTCCGAATTGTTTGTATAATTGCCTTAATTTTTTGAACTGTTGAGATTTATGCAGAAATTTTTAGTGATCCTGCAATATGCATGTATAGCCTTTGGACTTTATCTAATTTATAGCGTTAGCATGTCGCTGTATACCCAGCAATTTGAGCTGATGGAACTGGTGGCAGATATTGGCACCATTCTGATCTGTCTGGATTTGGGTGTGTTTTTATATACCAGTAAAGGCAAACAAGGCATCACCATGGAAGAGTATGCCAAACAGCTGGAACAACCACCGTCTAAACTGGTTTATGTGACACGTAAACTGGGACATCTGGGTATTTTATTGATTATTACCAGCTGGATTGTTCCGATTATTAATAGTTAATCCAAAATAAAAAACCTCCCGATTGGGTTTTTCCTAAATACGATATGGATTTTCAGAGATAATTGTTTTAGGTAATTTTTTTACTCCAGATTCTTTCATTTTTTTCAATAAGTCAGACATTTTATATGAAGATGCAAGCCCAATATAAATATTCTTTATATCTCTATTAGTCGGCTGACTATATTCAATATAAGATTTGGTTTTGTCATTTTCATCTAAAATTACATGATCACTTTCAATTTTATCTATAACAACCATTCTACATTCTTGCTCTTCTTGAAAAGCAAAATGTTTAAATAGAAAACTTATAGGTGAAATAATTTTATTAGCTGATTTTAAATCATCCACTTTTAAGTTATGGCTTTCACCTTTTATATAATTTAATGCAATTAATATATAGTTCATTGAATTGTTTACTTTTTCTTCAATTCCCATCATTTTTTTCATGTAGTCTTCCCAGCTTTTAACACTTAAAGACTTGTCTTGAATTTCCTGAAAAAAAGTAAACTTATTTCTCTTAGCAACCTCGAAATAGCCTGTAAAAGAATCCAAATATACACATCTAAATAGAGGAATTTTAAGGCCATTTTTAAAATCTTCTTTATTTACAGAATCTAAGTTATTATCCTTAATAGAATCAACAATCATAGTATCCGTATTAAAGAAAAAATTTGAGTTATAAACTAAGCTTACACCAGTACAAGGTTTATTATCCTGTAACCCATATAATCTAAATTGATTTAAGCTATTATGATTAAACGTAAAACAACTTAAAAAAGTTTTATTATGTGAGTCATATTCAATTTTATTGAGATGTAAGTATTCAAATAAAATATTTCCCTCAGAGGGATCATTCATAAAATCTGTTGAATTTAATCTAAATTTAGTTCTATTTGTTCCTAATAATTGAGCAACAGTAAAATTAGTATAGTGAGCAACCTTTCTTTCATACTCACTATCAAAATCTACTAAAAGATTAGTCAGCATTTCAATAACATGATTTTGTAAATCCAACATTTTTATATTAGCAATATTTTTTAAAAATAATACAAAATCTAAATCTTCTCTAACCTTAACCTTATTATTTAAATTTTCATTATAATTTAATAAAATAGAAGTAAAGTTCTGTTCGTAAAATCTATCAGGGAAATAATAAACCTTGAAATAATCATCACTAAAATGTGTTGAAATATTTAAAACCTTATCATTTAAAAAATCAGAAAGAACCTTTCTAATAAAATTTTTATCATTAAACTCTTTTGAGTAAAAATTTTTCAAATATAAGTAATACCCTAAATTATAAAAGTAAATCCCACTCCTAAAATCAATTTTATTAATTATATTAAAAAATTTTTCTTCGTTAATTTCATTCTTAAGTTTAATTTCCATTATTCTATATAATAGAATAATACTCCTAATATTTTTAAAATATTTTTCTTGCAATCCACAGAATTTCAAGTGATTTTCTTTTTTTAAAATTTTATTACCAATTTCTTCTTCATTATATAAAAAGTCTATATTTTTATAAAACTCATCATTTTTGTGTTCTTTAAGTTCTTTTTTAATAGACTGCTTTTCATTTTTAATATCAGTTAATAATTTATCAATATCTAATAAGAAATTTTCAAAATCTATTTTTTGTATTTCTTCAAAGTTTTGTTCTAATAAGTTTCTTATTTCTGTTCTATAACGAAAAAAACTAACTATGACATTAAGCTTTTTATTCACAAATTTCCCCCATAGTATAAAAAGAGCCTTACGGCTCTTTTTATTTTAGATTACTATTCAAACAAACTCATCTGTTTATTTCGAACCTTTAATCCCGGCTTGAAGTAATAGTGCTCCTAAACCACCAATTTTATTTTCTTGTGGTTTAGCCGCTTGAGGTTTCTTGCCATGCGGGCGGTCACCTTGTGGACGTGCATGCTGTGGACGTTTGCCTTGTGGCTTGCGCTCACCACGTTGCTCATTGTCACGACGTGGTTGACGTGGTGCTTTCACTGGTGCTTCAGAGCCTTCAGGACGCATCGACAGATTGACACGGTTACGTTCCACATCAACGTTCAGTACACGAACTTGTACGATTTGACCTGGTTTTACCACTTTATGCGGATCAGCCACAAATTCATTGGCTAATTCAGAAATATGTACCAAACCATCCTGATGTACACCAACATCCACGAAAGCACCGAAGTTAGTCACATTGGTGACTACGCCTTCCAGCTGCATGCCTTCAGTCAATTGAGCCACTTCAGTAATATCATCACGGAATTTTGCGGTACGGAATTCTGGACGCGGGTCACGGCCAGGTTTTTCCAGTTCAGCCAAAACGTCCTGAACGGTTGGCAGCCCGAATTTATCATCCACAAACTCTTCAGCATTGACCTGACGAATGATTTCAGTATTACCAATGATGTCTTTAACAGTCGTTGCTTTTGCTTCAACAATTTTAGATACCAGTGGATAAGATTCAGGGTGAACTGCAGACGCATCTAATGGTTCTGAACCTTGCTGGATACGCAAGAAACCCGCTGCCTGTTCAAAAGTACGTTCACCTAGACGTGGCACTTTTTTCAGGTCCTGACGGTTGTCAAAACGGCCATTTTCCTTACGGAAGTCCACGATTTGCTGCGCGATTGATTTGTTCAGACCTGCGATATAACCCAAAATCGCAGCAGATGCAGTATTCACATCCACACCGACCGAGTTCACACAGTCTTCAACGACTGCTTCAAGAGTTTTTGCCAGACCGGTCTGGTTTACATCATGCTGGTACTGACCTACACCAATGGACTTAGGATCGATTTTCACCAGTTCTGCTAATGGATCTTGCAGACGGCGTGCAATTGATACTGCACCACGGATCGATACATCCAATTCAGGCAATTCCTGAGAAGCCAGTTCAGATGCTGAGTAAACAGAAGCTCCCGCTTCTGAAACAGAAACACGGGTCAATTTCAGGTCGCTATTTGCAGCCATCATTTCAGCAACCAATGCTTCAGTTTCACGGCTGGCCGTACCATTACCGATTGCAATCAGGTCAACATTGAATTCGCGGCAAAGACGCGCCAATTCAGTCAGTGAACCTTCTTTATCATCTTTCGGTGCAAATGGGTAAATGGTGCTATGTGTCAGTACATCACCTGATTCATTCACCACTGCCAGTTTCACACCAGTACGGATACCAGGGTCTACACCCAGAGTTGTACGGGCACCTGCAGGCGCAGAAAGCAGTAAATGACGCAGGTTTTCAGCAAAGACCTGCATTGCTTCAGCTTCAGCAGCCAGACGTTTTTCAGTCAATAATGAATGTTCGATCGTTGGACGAACTTTACCAAGCCAGAACAGTTTCGCAGTTTGCTTTAAGAAATCCTGACGAGATTGCGGCTGAATGGTATCCAGGTTGTATTCAGTTTCAATACGTGCCAATGGTGCATCATCTTCGCCATCTACTTTAAGGCCCAGTACATTTTCCTGACGGCCACGTAGCATTGCCAATAAGCGATGCGAAGGTACCTTGTTCAGATTTTCAGAGAAATCGAAGTAATCACGGAATTTTTTACCAACTTCTTTTTTCTCTTCGCTAGCGACCAGACTTTTCAGCACGGCAGTTTTAGCAAACATTGCTTTAAGCTCAGTGGTCAACGCAATATTCTGTGCCCAGTCATCAATCAGGATGTGCTGGATTGCATCGAGCTGGCTTTCCAGATCTGGATAATCTTCATGGCTAAAACCTGCTAAAGCTTCTGCTGGATCCACGGCTTCAGTAAAGATTTTTTCTGCAATCGGACCTAAACCGGCTTCTTTAGCTTTAAACGATTTGCTGGTACGTTTTGGACGGTATGGTGCGTAAATTTCTTCTAGGGCATTTTTAGTTTCTGCCGCATTCACCCGTGCCAATAAATCATCAGATAATTTATTTTGTTCTTTTAGTGATTCGATCACCTTTTCACGGCGTTCATACAAATCACGCAAATACGATAAACGTGTATCGAGCTGGCGTAGTTGCGTATCGTCTAAGCCCTGCGTTACTTCTTTACGGTAACGTGCAATGAAAGGAACGCTGGCACCCTCATCAATCAGTTTGATGGCAGCTTCTACTTGATTTGGACGTACGGCAAGTTCTTTTGCCAACTGCTGAACTAAGTCAGTCATCGTGTTTGATCCCACAAGGATAAGTACTAAATGGCATGATTATAAAGACCAGGTCTATAAAATCCACCATTGTTTTTATTAATTTATATAAGCTTCAGATAACCGTATACGATCGTTTTCCAGTTTTTCCACTAAAGTTTGCATGAACTTTGCATTTTATTCTTGTTCCGGGACGATTTTTTTCGCATATAGATGTATATATTTGGTATCTATGTCTTGATTTTAACTGCAATATTTGATGCTTTAGAGCATAGTCAATTAATAGTAATGAATCGTATACTCAAAGCATATTTCATTTTTTGTTTATGACGACAATAAAGAATAAAGGAGCACCTCATGAGTTTAGTGGTACCTGCTGAAAAACCCGATGCTGTACATACCGAAACCGACCGGGTCGAGCGCATCCTGGTTGTCGATGATGATGTGCGTCTGCGTACCCTGTTACAACGTTTCCTTGAAGATAAAGGCTTCGTCGTTAAAACTGCGCACGATGCCACCCAGATGGATCGATTATTACAGCGGGAACTGTTTTCTCTGATTGTGCTCGATTTTATGTTGCCTGTAGAAGATGGCCTCAGCATCTGTCGTCGCCTACGCCAATCGAATATTGATATTCCAATCATTATGCTCACCGCACGTGGTAGCGATTCAGATCGTATTGCAGGTCTGGAAGCCGGTGCAGATGATTACCTGCCTAAACCATTTAATCCAAATGAATTGCTGGCACGTATTCGTGCAGTTTTGCGTCGTCAAGTCCGTGAAGTTCCAGGCGCTCCTAGCCAGCAAATGGAAGTGGTATCCTTTGGCCCATGGTCACTGGATCTGTCGACACGTACCCTGACTCGTGAAGGACAGGTCGTCACCTTAACTACCGGTGAATTCGCCGTATTGAAAGCCTTAGTCCAACATCCACGTGAACCTTTAACTCGTGACAAGCTGATGAATCTGGCGCGTGGTCGTGAATGGGGTGCGATGGAACGTTCAATTGACGTTCAGGTATCACGCTTACGTCGTTTGATTGAAGAAAACCCTGCCCGTGCGCGTTATATTCAAACCGTTTGGGGTGTCGGTTATGTGTTTGTTCCAGATGGTGCTGAATAATTTTCTTATTAGAAGAAAGTAAAATATTCGTCCGTCTATCAATTTAGTTTTTAATTACGTGACAAATTCATTCGCAACTGTTTGAGGCAGGAGGTATTCATCTCTAATGTTTCTGCGATAAATTGATTACTTGCCGCAATTTGACGAGTTTTGCGAATGAAAATGGTTTTGCCTACTTTTGCCGAAACAAAAGTAGGTCGAACCGAAGGTTTCAACCTATATCTAAATTACAGATGGTTTGACTCCGGTGTGATAAGGCCTTTTAATCAACTCATAATAATTTGCTGAAGTCATAGCACAGGATTGCTCAGTGAAACTCGACCCCATCGACCCACAAAAATTTACCGATTTTGTCAGCTACTCAGAAAAAAAACGTACCCCTTGGGAACGCTTTCTGGACAAAATCAAGCCGCGCTCTGCAGCGATGCGAACCACTGTACTGGTGGTCTTTGTGGTCTGTTTCAGCCTGTTCATGTCAATCTGGTTTTTCTGGCGCACACTTTATTTACCTGAAATTCAGCAACACGCGCGTTATCTGGCCATGGAGCTAGAAATTCTCAACAATCCGGACCTGCGTCTTTATCATAAAGAACAGGAAGTCGATATTGATACCTGGCTCAAAAACCGGATCGGAATCGAATATGTCACCAATCCGGCTGAATACCCCAATGTAAAAGACAAGGTTATTGCTGAATTCTTTACTAACCAGATTGAAACCAAACTGGCCAAAGAATTAAGAATCGAACAGGCAACCGTTTATTTCCAGTTCAAGCCAAGTCCACGCATCTGGATTCAAACCCCTGAAATGAATGGCAACTGGGTACGTGAACCTCTTAAAACCTATGCCAACTATAGCCCTGAACTGATTCTAGGCTGGCTGCTTGGTACACCACTCATTGCCGGCATTATTATTCTGACCCTGGTGCGTCAGCTGAACCGTCCTTTACGCCGCCTACAGAATGCAGCAAACAGCTATAGTAAAAATGGTTCCGCCCCTTATCTGGATACCAATCATGGTCCGCTGGAAATCCGTCAGGTGAATCATGCCTTTAACCAGATGATTTATACCTTGGATCAAACCGAGCGTGATCGTCGAATCATGCTCGCGGGGATTTCACATGACCTTCGTACGCCGTTGACCCGTATCCGTCTGAGCGCAGAAATGATGCCGGATGAAGACTTCCTCAAGGAAGGTCTGATTTATGACGTGGAGGATATGGATGCCATTCTGAACCAGTTCATTTCCTATATGCGGGATGGCTCCGATGAAGAACTGCAAGAAACCAATGTTAATGTGCTGTTGCAGGAACTGGTCAAGCAGTTTAAGCCACTCGATATTCGCTTTACACCTCAAGAGATACCCCTGGTTGAGGTACGCAGCATGTCGCTGAAACGTCTGATTGGTAATCTGATCAACAACTCGAAACGCTATGGTGCCGAACCGATCGAGCTGGCTGCCTATGTGCAGAACCATAAACTGATGATCAGTGTGGCCGATCATGGTGAAGGGATTCCGGAAGACCAGATTGAAGCGCTGATGCAACCTTTTGTTCGTGGAAATTCTGCGCGTACCGTACAAGGTAGTGGTCTGGGTCTGGCCATTGTCAAACGTATTGTAGATATTCACTCAGGTGAGCTGCATATCCAGAATCGGCCTGAAGGCGGTCTGGAAGCCATTATCGCCTTACCCCTGAAAACAGCAGATTCCGAGGCACCCGCTGCCCCAACCACCTTAGATAAAATTCGTCAAACGCTCACTGATCACTTCTAGTAAGTGATCATAAAAGCAACAAACGACTTTTTAGTATTTCTATATAATTCATTTTAATTTTTAATAATTCAATCATTTAAAAAACATCATTTTTCATTATACCTACATTTAGCTAAAAAATTAGACCTTAGCCTAACACCTATGCAAAATACATTTTTTGATCGGTACAATCCGTATCATTATTTAAGAATTTATGAGAGTTGAAATGTCTTTAGATCGTATCCGTTTAGCCTCCCTACACAACAAAGTCATCAGCCCTGAACAAGCTGCTGAATTCATCGAAGATGGTATGACTGTGGGTATGAGTGGCTTTACTCGCGCTGGTGAAGCGAAGGCGGTTCCTTTAGCTTTGGTACAACGCGCAAAAGCAAATCCACTGAAAATCACGTTGATCACAGGTGCATCACTCGGTAACGATTTGGACAAGCAACTCACTGAAGCAGGCGTATTGGCACGTCGTTTACCATTCCAGGTAGATAGCACTTTACGTAAAGCGATCAACAAAGGTGAAGTGATGTTCATCGATCAGCATTTGTCTGAAACCGTTGAACAGATGCGTAACCAGCAGTTGAAAAAACCTGATGTGGCGGTAATTGAAGCGGTTGCGATCACTGAAGATGGCGGCATCATTCCAACAACTTCTGTAGGTAACTCTGCAAGTTTTGCAATTTTTGCTGAGAAAGTGATTGTTGAAATCAACACGAATTTAAGTCCTGCATTTGAAGGCTTGCACGACATCTACATCCCGACTTACCGTCCAACACGTCAAGCAATTCCATTGACTCAAGTGGATGAGCGTATCGGTACACATGCAATCAATATTGATCCTTCAAAAATCGTGGGTATCGTATTCAACAATGAATTGCATGACTCTCCATCAACTGTAACTGCACCAGATGATGAGACTCAATCAATTGCTAACCACTTGATCGCTTTCTTTGAAAAAGAAGTAGCTGAAGAGCGTTTACCGAAAAACCTTGGCCCTCTTCAAGCAGGGATCGGTTCCATTGCAAACGCCGTATTGACGGGTCTGAAAGATTCAAACTTCGAAGACTTGATCATGTACTCAGAAGTACTACAAGACTGTACCTTTGAATTGATCGATGCCGGTAAAATGAAGTTTGCTTCAGGTTCTTCTATTACACTTTCTGCTAAATATGGCGAAAAAGTATTTAACAACCTTGAGCACTACAAAGACAAACTTGTATTACGTCCACAGGAAATTTCAAACCATCCTGAACTGGTACGCCGTTTAGGTATTATCGGCATCAACACTGCACTTGAGTTTGATATTTACGGTAACGTGAACTCAACTCACGTATGTGGTACCAAAATGATGAACGGTATTGGTGGTTCAGGTGACTTCGCGCGTAATGCCCACTTGGCGATCTTCGTGACTAAATCAATCGCGAAAGGTGGCGACATCTCTTCTGTAGTGCCGTTTGCTTCACATATCGACCATGCAGAACACGATGTTGATATCCTTGTGACTGAACAAGGTCTTGCAGATCTTCGTGGTTTGGCTCCGCGTGAGCGTGCTCGTGCGATCATCGACAACTGTGCCCACCCAATGTACCGTGATGCATTAAATGACTACTTCGACCGTGCATGTGCGAAAGGTGGCCATACCCCTCACTTGCTTCGTGAAGCATTGTCTTGGCATTCTAACTTTGAAGAAAATGGTCATATGCTTGCAGTAGAAGCTGCAGTCAAAACTGCTTAATTGACCGCTTCAGAAAACGCCCTACGGGGCGTTTTTTATGGGAAAAATAATAAATAAACGAGGACAAATCCATCTATAAAAATCTAATCAGCTTAACTTCCTAAATATTTTGAATGATTAAACTGCACTTAGTCTGGATGCAGGGCTTTAAATTCCAGTTCTTCACCCTCATACTTCTAACAAGACAAAGATTAGAGACATGACATGCGCGTAGATATTTGGTCAGATGTGGTCTGCCCTTTTTGCTATATTGGTAAAAAACGGCTGGAAGCTGCTGCAAAGGAAAGCGGAATTGAACTTGAAGTCCATTGGCATAGTTTTCAGCTAGATCCTGAAGCGCCAGTCCGTCAGGAAGTTTCCAACTCTGAGCGTTTGGCACAAAAATATGGCCGTTCAGTGGCAGAAGTTGAAGACATGCAGCGCAATATCGCAGCCATGGCCAAACAGGAAGGCATTGAATTTAACTGGGAAGGTGCCAACTCTGGCAATACCTTGAATGCGCATCGCATCATTCACCTGGCACAAAGCAAAGGCTTGGGCAATGAAGCTCAGGAAGCTTTTTTCTACAGCTATATGACGCAAGGCCTGCCAATTGGTGAACGTGAAACGTTGGAAGATGTCGCGGCGCGTATTGGCCTGAACCCGGTTGAAGTAGATGATTTACTCGACTCGGATGAATTTGCGGATTTTGTTAAGTTTGACCAGGAAGTAGCGCATGACCAGCTCAAAGTTACCGGTGTTCCGTTCTTTGTATTTGATCAACGCATTGCTTTGGCGGGTGCTCAGCCGAAGGAAGTTTTCTTGCAAGTTCTTGAAAAAGCTTTAGAGGAACCACAACAACAGCCAGCAGCTGATCAGTGTTCTACAGATGCTTGTGATGTTCCGGCAAAGCCTGAGTAAAAACTAAATCAAAAAATCCCCATTTAAGATGGGGATTTTTTTATGAATGATGTGAATTATTCAACCAGAAAACTGATCTTTAGATTGACACGATATTCGGTAATTTTATTGTCATTAATCACGACTTTCTGTTCATTGATCCAGGCACCTTGAACATTTTTGATCGTCTCTGTGACTTTTGCGATGCCACTTTGAATTGCATCCTCAAAGCTTTTACTACTGCTTGAATTGACTTCTACCACTTTTGCAATTGCCATGATTCAACACTCACTCTGTGAAGATAGAAGCATTCATCTTAGTCGATTTAAATTTCTCTACAGCTCCTAGCAAACAAGTAATAGCAAAAACTTACAGGGAATGAACAAATACTGATCTGCCCTTACTGCTTTAAAAAAAATTTAAATCTGGATCTCTAGTTTTAAATAATCAACAAATAAATGTTTGCTTAAAAGCTTCTAAAACATCTAAAAAATGTATAAAAAACAATCCAAAACCATCTAGAGCAAATATTCTAATATATTGTTTTATAGAGTATTTTATCTAAATTTAGTTGCTTTTCTTGCCGATTTGATCATTTTTTATTAATTGCCATTTGATATTATTTTTCACGTGATTTAAGACTAATTTTTTCCTTGTTCAAGCTCTTGAACATCCAGATATTAAAAGGTCATGTTATGAAAACTGTTAAATTTTTATGCGCAGCAACTGTGATGGCTTTTTCTCTACAAGCTTCAGCACAAATGGCTCAAGTGGTTTATCTTCCAGATTTCCCTGTGAGCAAAGCTCCAGTTAAAACTGTAGCTACAGATACTGCAACTGCAGAAACTGAAAAAGCGGCTTAAGTCTTTAAGCGAAATCTCCCAGCAGGCTGAATTATTCAGTCTGTTTTTATTTCAGGGCTCCAAAAATCTAACTTGTTCTTCTGTTTAGCGAGTATTAAGAATCTCATTATTTTTTATTTTATTTTGATTTCGTTCACTTTTTATTCAAAAACAACTACCAAATTCGCTTAAAAAATACTCAAAATAATCAAGTATTTTGTCGATCAGATGCTTATAATCAGAACCTGATCTTTTATGGATTTCAGACTTTCTTGTTATGAACCAGCTTCAAGCATTAATACAGGGAAAAATTTCTCCGCAGGCAATTTCTGTGGATTTTTTGATTGAAATGGCTGAGCGTTATCCAGATCCCAACTCTACCGAATATAAATTGGTAGAACTTGCGGTCAATATGATCATGGCCAAGTCACTGGATAAAGCACTCAAATATATCTAGAGAGCTAAAATGAATGCTTTAGAAAAAGCAAAGTTAATTAAAGAATTAAATGAATTGGGGCAGCAACTAGAACATAAATCCCTCAGTTTATATGAAGCCGCCCGAACCAAAAAACGGCTCCAGGATATTTTTCATCTCTGTGATGAACCTGTTTTTAAAAATCAGATTTTAAGTTTTAAATCCCGTGTCCAGCCTGAGCTGGCAGCACATCAGTTTGCGGCGAGCACCGAGTTTCATCACTGTTATCGCGGTTATTTTAAGAATCCTGTCCAGCTGCAACAGGCACTCACTGCACATTCAGAAACAGGCTGGGCCTTTTTGCATCAGCCACAACAAGGCTGGCAAATCTGGCTGGGTCCTGTAGAGCAAACTGATTTTTTACATAGTGAATGGGATGAATTAGCAAATTGCCATCACTGGCTTTTGCAGCAACAGCAACAAGACGCATATTTTCCTCTCGATCCCCAACTGGATATTCCGGCTTTATCTGTTCAGGATGCCGAATTCAATACGCTTACCCTAGAAATCGCGCGTTATCATCAGGGCAGTTCGCAGATCCAGACCAAGATCACTGCACCTCAATTGTCTAAAACAATTAAACCTGATTTAGACAGAGCAACTAGCGAAACAGAAGAAGCTAAAACAGCTGAGCTGTCTATAGAAATAGACAACACGGATAGTTCATCCTCTATTTTGATAATAGATGAAAATATTAATTTTCCTGAATCTATACAGCTAGGTAAATTCTCTGCCCTGCTGCATCCCTTAGAACATGCTGGAGCGACTATACGGCGTCTCTGTGCCCTAGAATTACAACCGACTGTCTCCCAACCGGCCGATCTGGAAATAGCGCTATATTATGCCGAGGAAGAGCACTGGCAGGCACGTCCTGTTTATATCTCCATGCAGACCGATCAGCAAGGGCAAGGTCTGAAATATCTGATGCTCTTAGGCGCACCGAGCCTCTTGCAGGCCAATTTCTGTATCCAGCACTGGGGCACGCAACGTGGACGGCGTTGTATAGAGATAAAATCCATATCATGGGCAGCTTTAGGTGCCTGTCTTGATCAGATAGATCTTTTCAGTGAAATATATCTGCAACAAGCCGAAACGGTCTGGATGCCTGAGGAAAGCTATGCCTATATTCCGGCTCGGTGTATTCATCAAAAGAAATTTATCAATTTTGAGGAAGCGCCCGCTGATTTTTCTACTCCAATTTTATTGCTACAGGAACATCAGAAAATTCGGGTGATTCATGGAGAACGTCGCCTGGCATTGTCCAATCAGGAAATCGCTTATCCTTATTTAATGCTCAAACGTGATAAGGATTTGAATTGGCAAAAAATTCATCAAATTGTTTTAGGATTGTCACAGCCGGTACGGGTTTTAGATCTTTATATGGCAATTCAGGCACAAATCATTAAATAATTGATGTAGTTATGTAGTTTATCCTTGCTTTTTTTCCTTATTTTTTAGAAAACTAGCGCAGTAAATAAAATACGATAAGAGCAAGAATCAACTCATGCGAATAAACCAAATTACTCGAATCTTATTGCTATCACTTGGCGTGGGATTAAGTAGTAGCCCAGTTTGGGCAGAAGCATCTCCTACAGAACCTGCAGAAACAGAACAGCCTACAGGTACAGGTACAGGTACAGGTACAGGTACAGGTACAGGTACAGGTACAGGTACAGGTACAGGTACAGGTACAGGTACAGGTACAGGTACAGGTACAGGTACAGGTATTTTAGATCAGATTCCACGCTTGATCGATGCCACGCCTACGATTTTACCTGAACAGTCAGACGAAGCGATGGTGCCCACCACCGAAGAAACAGAAGATAAATCTTGGGCTGACAAAAAGCAGAAAAGAATCCGTGAATGGGCAGACCGCACCGCACATAAGATTGATAACTGGTTTGGCCAGACCAACCCGGATGAGCCAGCAACTGCGACTTTGCGAATCATCCTGGATAATAGCTGGGACAAATATGAAAACTATGAAATCAAGCCGAGGATTCGAGGAAAAATCAAGCTTCCAACCTTGGAACAAAAGTTAAGTCTGGTCTTTGGTGATGACAGCCTGGATAACGAACTGGATAACAATGTCGCAATTACCAATGAAAATCCTGGCAATGCCCGGGATAAAAATCTGGATATTCGCCGTACCCGTGAAAACAACAGCTCGTTTGCACTACGCTGGTCAGAATTTTCAAATGGCCTACCTTTCGATAGCGATCTGGATCTGGGGGTACGTTCTGGGGATGATATCTATGTACGGGCCAAAATCAGCAAAGACTGGGCGATGCAGAATGACTTCTCTTTTCATGCCGAACAGATTTATCGCTATGGATTGCAGAGTGAAAATTATTTGCGGACCAACCTGGAACTGATCCATGCTCGTCCCAATGAGGCCTTTTTTTCCAATCAGTTAAGTTTAACCTATGCAGATGAGCAGGAAGACGATTTGACCTGGGACAACTATACCTTCAGACAGCATCAATTTTTCCAGGGCAACCGCTTTAACTATGGCATCTATACGGGCGGCTATCTGGATGATAAAGATTTACGCTTAAATCGCTGGGGACCTTATGTGTCCTGGAGACAGCCTTTCTTACGTGAATGGTTCTTTGTGCAAGGCGACCTGAACTATCTGAATGATGACCGACTGGACCGCAGCCATTATCTGGGTGCGATGGTACGTCTTGAGGCCATTTTCTAAATTTGAACAAATCCGAAACTATAAAAGCCCATAAAATATGGGCTTTTTAATGTCTGAATCCAATAAGTTTTTATTGGCGGTGCTCAACCGTTGTAAAGGTAATACGATCACTACGAATCACACGTTTTTGCTGCAAAGAAGGCTGTTCCATCTGTGGCATATTCCATACCGCGCGGTCGGTACGCTGCATTCGTTTTACTTTTGGCGCTTCTTTTTTCATGGGTGCCTGAAAACTAATACGATCGCTACGAGTCACTTTTTTGGACTCAGTATCGGCCATTGTGGCTGCGCTCATTGACATCAGAATGACTGTACTCAGACTCATCATCAGTGATTTTTTCATGGGAGAATTCTCTTAACTTAATAATCGTTATTATAAATTAATATTTTAATTATTATCTATTTTTTAGATTTAAAACCTAAAGGTATTTTTTTATTCTGGCTATCGCTTTTTTAAATCATTAAAGAAAAACTGAAGTTTTAAACACTAGATTCAGAATATAAAAAAATCCCTCCGTAGAGGGATTTTTGAAATATAAAAATTAACCCAACAATAGGCTGTTAATACGTTTTACATATTCAGCCGGATTTTCTGGTAGACCACCTTCTGCAATCATGGCCTGATCAAAGATCACATTGGCCAGATCATCAAACTGGGCAGAACCTTCCAGTTTTTTCACCAATGGGTGTTGCGGGTTAATCTCCAGAATCGGCTTCACATCCGGTACGGGCTGACCTGCATCTTTCAGCATACGGATCAGTTGTGGAGAAAGCTCCCCTTCTCCTGTGACCAGACACGCTGGTGAATCAACCAGACGAGTCGTTACACGTACTTCTTTGGTTTTGTCTTTCAAAGAATCTGTCAGCTTTTCAACCACAGGTTTGAACTGTTCAGCAGCCGCTTCAAGTGCTTTTTTCTCTTCCGCATCTTGCAGATCACCTAGATCCACTGCACCCTTAGAGACATTTTGCAATGGTGTACCATCAAACTCATGCACGAAATTCATTGCCCATTCATCGACGCGTTCAGACATCAGCAATACTTCAATGTCTTTTTTCTTGAACACTTCCAGTTGCGGTGAATTTTTCGCAGCATTCAGGCTTTCAGCGGTAATGTAGTAAATCGCTTTCTGGCCTTCTTTCATACGTGCTTTATAGTCCGCCAATGAAGTGCTCACTTCATCATTGCTCGAAGTTGCATAGCGCAGCAGTTTCAAGATGCGTTCGCGGTTACCGAAATCTTCACCCAAACCTTCTTTCAGCACCGCACCAAATTCGCGGTAGAAAGTTTTGAAGTTTTCCTGATCTTTTTCATCTTCAGATTTTGCCAGATTATCCAAAGTGGTCAGAATACGGCGGGTATTGCCTTCACGGATGGTTTTTACATCACGGCTTTCCTGCAGCAATTCACGGCTCACGTTCAATGGCAGATCAGCACTGTCTACCACACCCTGTACAAAGCGCAGATAGTTTGGAATCAGGTTATCCGCATCATCCATAATGAACACACGTTTCACATAGAGTTTGATGCCGGCTTTGGCTTCACGGGTGAAAATATCCTGTGGCGCCTTGCTTGGGATATAAAGCAGTTGGGTATATTCAGTACTACCTTCAACACGGTTATGCGCCCAAGCCAATGGGGCAGCAAAATCATGGGTCAGGTTCTTATAGAATTCGGTATATTGCTCTTCAGTAATCTCAGATTTATTCCGAGTCCACAATGCGCTAGCCGAGTTAATTGCTTCCCACTCATCGGTCTTCACATATTGACCGCCTTTTGGTGTTTCACCTTCAGCAACTTCTTCTTCCTGCCAGACTTCTTTTTGCATCTGGATTGGCAGGCTAATGTGATCTGAATATTTATTAATGATCTGTTTGACTTTATAGCTTTGCAGATAATCCAGCGCATCTTCGCGTAGGTGCAGGATAATATCGGTACCACGGCCTTCTTTGGTGATCTGTTCAACTTCGAACTCACCGGTACCGCCACTGATCCAGCGCACTCCTTCTGAGGCATCCGTACCGGCACGGCGTGATTCTACGGTAATCTTGTCAGCCACAATAAAACCTGAGTAGAAGCCGACACCAAACTGGCCAATCAGCTGAGCATCAGCTTTCTGATCACCCGTCAGTTTTGACATAAAGTCTTTGGTACCAGATTTGGCAATTGTCCCCAAATTTTCAATGGCTTCTTGCTGGCTTAAACCGATCCCGTTATCTGAAATGGTAATAGTTTTATTTTCTGGATCGAGGCTGACACGTACGCGGAGGTCAGGATCATTTTCATAATATTCAGGATGGTTGATCCCTTCAAAACGTAATTTGTCACACGCATCTGAAGCATTAGAAATTAATTCACGCAGGAAAATTTCAGGATTTGAATAAAGTGAATGGGTCACAAGGTGCAGTAACTGCGCTACCTCAGCCTGGAAACTGTGTTTTTGTACGCTTAAATCGCTCATGAATCACTCCTATTATTTTAGATACAGATGTTAACTGTTGCCTATATGAATGGAGTGAGTTCAATAATTTTCAATAGCCTTAAAATAATTTTTTCGCAAAAAATATTTTTATGGCTTTCATTTTTATCAGTTTAATTGATGGGATGGATAAGACTTAATAAGGTCCCATCTTATAGATACGATCAAAATGCAGATCCAGCTGCTGCTGACGCATATTATAGACCTGACTCAAGCAGGATACAGATTCCTGACAGCGGTCACGAAATTGTAGCCATTTCACCTGATCGCGTTGAATCACCGAACGTGTTCCCATCGGCACCATACGGCGCAAGATGTTATAGCTGGTACTCATTTTGACATCAGCGTCATTCAGCAAACGATGTTCACAAATTGTTTTCTCAGTCGCGGTTGTCGCTTTCTGACAATTAAAACTGGCAGCATAACTCTGTGAAATAAACAACGTGCTGAAGATCAAAAGACTCTTCGACAAAAAACTCATGCTTTGATCTTCCTTATTATTAAGTCGTATTCAATTAATATTTACTTTATTCGTTTTAATATATTTGAGTATTGCCAATTTGCTCAATTTCAATACGTTATAAATCGTTGTTATTTTGAAAAAAAGCCCCATTCAGGATGAGGCTTTTGGAAAAAGTGAACCAAAAAATTGGAGCTTAGAATTTATAGCTATAACCGATTGTATACACCCAAGGATCGATTCCAAATTCACCTAAATTAATTTTTGTCCCATCAGCAGTCTTTGCTTCCAGATCTGTATCTAAGTCTGCATAACGTGCATCAACAAAGACACCCCAGTTTTTTGCATCCGCTGGCTGAAAGTTAAAGCCGACTTGGCCAGCTACCCCATAAGCAACATCTGCATCAAGCTTTGCTACATCTAATGCGTCTTTTGCAGTTTGGCTAAATTCTTCATCCCATGGAATGAATACTGTAGCACCTACACCGATATATGGAGTAAAGCGACTTGAATTTTTAAAATTATATTTGGCTGTAATCGTGGGTGGTAGATGTTTTAATGATGCAATTTTCACATCACCCGCCATCTCAACATCATGTTTAAATGGGGTAGCCAATAATAATTCGGCTGAAATGTTGTCATTGAAGAAATATTCGACTGAAGGAGTAAAATTGAGTTCGCTACTTGCTTTAGCATCTTCAACTACACCAGCAATCAGGTCAGTTTCCTGAGTAGGTGCTAATACAGAAGCCCCCACTTTCACTTGCCATTGCCCTGCCATCGCAGATGCTGAAAGACCCATTAATGCAATTAGAGCTATTTGCTTTAACATTTTAAAATACCCCAAGGGAAGAATAATTATTAAGAAAATATTTCTTAATTAATAATAAACATGGCTTAAATTAATATGCAATAGAGATTATAAAACTAAATTTTATTTATTATTTAAGTATATGTAATTATTAATTATTTATTTTAAATTGACTATATTGGTTGGTTTTAAATACCCAGTAATTTAATCAGATTAAAATAATAATATTCAGAGTAAAATAATCAGGTTTATATTAATTTTTTATTTAAATATATATTTTAAATACATCTTATAATTTATTTTAAATCTAGGCAAATCTGCTCCGATTTATATCAGAGCAGATTAAAAAGGACTTACAGAACCATGGCTGCAATCCAGCCAAAAATGATAAGCGGAATATTAAAATGAATGAAGGTTGGAATCACACTATCCTTCATATGGTCATGCTGACCATCCATATTCAGACCGGATGTTGGGCCTAAAGTTGAATCTGATGCTGGAGAGCCGGCATCACCCAAAGCAGCCGCAGTCCCAATGATCGCAATAGTTGCGGCAGGACTAAAACCAAATTGAATACAGAGCGGTACATAAATAATCGCCAGAATCGGAATGGTAGAGAATGATGAACCGATACCCAAAGTAATCAGCAGACCAATCAACAACATTAAAAAGGCGGCAAGTGCCTGGCTATTACCAATCCAGTCAACCGACGCTTCAACCAGCGCAGGAACCTGTCCTGTTGCCTCAATCACGGCAGCAAAACCTTGCGCGGCAATCATGATAAAGCCAACCAGGGCCATCATACGCATACCGGTGATGATCACATCATCTGCTTCTTTCCATTTAAAGATTCCGGCACAACTCAAGATTGCGACACCGACCAGACCGGCAAGAATCATGGAATCTGAATAGAGCTGTACCACAAGAGTTGCAATCACCGCGATCGCTGCCATCCAGATGGTCAGTTTGGCAATTTGCGGTTTCGCTGATTTTTGTTCTACACCCAGTTCAGCAGAGATACTTTGCTGCTGTTCCACATGGATATCTTTATAGAGACGCGGCTTACGGTAGCTGATAAACATGGCCACCAGCAAACCCACGAACATACCTGAGACCGGAATCGCCATCGCAGCGGGAATCTGGTCATAAGTAATCTCAAAGCCATAAGGTTTACCAAAGGTATTGATGTTATGGCCCAGAATATCATTCAGGAAGATGGCACCAAAACCGACTGGAACCAGCATATATGTTCCCACCAAACCAAAGGTCAGCAGACAGGCCACCAAACGGCGATCCAGCTTCAGATGGTTAAATACCAGCAATAACGGTGGAATCAGAACCGGAATAAAGGCGATGTGCACTGGAATCACGTTTTGCGAGAAAACGGCAGCCAATGCGACGGTACAGAAGATCAGATATTTAACCTTGTTCTGTGCCTTTTCTGATGCCTCACCTTTTAAAGTGGTGATCATTTTATAGGCCAGCAAGTCGGGCAAACCGGAACGTGCCAAGGCCAAAGCAAAAGCACCCAAGATGCCATAAGCTAAGGCAATTTTAGCGCCACCGCCCAGACCATTGTTAAATGCGTCTAAAGTTCCTTGGAGGCCAAGACCCGCCAGCAAACCACCCGTAACAGCACCAATGACCAGGGCAAAAACCACAGGTACACGTGCCAATGAGAGTCCAAACATGACTCCAATAGCAACAAGAATTGCGAACATAATGAATTGGGAATGAGAGAAAATGGCTATTTTATCAGAAAATCCGGATAAAAATTCTTCCACTTATCCCTTGCCGAGTCACATTCCCAATCTCCGTATCAAGTGGCCGCTGTTAATTTTTGCTGAATAAAATTATGAATCAGATGAGCCACCTGTTCCGGTTGGCTCAAAATTGCCCAGTGATTGGCATTCAGTTCTACCTGGGAAAAATCTTCTACCCATTTTGGCATTTCATTAATCAGATCCGGGCCAACAAACTGGTCCTTCTTGAGCACAATTGCCTGTACCGGACAGACCGCAAAACGCTGTCTAGGCCGAGATAAACGTGGTAGAAAGTTCGCCCGATACAGATTGACGCCATATTTGCCGTCTTTGACAATATTCTGGTTTAGCGGCAGATTATCCTGCTGTTCCAGCTGACTGATCATTTTGCCCCAACGTTCTGCATTAAAGAAATTCCATGCTGTAGGTGCTATAAAAGGTAGCTGGAATACCGCGATATACCAAGACTTGGTCATCTGTTTAAAAAACTTGGCCTTATACTGTTTAAACTGTTCACGCATCCAGAAAGCAGCATGATCCAGACATGGACCTGACATGGTGCTAAAAGACAAAATCCGGCCTTTAAATTTAGGTTCGGTGACTGCTTCCCAAGCCTGGATTGACCCCCAGTCATGAGCCGCAAAGTGGAAAGCTCGTCCTGGCAAGACCTGATCGACCACTTGCTCTAAATCTGCACACAGACGTTCCAAACGATAGTCCTTAATTTTTTTGGGAACGCTGGAGTCTCCTGCTCCGCGCACATCATAGGTCACCACAAAATAATCCTGAACGAGGTGAGAAATCACCGCTTCCCAAACATCCTGATGGTCAGGATAACCATGAACCAGCACCAAAGCCGGTCGCTCAGGCTCACCCCAGGTTTTCACATAGAGACGTTGATGATCGCTGGTATCTACCCACTGGCTATGTCTTTGCATAGATGTATCCTTATTCGCTGATTGACTCTTTTATTGTTGAAATAGGCACGATTTATCAATGCCAGCTTATTTTTGTTGTTCTAGTATGCATACAAGACCAGAAAAAAGAATATCCGCATGAGCCTATTACGAAAAATTCAGCAACTGCCTTTGTTATCCAAATTTATCCTGAATCGCTATGCCCCTTATCGTGGAGCAGGCATTGTCATTGATGAAATGGACTTTGCCAATTATCACGTTCGCGTGAAAATGCCACTGACTCGCAAGAATCAGAATATTGTGGGAGTACATTTTGGTGGCAGCCTGTATTCCATGGTCGACCCTTTTTATATGTTATTGCTGATGCATCATCTTGGTCCGAAATACATTGTTTGGGATAAAAGCTCTACCATTCAGTTTCTGGCGCCAGGACGCGGAACAGTCTATGCTGACATCCGGATTTCCAAGCAGGAAGTACAAACAGTAAAAGAACTGGCAGCTAACCATAGTCCGGTTTATCGCCAGTATCAGCTTAATATTTATGATGATTCCGGTGTGCGTATCGCTGAGGTACAAAAGACCGTTTATATCCGCCTTAAACAGAGCAAAGGCAAGCCTCGAGAAGCTAAATAACGAAATTGAATAAACTAAAAGCGCCATTGAGGCGCTTTTAAATCGATCTGGAGGATAGTTCTGTCGATTAACGACGACGGTTATTCTGTTCGATCGCTGCACCAGCACCACCACCGATGGCACCACCAATTGCAGCCCCACCTGTACCGCCAAAGATGCTTTTACCCACTGCAGAACCTACAGCACCACCGACACCACTATAGGTCGCATTACGGTTTGAACCACCTTGAGCTTTACTACCGACTGCTGCACCGGCACCACCGCCAACTGCTGCACCAACACCACCACCTACTCTGTTACCTACACCACCACCCACTGCACCACCGAGCGCAGCTGCGCCAATACGCTGATCTTTAGCAGACATATTTTCACAGCCTGCCAACATAAAAGTGGAGATAGTTGCAACAGCCATTACGCTCATTAACTTTTTCATGATCTTGGCCTTCCTTCGTGCTTTGACTTAAGATTAACCTGATTTTAAGGAGCGATTCATAACAAGATGTTAAATCTTGAAACCCTCATGATTTATTTTGTAAAGAGCGCATGAAAGATCATGTTTTATTGATGATTTCTCCATATTTAGGACAAGTAACCACCAGATAATCTGATCTTTTCTAGCGATATAAATATGAATAATTTTAGGAAATAAAAAAGCCACCCGAAGGTGGCTTTTTAAAATGATTTAGCGGCTAATTACAGACCGTTAAATTCATCGCTGAATGCTTGGCTCAACGCCTGGTCTACATCAGAGAAGTCATTGTGCAATTCAAATTCTGCAGCTTCTGCTTCCTGACGACGACGCTCTAAGTGGTAAGCCAGGCCTGTACCCGCTGGGATCAGACGACCTACAACTACGTTTTCTTTCAGACCGCGTAAATCATCTTCTTTACCTGTTACAGCCGCTTCAGTTAACACACGAGTGGTTTCCTGGAACGATGCAGCAGAGATGAACGAGTCAGTAGAAAGCGACGCTTTGGTAATACCCATCAATTGACGTTCAAACTTCGCAGGGAACTTGTTCTGCGCAAGAACAGCTTGGTTCTCTTGCATCACACGGATGTAATCCACTTGTTCACCTTTGATAAAGCTTGTATCGCCACCGTCAGTGATGTCCACTTTACGCAGCATTTGACGTACGATCACTTCAATATGCTTGTCGTTGATTTTTACACCTTGCAGACGGTAAACGTCCTGAACTTCGTTCACGATGTAGTTAGTCAACGCCACTTCACCTTTCAAACGTAAGATGTCATGCGGGTTCTGTGGACCATCAGAAATAGTTTCACCACGGTTCACATGTTCGCCTTCGAACACGTTAATGGTACGCCATTTCGGAATCAGCTCTTCGTAGATCTCAGAACCATCATCCGGAGTAATCACCAGACGGTTTTTACCTTTGGTCTCTTTACCGAAACTTACAACACCTGAAACTTCTGCAAGGATTGCATGTTCTTTCGGTTTACGCGCTTCGAACAAGTCAGCAACACGTGGCAGACCACCGGTAATATCACGAGTACGTGAAGATTCTTGTGGTACACGACCAATTACGTCACCCACACCAATTGTTTCGCCATCACGGACAGAAAGAATGGTGTTTTGTGGCAAGAAGTAGAACTGTTCACCGCCGTCTAGTGTGTCAAGCACAACAGCTGGACGTAAATCTTTACCAGAAGCAGGACGTGCTGTTACAGGTAAGATTTCAACAGTGGTCATACCAGTTGCATCATCAGTTTTCGATGTTGCAGTTACACCATCAGCAATCTGGCTGAAGCGAACTTTACCAGCTACTTCTGTAACCAGTGGATGTGTATGCGGATCCCAAGTCGCTACGATACCGCCTGCTTCTACAGCTTCACCATCTTTCAGCAAGATAGACGCACCATATGGCAGTTTGTAACGTTCACGTTCACGGCCTAAGTCATCTGCAATACCGATTTCACCTGAACGTGAAGTTGATACCAAGTGACCTTTGGCATGTTGTACAGTTTTTACGTTATGGAAACGTACAGTACCTTTATTACGGACTTGTACGCTGTTTGCAGCAGAAGTTCGGCTCGCAGCACCACCTACGTGGAAGGTACGCATGGTTAACTGTGTACCCGGCTCACCAATTGACTGAGCAGCCATAACACCCACAGATTCACCTGGGTTTACCAAGTGACCGCGTGCAAGGTCACGACCGTAACATTTCGCACAAACACCGAAAGTAGATTCACAAGATACGACTGAACGTACTTTAACTTCATCGACACCTTGCTCTTCCAGGTAGTTTGCAAGTTTTTCGTCGATCAATGTGTTACGCGGCAGAATAACTTCTTCAGTACCAGCACGTTTCACATCTTCAGCAACTACACGACCTAGTACTCGAGTACCCAGGTTCTCGATCACGTCACCGCCTTGAATGAACGGAGTCATGACAAGACCAGACAACGTACCACAATCCGGCTCAGTGATGACCAAGTCTTGCGCAACGTCTACCAGACGACGAGTCAGGTAACCAGAGTTCGCTGTTTTCAGTGCTGTATCGGCCAAACCTTTACGCGCACCGTGTGTTGAAATGAAGTACTGAAGTACTGTCAAACCTTCACGGAAGTTCGCTTTAATTGGTGTCTCAATGATCGAACCATCCGGTTTCGCCATCAGACCACGCATACCAGCCAACTGACGAATCTGAGCTGCAGAACCACGGGCACCAGAGTCAGACATCATGTAGATGCTGTTGAATGATTTCTGTTTCTCGTCCTCACCCTGTTTGTTCTTAACAGTCGTGAATGACAAGTTATCCATCATCGCTTTCGCTACCTGGTCGTTAGTACGCGCCCAGATATCGACAACTTTGTTATAACGTTCGCCGGCAGTTACGAAACCTTGTTCGAACTGTTGTTCAATTTCACGAACTTCAGCTTCGGCTTTCCCGATAATCGCTTGTTTTTGTGGTGGAATGACCATGTCTTCCATACCTACAGAAACACCAGAACGAGTCGCTTGACGGAAGCCAAGGTACATCAATTGGTCAGCGAAGATAACAGTGTCTTTCAGACCCAGTTTACGGTAGCAAGAGTTGATTAACTTAGAGATGTTCTTTTTAGTCATCTCAACGTTAATTTGCTGGAAGTCCATACCTTCAGGCACAACTTCCCAAAGCAGACAGCGACCAGGAGTTGTATCTACGATAATCGTTTGCTGTTCACGTTCGCCGTTTTCGTTGATCACGGTTTGGTGTACACGTGCTTTCACGCGAGCGTGCATATCCACCTGACCAGTCGCAAGCGCACGGTTCACTTCGTCAGTGTCCGCAAACACCATGCCTTCACCTTTGGCATTTACCGCATCACGAGTGATGTAGTAAAGACCCAAGACAACATCCTGAGACGGTACGATGATTGGCTCACCGTTCGCTGGAGACAGAATGTTGTTGGTCGACATCATTAACGCACGAGCTTCTAACTGAGCTTCAAGTGTTAATGGTACGTGTACCGCCATTTGGTCACCATCGAAGTCGGCGTTGAACGCAGCACATACGAGCGGGTGAAGACGGATCGCTTTACCTTCAATTAGGATAGGTTCGAATGCTTGAAGACCTAGACGGTGAAGTGTTGGCGCACGGTTCAACATCACTGGATGTTGACGAATCACAGATGCTAGAACGTCCCAAACTTCTGGAGTTTCGCGCTCAACCATTTTCTTCGCAGCTTTAATGGTTGTAGCCTGACCAGATGCTTGCAGTTTCGCAAAGATAAATGGCTTGAACAGCTCAAGCGCCATTTTCTTAGGAAGACCACATTGGTGTAAACGCAGGCTTGGACCTACGGTAATTACCGAACGACCAGAGTAATCGACACGTTTACCCAACAAGTTCTGACGGAAACGACCTTGTTTACCTTTGATCATATCTGCCAAAGATTTAAGCGGACGTTTGTTAGAACCAGTAATTGCACGACCACGACGACCGTTATCCAGCAATGCATCTACAGATTCTTGCAACATACGTTTTTCGTTACGTACGATGATGTCTGGAGCCGCAAGGTCAAGAAGACGTTTTAAACGGTTGTTACGGTTGATCACACGACGGTAAAGGTCGTTCAGGTCAGAAGTCGCGAAACGACCACCTTCAAGTGGTACAAGCGGACGAAGATCTGGTGGAAGTACAGGAAGTACGTTCATCACCATCCATTCTGGCTTGTTGTTCGAATCGTTGAATGCTTCCATCAATTTCAGACGTTTAGAGGCTTTTTTAAGCTTAGTTTCTGAAGTTGTGTTAGGGATTTCTTCACGAAGACGCGCAATTTCAGCTTCAAGATCGATATCTTTAAGCAAGTCTTGAACCGCTTCTGCACCCATTTTCGCAGTGAATTCATCACCGTGTTCTTCTAACGCATTGAAGTATTCTTCATCGTTCAGAAGTTGGTATTTCTCAAATGGAGTCATACCTGGGTCAGTTACGACATAAGATTCGAAATACAATACGCGTTCGATATCACGTAGCGTCATATCTAATAAAAGACCGATACGGCTAGGCAATGATTTCAGGAACCAGATGTGTGCAACTGGAGACGCAAGCTCAATGTGACCCATACGTTCACGACGAACTTTCGCAGTTGTTACTTCAACGCCACATTTTTCACAAATGACGCCTTTGTATTTCATACGCTTGTATTTACCACACAAGCATTCGTAATCTTTTACTGGACCAAAGATTTTGGCACAGAACAGACCGTCACGTTCTGGTTTGAACGTACGGTAGTTAATGGTTTCTGGCTTTTTAACTTCACCATGAGACCACGACTTAATCATTTCTGGTGACGCAAGACCAATACGGATACGATCAAACTCTACTGGAGCATGACCGTCGGAATCCGTCTTTTTGCGCATGATATCGAGCAAGTCTTTCAATTTTTTTCTCCGTGTGTCGAGGAGATTTTCACTTCCCGACTGGGTCACAAATATTGTTTTTTACTGAAATTCGGGAATCTCAAAAATCCCCCTAAATCCCCCTTTATAAAGGGGGGACTTTCTCCCCTCTTTCTTAAAGAGGGGTCGGGGGAGATTTCTTAGTCACCATTTTTCAGTTCAATGTTGATACCTAAAGAACGGATCTCTTTGGTCAATACGTTGAACGATTCAGGCATACCTGGGTCCATATAATGGTTACCATCTACAATGTTCTTATAGATACGGGTACGGCCTTCAACGTCATCCGACTTCACAGTAAGCATTTCTTGAAGCGTATATGCTGCACCGTATGCTTCCAGTGCCCAGACTTCCATCTCACCGAAACGCTGACCACCGAATTGTGCTTTACCACCAAGCGGCTGTTGCGTTACTAGAGAGTAAGAACCAGTAGAACGCGCATGCATCTTGTCGTCAACCAAGTGGTTCAGTTTCAGCATGTACATGTAACCTACAGTTACAGGACGGTCGAAACGTTCACCAGTACGACCATCATACAATACAGTTTGACCCGTACGTGACAAGCCAGCAAGCTCAAGTAATTCTTTGATCTGACCTTCTTCAGCACCATCAAATACTGGAGTTGCCAGAGGAACACCTTTACGCAAGTTACCAGACAGTTTCAAGATTTCTTCATCAGTCAGGCTGTCAAGATCTTCTTGCTGACCGCCAACCTTATTATAAATCTTGTCTAGGAAATCACGCAGTTCAAGAACTGTACGCTGTTCTTTCAGCATCTTGTCGATTTGATCGCCAAGACCTTTAGCAGCCATACCCAAGTGAGTTTCAAGAATCTGACCCACGTTCATACGTGATGGTACACCGAGCGGGTTCAGTACGATATCTACTGGTACACCATTGGCATCGTGCGGCATGTCTTCAACAGGCAGGATGTTAGATACCACACCCTTGTTACCGTGACGACCCGCCATCTTATCACCAGGCTGAATACGACGTTTAACTGCCAGGTAAACCTTAACAACTTTCAATACGCCAGTTGTCAGTTCATCACCTGTAGAAAGTTTGCGTTTTTTCTCAGCAAATTTCTCATCAATTTCAAGGCTCTTCTCTTTCAAAAACACTTGAATTTGAGTTAAACGTTCAGCAATTGCTTCATCACTTGGTTGGATATCAAGCAGATCTACAAGTTCTAAACCAGATAACAATTCTTCAGACAGTTTGTCACCGCGTTTAGTAGTACCGCCACCGTTTGATTCCTGACCTTTCAACAGACGTACAATACGTTCACGTGCTGCTTCTTCGAAGATTTTGTATTCTTCTTTCAAGTCTTTACGGTAAGCATCCAGCTGAGCTTTTTCAATTGCCTGAGCACGTTCGTCTTTCTCAAGACCGTCACGTGTAAACACTTGAACGTCGATCACAGTACCTTTAGTACCCGATGGAACACGTAAAGAAGAGTCTTTTACGTCAGCCGCTTTTTCACCGAAGATTGCACGAAGCAGTTTTTCTTCAGGAGTTAACTGAGTTTCACCTTTAGGCGTTACTTTACCTACCAGGATGTCACCCGCGGTCACTTCAGCACCGATGTAAACGATACCTGACTCGTCCAGTTTAGAAAGCGCTGCTTCACCCACGTTCGGGATATCGGCAGTAATTTCTTCAGCACCCAGTTTGGTATCACGTGCAACACATGAAAGTTCCTGGATGTGAATAGACGTTAAACGGTCTTCTTGAAGAACACGCTCAGATAACAAGATCGAGTCTTCGTAGTTGTAACCGTTCCAAGTCATGAACGCTACACGCATGTTTTGACCCAATGCTAGCTCACCACCATCAGTTGATGGACCGTCAGCCAGAACGTCGCCACGACCTACTTTATCGCCCAGGTTCACAAGAACTTTCTGGTTGATACAAGTGTTCTGGTTAGAACGTGTGTATTTGATCAGGTTATAGATATCTACACCTGCTTCGCCTGCAACCATTTCGTCTTCGTTGACACGAATCACGACACGCGAAGCGTCAACAAATTCAATACGACCACCACGTTTCGCGATTACACATACACCAGAGTCATGTGCTACGTTCGCTTCCATACCGGTACCAACCAGTGGTTTGTCAGCGATTAACGTAGGAACAGCCTGACGTTGCATGTTCGAACCCATCAATGCACGGTTGGCGTCATCGTGCTCAAGGAACGGAATCAGTGATGCTGCTACAGATACAACCTGTTGAGCAGATACATCCATATGCGTCACTTTTTCAGGAGGCATACGTACGAATTCACCTTGGTGACGTACAGAAACGAATTCTTCAGACAGGTTGCCGTCTTTATCTACTGCAGAGTCGGCCTGTGCAATCACAGTACCTACTTCTTCAATCGCAGACAGGTATTCAACGTCATCAGTTACGCGGCCATCAACCACTTTACGGTATGGAGTTTCCAGGAAACCGAAGTTGTTACATTTGGCGTAAACAGACAGAGAGTTGATCAAACCAATGTTTGGACCTTCAGGAGTCTCAATTGGACATACACGACCATAGTGAGTTTGATGTACGTCACGTACTTCGAAGCCCGCACGTTCACGAGTCAAACCACCAGGCCCAAGTGCTGATACACGACGTTTGTGTGTAATTTCAGACAACGGATTGTTTTGGTCCATGAACTGAGACAACTGGCTTGAACCAAAGAATTCTTTGATTGCAGCAGCCACTGGCTTCGCATTGATCAGGTCTTGCGGAGACAGATTATCAGTTTCAGCTTGAGACAAACGTTCTTTAACAGCACGTTCTACACGAACCAGACCTACACGGAATTGGTTCTCAGTCATTTCACCCACAGAACGAACACGACGGTTACCCAAGTGGTCGATATCGTCGACTTCACCTTTACCGTTACGGATTTCTACTAATGTTTTTAATACATCAGTGATATCTTCATTCGAGAGAATGCCTTCAACTTCGCGTGACTTCTGATCAGTACCCACTTCGTAAGGACGACCCAAACGACGGTTAAACTTCATACGGCCGACTGGAGACAGATCATAACGCTCAGAAGAGAAGAACAGGTTGTTGAACAGGTTCTCAGCAGCTTCTTTTGTTGGTGGCTCACCTGGACGCATGACTTTGTAGATTTCTACAAGTGCTTCATCACGGCTTACTGTGGTATCAGCACGTAATGTATCCGCAATGAATGGACCACGGTCGATATCGTTAGTGAACAGGATGTTGAACTGTTTCACGCCGCCTTCTGCAATTTTCACCATAATTTCATGGCTTAGAACAGTATTGGCTGCAATCACATCACCATCTTTCAGTGGGATGTCTTCAGCAGTGATACGTTCGTACAGGTATTCATCAGGAACAGAAAGCTTCTCAAGACCAGATGCTTCCATTTGACGTACATGACGTGCGTTAATACGTTTACCTTGTTCAACAATGACTTTGCCGTCTTTGTCAGCAATGTCGAACTGTGCCATTTCGCCGCGCAGGCGCTCTGGAACAAGGTCAATCTGGTAGCTACCCATGTCCAGATACACAGGTACTTTCTCGTAGAACATGTCGAGAATTTGTTCGTTGGCATAACCCAGCGCACGAAGCACCACAGTCGCAAGCAATTTACGACGACGGTCAATACGTACGTAGACCAGGTCTTTGGCATCGAATTCAAAGTCTAACCATGAACCACGGTAAGGAATGATACGAGCTGAATAAAGGACTTTACCGCTTGAGTGAGTTTTGCCTTTATCGTGGTCAAAGAATACGCCCGGTGAACGGTGCAATTGCGATACGATTACACGCTCGGTACCGTTAATGACGAAAGTACCGTTGTCTGTCATAAGCGGCATTTCGCCCATGTAGACTTCTTGTTCACGTACGTCTTTGATTGATTTAGTTTCGCGATCTTTCAGGATCAAACGAATTTTTACGCGCATTGGTGCTGCATAAGTTGAGCCACGAAGGATACATTCGCGTACATCAAACTCAGGCTTACCAAGACTATACTCAACGAATTCTAAAGCAGCATTGCCAGAATAACTTTCAATAGGAAAAACTGAACGAAATGCGGCTTGGAGACCGATATCTTCGCGGTTTTTTGGTGATTTGCCATCTTGTAAGAATGTTCTGTACGAGTCGACTTGAATCGCGAGCAGGTACGGAGCATCCATGACGCTAGGCAATTTACCAAAATTCTTACGGATCCGTTTCTTTTCGGTATATGAGTATGCCATCTGGAGTCCTCGGAAAGTGTAAACCAAGCCCGCCTGCAGAACGGGCTCAGAAGGAATTACGCTGGCCGATATGGCCACCACTCTTTACAAATGCTGCAATTTTTAGTGGTATTAAAACGCTTAACAATATTTTTTTAATGAAAAATATTGGTAAGCGTTTGTTCATTATGTTTATTTTTAATTTGTATGAATTTTATATCATGCAAACAAAAATCGAGCCGATTATTGTAACGCAAAAAGGCTGATGACCCAAGAGCCATCAGCCAATTTTTGGAGCCGATTATAAAAAAACCGGCTCCTTTAAGAAATTACTTAAGAGTAACTGTAGCACCAGCTTCTTCAAGTTTTTTCTTAAGCTCTTCGCCTTCTTCTTTAGAAACACCTTCTTTAAGAACTGTAGGTGCGCCTTCAACCATGTCTTTAGCTTCTTTCAAGCCAAGACCAGTAGCTTCACGAACTGCTTTAATTACAGCAACTTTGTTACCACCGAAAGAAGTCAACTCAACGTTGAATTCTGATTGTTCTTCAGCAGCAGCAGCAGCGCCAGGAGCAGCAGCAACAGCAACAGCAGCAGCAGATACGTTGAATTTCTCTTCGAAAGCAGAGATTAGTTCAACAAGTTCAAGAACAGTTTTTTCTGCAACTGCGTTTAGGATTTCTTCGTTAGTTAAAGCCATGAGAATAACTCCAAATGGAAATTGAATGGTGTGGAAATAAATTTAAGCTTATGCAGCTTCTGACTCGTTTTTCTCTTTGAGCGCAGTAATAAGGCGACCCAATTTCGAAATAGGAGCTTGAAGAACGTTTGCAAGCATAGTAAGCGCTTTTTCTTGGTTCGGAAGGTTCGCGATTACGCTAACTTCAGCACCTTCGTAAACTTTGCCATCAAATGCAGCAGCTTTAAGTTCGAATGCTTTGTTAGTTTTTGCGAATTCTTCGAACAAGCGTGCAGCTGCACCCATGTCGTCTTCAGAAGTCGAGAAAGCTAAGATTGTTGGGCCAACAAGGCTGTCGTTCAAGATATTGAATTGAGTATCTTGAAGAGCGCGTTTAGCCAGAGTGTTACGCACGATACGTGTTTTAACACCTAGTTTACGAGCTTCAACACGAAGAGCAGTTAATTGCTCAACTGTTAAACCTTGGTAGTCAGCAACAACAGCGGCAAATGCAGTAGAAGCAATTTCACTTACTTCAGCTACGATCTGTTTTTTGCCTTCAATAAGAAGAGCCATTGTAAAACCTCCTAACGGTGATTTATGTGCCTGATCACAAGCACACTCCCAATTCGTGAATTCATCTCTGAAATCACACGCGGAGGATGAACAAATCACACCACCGCGTCTACGCAGGCTGGAGTATTAAAAGGAAAGCATAAAACTCCCCTCGCCTGAGGTCTTTGACGCTGATAAATTTACATTTATCAATTCAAAGTCTGCCTAAGTTCGCAAGTAGTCCGAAACCGGTTTCTTCTTGCGTAAGTTTTAAAGCAGTGCTTTAAAACTTACTCAGGGCTTTAAAATTCTGTATAAGTTTATAACTTATTTAGAAACGTTTGCTACATCAACGATCAGACCAGGACCCATAGTAGAGCTTAGAGTGATCTTTTGAATGTAAACACCTTTAGAAGTAGCAGGTTTTGCTTTCTTAAGGTCAGCTACAAGAGCTTCAACGTTTTGACGAACAGCTTCAGCAGAGAAACCTACTTGACCGATCGCAGCGTGGATAATACCTGCTTTGTCTACACGGTAACGCGCTTGACCAGCTTTTGCATTTTTAACTGCAGTCGCAACGTCAGGAGTTACAGTACCCACTTTAGGGTTTGGCATTAAGCCACGTGGACCAAGAATCGTACCCAGTTTACCAACAACGCGCATTGCATCAGGAGCAGCAATCACTACGTCGAAGTCAAGGTTTCCGCCTTGGATGCTTTCAGCAAGATCGTCGAAACCAACAACGTCTGCACCAGCTTCTTTCGCAGCTTCAGCAGCAGCGCCTTGAGCAAATACAGCTACGCGTACAGTTTTACCAGTACCTGCAGGAAGAGTAGTCGCGCCACGAACAACTTGATCAGATTTACGAGGGTCAACACCCAGGTTTACAGCGATGTCCAAAGATTCTTTGAATTTCGCAGCTGGAAGGCTAGTAAGAACTTCTACAGCTTCTTCTAAAGTGTAAACTTTCTGTGCTTCTACAGCAGCAGCAATGGCTTTTTGACGTTTAGTTAACTTTGCCATGTCTTATAGCTCCACTTCCAAGCCCATAGAACGTGCAGAACCAGCGATGGTACGTACACGCGCGTCTAAATCAGCACCAGTTAAGTCTGGTTCTTTAGTAGTCGCGATTTCTTCCAATTGAGCACGAGTCAACTTACCAACTTTAGTTTTGTTAGGTACAGAAGAACCCTTTTGGATACCAGCAGCTTTCTTAAGAAGAACAGCAGCAGGTGGAGTTTTCATGATGAATGTGAACGACTTGTCGTTGTACACAGTGATCACGACTGGAATTGGTAGACCAGCTTCAACTTTTTGTGTAGCAGCATTGAATTCTTTACAGAATGCCATGATGTTAACACCACGTTGACCTAGTGCAGGACCAATCGGTGGAGATGGATTCGCTTTACCAGCTGGAACTTGCAGCTTGATATAGCCGTCAATCTTCTTAGCCATTTCAAATTACCTCTGGGTGCAAACGCCGTTAGGCTCCCCAATGATTTCAAGTAACGATACCGTTACAACAACAATGCCTGATTTGCACGCAAATCAGGCGTTTTCAACCCGAACAAATTAAACTGTTTTTTCGACTTGGCGAAATTCCAGTTCAACCTGAGTTGGTCGGTTAAATACGTTAATCGTCAGCGTTAAGCGTGACTTGTCGTAAAGCACTTCTTCCACTACACCTTTAAAGTCAGTGAATGGACCGTCAATTACGAGTAATTCTTCACCTGGTTCAAACATGGTCTTAGGACGCGGTGCTTCACCAGTATTGCGTACACGTGCAAGAATTGCATCAGCTTCTTTTTGCGTAATTGGAGCCGGTTTTTCAGCCGTACCACCAATAAAACCAAGCACTTTTGGACACTCTTTCACGATGTGCCAAGTGTCATCGTTCATTTCCATTTCGACTAATACATAGCCAGGAAAGAACTTACGCTCTGATTTACGCTTCTTGCCATCCTTCATTTCTACCACTTCTTCGGTAGGAACAAGGACTTCACCAAAGCTATCGGCAACAGCGCTACGCTGGATTCGATCATTAAGCGAACGCATCACTTGTTTTTCATAACCTGAATAGGCATGAATAATGTACCAACGTTTCATAGCTCTCTTACCCGATAATAAACTTCATTAACCAGCCTAAAACATAGTCAAAGCACCATAGAACAATGGCTGCAATCACTACAACAGCAAGGACTTGCCAAGATGTGGTCACAGTCTCTTGTTTGGTAGGCCAGGTCACTCGACGTAACTCGATTCGTGCATCCTTAAGAAGACGAACAAAGCCTTTGCCTTGATGGGTGGCGTATAATAAACCGAATGCCACAACGATACAAGCCAAAATTACCCCAACGCGCACCCAAATATCATTCGCAGGCGCCCAGTATGCAGGTAAATATTGGTTTACCATCATAGCACCGACCAATAAAATCAAGGCGATAACCCATAGAACAATGTCTAATGGAGAACCAGAACTTACATCTACAGCAGGATTATTTCTTTGAGGAATTGCCGCTTCGCTTAATGCGTCGCGTGATTTATCATTCGACATTTTTGTACTCGTCGTAGGTTTCGCGACTTATTATATGACCAGTTTTGCCGACATCAAGCGTCTTTTGAAAAAACTTGGCAGGCCAGGAGGGACTCGAACCCCCAACATTCGGTTTTGGAGACCGACGCTCTACCAATTGAACTACTGGCCTGTAGATAAACTGGAGCCGAAACTCCAGCTTATTTTCTATTCTATGATTATGCAGTTACTTTAGCAACTACACCAGCACCAACTGTACGACCACCCTCACGGATCGCAAAACGTAGACCTGGGTCCATTGCGATTGGGTGAATTAGTTCTACTGACATTTCTACGTTGTCACCAGGCATAACCATTTCAACGCCTTCTTTCAAAGAAATCGCGCCAGTTACGTCAGTTGTACGGAAGTAGAACTGTGGACGGTAACCATTCAGGAATGGAGTGTGACGACCACCTTCGTCTTTAGAAAGTACGTATACTTCTGCATCGAATTTAGTGTGCGGTTTGATAGAACCTGGTTTAGCAAGTACTTGACCACGTTGTACGTCTTCACGTTTAGTACCACGAAGCAAGATACCACAGTTCTCACCAGCACGGCCTTCGTCAAGAAGTTTACGGAACATTTCAACGCCAGTTACAGTAGTCTTAACTGTGTCTTTGATACCCACGATTTCAACTTCTTCACCAACTTTGATGACACCAGTTTCTACACGGCCAGTTACTACTGTACCACGACCAGAAATTGAGAATACGTCTTCGATTGGCATCAAGAATGCTTGGTCGATTGCACGTTCTGGTTCTGGAATGTAAGAGTCAAGCGCTTCAACAAGAGCTACAACTGCATCTTCACCGTATTGACCAGCTTCACCGTTCAGTGCAGCAAGTGCTGAACCACGGATTACAGGAGTGTCATCACCTGGGAAGTCGTAAGTAGAAAGAAGTTCACGAACTTCCATTTCAACCAGTTCAAGAAGCTCTTCGTCGTCTACAAGGTCGCATTTGTTCAAGAATACAACGATGTAAGGTACACCTACCTGACGAGAAAGCAGGATGTGTTCACGAGTTTGTGGCATTGGACCGTCAGTCGCAGCACATACAAGGATCGCACCGTCCATCTGAGCAGCACCAGTAATCATGTTTTTAACATAATCGGCGTGGCCCGGGCAGTCTACGTGAGCATAGTGACGAGTTGGAGAATCGTATTCTACGTGTGAAGTATTAATTGTAATACCACGTGCTTTTTCTTCTGGTGCAGAGTCGATTGCAGCGTAGTCTTTCGCTTCACCACCGAATTTTTTAGCACATACAGTTGCAATCGCAGCTGTTAAAGTTGTTTTACCATGGTCAACGTGACCGATTGTGCCCACGTTAACGTGTGGCTTATTACGTTCAAACTTAGCCTTAGCCATGTTCATCTTCCTCGTTTACGTCGAACACAATTCTGAGTAAAACCCAGCTCCGACATATCGTTTAAAAAAAATCAAACACCAAATACTTGAAAAGCAGACTAAATAGCCTGCTTTTGAAATATTTTTGCAACCACGTTGCCAAACTGTAATCTGGAGCTCTTATCGAGATTTGAACTCGAGACCTCTCCCTTACCAAGGGAGTGCTCTACCACTGAGCTATAAGAGCAAATATTAGCACTTCAAACAATGGAGCGGGAGACGAGGATCGAACTCGCGACATGCAGCTTGGAAGGCTGCCGCTCTACCAACTGAGCTACTCCCGCACGATGTTGGTACTTACCACTTTGAAGTCTTAAAATTGGTGGTGAGGGAAGGATTCGAACCTTCGAAACTTTCGTAGCGGAGTTACAGTCCGCCCCCTTTGACCGCTCGGGAACCTCACCATTTTTACACTTACATCAGTGTCGTTCTTTACTTCGCACTCCAAACTCCCTAAGATGGTGCCGGCACACGGATTCGAACTGTGGACCTACTGATTACAAGTCAGTTGCTCTACCAACTGAGCTATGCCGGCGTTTCTTAGTGTTTCGTACGTTTCGTATCGGAACGGTGTGCAGTTTAGCAAAACTCAGAATCCATGCAAGTGTTTTTTTCAAAAAAAACGCCAAAAACTCACAAAATCAATCCGTTTGATGATAATTCAACCGCTTTGATCACTGCACGAGCTTTTATTTGGGTTTCATTCCATTCTGACTCAGGATTTGAGTCCGCAACCAGCCCTGCTCCCGCCTGAACATAGACCTTATTTTCACGAATCACGCAGGTACGAATCGCGATCGACATGTCCATTTCGCCATGCCAGCCTAAATAACCAACAGCGCCGCCAAAAATTCCGCGTTTCACTGGCTCAACTTCGTCAATAATTTCCATAGCACGGATTTTTGGTGCACCAGAAAGTGTTCCAGCCGGGAAAGTTGCCTTAAAAACATCCAGCGCATCCACATCATCCCGCACTTCACCTTGTACATTCGACACAATGTGCATCACATGCGAGTAACGTTCGATCACCATTTGATCAGTGACTTGCACTTTACCGATTTTGGATACTCGACCGACATCATTTCGGCCTAAGTCAATCAGCATTAAGTGCTCGGCAATTTCTTTTTCATCAGACAGTAAATCTTTTTCCAGTGCCAGATCTTCTTCTTTGGTCTTGCCACGTGGACGCGTACCCGCCAGTGGACGAACAGTCGCAATGCCATTTTCCAGACGAGAAAGAATTTCCGGTGAAGAGCCGACAATATGGAACGGCGTATTATTTTCTAGGGTCTGCCCTTGCACGAGGAACAGGTAAGGTGATGGATTAAGATGACGTAATGCGCGATAGACCTGTAAAGGCTCACCATCGAAATCAGAAACCATACGATGACCCGGCACGACCTGCATCACATCTCCGGCACGAATGTACTCTTTTACCTTTTCAATAGAGGCAATAAAGTTGTCATGTCCAGTTAAAGACTCAAAGTGCGGTGCTGTATGTTTTTCTGCTTTCAGGCTCACTGGTGTTGCCAGAATATTTTCCAGCTCATCCAGCTGCTGCTGCGCTTTCTCATAAGCTGCCTGATCCGCTGCATCGGCATGGACAATCAGGAACAGGGTATCTTTCAGATTATCGAATACGATGACGGTTTTGGACAGCATCATCCAGATATCTGGCAAGCCTACCGGATCAGCTTCAGGCACATTTTTTAGCTTAGGTTCGATATAACGTACTGAGTCATAACCAAAGTAACCGACAAGACCACCGGTAAAGCTTGGTAAGGCTGGAAGTTCTGCCTGGGTCGGTACTTTAAACTGTGCCTGAAAGTCACGGATATACTGGAATGGATCGGCACAGTGCTGTTTTTCAATAGAGCCATCTGGATGCTGAACAGTCAGTTCACCCGCATTACAGGAGAATACAGTCGATTCACCCAGGCCGATAATTGAATAGCGCGCCCAGTTTTCTCCCCCTTCCACAGATTCGAACAGATAAGCCTGTTGGTGCTGTTTTAGACGGGCAAAGATAGATAAAGGAGTATCGGTATCAGCCAGACGCTGGCGGTATACAGGAATCAGGTTGTAGCCTTGAGATGCAAGTTGCTGGAATTGAGCTGAAGTTGTCATTCGGTTTTTCTCTTTAAATTAGGGTTACTCAGTATGGAAATGGAATTGGACTGAGCGACGCCATCGAAAAACCTTACAACTATTCATCTTATTTCCTTCGTACCCTATTTAAGCAAGCAACTCACGTAGATCATCAATAATTTCTTGAGGATCACAGTCTGCTATATTTTCACCATGATTATAGCCATAGCTGACTACAATACAATCTATACCCGCACGGCGCGCAGCTTCGATGTCATTGACTGAGTCCCCGATCATCAGTACCTGCTCTTTGGTCACGCCATAATGCTCCACACAATGCAACAACTGACGCGGATCTGGCTTACGCTCGGCAAAGCGATCACCACCAATGGTGTCATCAAAGTATTTCGCCATTTCCAGAATATCCAGAATACTGCGTGCCGGTTCTTCTGGTTTATTGGTCACACAGATCAGTTTTTTATCGTTAGCCTTACCCCATTCCAGAAACTCGATAATTCCATCAAATGGCTTGGTATCTACACAAGGATCGGCATTATAAATTTCCAGGAACGTCGTAAGTAATTCCTGATGTTGGGCAGGTAGTACTTCTCCCACCAGATGCTGGAGTACGCTTTCACAGAACTTGGACGTCCCTTTACCAATCCAGACTCGCACCTGCTCCTCAGTCACCAGGGGTAGCTGCAAGACATTCAGGCTCATATTCATGGCCCGATACAAATCATGGGCTGAATCCACCAAGGTGCCATCCAGATCGAATAAAATCAGCTTACGTTGTTCCAGTTGTGCAATTGACATCCTGACCCTCATTTTCTTTATTTGCAGCTATAAAAAAGGCATGCGTGATGCATGCCTCGATTGTAACCAATCATGGGCTTATTTAAACAACACCCAGGCGATAATCGCCAAAATAATCAGAACGATTAGTGAAATCAGTCCAATAGATGCATTTTTCTGTGCTTCTTTTTCCTGCTCTACACGAGAAACAGGCTGTTCCACCGGAATTGGTGCGGGTTCTGGCTTAACCGAGCTCAGGTCTACACCCTCAGCAATTGGTGCAGGTTTTGGAATACCAACATTGGTCGGCATACCATCACGGGTCAAGTTGACTGAAGCATCACGCTCTCTCAATTCTGGAATACCCTGATCATTCATCTGCTGGGCAGGGGTTTTCTCGACCGTTTCGATTTCTTCAACCACTTGCTCTGCTGTTTCTTCAACTTCTGGCGCAACCGCAACAGGTGCTACAGGTTCAAGAACCAGAAATTTCAAGCTGGCAAACTGGACTACATCGTCCTGTTTTAATCGCGTTTCCTGCTCAATACGCAGGTCATTTACGAAAGTACCGTTAGATGAGCCTAGATCCTGTACCCACAGAGCATCGTCTTTTAGCAGAAAAGCAGCATGCTTACGCGAGATTTCCGCAGCCTGTAGCACAATATCAGCTGTCTGATGACGCCCCACCAGCATGTCACGGTCAATCGCTATTTCCTGTCCGGTCAAATCATCGGTAATTGCCTGTATTTTCCAAGTCATGAAATCTACTTCTCTATTCTCTTTGACATTATCATAACATGCTGTATGCAAATGCGAATGGTCTAGCTTTTGGGTCTAAGTGTTGTTGTTGTAACGGTATTTCTACTTTTTTCAACCTGCTGGACGGGCTGCACCACTTGTCGCTGAATCCCTGGCTCAATTGCCACCGGTGTAGCAACTGCTACGGCTGATCGCGTTGATGCTGGCGCACTCGGAACATTCTGGTAGGACGAATTCGTCAGTGGTGTCTTAGAAACTGGAATACGCTGCTGATACACATCTTCAACACTTTCCGGCAACTTGGCAAAATTACCGTCTGAATCGAGTGCCAATTGCAGGCTATAGAGTTGAGCATAACGTTGTTGAGCCAGTTTACGTACTTCATTTTTATCCCCCACAATCGTTGGATGGATAAAGATCAATAAGTTACGTTTCTGATTAGACTTACCTTCTGAGCGGAACAAACGTCCCACCCCTGGAATTGCCCCTAGACCCGGTACTGCCTGACGTCCATAACTGGTATTGTCCGAAATCAAGCCACCTAATACGATCGTTTGTCCATGTTCTGCCAGAATCGAGGTTTTAATCGCACGTTTGCTGGTGACCAGATCTTGCGCTTGGCCTTTATTGGCTTTTACATCTGAGACTTCCTGCTCAACTTCCAGACGTACCGTACCATCTTCACCAATGTGCGGTACGACTTTTAAGGTTACACCGACATCTTTACGCTCAATAGTGGTATAAGGATTAGCAACACCTGCGGCTCCCGTAGAAACTGAACCGGTCACAAAGGGTACGTTTTCACCGACAACGATGTAAGCCTCTTCATTGTCCATGGTCACAATGGATGGTGTAGACAACAGATTAGACTTGGTGGTTTCTTTTAATGCCTGAATCATCGCGCCGTATAAACGGCGTGAACCATCACTACCTTCACGATAATCACCGATTACCAGTGAACTGCCTGCACCTACAGTACTTGCCGCACCTGCACTACCGCCAGTCAGATAACCTGCTGCAATATTTTTCAGGCTGGTGCCAAAATTATCAAAATTGATCAGACCAATTCCGCTGCTGATATCACCTAAGGCCCATTGCACACCCAGCTGATCTGCATCTGTCCCTTCTACTTCAATAATTGCAGCTTCAATCAGAACCTGTTGACGGCGTACATCTAACTGACCAATGGCAGATTCGATTTCACGCATCAGTTGCGGGTCTGCTTTAACCACCAGAGAATTCTGCGTGGCATCCGCAATAATGCTGACGCCATTGGCATTAAAGCTGCTGATCCCGCCCTGCTCGGTTTTCATGCCAGTATTGAGCTGAATATTGGATGCACCTGAGCTATTTGAGCTAGTGGTATTATTGTTATTCAGGTTATTAGTCGAATTATAAGAAGATGAGCTGGAAGAAGAATTATCCAAACCAGTATTGACTGCCTGCCCTGTCACTAACCCCTGCAAAATTTCCGAAAGATTCTTGGCACTGGCATATTTCAAACGAAAGACTTTTAAACCACCCAGACGGTCTGCTGCAGGCACATCCAGCGTTTCAATAATCTGACGAATACGCTTGCGCGTTGCTGGATCCCCTTTAATCAGAATCCGGTTGGTACGCACATCTGCTATGACCCGCACCCGTGAACCACGCAGATCTTTAGCTGCACCTGTTGCTGCCATTGAATCAATCAGCTCAATCATTTCTTCAGCCTGACTAGACTGTAGACTAATGGCTTCAATATCATTCTGACCTGTGCCATCCAGATTACGGATGATGGTTTCCAGCTGATAGATATTGGTCGCCCGGTCCGACACAATCAATGCATTGGTGCCCGGAACGGCAGCCAAATGGGCAAACTGTGGCATTAACGGACGCAGGGCTGGAATCAGGTCATTTGGATTGGTATTTTCCAGCCAGATCACGCGAGTGACAATCTGGTCACCGGTCGCACGATGACGGGCATCATAGGGAATCCCGGAGCTTTTGACATTGCTGTCTGGTACCAGCTTGATGGTATTTCCTGAAGGGATGGCCACCACACCATTGACATTCAAGACCCCTAAAAACAGGTCATAAACTTCATTTTTATTCAGTGGCTTGTTGGAAATGACCGTGACATTGCCTCGAACCCGTGGATCTACCGCAAAATTTTTACCGGTAATATCTGCCACTTCATTAATGAAGGCGGTTAAGTCTGCATCCCGGAGATTGATTTTCCAGGTTTGCGCATAACTTGCCGTACTGACCATAGCAACCAATGGTGCGGCCACACAGAATGCCCATGCTGATCGATTATTATTAAATAAAGCCATAAACTTTTGTGTTTCCTAACCCTATGCGTGATGACACATCACTTCAAATCCTGTTGTATGGTCATCACCTGATCACCACGTTTTATTTCGAGTTTGACCTGACCTTCACGTCGAGCCTGTTCCAGTAACTGTGCTTCGGTTTGTCCCTGCGACAGGGTCTGACCATTCAAAGACAAAATCCGGTCTCCCGGTCTTAATCCCAAGCGATTACGCAGTGCAGCCGGTGTTCGTGAAGTGACTTCATAACCACCATCTGCTGCACTTACCCCCATATTCTGTAAGTACTGGTCCTTATTTTCCTGCATCTGCTGGATGGCCCGATTGATTTCACTCTGTGGTGAAGGTTGTTCAGGCATACCACTTTCCGTATGCAGCGGAGGCATTGAATTTGAAGATGCTGCTGAGATATCCGGCACAATCGGCTGGTTTAAACCATTTTCCAGCCCTTTAAACAGGATTTCTTGGGTAGCACCGCTTGATTTACGCAAAATCACCCGGTCCCAATACACTTCAGCCAGCGTAAAACCGCTATTCCCCAATACCTCTCCGACCCGATAACGATCAGACTGGTCATTAATTTTCAAGACTGCTGAAGAGTTATAGCTTGGGCTCGCTACCACAACCCCCTGTAAGACAATATTGGCAGTTTCAGCAGTTTTCGCTGCGTAAGTATTTTCCTGAAATAGTGAAAAGGCACTTATATTTGGCACTTGAGCCTGTTGTGACCCCAGTTCTACCTGATCAATCTGCATCGCTTGTGGAGGAGCCACCAGAAGCCAGAATAAAGCAGCCAATTTCCAGCATAGATACAGAATCAGCAGAAACAGTAAAATTGGAGCAATACGCTCTGTCTGTTTCAGATCAATGTTTTTAAAATAATCGAGTGGGCTTGCCATCAGTTAAAGCCCCCCATCAAAGGCTGACGGGTACTAATCACATAAGTATCCAGCCCAGCTTTACCGGTATAAGAAGGAGCATTAAGTAAAAAGCGTTGTGTCAGCTGAATATCCAGCATTAAGGTTGGATCCAGTTTAATATTCAACATACGTTGATCACGATTGTCACGTACATCCAGCAGCAGCTGCCCATTCTCATCGGATAACTGACCACTCAGAACCGGTACATTCATGCGCTCCTGACGCTGAGCAAACGTGTAAATCAGTTCACCACCGCTCCATTGCATCTGACCGTCTACATGACTAAAGCCTTGCTCTTTTTTATATTTAAAATCGAGTTCTTTAAACTGAATCGGGTTGGTAGGCCACTGCCAGTCAGCAATCTTCTTTAAAGTTTCAGGTGCAAGCTGTCCCTCAAGATTTTTGACGGTTAAAGTTTTATTCAGACCATAGCCCATCACACCCGAAAACTGGGTATTACCGCTATGCAGATCAATATTCGCCCCTAATCTCAGTAACAACAGGTCCAAAGGACGAACCTGCCAGTTCAGACTTCCCCGAAGATTACCTTTTTTCCAGTCCGCACTTCCCTGCCAGATATTCCCGCTTACATTATGTAAAACCTGATTATTTTTATAAAATTTTGAAATTAACCAAGCTGCAGGAACTTGCAGAATCACAAAGACAAAAAAGGCTAGAATTGCAAATATCAACCATTTTAATGTTTTCGGCTTATTGCTCATCCCGCCACGACCAACCTATCCAATCGAAACCCCTAAATTTATAGTTTTGTCATTTTATAATCACATTATGCACACTTTTTCTCTGACGCCAATTCATAGGCATAAAAAAACCAAGCAGGATGTGCTTGGCTGATCAATCACAGGCCGTATGCATAACAGCATGATGATGAATAATGCGGCAGAAGGATTAGATCACGAAATCTTCCAGTTTTGCGCCTTTCTCTAATTCAGCAACTAACCAGCGTGGCTGTTTACCGCGACCAGTCCAGGTGTCTTCCGGATTGCTTTTACTGCGATAACGTGGCTCTACAGACTTACGTGCAGTTTTTTTACGTTTAGAAGCACCAAATTCAAGAAGCTGTTCAATCGTTAAGCCTACTTTGTCGGCAATATCCAATACCTGATGATAAGCATCTTCAATTTCCTGATCTTTTTTCAAAGCAATTAAAGACTCAGCTTCTGCTTGTAAACGTTTTAACTCTTCAACTGATAAATTTGTAATGTCTGGCATCATGTTCTCCAATAAATAGCATTATTTCTTTTAATAAATAACGAACCCATCATATTTATATTAAGTGTAATATTCAATATAAAATTTTAAATGTATAACAATAAACTTAAGGGTCATTACAAAATTAATCATTAAATTAGAGATAAAAACTCTAATATTAAATTTCATGTTGTACAGTTAATTCTAGCGATTTTATTTTTTCTCGAATATGTTCAGGTATTTCAGTTTTCTGCATATTTTTATTTAAACATACAATTACTGCTTCGGAAGTAGCTACGATACTTTGCTGCTGTTCACTCCATAATAAATAATGCATTCTGACTGCACTATTCCGAATTTCATCAATTCGTGCCGCCACTTTTAATTGATCTGGATAAACCACAGGTTTTAAATAACGGCATTGATTTGAAGCCACTACTGTTAAAATATCTTCATCAAAAATATTTAATTTACCCAAATAAGCCAAACGGGCACTTTCTATATAACGGTAATACATGGCATTATTAACATGCCCAAACGCATCCATGTCTCCCCATGCAACAGTTTGCGAATAAATCACCGGATATTGTTGTAATTCTGACATTATTTCCTCAAATTCTGATTTCGATAAAATTAACATTCGATTCAAATACGGCATTTAACTGCTGTATTAAATCCTCTCTCCCCTGTAATACAGATTTAATTCTCAAATAGCTCATGCGAATGTCATCTGGATAGAGATCCAGCAATTGCTGAGCTTCTTCTACCCGGCCAGTCGCCTGTAGAATATGCCATTTGGCAAAACTTAATATTGGCAGTGCAGTATATTTTGCATCCCAAACTGAGATCTGCTGCTCAATATCTGCATAATCTGGAAACTGCTTTAATAACTGCTGCTGGAACCATAAATAGAATACATCCTGATTAAATTGGAGTTCCAGTAAGTGTTTAGCAAGGCTTTCATGCTCAACGCTCATTTCCGGCATTCTAAATAATAGTTTCAACCATAATAGCTTGACTTCATAGTCACGATTAAATATGTCCTGTTTTAAATCCAGATAACGTTGTTTTAAATATTCCAAATCATCTTCAGTAGCCTGGTCATAAGCTATTAATAATTGCTGCAGCCATATTTTTTTTACTTCTTGGTCTAAATGTCCATATTTGGTTGAACGTAAATATAACCAGGGAAACTGTAAGGCGAATTGCCCCCATAAAGCATTTAAACGCTGCTCATAAGCGGTTTTGACCCGTCTTAACCAAGGAGATAACTCATGCTGATTTAAAAATTCTAGGTGAGTTAATGCCTGCTGACCATCCTGCTGCGATAAATAGATTTCAATCCGCTGTAATTCTGCCAGTTCAAATGCCATGGGATTGGACTGATTTAAACTACTTAATGCTTCGCTATATTGTTGCTGTCCCCAGGATAATCGGGCATCAATAATATACTTGAGCAATCCCGACTGATTAAAAGACTGCTGGATAAAATCCCGTTGATCTTGTGCAGCATTTAATAACCAAACTACGGCTAACTGCTCATAAGGATGCAAGCGGGCAAAGCTGAATACCGTTTCATGTTTACGCTGTTTAAAGCTGAGATAACGCTTGGTCGCATACCACAGCATATGCATCAGAAAGCTGATTACGATAAGCAAGCCCACCAGGAACCAGAAAGTGGTCTGGATTTGTAGTCCGCGCCAATACAGATAGACATAGCCCGCACCATAACCATAGCTCAGTACGCTCAAGATCGCTAAGCCCAGCAAACCAACCAGTAAATAAGCAAGTAAAATCTGTTTCATAAGCAATTAACCGATCAGGGTACGCGTATTGAGCTGAGGAGTAGGCGTTTGAGGTGCTGCCTTAATTTGCTCCAGTCGTTGAATCCATTGTTTGCTTTGCGCATCCGGAAGTTGAGCCAATACCTCGATCACACTTTTCAGGGCTTGCTGGAAAGCTACCTGCTGTCCTTGTTGCGCACTATTTTCTGCAATCAGTAAACGCAGCTGAGCTTCTTTTAAGACCAGATTACGCTGCATTAAGACTGCACTCGGTTTCTCGACTGATTCAATCTGAATCCAGCGCTGCCAAAATGAGCTTTGGGCTGTAGCGCGGTGCTGATGCTGCACCTGGATTTCCTTTTCCATCTCAATATCAATCTGTTGCAGTAATTCTTTTAATTTATTCTGTTGTACTAAACGATTGTTGATGAACTGCTTAAGGACTTCCCGATCCTTGTCAATCGCCTGATTCAGGCTACCCAGAAGAGCAGGTGCCAATTCTAGATGTTCAAGCTGATTGGATAATTGATTCAACTTTTCCATAGCCATTGCATATTGTTGCTGCTGCAAGGCAAACTCAACCAGATCCAGATATTGCTCGACCAAAGGCAGATCATCCTGCAAATCAGCCCTAGGAGTATCCTGAACTGTCCCCTTGTTCGGTGTTTCAGGGCTTAACGCTTGGCCCGTAGCAACTTGACGTTTTAAGGCCACCATCTGATCATTCAGATTGGCATTCTGCTGTTGCAGTTGCTTCAAATTCTGGGTCAATTCAGTCTGTGCTGAATTTAAGCCAAACAGGTCATAGCTCAGCTTGGCAATCCACGCCAAGCTCAAGATGAAAAAAACAATGAATAATTTTTTCATGCGTTTCCTAGTACATCAGTAGCTGCTGCAAAATCGTCGATCCGCTTAAGTCCTCTAACTGAGCGAATTGAAAACCAGCCTGATGTTGCTGTTGATATTCCCCAAGCATGGCAGCCAAACGCGGCCCCAAAACCAAATACAATGCCCGATTAATGAGATGCGGATACGGCTGCATCAAGGCTAGCCAGTTAAGCCAGCTCGCTTCACTGCTGACCAAGACTGCATAACGGGGATTAGCTTCAAGGCTCGTCAAATGTTTAGCTAATATCTCGGAAGTCACTGGCGGACACTGACGATCATATAAAATGAAATTCAATATATGAATTTGCTGATCCTTTAAATGCTGCATCATAAACTGACGCCCACCTTCACCTCGCCAAAAGGCGACAGTTGATCCGGTAGCTAACTGCTGTAGCACAGGCAATTGCAGCATCCCTTCCGAAGTCTCCACATCAGGCACATAACTCTGGATACCGTAGCTTGCTAAAGCCTGCTCGGTAGCTTTACCTACAGCGACCCACTGGACACTTCCAAGATCATGCAATGATAGGCCTGCCTGCTGCAAATATTGCATGCCCATCTGGGCAGCGGTCGGACTCACTACGACAATCAGTTTTGCTTGGGGTAGTTGTCTAAATAAACTGGCCAGCTCATCCGTATAAGGCTGCTGTACCAGTTCTAGCAAGGGCAACTCTATCACCGGAATCTGCGCTGTCTGTAGAGCTTGCGTTAAATTTGCAGCACGATCACTCGGACGGGTATTAATGAACAACATTATTTTGAATAAAGGGCTTTCAGTAACTCGCCTGCACCCTGATCTAGTAGATCTTTGGCCAGCTGCACGCCCAATTGCTCTGCATCTGCCATGGTTCCACTTTGCTGTGCGCGTAGCAAAGTTGCGCCATCTACGCTACCGACCCGGCCTTCAATCGAAATGACACCTTCATTTAAAGTGGCATAGCCTGCGATTGGCACCTGACAGCCACCTTCCAGATAGGCATTAAAGGCACGTTCGGCACGGACACAGGCATCAGTTTCTACATGTAACAGAGGCTGGATTAAATCTAATACCGCTTGATCTCCACTCCGGCATTCCAGGCCCAGTGCACCCTGTCCTACTGCGGGTAAACTTACTTCAGGCACAATACTATGACGAATACGATCTGCAAGGCCCAAGCGTTTTAAACCGGCACTGGCCAGGATGATTGCATCATACTGACCTGCATCCAGTTTGGATAAGCGTGTACCAACATTACCGCGTAAATCGATAATCTCAAGGTCCGGACGCTGTTTTAAAATCTGGGTTTTACGGCGCAAGCTGGAAGTTCCAACTTTGGCACCTTGAGGCAATTCGTCAAAACTGGCATAAGTATTTGAGACAAAAGCATCCAGTGGATCTTCACGTTCACAGATGACTGCCAAAGATAAGCCTTCAGGCAAAGCCATTGGCACATCTTTCATTGAATGGACTGCCAGATCAGCACGACCATCTAGTAAGGCTGCTTCTAATTCTTTTACAAATAAGCCCTTACCGCCAATTTTAGCCAATGGCGTATCAAGAATTTTATCACCCTGTGTAACAAAAGTGACTAACTCGACCTGAAGTCCAGCATGCAGGTCCTGTAAGCGTGCACGGATATGTTCCGCCTGCCAGAGCGCAAGTGGACTTTGTCGAGTAGCAATTTTTAGGGTCTTCATAAATTTCAATAAACAGTCAATGAGAACAATAGTCTAAACTTAACCTGCTCACTTGAAAATGCAAGCGAATTTATGCAAGTTTCAATACTGGTCCAGACGAACTCATTGATCCGTTTAGAGTTTCTGAATCCGTTCCCGCAAGAATGGCAAATGACGCCGGCTGACCGCCAGACGCTCTTCCAGTTCACGACAACGCACCTGATACTGGCCGGAACTCACCACTTCCAAGCCTTCCAGATAGTGAACCGAAACCAGTGCATTACGGTGAATCCTGATGAACTGATGTCCAAACTCCTGTTCCAACTCCTTCAGGGTTTCATCAATCAGGACACTGCCGTTTTTATGGCGTACGGTCACATATTTTTGATCCGCCAGAAAATAATAGATATTTTCAACTGGCACCAATTCGACCCCGCGATAGGTCTTTGCCGCAATTTGATGGCGGCTGATATTGATTTCTTCCATATTTTCTTTTTGTTTTAGTTGGCTCATTTGAGCTTGGGTAAGTTTAATTAGATGCTCTAAAACCTGTGCCAATTCCTGTTGCATCACCGGTTTAAGCAGGTAGCCGTCTGCATTAGACTTGAATGCATCCAGCGCGTGTTGGTCATAGGCCGTACAAAAGACAATAGCCGGCATCGGGTCGAGCTGACGCAAATGCTGCGCACAGGTCAAACCATCCATTTCAGGCATTTGAATATCTAATAAGATGACATCAGGTTCATGCTGGTGAGCCAGATCAATTGCTTGACGACCATGCGTAGCTGTTGCAACCACATCATGCCCCAGTTGAGAGACTAAACGTGATAGTCGCTCGACAGCCAAAGGCTCATCGTCACAAATCAGGACGTCCATTTCTCCTCCTTAATCCAGTCAACATTATTCATTTGATTATAAGTTAACTGTGATTTCCTTGATTTCTTTTTATTTATAGCGATATTGCACAACCGTGGTAAACACCCCTCCACCGGCGAAAGTCTGAAACGTCATCGTAGGTCCGTAATAAGCTTCCAGACGCTGTCTGACATTTTCAATTGCAATACCATGTCCCTTTTTTAATGTTTTATTATCCTGCGTATAGGGGTTTGTTATGATGATATTAATTTGATTTTGCAAGATTTCAATCAATATGCTTATGGTACTCTTTGTCAAAATTTTTTCAACTCCATGGAAAATACTATTTTCCACTAGGGGTTGTAAAGTCAATAATGGAATTTGGACTTGTGAGTATAAGTCTTTGTTTTCTAATTTCCATTCGACCTGCAAACGCTCTCCCAGACGAATCTGTTCAATCTCCAGATAGCGCTGGCAGAGTTCAATTTCTTCCTGCAACTTGACCAGCTTCAATTCCTGAAAACTGGCCCGAAAAAGACGGGACAAATTCAGCAACATTTGTTCGGCTTTGTCCGGGTCAATACTGATCAGGCTAATCACGCTATTGAGACTATTAAACAGAAAATGCGGATGAATCCTGGCCTGCATGGCCTGAATCCGTGCATTTAATTCACTGTGCTGCTGCTGCGCCCATTGTTCACGCAAATACAGATAGCGAAAACAGAACATGCCTAACAGGATACCAAAACTCAGATGTAGGCCGACCTGATCCAGTGCGACTGCCAGACTCAGTCCCTGAAAATTCAAATTGCTGCCAAAATAAGTCAGCACATTCAGACTGGTCGTAGTCACCAAAACAACCGCCTGTAATAGCAAAAATCCGCAGATTAATGCCAGCTTAATCCCCATACGTTGAAAGTGCTGATGAAAAAGCTCGACTAGCGCTGCAAAACATAACAGTATCCAGTTGATATACAGCATATATTGAAGCAGATCTGCCAGATTGAGTGCCTGCCAGGACTGTGCTTTTGCCAAGGCTAAGACCATGGCCAGCACATTGCCGCCAATAAACATTTCCAGCAAATAGTGCAGCTTGCCGATCTGGCTAAAAAAATAAGAGCTTTGCACTGATCCGGTCGGAGATGTAAAAGATTGATCGACTTGGACTTCGGCAACGGGCTTTGAATTTGTTATACTCTTTTTCGTTCTACTGCTTTTAATCTGATTGAGCCGACATGACCACATCTTCTAATTCCTCAAATCCATCACAAGCCCAGACTTCGGGTATGTGGGGCGGTCGTTTCTCTGAAGCGACTGATGCTTTTGTTGCTGAATTTACAGCATCTGTTCAATTTGACCAACGTTTTTATAAACAAGACATTGCAGGCTCGATTGCACATGCAACCATGCTGGCAAAAGTTGGCGTACTGACCGAACAGGAACGTGATGACATTATCGAAGGTCTGACTGCCATTAAAGCAGATATTGAAGCAGGTAACTTCGAATGGCGCATTGACCTTGAAGATGTGCATATGAACATTGAGTCGCGCCTGACTCAGCGTATCGGCATCACCGGTAAAAAATTGCATACGGGCCGTAGCCGTAATGACCAGGTTGCCACAGATATCCGTCTGTATGTCCGTGATGAAATTGATGCCATCCTGGAATTACTGAAAAAATTGCAAAAAGGCATCCTGGGTCTGGCAGCGAAAAATACCAATACCATCATGCCAGGTTTTACCCATCTGCAAACTGCACAGCCAGTGACTTTTGGTCATCACTTAATGGCTTGGTTTGAAATGCTGGTACGTGACTCTGAGCGTCTGATTGATTGCCGTAAACGTGTTAACCGTATGCCACTCGGTTCTGCTGCTCTGGCAGGTACGACTTACCCGATTGACCGTGCTTATACCGCTGAGCTTCTAGGTTTTGAAGCTGTTGCTGAAAACTCACTTGATGCTGTTTCTGACCGTGATTTCGGTATTGAATTCAATGCTGCGGCATCTTTAATTATGATGCACCTGTCACGTATGTCTGAAGAAATGATCCTATGGACATCGGCTCAGTTCAAGTTCGTAAATATTCCAGACCGTTTCTGTACTGGTTCATCTATTATGCCGCAGAAGAAAAACCCGGATGTACCTGAACTGATCCGTGGTAAAACTGGCCGTGTATATGGTGATCTGATGAGCTTGTTGACCCTAATGAAAGGTCAACCGCTTGCTTACAACAAAGATAACCAGGAAGACAAAGAACCATTATTTGATGCGATCGATACCGTCCGTGGTTCATTAATGGCATTTGCGGATATGATTCCTGCGCTTGTACCAAACATCGAAATTATGCGTGAAGCAGCACTTCGTGGCTTCTCAACGGCCACTGACCTGGCAGATTATCTGGTAAAAAATGGCGTAGCATTCCGTGATGCACACGAAATTGTGGGTAAAGCGGTAGCTCTGGGTGTACAGGAAGGTAAAGACCTGTCTGAACTGACACTTGAGCAACTGCAACAGTTCTCTGATCTGATTCAGGCAGATGTATTCGAAAAAGCCCTGACCTTAGAAGCATCTGTGAATGCACGTAATCACATCGGTGGTACTGCACCTGCACAGGTTGAAGCTGCGATCGAACGTGCGCATGCTCGCCTAGAGAAACTTTACGCTTAATTGCTTTCGCTTTAAATTGGAGTATTGATATGTCTCGACAAGTTTTTTGCCGTAAGTATCAACAAGAAATGGAAGGTTTAGACTTTGCACCATTCCCGGGTGCAAAGGGTCAGGAACTGTTTGATACGATATCTAAACAGGCTTGGCAAGAATGGCTGAAACACCAGACCACGCTGATCAATGAAAAGCGTTTAAACGTGTTTGAACCGGATGCGAAAAAGTTCCTTGAAGAGCAACGCGAGAAGTTCTTTAACAATGATGAATCATTGGAAAAAGCTGAAGGTCTAAAGCCTGAGTAAAAAAAGAAAGCACTGCTTTTCTTTTTTACGCAAGACAAGGACGAAGTCCGCGTAGGCAAGCATTTAAAAAGAGTCTCTTTTGAGGCTCTTTTTATGGGAAAGAGCACTGCTCTGCCCTTGTGCAAGATAAGAAGCTATGCTTCAAGTGAAAAAGCTAAGACACTGCCTTATTTTTCTGCAAGACAAGCGAAGCGCATAATTTTACTTGTCAAAAAGGAAATCTATGAAAGATTCCCCTTTTAGTTTAAAGCCCTACTCTTTTTGTTTTTTACACAAGACAAGCAGCTATAAGTTCATAGAATAAAAAAACTCCTTACATGGAAATTTTTTTATCTAAGCTCAAGCTTTTCTCTTACGTAAATTAAGCGAAAGGTATCACTTCGAATGCTATAAAAAAGTAACCTATAAAAAGAATTCCCTTTTTAATTTGAAAATTACTTCTTCATCAGATCATGAGTTAAATACCTGACAAGAGACTCCTCGGATATTCTTTTTCTATAGATACTCTATTTCAGATACTCTATTTCTCTTAAAAGCACTCTAAAAACTATTTTAACTTTCATGAAATCGAAAATTATTGACCTAAAAAACAGGCTCAAAACCTGTCATTTTCCTACCGTGTTTTTTAAATTTAAGCAGCCATTATCTTACTGAAAAGCAATCAGATTTGTATCAAAATAATCAATTGTAAATTCTGTATACATTGCTCTCACAAAACACAACATTCAGCTACAAGAAACCACATGATTTTGTGGAAGGTGCTCCCTATAATGACCAGCAAGAAGATGAGATATCTTTGAATAACTATAATAATAACTGAGAAATACCCCCGATTTCATCCCAGTTCTTCCCCCAAAGGCTGGGTATTTTTTTGCCTGCTATTTTTATATTTCCTATTTCAGCTATAAAAAAAAGCCCCTTTAAGGAGCTTTTATTGATTAAGGCTGTTTCAGATATGGCCAGGCTGCTTTTAGATAAATAAACATTGACCATAAGGTCAGTACCACAGCTGTATATAGCAAAGCATAAGCCAGCATTTCTAGCGGTGGCCAGTTCAGCAGGAAAACCGTAATTGCGATCATCTGGAACGCGGTTTTGTATTTACCCACTGTCGACACCGCCACACTGGTACGCGCACCGAGTTCAGCCATCCATTCACGTAAAGCTGAAACTGTAATTTCCCGTGAAATAATCACAATCGCTGCAAAAGCCATCGAGATCGAAGGTTGCCATTGCACTAAGACAATAAGCGCAGCAGCGACCATCAACTTGTCTGCAACTGGATCCAAAAAACGACCAAAAGCAGACGTCTGATTCAGAGTACGCGCCAGATAACCATCAAACCAGTCAGTGACTGCAGCCACTACAAAAATTGTCGTTAAGATAATATGCCGCGTCACATCAGGACTGGTTTCATTAAATCCCATTGCCGGTGGCCAATATGCGACCAATAAAAAAACCGGAATCAGGATAATACGAGCCAAGGTCAAGATATTTGGAATATTCAGGATACGACCTGTAGTCATAGACACCGCCAATTGTTCCCCTCATGTACGATGAAAATGCACACTTTTTTCGAGGTTTAATCCATCATTAATACGCTTCACTTTATACGAATTGACTTGAAGTGTCACTAGGCAAACACCGTCACTGTCTGTCTGGCCATCGCAATCAGCCGATTTTCTACATCCCACAGATAGGCATGTTCTGTTGAATAACCGTCAGCCGCATGGTCGGTAATCACTTTATATTTAAACCAATCATGTAGCTGATGCTGCACTGGATGCACATAGGTTACAGTCCAGGTCAGGCTGCTCGCTGGGGCCAGTGTCTGAAACATCGGTAACACCCCAGGTGGCCAGATGTCAAAAATGGCCATCAGGTCAGCTAACTGAAATTCACGGTCAGAATGTTGATCTGGATGGAAGCGGCACCAGCCTTCAAAATCAGGACGTACACTTGAACTGCACGGCAGATTCAAATCCGCCCATCTGAGTTCGAAATGATCAAAACACTTTGGAAGCTTGAACTGTGCAGGAATCTGAAACAAGGCGTCAGGAGGAGCATAATCCGGAGCCTGCATTTCCTGATGTACCTGAATGCTAGAATCGCGCGCTACGCCGAAACTGGCAATCAGAATGCTCTGAACAGCCTCATCCTGCCATAGACGCACTTCGATGGTAGTGACCGATTTGCCTTCACGCAGAATTTCCGCAGTCAGGCGTGCTTTGCCTTCCTGTACCGGGCCAACAAAAGTCACACTGGTACTCAGCAAACGTTTAGTAGGATCATTGATTATTACCACAGCTTTTTGCATCATGACTGCAGCTGCAAGTCCACCGTAGATGGTTCTTCCTTGTCCCCAGCCTGGCGGCATTTCAATCCATTCTTGCTGCGCAATTTGTGCGTACAGTGTTTGCAAAGACATATCGATCCTTCAACTTTGTCTGATGAACCGATATATTGCTGGAAAAATCTATGAATAGAAATGACCTTTGACTCGAAGGTCAATGTGCATTTTTGCACTTGTAATTGATATAAAACAATTACTCATGCAGAACTTTATAAATCATCCGGGCCATCACAGAACCCAGACCTGGCACCAGTTGCAGGTCTTTTTCTGAAGCTTTAAGCACACCCTGAATCCCGCCAAAATGGGTCAATAAATCACGACGGCGCTTCGGCCCTAATCCTGGGATCACTTCCAATACGGATGAACCCCGTTTTTTATCGCGTTTGGCCCGATGGCGGGTAATGGCAAAACGGTGAGCTTCATCACGTACCTGCTGGATCAGATGCAGGGCCTTATGATCTTCTGGAAGCTGGATCTTACCGCCATCGGTAAAATGCAGGGTTTCCAGACCCGGCTTACGTCCTTCGCCTTTAGACACACCGACCATAAAGGCATCCAGCCCAAGTTCCTGCATGACTTCCATCGCCATATGCAATTGCCCTTTACCACCGTCAATCAGCAGCAAATCTGGCAGCATGGCTTTTTTATAACGACGGGTTAAGGCCTGACGCATCGCGGCATAGTCATCACCCGCCTGAATATCATTGATAGAAAACTGGCGATAATCGCGTTTGCGCGCGCCTCCACTATCAAAGACTACGCAAGAAGCAACCGTATCTTCACCCATGGTATGCGAGATATCGAAACACTCAATCCGATCTACCGGCCGTCCCACGACTTCCTCTAACTGATGGAAACGTTCATTCAGCTCAAAGTGATTGGCCAGCTTGCCCTGAATGGCATGTTGCACATTCATCTGTGCAAGTTCCAGCCATTCGGCACGGGTTTCCCGAACTTTGGATTTGATCTGAATTTTCTTGTCAAAATGTTGAGAAAGTGCGGCTTCCAGCTCCTTCCGATCTGGCATTTCAATATTTACGATCAGTTCAGAAGGAATTTCATCGGCAACCTGGAAGTAGAAGTTGGCAATAAAATCCGAGAGCATTTGTCCCAGATCGTCACTCAGCATATCCGGAAAATAGCCTTTACCGCCGAGCATCTTGCCATTACGCACATGCATGATCTGCACACAAGTTACTCCTGCCTGGTAGGCAATCGCCAGAATATCTGCCTCACCTTTGACTTTATAAATCGCCTGCTGGGCCTGTACATCACGCAGTAATGCCATCCGGTCACGATAAAATACCGCCTTTTCAAATTCCAGATTTTCTGCGGCTGCTTCCATCTTGGCAATCAGTTCCTGATTCAACTCTTTGGTATCGCCTTGCAGGAAGCGAATCGAATTATTGACATCTTCCTGATAATCCTCAGGTGAAATCAGGCCGACACAAGGGCCGGAACAGCGCTTGATCTGATATTGCAAACAAGGTCGAGTACGATTGGCAAAGAAACCATTCTCACAAGAACGTACATTGAATAATTTTTGCAGAATAACCAAAGTATCGCGGGCATTGTAAGCACTCGGATAAGGTCCAAAGAACTTGCCGACCTGATGTTTGCCCTTACCACGACCGCTGGCAATCCGCGGATAGGGCTTGTCTGCAGAGACAAAAATATAGACATAGGATTTGTCATCACGCAGCATGATGTTATACGGTGGACGATGCAGCTTGATCAGGTTTTGCTCTAGCAATAAAGCTTCAGTTTCTGAACGCACCACCAAGGTCTGAATGTCATAAATCCGTGCCACCAAAGCTTGAGTCTTGGGATGATCAAGGGTTTTGACAAAATAACTAGATACCCGATTTTTCAGGTTCTTGGCTTTTCCCACATATAAGAGTTCGCCATCTTTGCCATACATCCGGTAGACCCCGGGTAAGGTGGTCATATTGGCCAAGATTTTTTCAATATGAGGGCGTGCGTTCTCGTTCACCTAAAACCTATTTTTCACCTGCAATATGCAGATATATGTGATGTTTAATGTGTCATTTTCAAGCGATGACACAAAATTCACCCGAACTGTCATCGAAAGTGAAACAGGTTATGCCCAGACCGCCGTATTTATAAGCAACCCAATATGGTCTGATTGCTAAAAGCTATAAGTCGCCTGAACTAACTTTGCTATGCTCGACAGGTCCAATCTCGAGATGATCCAAGATGACAAGTTCCCAATCCGGTATTCATGTTGTGCAACCTGCCACCTCTAGCCATAGCCAATCTGAGCGTGACCTTTTAATTGGGAAACCGCGTTTTCATTTTGAACCTCAGGCTGTGATGCAGTTGCTACGGGAACGGATCATCGGTCAGGATGCGGCCTTAAATGAAATTGAAAAAATGCTGCATGTGGTCAAGGCTGACTTTTCCAGTCCTGAACGTCCGCTTTCGGTTACCTTAATGCTTGGCCCGACCGGTGTCGGCAAAACCGAGACCGTGCGTCTGATTGCCGAAGCAATTTATGGCCGTCCTGATGCTTTCTGCCGGATTGATATGAATACTTTGGCGCAGGAACATTATGCAGCTGCCCTGACTGGCGCGCCTCCGGGTTATGTGGGCTCTAAAAAAGGCCATAGCCTGTTTGATGAAACCGCTATTGCCGGAAGCCATACCCGTCCCGGCATCATGCTGTTTGATGAACTGGAAAAAGCCAGTACTGAAGTGATTCGTGGTCTGATGAATGTACTGGATACTGGTCGACTGACGTTGACTGCTGGTACCAAAACCATCGATTTTCGTAATTGCATGATTTTTATGACCAGTAATGTCGGTGCACAAGCCGCGCAACAATATCTGGAAAAGCTCAGCTATCTGCCGCAAAAAATGCAGCAACTATGTCTGAAAAAAGTACCGACCCAGCAGATTATTGAAAAAGTCATGCAGCGCAAGTTCGATCCTGAATTTTTAAACCGGATTGACCGTACCTTGCACTATCAGGCTGTCCAAAATGATGCCCTGCCACGACTGGTTGAGATTGAGCTGGATAAATTAAATCAACGTCTGCAACATCAGAAACGACAGATTCACCTCACTGATGCAGCCAAGGCCCATTTTTATCAGGGTCATGACATCCGTTATGGCGCCCGTCATCTGGGCCGAAAAATACGGACTGAACTGGAACCGATCTTAGCGATTTATTTCCTGAACCATCCAGAACAACTGCAACTCCATCTGGACTGCATTAATGGTCAATTGCTAGTTCAGCCTCAAGCCTCCGATTCCAATTAAACTGTTTGATGTGCTTGAATCGCCTGAATCAATGCATCCGGGTCTTTAGGTGAAATCAGGACATACTTTTGTTGATCTGCCAGCATATAGCTAACTTTTAAACGCTTGAAAGACAAAGCAGGTGCAATTTCTGAGTGATCTGTAGGCTGGATATTCTGAATCGAACCAAGCGGAATTTGCCAGGTCAGCCACAAGCTTTTGATAATCAACTGCCCATCCTGCACGATATAACGGGTACTCCAAACCGGCCACCAGACCAAGAGGATTGTAAGTATATAGACTGCGGTATGCACCGGATATTGAGCCATCGTCCCTTTGGCCTGCATGGTCAGTAATAATTGCAATAACAAACCGCTCATACAGATCAAAAATGCCAGCAGCCACCAGTCTTTTTTGGAACGAAATACACGCATCATCTTCCCCCTATTTTGTTTTATCTTACACAAAATCAGAATGATGTGGTGAATCTCTGCAAGTAATAAAAAACGCCCATGTGGGTAATGCCAGTCAGTTAAGCAAATATTAGTAAAATGTAGTAAAAATGAGTGTATGTAAATACGCTCATTTTTTTATGACTTTATCTGAAAATTTAGATTGCACCCTTCAACATTCTTTACCTTCACTTAGCCATTTTAGTGAATTTATTGATTTCAACTGGATTGAGGAAAGTCTGCATCAAACAGGTAAGGCATCAATTAGAAGAAGGAAGTTACCTGCTGAACATGTGGTGTGGCTTGTCATTGGACTCGCTTTATTTCGAAATCAACCTATCGGATATGTCGTAGAACAGCTAAAACTTGTATTTGGTACAACAGAATATTGTGTTCCTAGCGCAGTAGTACAAGCACGACAACGTTTAGGATCAGAACCTTTAAATGCGCTATTTTCTTTACTTAGCCAAGCCTGGTTTGAAGAATCTCAGCAGCAATACTCAAACTTTCACGGTCTGAGTGTGTGCGCTGTTGATGGTGTTGTTTGGTCTATGCCTTATACAGATGAGAATTTTGCACACTTTGGTTCATCTAAAGGAAAAACTGCTGATGCTCCTTATCCACAAGTGAGAGCAACCTGCTTAGTAAATACCGCGACCCATGAAATTATAGATGCTCAAATAGGCAGTATGGATCAAGGTGAACTCACACTGGCAAGCCAATTATCTCCTTGTTCACACAGTATTACCCTATTTGATCGAGCCTATTTCTCTGCAGATTTTCTCATCGGGTGGCAAAAACGTGCAGAAGAAAGTCATTGGCTTATGCGTGCAAAAGATAATTTACGGTATGAGATTGTGGAGCGTAATTCGCAACATGACTTTCATATTAGAATGCCGATATCAACAAGAGCTAAAAAACTTAATCCAGCCTTAGGAGACTATTGGGAGGCACGTCTCATTGAGGTTGAGCAGGCAGGTAAGATTAGACGTTATATCACTTCACTAATAGATTCAAAGAGATATCCATTATTAGCTTTAGCAAAACTCTATGCCCAGCGTTGGGAAATAGAAATGTGTTACCAAGAAATCAAGAGTAACTTACAGGAAGGGAAGCATTTAAGGAGTAAACAACCTGCCTTGATTTATCAAGAATTATGGGGAGTCTTTATTGCCTATAATATTCTAAGAAGACAAATGAAATATATGGCGCAACGTGCAAAAGTCAGTCCTTTGAGAATGAGCTTTCATATTACCTCTATTGCTATCCTTAACCTATTGAAGTTTGATTCTTTGGCTTCCGCAGGTAATTTGCCTAAACATCTAGAAAGTTTAATGGAAAAATCTAAAAGGTATGTTTTACCGAAAAAAAGAAGTAGAAACTACCCACGAGTTGTGAAAGGGAAACCACAGAAATACCCAAAAAAATGCCAGTCAATCTCTTAACTGACTGGCATTACCCATGTGGGCGCTTTATTTTTTATGTTGCAGCTTAGGCAAACAGATAAGGACGAATAAAGATCAGGAAGAAAATACCCAGCATCAGGAACCATTTCAGGAAATAGTACAGCTGGCGGTTCTGTGCTTTTAAAGCTTTGGCTTTTACCCGGAGTTGATAGACATAACCAAAGACTTTGTTTAAGCCACCAGTCTGATCCCCAACCTCATTCGGTGAACTGGCTGCTGTCATCACTTTTTTACCAAACCAGTGATTGAAGCGTTCCATCCAGCGGGTTTTTAAAGGTCGCTCGACATCAGCAAAGAAAATGATCCGGTTCTGGTCAGTCTTGTTTTCGGCATAATGAATATAGGTTTCATCAAATACCACGCTCTCGCCGTCGCGCCAGGAATAACGCTGACCATCGACATCGATAAAGCAGCGGTCATCATTCGGGGTCATTAAGCCCAAGTGATAACGCAATGAACCGGCATAAGGGTCACGATGACGGACCAAACGGCTATCGGGTGCCAGCTCGGTAAACATGGCCGCTTTAATGGTAGGCAAAGTTTTGAGCAAGACGGTAGTTTTTGGGCAGAGTTCTGCTGCAGAGGGATGCGCCGAGTCATACCATTTTAAATAGAAGCGTTTCCAGCCAGTCTTAAAAAATGAGTTAAACCCCAGGTCATCATATTTGCTCGAAGCCTTGATCCCGCCTTTTTGATAGAGTGCCTGTGCTTCGTCACGAATCATTTCCCAGTTTTCATCCAGCACTTTTAGGTCTTTAAAATGCTGCGTATCGATATAAGGCTGATTCGGTACGCTTGAAAAGGCGTACATCAGAAAATTGATCGGTGCAAACAGGGTCGAATGGTCAAAAAACTGGCGATAAAAAGAATGCCGAACTGTGCCACGTCGCTGAATATATAACGCTGAGATGACAAAGATGGCCAAAATAATCCACTTAAGCATATCAATACCCAAAAAATCCTAGCCCTAAAAAAGAACGGGGAAAAATAAAAAAGTCACATCTGGGCCGCATTATAACAAAGCTGCTTTTGCTCTCCCTACCCGCTTGTAGAACACAGCGTTGCATACATTTTCTTACATCCGTATCGAATAATTTGAATCTCAATTGACTATTTTGACCAAAACACCACACAGCAAACATTCCCTATCTGGTCAATTTACGTTATAAAAACAGCGCGACAGCAATAAAAAAGTGAAATTGAAACAATAACTTCATTACACTGCGATAACGGTTCACTGTATTCCGGACATGACAACGCCTTGATTGAGCGATGAAAATTGATGACCCTTGCGTCACGGCTTGATACAACTTGTGTTGTTCTTTTTGGATATAGTTATCGTAAGATTAGCGAAGTAAAAAAGTGCGCGGGAAATGCGCGCTTGCTTCACAACATCAACTTAGAAGTCCTCCAAAATAAAGGAGATCAGGGCATGATCCACGCTGGCAATGCCATTACCGTCCAAATGCTTGAGGACGGAATTGCAGAATTCCGCTTTGACTTACAAGGTGAGTCGGTTAACAAATTCAACCGTGCAACGATTGAAGATTTCAAGGCTGCGATTGACGCAGTTTCCGCTGCTGACATTCAGGGTTTAATCGTGACTTCAGGTAAGTCTACATTTATTGTAGGTGCTGACATTACTGAATTCGGCGATAACTTTGCTCAAGGCGAACAGGCAATTGTTGACTGGGCACTACCAGTTCATGAAATTTTTAACAGCTTCGAAGACCTGGACATTCCTAAAGTTGCCGCGATTAACGGTATGGCACTAGGTGGCGGTTTCGAGATGTGCTTAGTCTGTGACTACCGTGTGATGTCAGAACAGGCGCAAGTCGGCCTGCCTGAAATCAAACTTGGTATCTTCCCTGGTTTCGGTGGTACGGTTCGCTTAAGCCGTCTGATCGGTATCGACAATGCAGTTGAATGGATGGCCATGGCTACTCCGAAAAAACCGGCTGCTGCACTGAAAGATGGTGCTGTTGATGCGGTTGTGGCTGCAGACAAACTGAAAGATGCTGCGATTGACCTGGTGAAACAGGCAATTCACGGTCGTTTAGACTGGCAGGCAAAACGCCAGGAAAAACTGGATCCAATCAAGCTGAACATGCTTGAGCAAATGATGGCATTCAATACGGCGAAAGGTGCGGTTCTTGCAAAAGCAAACCCTGCTCAATACCCGGCGCCAAAACTATTGCTTGATTCTCTTCAGGCAGGTGCAAGCTTACACCGCGATGAAGCGTTAAAAGTTGAAGCTCAAGGCTTTGCGAAAGCTGCGGTAACTCCACAAGCGGGTGCGTTAATCGGTCTGTTCATGAACGACCAGGTGGTGAAGAAAACTTCTAAAAAATATGAACAAGGTGCACATCCAGTGAACCAGGCTGCCGTTCTAGGCGCAGGGATCATGGGTGGTGGTATTGCTTACCAGGCGGCAAGCAAAGGCACTCCAATCATCATGAAAGACATCGGTAACCAGCAACTTGCACTGGGTATGTCTGAAGCGAATAAACTGCTGACCAAGCAGGTTGAACGCAAGAAAATGAAACCGGCGCAAATGGGTGAAACTCTTGCTCGCATCCGTCCTACTTTAAGCTATGACGAGTTTAAAGAAGTCGACATCGTGATCGAAGCAGTAACTGAAAACCCGAAAGTGAAAGGTATCGTACTGAAAGAAACTGAATCTAAAGTACGTGAAAACACGATTATTGCGTCGAACACATCTACGATTTCAATTACGCGTCTGGCTGAAAATCTGGAACGTCCTGAAAACTTCGTGGGTATGCACTTCTTTAACCCGGTACACATGATGCCATTGGTAGAAGTGATTCGTGGTGAGAGGACTTCTGCTGAAGCGATTGCAACGACTGTTGTGCTTGCTCAGAAAATGGGTAAAACACCAATCGTAGTGAATGACTGCCCGGGCTTCCTGGTAAACCGCGTACTGTTCCCTTACTTCGGTGCATTTGACCTGTTACTGAAAGATGGTGCTGACTTCCAGCAAATCGACAAAGTGATGGAAAAATTCGGCTGGCCTATGGGTCCTGCTTACCTGATGGACGTGGTTGGTATCGATACTGGCGTTCACGGTGCAGAAGTGATGGCTGAAGGCTTCCCGGATCGTATGAAACCTGATTTCAAAGGTTCAATCCAAGTGATGTACGAAAACAACCGTCTGGGTCAAAAGAATGACGTTGGTTTCTACAAATACGAACTTGACCGTAAAGGCAAAAAAGCCAAAGTGGTTGATCCAACTGCATACGAGCTTGTGGCATCTGTTGCAACTGCTGAAAAACGTGAATTTGATCCTCAAGAGATCATTGACCGTATGATGCTGGCTTTCTGTAACGAAACTGTTCGTTGCCTGGAAGACAACATTGTTGCAACTCCGGCTGAAGCAGATATGGCGATGATCATGGGTGTAGGTTTCCCTCCATTCCGTGGTGGTCCATGCCGTTATATCGACCAGACTGGTGTAGCTGAGTATGTTGCACTTTGCGACAAATACGCGCACTTAGGTAAGGCTTATGAAGCGCCGCAATCATTGCGCGACATGGCTGCTAACAACAAAAAATTCTACGGTTAAGGAGTGACGTGAATGGCTACTTTAAATCCACGTGACGTTGTGATTGTTGATGGCGTACGTACTGCCATGGGCAAATCGAAAAACGGTATGTTCCGCAATGTACGTGCCGACAGCATGTCAGCTGAACTTATCCGTGCGTTGATGATTCGTAACGAATTCGACCCGAATGAAGTCGAAGATGTGATCTGGGGCTGTGTGAACCAGACTCTGGAACAAGGTATGAACATTGCGCGTAACATCGCATTGTTAGCTGATCTTCCTAAGACTGTTGCAGGTCAAACGGTTAACCGTCTGTGTGGTTCTTCTATGCAGGCAATCCACACTGCGGCTGCACAGATCGCGACTAACCAGGGTGATATCTTCATCATCGGTGGTGTAGAGCATATGGGCCATGTAGGCATGATGCATGGCATCGACCTGAACCCTGCTGCATCTAAGCACTATGCAAAAGCATCAAATATGATGGGCCTGACGGCTGAAATGCTGGGTCGCATGAACGGCATTACTCGTGAAGAACAGGATGCGTTTGGTGTTGAATCTCACCGTCGTGCTTGGGCTGCAACTGAAAATGGTCTGTTCCAGAACGAGATCGTTGGCATTGAAGGTCATAATGCTGACGGTTATAAAGTTCTGTGCGATATCGATGAGGTGATCCGTCCAGATGCGAACCTTGAATCGTTCAAATCTTTGCGTCCAGTATTCGATCCGAAAGGCGGTACAGTGACTGCAGCGACTTCTTCAGCCTTGTCTGATGGTGCATCTGCAATGTTGTTAATGTCTGCTGAACGTGCTCAAGCCTTAGGTCTTAAGCCACGTGCTGTAATTCGCTCTATGGCGGTTGCAGGCTGTGATGCTGCGATCATGGGTTATGGTCCGGTTCCGGCAACACAAAAAGCGTTGAAACGTGCTGGCCTGTCAATTGCTGATATTCAAACTTTTGAATTGAACGAAGCCTTTGCTGCACAAGGTCTGTCTGTTCTTAAAGGCTTAGGCATTTATGACAAGCAAGACATCGTGAACCATAACGGTGGCGCGATTGCATTGGGTCACCCATTGGGTTGTTCTGGTGCGCGTATCACAACAACATTGTTGAACGTGATGGAACAGCAAGATACACAAATCGGTCTTGCGACGATGTGTATCGGTTTAGGTCAAGGTATTGCAACAGTGATCGAACGTGTTTAATTCTTAAATACCAAGATCAAAAAAAAACCCGCTTTTGCGGGTTTTTTTTGTCCCTTAAAATTCCCCAATCCAAATAAAGCTACATGGCAATATTTCCTACATAGCAACAACGCTATAAACCTACTAAGGAAAAAGAAATGGGAAATTTAGCAATAGACTTTAACCATAAAGCTACTCTAGCAAGCTCAAACATGCCGACTTCGGTTGAGAGTTTAAATTTCAATAAATTAAAATTTAAATTAACATCAGGTAAAGAAGCAACCATGTCAAAAAAAGTTTGCGAATTTGCAGAGCAAGAATATAAACGTTTTCTAGCGTTAAAATATTTCTATCCAAAAGAAACGCTAGTACCTAATAAACTTGTTGATGAGTTTTGGCATGCTCACATTTTAGATACTCGAAATTACCACATGGATTGCTTGAAAATTTTTGGAGCTTATCTGCACCACTATCCATATTTTGGAATCCATGATGAAGTCGACCAACAAAATTTGAAAAATACTTTCCAGCGAACTAAAGAACTTTATGAAGTTTGGTTTGGCCCATACCCTGATTTCACAATTGAAGCACGCTGTGGTGATGATCACGCCTGTCACGCTCCTTCAAGCTGTGCATGTCGTGTACCTGGTGCATGTAAATAGCTTTTTATACTGGGCAGTATCACTGCCCAGTTGCCTTACATAAGGCTTCAATTGCTGTATCTATTTGTAAATCTAATTTCTTAGAAAATTTATTGCCTGTATTCTTTTCCCACTGTTTATATTCAAGAAAAAATATATATTTCTTCAATGCATCTTCTTTCTTAATGGTTAATGACCCTTGTTTTGCCCTCTGAATATCTTTTTTTAAGCGCTCATAAAAAGAAGCATCTTCATCGGAAAATGCATCGCTAAAAGCCTTTAAATTACCTGTATAAACTTCTTCAATTAAGTTTAAAAACTTTTCCAAATTAGGGTTTAAATTTAATTGATCTTTTTCATTATTTTCTAAATGCATTCATTTGTACCTGCATCAACCACTTTAGGATCTAACTCACCCCAGAGTGGATAATTAGTATTTTCAACTATGTACGTCGTAAAACATGTGCATGTCTTATCAATACGTTCAGCATCCCATCTTTTCTTTTGCATAGCCAAATTTGCCTTACAATTAAGATCAAACTGCCTAACCTGCTTATCAGTCCAATTAGTTTGTATTCTCGAATAATTAATTTCAGTGGGTTTGAGAGCGTCTTTTATTTGATCTATGCCTACACCACCAGCAACCCCACTCAATCCAGCAATAACAAGAATTTTCATAAAACCTGATTTAGGTTTTTCTTTATTAATGAAAATTAATGGATTTTGGCAAGTACCACAATGATAAAGACCTTGTTCACCAATCTCATGAAGCTTATTTATTGTATTACAAGAAGCACATGTAATATAACCATTTGTTTCTAGCCCGCTCACCTAACCCTCTATTAATTATATATTTTTCACGATTATAGTTATTTAACAACCAAAGTGTTATCCCTTTGTAAATTTAGTTGAATATTCAACCAATAAAAACTTATTCATCAGCCACTTATATTTGACAAGCGTATCATAGCCTCACATTTCTCTCCTTTATTTATGGGGTTACGCATGAAAATGCTTAAAATACTTCTAGCAACTGCTATCGTTGCAACTTCAGCTTCTGCTATGGCTTCTACAACAGTTTCTCCTGTTGCTGCAATGAAAGAACAAGCAAAAACTGTTGCAGCTCAAACTACTCAACAAGCAACCGCGCCTGCACAAGCAAAAGTAGCGACTGCAACCGTTAAAGCACAAGATACTGCTGTCAAAGCTACTGCTGAAAAACAAGCAGTTGTCGCTAAAGTAGAAACAGCTCAACAACAAGCTGCTCAAACTAAAGAAGCAGCGAACGCTAAAGTGGTAGCAGCAAAAACTGTAGCGGATACTAAAGTAGAAGCTGTGAAAACTGATGCAGCTGTAAAAACTGCTGAAGTAAAAGAAGCAACTGTAGCCAAAGCTGAAGAAGTAAAAGCTGCAGCAGCTCAACCAGTAGAAGCAGCACCTGCTGAAGCAGCTGTAAAAGCCGAGAAAAAAGGCTGGTTCTCTTGGTTTAAAAAAGCGGCTTAAGATTTTTTAAGCATAAAAAAGATGTCAGCTTGACATCTTTTTTATTTTGGATGATTTAATTTATTTTCAGGAATTAAAAGACTTAATCTTATTTAAACCTTCTGCGCCAACATGGTGGCAAAATGCTGCTTAATCCGCTGGCCCTGCTCATCGACACGGTATAGCTCACCGATATCTTCATTGTATTTCACAATATTCCAGCCTTCATAATAGGCACTGAGCTGTCCCGGCTTAAAACTAAACGGAAAGTCTGGCTGTGCCGAAATATCATCGGTATCCATCGCACAGACAATCAGGTTATAACCGCCCGGCACTGTCGCCTGCTGCATCTGTGCAATAAGAGGTGGAATGGTATCGGCCTGCAGGAACATCATCACTACCGTACAGCAGATAAAGTCATATTGGCCCTGAATACTGGGGTCAAAATTTAAATCCCGTTGCTGAACCTGAATATTCCCGATTTCTTCGGCCTGAATGATTTGTCTTAAGGTCTGCAGACTATTTTCATTCACATCCCAGGCGTTGACTTCAAAACCGTTCTGGCTCAAATACAGCGAATTGCGGCCTGAACCACAACCGACATCCAGCGCACGGCCACCCTTTAAATACGGCATAGCCGCCAGAATTTCCGAATGAGTCGGGCTTAGCTGATATTTTTTGCTGAAGTAATTCTCAGGTTTGCAGTAAAAACGCAGCTGACATTCTGCATCTTCACTGGCAGAAATAATCTTATGCCACACCTGTGGCTCAATAAACGGTGGTTGCTGCTCTGGCGTAAATACATGTTCAGACTGTATATGACCTGACTGATCCAGCATGGCAAAATGCAGCTCACCTTTAAGAACGGTCAGCTTTGCCCAAGTCCCCGCTTTGGTATTATGTGGCTGCTTGAACCCTTGTGGAATAGCTTGCTGTGACCAGACCGGAAATTCTTTATAACATCTCAGTTGTTGCATAAAAGCTTGTGCTCCCTATCTTCTCTTTCCGTCTGCAAGCATGCTTCTGGATATTCATTTTTCTCAAGCATAGTTGGTTCTATTACAGATGAGAACTGGTACATCTTTGATGTAAGCAATGCAGCAAGACTGATCGATCTAGCAAGAAAACCTCAATACAATTTAGCGCATAAAAATCCATAAGACCCTTATATTTAGAGTTTGTTCTCTGCTTCTTTAAGAGCCTGCTGATCCACTTGAGTCATTTGCTGGTTAAGCTGCACTATTTCCTGATAGAGCTTATTGAATTGCTTTAAGGGTGCATCTTCATAGAACATAAAGGTCTGGTTTTTCTTTTCCCATTTATTGTTTTTCAGCACCAGAAATAACTGGTCTGCTTTGGCCAGACTCTGTTTCTCAATTTCAAAAATTGCATAGGCATTATCCTGCTGCTGATTGGCTTTCAGATTATCTGCCAGCTGCTGACGATAGCGATTTTTAATATCCAGCTGTTTCACCTGCTCTAACTGCTGGGTTGCCCGCTGTTGAATTGTCTGTTCATAACCCTCGACAATTTCATGCACGCGCTTCAGCATGGCTTCGGTTTCTTTATAGTCTTGAGCCTGATCTTTGGCTAAGCGGTCAATATCCAGAAAACTATCCCAGTTCGCTGCTTTGAGGTCACGTAAGTACTGATTACGAGCCTCGGCACGATCACGCATCTGACCCAGAATAAACTGGGCCATTACGGCATAATCTCCATCCAAACGATCATCTTCCAGATCAATCCGAATCGGTTTAGACCAATCCTGTGCCTGCTGCAAAATAGATCCAGTTTTTTCTTCCAGTACCGTTTCATATTCTTGCAAATCGGCCTGCTGTTTCTGCTCTACAGAATTTTGATAAAATAACCAGATCAAAATTGCCAGTACCACTCCAGCGATAATCATAAAAACACGGGGCATCTACACGCTCCAAGTCTGTCATCCAGATCTTGTTGATTTTTTACACTATGCTTATTTTTCCAGCATAATTCAAGACATAGAGCTTTTCACATTTGTGAACGTGCTTCCTCAATACTGAAAAAATGAATCCAGTAAAAAGCCTGAAGAAAGGAAATAAGTTTTCAGACTTCCTTTCTTCATGACGTGATCTGGCTATACCGAAACTGACTGACCTGATCAGCCTGACCCATCGGATTATGTGCTAGCGCGAACCAAAAGGCAGACTGAGCTCAAGCCGATTCGGATCAAACTGCTCCCTGACGATCTGGACATTGGTGGCATTCCGGTCAATGCCAAAAGGTTGCAAAATCACATAGATTCCATTTCTTGGATCTGAGGACTGCAAGCCTTGCGCTACTGCCAGTACATATTCCCGGAACACAGTAGGCAGACTGTCCAGATCTGGATTAGGCGCTGCTGCCCCCATGTCAATATTTGCAACGACATCACCATCGACACTATAAGCCTGGATATCGCGTTCAATTTTCATCAGGCGCATCTGCAAAGCCTTACGCTGGCTGGCACCTTCCTGATAAGGCGTTATTTCCGTCACAGCACGCATTTCAGGCTCTGCCATGACAGTTAAGGTGGGAAGTACCGTTGCTTCAGAATGAGCAGGAGCTGCATGACTCAGTACAGGGAGAGTAAAAGCAGTACAGGTCAGCATCAGGCCCAAGCTTTGAATGGATTTTAGGAGATTCATCTTATTACCCCTCGGTTGGAAAAGGGAAAGCGTCAGATTAAATCTTACAAGTAATACAGCTTCTTATTGTTAAGTTTGATAAACGGTCAATCGAATCCATTACACCCTCATAAAGCCAACCAGCAAATCAGGAGCAAAGCTCCTAAAAAATATGAATTATTCAGAAGTTAGATTTAAAAAAGCAAAAATCCCCAATATGGGGATTGATTTGCATTACTGGCTCATCCTTTAAGGAGATCTTGGAAATTGCGCTACAGGAGATGGATTGTTGTAGTTTTCTAATAAGCCCAGATTCACCTTGTCCAGATTAATCTGTAGTTGAAGACCGCGTCCTGGTTGCAAGCTGCTGCTACGATCGATCCCGACATTCTCCAGCAGTGTATACAGCCCTTGGGTTGGATCACCAGATTGTAAGCCCTGGGCAATGGTCCTCACATACTGTTGCAGTGCAGGTGACAGTAAACTCAAATCTGGAGCTTGGGTCGGCTTAATATCGAGGTTTGCCAGCACATTTGGATTGACCATAAAATTTTCTGCATCCTTAGTTCCCCGGATTACCTGATGCTGCAAGGCAAGACGATTGGCTTCATTCTCAATAAACGGGACATAGCCAGTCTCATTACTCATTTCAGGTTCAGCCATAATGGTCATCGTCGGTAAGGTAAGTACCGGTTTCTGTTCTTCTGCATGTACTGCTATGCTCAATGTACCTAACAGAATCCCAAATAAAGATGTTTTTAGACTATTCATGGGCTTTCCCCCTACTTCAAATTTCACAACCTGAGTGCCTTTATCGGTTGCTAAAGTCTGTATTTAATTATCTATTAGATTACCTTGATTATTTTGAGAACTCATTCCTGCTCAGATGAATGGCAAAACAAGTTAATTCTTAGGCTGAATCAAAAATCACAGGCGAAAAAAAACCTCAAACATTGTTTGAGGTTTTTTCGAATATGGTGGCGAGACCCAGGATCGAACTGGGGACACACGGATTTTCAATCCGTTGCTCTACCAACTGAGCTATCACGCCGATGCGGTGTATTAAGCCGTATCTGGACACATTAGTCAATCGAAATTATGAAAAAAAAAGATTGAGTGTCTGAATTTTGGCCTAAAAAAAATCCCTGATGGGATCAGGGATTGAAAACTTTAAAATCGTTTTGAATATGGTGGCGAGACCCAGGATCGAACTGGGGACACACGGATTTTCAATCCGTTGCTCTACCAACTGAGCTATCACGCCGATGTCGCGTATTAAACAGTTTCAGCTCTTAATCGTCAAGTACATAACGTATAAAAATCATCAAATGTTTACTTTTCCATCGATTTGCATGTTTATACAGCAATATTTTCATATTTTCAGCAAATACCTGACTAATAAAATAAATTGAATCCGGTATTTACAAAAAAAGCAGCCCGAAGGCTGCTTGAAATTTATCTGTATCTAAATTTTTTCAAGATTTGCCAGACAGCGGTGAATGGCTCCGCATCCCGGTACGAATGCTTTTACTCCTTTTTCCTCTTCCATGCGGCATGCCTCACTCACCAGCCTTTCTGCAACCCCGCGTCCACGGTTGGCCGGATGCACCACAATATTTTCCAGGGTTCGGCTTTCGCCTTGTCCCGTGCACCAGATGGCGCCGATGATTTTGGTGTTAAATTCTGCGGTATAAAGTAAGGTATACTGTGCAAGGTTTTGCTCTAGATGTTCAATGGCATCTGCCCCATCACTAAATTCAGGGCTAGTGTCATACAGTCGCTCAAGCTGGCTGCGCACTTCGTCGTTTTCTAGAGAAGTATAAGCATGTACGGTAATAGGCATTGATAAACCCTCCTGAGCAATCTAATATGCGGTGACGTCGTCACGGCGAAAATATTTTCTACATCAATCATTTTGACGTATTTGAGGAACGTGTCTATGACAGATCGTATCAGTGAAGTGGTAAGAAATACCAACGAAACCAAAATTCGAGTTCGTTTGAACCTCGATGGTACTGGTCAAGGCACTTTAAACACTGGTATTCCATTTTTAGATCATATGATTGATCAAATCAAGCGACATGGTCTGTTTGATATTGATATTCATTGTGATGGAGATCTGGAAATTGATGACCATCATACCGTAGAAGACTGTGGTATTACCTTAGGTCAAGCCTTCGCTCAGGCTTTGGGTGATAAAAAGGGCCTACGCCGTTATGGACACTTCTATGCGCCGCTTGATGAATCTTTAAGCCGTGTCGTGGTGGATCTGTCTGGCCGTCCGGGTCTGTTTATGGACATTCCATTTACCCGTGCCATGATTGGCCGTTTTGATGTAGACCTGTTTTCTGAGTTTTTCCAGGGCTTTGTCAACCACTCGCTGATGACTGTACACATTGACAACCTGAAAGGTAAAAACAGTCACCACCAGATCGAAAGTGTATTTAAGGCATTTGCCCGTGCACTGCGTATGGCATGTGAAGTTGATCCACGTGCTGCGAATACTGTTGCTTCAACCAAAGGTACCTTGTAATGACCCGTATTGCCCTTCTTGACTATGGCATGGGAAACCTACACTCAGCAGCCAAAGCACTTGAACACGTCGGTGCAACGGTAGATGTGACCAATGATCCAAAACTGATTGCCCAAGCCGACAAAATCGTTTTTCCGGGTGTAGGTGCAATGCGTGACTGTATGCAAGGCATGCATGAAGCTGGAATTGATGAAGTCGTACGTAATGCCGTGTTCAACAAACCGGTATTGGCCATCTGTGTCGGTATGCAGGCCCTGATGCAACGTTCCGAAGAAAATGGCGGTGCGGATGCACTGGGCATTTTTGCCGGTGAAGTCAAACACTTCCCGGAAATGGCAGGTTTAAAAGTACCGCATATGGGCTGGAACCAGGTACATCAGGCCGATCCAAGCCATCCGATGTGGAAAGACATTGCTCAGGATGCACGTTTCTATTTCGTGCACAGTTACTATGTGGAACCACAAGATCCAAGCATCGTGGCAGCGACCTGTAACTATGGTATTGATTTCTGTACTGCCCTGCATAAAGACAACCTGTTTGCGACCCAGTTCCATCCGGAAAAGAGCCATACTGCAGGCCTTCAATTGCTAAAAAACTTTGTGGATTGGAATATCTAATCCAATACATTCAAAAAGCTCGCATCATGCGGGCTTTTTTATGGGCTACAGCTTAAAATTTTATTTTTGAAAAATAATTCACATCCAAGCTTCCTTCTCTAAGGTATGCTCTATTCAACCTGAATATTCATCAATGGAAGATGCTTTAATCATGGATACCCAGCTTAACGATATTCTGCCGAGTAAAGAGGCAATAGCAAATTTTCCACCTTTTCAAAATATCGCGCCTGAAAATATTGTGGTGATTAACAGCATTCAGCAATGTGAAGCTCTACGCGAAGAACTTGGGCAGATCGCAGTCTTTGGTCTGGACACTGAGTCTAAACCGACCTTCAAGGTTGGTGAAGTGTCCACTGGTCCGCATCTGATTCAGCTGGCCACTCTGGAAAAGGCCTACCTGTTTCAGATGAATACTGCCATTTGGGATTTTCTGAAACCGATTTTTGCCAATCGAGACCAGATTAAAGTTGGTTTTGGCCTGAAAAATGATGCGCATCTTTTCCGTAAAAGAGGCATTGAGCTGAACAGTGTGATTGAACTGTCAAAGTGCTTTGGTGCGTTCGGCATTAAAAATCCTCTTGGATTAAAAAATGCGATGGCTTTGCTATTTCAGGTGAATTTTCCTAAATCAAAACGGGTTACGACATCGAACTGGGCGAAAAAACATCTCAGTCAGGCACAAATTGAATATGCGGCTGCAGATGCCTATGCACCTTTACTGGTCTTTGAAGAATTGCTGCACCGTGGCTTGGGTCCTAAGGAAGTTCCCAATACTTCACTAAAATTGAAAATTCGCCCGCATTCAAAAATTTGAACAAACAGAAGATCAGTTTTCTAGCGAAATATCATTTTGATATCAGATTCCATCAGGAGTATTGCAAAGAATAAAAAAATTGAAGAATAAAATCCTGTCACTCCAGCATATCTTCAGACAGGTTTTCTTTTTTCATACCGTTTAAGAGTTAGAAATTTCGACTTTATTTGCTAAGATGAACTCACTGAAATTCATTCTAAAGATTGAGCAAGGAGCGAAAGCATGCTGATCATCCCTGCAATTGACCTGAAAGATGGCAAATGTGTCCGTTTAAAACAAGGTCGTATGGAAGACGATACCGTATTTTCTGACGATCCGGTGGCAACAGCACAGCATTGGGTAAATGAAGGCGCTCGCCGCTTGCATTTAGTAGATTTAAATGGTGCTTTCGCAGGTACACCGATTCATAAGCCAGTGGTAGAAGCCATTGCCAAATCACAGCCAGAATTGCCTATCCAGATTGGTGGCGGGATCCGCTCACTGGAAACTATCGAGCATTATCTGGAAGCAGGCGTATCTTTTGTGATTATTGGTACAAAAGCAGTACAAAATCCTGAATTTGTAGAAGAAGCATGCAAAAAATTTGCAGGCCACATTATTGTGGGTGTCGATGCCATGAACGGCATGGTGGCAACGGATGGCTGGGCGAATGTGACTGATGTAAAAGCGACTGATCTGGCAAAACGTTTTGCGGATGCAGGCGTGTCTAGTATTGTTTATACCGATATTGCCCGTGATGGCATGATGCAGGGTGTCAACATTGAGCAAACTGTACATCTGGCACAATATTCAGGTCTGCCTGTAATTGCTTCAGGTGGTGTAACCAATATGGATGACGTGCGTAACCTGAAAGATCAGCCTGGCATTTTAGGTGCGATTACCGGTCGTGCGATCTATGAAGGCACTTTAAATCTACGTGAAGCACAATTATTGCTGGATGAACAAGAAGCGCTATAATAGCGTCTGCTGAAAAAGAGGTCTGTGGACCTCTTTTTTTATTGTTCAATTTTTTGATCCTCTCTCCCATGTCGACATCTGTTTCCCAAACATCCTCTACCTGGAGGACGAAAGTTCCTCAACTTGCTCTGATCCTCATTACCATCATCTGGGGTGGCAGCTTTATCACTGTACAATATGGCCTGAATTTCAGTAGTCCGGTGATCTTTGTCGGATTACGCTTTGCAGCGGCGGCAATTGCCGTAACTCTGCTGTCGCTGAAGCACTTGAAAGGCATGACGCTTAAAGAAGTGGCAGCGGGTGCCATCATTGGGGCTGTGATTGCGATCGGTTATGGAACACAAACGGTGGGCTTGCAAACGATTAGTAGCAGTGAATCGGCCTTTTTGACTGCGCTGTATGTTCCCTTAGTGCCGCTACTGCTATGGCTGCTATTTCGTAAGAAACCGCACTTCATGACCTGGGTCGGTGCCCTGTTTGCCTTTCTTGGTCTGGTCTTTTTAACCGGTAATGGCTTTGGTGCCATTCAGCTGAATTTTGGTCAGACTTTGACTTTGCTCGGCTCGATTGCCATTGCGCTTGAGATTATTTTTATCAGTCATTTTGCTCCGAAGGTGAATACTCGGCGTGTCACCGTGCTACAACTCATTTTTGCCTCGTTATTTTGTTTTCTGATTGCACCGATGCTGGGTGAATCACAGTTACCTGACTTCCATTGGCATCTGGCAGGTATTTTGGTCGGTCTCGGTATTGCCAGTGCCTGTATTCAGCTAGTGATGAACTGGGCGCAGGAAATGGTAGATCCTTCTCAAGCTGCGATCATTTATGCCGGTGAACCGATCTGGGCAAGTTTATTTGGACGTATGGCGGGAGAACGTTTGCCTGCGCTGGCACTTCTAGGCGGATTGATGGTGGTACTTGGGGTGATTGCCAGTGAGTGGAAACTCAAGTTTTTCAGAAAAGAAAAAATAGAAGAGTTGAAGGAAGATCTTTCCTAAGCTTATGAACTCCCCCTCTTAAAAAAAGGGGGAGTTTTTTATCTAGAGAAATATAGCTAATCTTATTTGGTATACATCGGTCGATTGTCATTCAGACGCATAATGCCGCGAATCGCGCGATAGACAATCCAGATCCAGGAAACAAAGACCACAACCAGACAGAAAGTGGATGCACCAAAAGCGACGCCTGCAAACAGGTCCGGATCTTCATGGGTAAAGAACAGGAATAGGAACGGCACAAAGGCTACAATATTCCAGAACAGATACCACCAGAAACTGCGGATTTGCCAGGTAAAATGGCTTTCAAAAATCGAACCTCGTACATCCGAGCGCTTCACATAGTTAATAATCAGCGCAATCACTGCCAGCAAGCCACCACTAAAAATGGCCACAATATATAAGATATAAAGAATCAGGGTTAGCGTGCGATTTGAGTCTTTATCAATTGAATAGTTCATCTACGCTCCTGTGGTTGTTTCTAGATATTCAGGCTGTTAAAGGGAGAAATCAGCCATATAATCAAAATGATGTTAAAAGCTATAGTACAAAAATAAATTTGCCGGAAGGGTTGTTTTTGTGTTTTATGACGTAATTTTTGCTGTGCCAGCCAGGCTGCCGGCCACCCTCCCAAAAAAGCCACCAAATGCAGGGTGTTTTCAGGAATACGGCGATTGCCCAGTTGTGCCGCTTCCTTATCCTGGGCATATAGCCAGTAACTGAGAACATTCATCAGGCTCACCAGTAACAGGACCATTCCACTCAACAAGCCAGCTAAACTGAGTCCCGCCAGTACCAAAATATAGGCCACAGAAGCAACCTGCATCGGCTGTAGTTTTTCTGGCTGGCTTCGGCCTGATGTTTTAGTTTTTGTTTTTGCCGTTTTGGTTTGTGATGCTTTCAGGTACATAACCTGCTGGGCACGATAACGTCCCTGCTCATCTAGAATCACCAGATAATCTAGCGCACAACCAACAATTGGCCGTGGACCGGGACGGGCAAAATCTTTGATATGCAAAAACACGCGATCTTTGGCCGGATCATTGGGCTGAATAAAGCCATAGCCTTTGTCATCAAACCATTCTACCAAACGTCCCTGATCGCGCATTTTGCCTGTTCCTGTTTATTTTTAATTTAAGCTGTCACAAATTTTAAACGTTCAATCAGCATGTTACGCATCTCTTCCGGATTTTTTTGCAGAATATCTTCACCGGTGCGGCCTTCAGCCGCATTTTTCTGTGCCACTTGTAAACGCATCATCCAGAAACGGCCCGCAGCCATTGCCAGGTAAAGCTCCAGACATGATTTTTCATCTTCTGTTAAAGGACGAACAGTTTCATAAGCTTTTAAAAAGGCATTGGCCTTTTCTGCATTTAAAGTAACTTCTGGATAATTGGTACAGAAGTCATTTAAAGTAATCGCGATATCAAACAGGAATTCATCTTTATTCAGCTCATAAAAGTCCAGAATTCCTTTCAGCTGATCACCCTCAAACAGGGTATTGTCACGGAACAGATCCGAATGGATAAAGCCACGTGGACGATCCGGATATACTGCGGTTAAAGCTTCATACAGGCCCAGAAGTTTACCCAGTAAGACTTTATCTGCTGCGTTCAGACTCGGTTTAATTTCCTGTGCTACGTTATACCAGTAGGCATGGTCACGGACAAAGGCGCGCTCAAGTTTAAAATCTTTCAGTGCGACATGCATTTTGGCCTGAGCAATGGCAATCGCTTCCGCCTGCGCAACGGTAGATGGCATCGGATGCTCGCCCATCATGCGTGGTGCAATTTGTGCCGGCTTATTTTTTAGCGTATGAATGGCTTTGCCTGAATGGGATAAAGGCACCGGTACGGCCAGACCTGCCTGCCCCAGATGCTGCAAGACCGGCACCAGTTCTCCGGCGGCCTGTTCATCCATATCTTCAAAAACGGTCAGCACATATTGCTGGTTTTCGCAGACCAGAAAATAGTTTGTATTCTGGATACCTCCTTGAATGGGAATCAGATCAATCACCTCAAGTCCATAGGGTGCTGCGAAATCCTGAACTTCCTTTAAAGTCAAAGTGGTATAAACCGACATAGAAAACCTGCGAAAAAACTTACATATTTTTGCTAGAATACCGTTTCCATCTACCAAGGTGTAGCGCTTGCGTGGGTGAGTTTCATAATCGGCTGTAATAATTGGAAAAATTTATGCTAGCTAAACGTATTATTCCTTGTCTGGACGTCGACAACGGTCGCGTAGTCAAGGGTGTTCAGTTCCTTGATATTCGTGATGCGGGTGACCCGGTAGAAGTGGCACGCCGTTATAATGAACAAGGTGCCGATGAAATTACTTTCCTTGATATTACCGCTACACATCATGGACGCGACACCACTTACCGTACCGTTGAGCGTATGGCTGAATCTGTATTCGTACCGCTTACAGTAGGCGGTGGCGTGCGTAAAGTCGAAGATATTCGTCTACTATTAAATGCAGGTGCGGATAAAGTCAGCATCAACTCGGCAGCCGTCTTCAACCCTGAGTTTGTACAGGAAGCCTCACAGCGTTTTGGCGCGCAATGTATCGTGGTAGCGATTGATGCCAAAAAAACTGGCGAGAATAAATGGGAAATCTTTACCCACGGCGGACGCAAACCGACCGGCATTGATGCCCTGGAATGGGCAGAAAAAATGGCCAGCTACGGCGCAGGCGAACTGTTAATTACCTCTATGGATGCCGATGGCACCAAAGCAGGTTATGACATTCCACTCATGCGTGCTATCAATGACCGCGTCACTGTACCAACGATTGCCTCTGGTGGCGTAGGCAACTTGCAGCATCTGGCTGACGGGATTATCCATGGTGGTGCCGATGCAGTACTTGCCGCCTCTATTTTCCACTTTGGCCAACATACCATTCCTGAAGCCAAGGCTTATCTAGCTGCTCAAGGTATTGAAATGCGTCTTTAAACGACAGCCTTCAAATGAAAAAGAGCGTGAATATCACGCTCTTTTTTTATGCATTATTCTTAGAAATCATTTAAATTCTGGACAAAAAAAAGGAGTCTTGCGACTCCCTATAAAAACCAAGAAGAACTACAGCACTTGGTATCTTTGACATTTACAATATAACTCAATCTGTATGCAGGTTGATAAGACTTTCAATCATCAACCGACGCAAATATAGGTGAAATCCTGAGCACAATATTGACAATATATGCAGAATTTATTGACAAATCACGACAGGGTTAACCAAAGTGAGAAATGGTTAACATTTTATGTGGCAGATTACTCGAAATTTAAGTTATTTAATCACGATCTTTAGCCCATTTAGCCGGGAAATAACGCTGGGTTAAGTGGGTTAAGCGCATAGAGATCTGTTCCGGCAAGACAATACCAAGGGGATTTTTTTCCTGTAAATCTGCTGAGGAAATCACCCGGGTTCCCATCAAATAATCAAACCAGGGCTTGGTTACACACCAGTTGGCGTCTTGGTTACTATTCATATGGTGATCATAATGCCAGGGAATTTTTTTTCTGGCCCATTCTGGCTCCAGATGTGCTCGCCGATGCATATAGAAATAATTGCCTGCACTATACAGCGTGGCCAAAAACATACCTTTGGACAAGGGATAAAAAGCCAGCCCGAATACGCTTGCTGCGACGGCCAGTGAACCGATTTCATTGCGGATTCGCCAGTTTTTCAAACCTTCCACATAGGCATAATCAGAAAATCTGGTCTTGCGAACTTCACGATGATGTTCCCAATGTGAACGCATGCTGTCCGGCACTGGGCTATAACGCGTCTGCCCTGCTCGATGCGTACCATGCAGCACATATTTATGCGCAAACCATTCAAAGCCATTGGCTACGACCAGTCCTGCTAGAAAGCCTTTCCACATGATCTTTTCCTCCCTGTTTGTTTACACTATAGGTCAAACAAAGGGCTAGATATTGACCGATAATTTCAATATCATTGACAAAAAACGACAGAACAAAAGAATTAAAAAATGCACGTTCCCCAAGATTATGTCGGTTCGGTATATGGTGGTTTAGGACATTTGCTTTTGGACTATTACCAGCTCAAACAACTGGACATTCCCAAGAAATTGTTTGCGATCCAGAACCTGGAGCGTTTTGATTATATTCTCTGGCGTGATCTGCTCAGCCAGCTGGACCAGGAGTTGCAGCGGCCAGCACTCGGCCTGGAAATCGCGCAACTGGTGCAAGCCAAGCATCTGGGTATTATTGGCTATCTGGCATTATCCAGTGAAACGCTGGGCGAAGCCTTTATGCGTTATCATGACTATCATCGCCTGATCTATGATGGCAGTCCTTTACAGGTCAGTCTGGATCGAGATTACCTGTCCATTTCCTGGAGCGAGATTCCGTTTAAAGTGAGTACGCAACTCACAGATGAGATTGCTATCGCGCTCATGACTGAATTTATTCGCTCAAGCATTCTTGACCAGCATCAACTGCATCTGCATGAAGTCCATTTTCAGCATCCGGTCAATAAAAATATTGCGGTCTATGAACAGTATTTCCGCTGCAAGGTCCGTTTTGGACAGGCCAAAAATCAGGTACTGATTCCTGTGAGTGAAATGTCTACGCCTTTAAAGAAAGGTGATCAGACCTTACAGAAATTACTGATGCAACAGGCAGAAGCGGTGCTGGAAAAACTTCCGAACTCCACCCAGATTGATCAGCGCTTGCAACAGGCGATTCTGGTGGGTCTGCAGAAAAATATGTTCCAGATTGAACATATCGCCAAACAGATGAATTTTTCTGTACGTCAGCTACAACGTTACCTGCAAAAACAGGGTCAGACCTATCAGCAGCGTATGCAGGAAATCCGCTGCATGATGGCCATGCAATATCTGAAAGACCCTCATCTGAGTCTGCAGGAAATCAGCATGCTGCTTGGCTATTCTGAGCAGAGCGCATTTCAGCGTGCCTTCAAGCAGTGGACGGCTCAAACACCACAACAATGGCGCTCAGAATATCTAAAAACCCAGGTGCAGGAAAAATTTCTGGACTATCCTGCTACCGCAGAGATTAATGTCCCATATCAGATTTAAAAGTTTGAATAAAATAAAAAAGCTCCTCATCAAAGGAGCTTTTTTCTAGCCAGAATAGTGATTAAGAAATTTCTATAAAAATGGATTTTCAATTTCATCTGCATCATTGCGTTCAATTTTTTCTGGCAGATCCGGTGTTTCTTCGAGTTGCTGCACAATATCATTTAACAGTGCCTGCAAGACTTTGGCTGCCTTGAGACCAGCCTGGTCTTTAGTAATTTGCAGATTGCCATACAGACTGACACGGTCCAGATCATTCTCAACTGTCAGATCATGAATCGCATGCGATTCGGTTCCATTTTCAAATGCTTTAAACATTAATTTCTACTCTGTTTTATTATTTTTACTCACCTGTCTTCAGCATGCTACCTGAAGCCTGCTTTTTACAGCAAGCTCCTTTTCACTATTTCAGCAGCTGCAGGATGTATTGCAGTAAGGCCTCAATCAGCTGTTTAACAATCGTGTCCTGGGTATCATGATCGATCCCGTTCTTATTAACTGATGAGCTGGTATTGCTTGTACTGGCCGAACTTGAAGCCGACGGTTTGAACTCACGCTGCAGTTTTTCCAGATCTTCTTTCGGCACATCTTCAGCACACTGGCTTTCTGCATCCCAATTCGAATAGGCAATTTTCTGGTTGGCCTTCACAGCATTTGCAGTCAGTGGCAGATGATAGGTATTGCGTTTCTGTTCTTCAGTTAACTGAGGAAACAGGTTAATGCCAAGCTGCTCTTCCAGATAGCAGACACTGACAATGCGAACCTTGAGCGAATTATCATTAGGTGCATAGTAGGCACCAATGGCACCAGTTTTCGGCATGTAGATCGCTTTATACACGGCAGTTGGTACAATTACACCCTTGCCAATAGTTTTCAGCTTTTTGGCAGCAAAGACCGGCCCGGTCACTACATATACGTCCTGCTTCTGCTTGGTCACAATGGCACGGGTTGCTTCTTCCAGCTCACGCCAAACCTGCTGATTGTTCTTTGGTGCCTGCGGGACCATATTGGCCAGCGAGAAACTGTCAGACTGTGAAGCTTTATTTGGCATATCTGCATTTGGTGCCATATGGCCACGGTCATAGCCTGAACCACGATAGTCAGCCAAAGTCGCGCGATGAGCAGCACTCAGTCGTGTTTCTTCATGGAAATTGTCTTCACGTGGAATTTTCTGGCTCAGACGCTTCGGTGTTAAGGCCTCCGCCACCCATAGTGGCGTTTTGGATACCCCAGAATAACCCACATTAAAGCCATTAAAACACAGTGAATAACTGTCTTTTTTCAGGCTGTCTTTCATTAAGGAAGGCGGGATGTCCCGGTAAAACTGTTCCAGACAGCTCGAATTCGATGTAGAAGGCAGAGAAATCCACTGACTGATTTTTTCCTGGCCAAACGCAATCGCAAAACTCCCGGAAGCGACCATTGCCAGGATCACTTTCACGCTATTTTCATTAAAAAACTGAAAAACTGAATTCTTCGACTTACGCTGCTTCTTTGCCATGCTACACGTGCTTTTAAGATCAAAATCGGGGGTTTTGCGAGCTTAACAAGCCATGTATATGAAGTATATCTTACCCTCTTTATTTGCCTAATAATTACACAATCTACCCCTATATTCTTAAATCTTGTAACAAAGTGTCGTTTTTTTAGTGAGCTTTCAGCGCGGTTTTTTAACCTTTAAGTAGCTTTGATTGTGACCTCGTCTTGAGTGTGCAAAGCTATTTGACTACTCAAATTACGTACAATTATTAGCAATGGAGTTAATTTATGAATTCCAAACTATCTAAGTTATTAGGTCTCGGAATATTTACAAGTGTGATCAGTGCCGGCGCATTCGCTGAGCCTCCTGTACAAGCGGGTGAAACACTTGAAAGCTTATCTAAAGCTAAAATTAGTACCACTGTAAATGGTCAGCAAGCCTCACTGGAAAGCCTGGTGAACTCTGGACAGATCCGTCTGGTAAACCAGCCAATGTCTGCACCTGCTCAGCCAGGCCAGCAGCCACAACAATCAATGCCAAATCAGCCAATGCCAACACCAGGCATGCCTGATGCACCTGTTGCACAACCAGAAATGCCGGATACCAATCCAGCTCCAGCCAATCTTGAGTCTGAACCAGCAGCCCCTGCTACAGAACAGGAAATGACTATGGGTGAAGCTGTAGAGCAACCAGCTCTTGAAGAACAGCAAGCTGCTGCACCTGAAGCGGCTGCGATGACTGAGCAAACTGAAATTGCAGTAGAAGCTGAAGCTGATCCTGCGGTAGATGCACCTTTAAACGCCGCCCCTGAAATGCCGGTTGAGACAGAAGCAACAGAACAATAATTTGTTATAAAGCTTTCTAAATTTCTCTCCCCTAAAAAAACCAGAGCCTAGCTCTGGTTTTTCTATTTTTACATCTCGATCTGGCTACCCAGTTCAACCACCCGGTTGGTCGGGATCTGGTAGAAGTCGCTGACCGGACTGGTATTACGCTGCATGGAAACAAACAGTTTTTCCCGCCAGGGTGCCATTCCCTCTCCCACCGTATGCATAATCCGTTCCCGGGAGATAAAGAAACTGATCTGCATCAGGTCATATTCAAAGCCCCATTCTGCATACGCATGTTGCAATGCTTCCGGGATATTTGGCTGATCCTTAAACCCGTAATACATCGTGACTCGATAAAAATGTTCACTGAGTTTTTCCAGTTTGATGCGTTCTTCATCGCCTACAAAAGGAATATCCCGGGTAATAACCGTCACTAGAATATTGCGCTCATGTAGCACCTTGTTGTGCTTGATATTGTGCAACATGGCATGCGGCACAATGGTCGGGGTTCCGGTCAGGAAAATTGCTTCACCCGGCACAAACTTGGTGCCTCCCCCAATTGAGATACTCTTAATGAACAAGTCAATCGGTAGCGCATCTTTTTCCAGACGGTTCAGAACCAGTGCACGACCATCTTTCCAGGTCATCAGAATCGTAAATAATGCCGCCCCGAGCAGGATCGGCACCCAGCCACCTGATGCAATTTTTAAAGATGTTGAGGCTACAAAAACCAGATCCAGCATCAGGAATGGTGTGGCAAATAACACCACTTTCCAGATTGGCCAGCGCCAGAAACCGTAAGCCAGAATGCTAATTAAAATGGTGCCACACAGCATAGTCATGGTGACTGCGACCCCATAAGCACTCGCCAAGCGGGCACTATTTTCAAAGAGTAAAATCAGAATCACCACGGAAATAAACAGCATCCAGTTAATGAATGGCAGATAAATCTGTCCACGCTCTTCAGCTGAGGTATGTTTTACGCTCAGACGCGGTAAATAGCGCAGTTGAATAGCCTGATTCACCATGGAGAACACCCCGGTAATCACCGCCTGTGAGGCAATCACAGCAGCTGCCGTTGCCAAACCAATCATTGGATATAAGCCCCATTCTGGAAGCAGCATATAAAAAGGATTTTCCAGTGCTTCAGGACGGCGCAGCAACAACGCGCCCTGCCCAGCATAATTCAGTAACAAACAGGGCAACACAATAATGAACCAGGCCAGACGAATCGGCAGACGACCAAAGTGCCCCATATCAGCATAAATAGCTTCACCCCCGGTCATGGTCAGAATCACGGCGCCCATGGTCAAGAAGGCTACAAAAGGCTGATCGACCACAAAATGATAGGCCCAGTATGGATTCACCATGGCCAGTACTGTCGGGGTCTGGATAATGCTCCATAAACCAAAACCACCAATCGACAGGAACCAGAGTAAGGTCAGTGGACCAAAAAATTTACCCATGGTTCCGGTACCATGACGTTGCACCAGAAAGAGTCCCGCAATAATCCCGATCGATAGAGGTTCTAACCATTGATTAAACACAGGCGTGGCAATACTCAGCCCTTCAACCGCAGATAATACGGAAATCGCCGGGGTAATAATTCCATCACCAAAAAACAGCGATGCCCCAATAAAGCCAAGCGCAATCAGGTAAATTTTCTTGTCATCAGAAATGCGTGTAGTTCGCAAATTGAGAGCTAGTAAGGACATGATTCCGCCCTCACCGTTGTTATCGGCACGCATGATAATAGTGACGTATTTGAAGCTCACCGTCAGCATGATGCACCAGAAGATCAAGGACAAAATGCCCAACACCGAAGCTTCACTAATGGCAAGGTGCGACGTCAAGAAACATTGGCGTAGTGCATACAATGGACTGGTTCCAATATCTCCAAAAACAACCCCAAGCGCAGCCAGCGTAATTACCGGGAGAGCTGCTTTCTGTGCAGTGCTTTGCATATATCGTCTTCGTTTTTAACAAGCATTTTTGCGAATCATAGCATTGCGCTCAAAGTTTTTCCGCAAATCAATTGTTTCAAGCTTGGCAGACTGGCTTTTTTTCTATATCATCCACGGCCATGGTGAGGTGTCCGAGTGGCTGAAGGAGCACGCCTGGAAAGTGTGTATACGTTTATAGCGTATCGAGGGTTCGAATCCCTCTCTCACCGCCAAATTCGACTTTTACGGTAGTTCACCGTAGTGCAAAAGGCTTGATCTTAAAGGGGTTGAGCCTTTTTTGTTGCCGAAATTATTAGGGAATGGATTAAAAATAAAAGAATAACTATACAAGTTACATAAATGATGCCGGATGGCTGTTGAATGACACTGAGGAATATTCGAGCATGATCCTATCTTGGTAAAAAATGATGGATCGCTATGAAAGATGATGAAAAACCCCTAAATTTTGATGATGATAATGAGCCTCTGGATTTCGAAGATGAGGAGTTCACTGACGATAAAAAAGAGGATGAAATGTACAATCCGATCACCAAAGATGGATCAAGTGTAGATCCTGCGGATGATGGCACACGTCATCTTCGTCCTGAAGATGGTGATCCGCTAGAAGTCGAGCCTTAAGCCCTAGCCCAATTTTATATTGGGCTTTTTTTATAGTCTAAAACCTTAAAAGTGAGCATCTTGGACAGATGAATTGAAAAAGGATAATTCATTTTACTGGTTATTTTTGAGATGAGTATTGCTTGCCTTTTCTTTTGATAGATTTAAAGATGTAAGGATATAGGTTGAGATATATTGAAATAAATTCTCTGGATAAAACCATGATATATCCATTTTTATTAATTTCTTAACTTTATGTTCTTCTTTTAGTTTATTTATATGATGGAGACAAAAACTGGCATAAAAATAGCTTAATTTAATTGTCATCATCGCTATGTTATGGTGGAATCAAAACAGGATAAAAGGAGAATAAAAACCTAAAGATAGAAAACGTTATTGCTTGAGTCTTCCTTATTTGGGTTAGAAAAAAGTGGAAACACTGCTATTCGGAGAGTGGACATGAATAACAGCGCAAACTACATGAAACAGATAAAAAATGCCAAACGCGGTGGTTATACCCCGACCATTGCCAAAGACGTCAACAAACATAAGATTCAAAAAGCCCTAAAATTAATTGAACAGTGGAGAAGTCTTGCTCAAGAACTCAAACCTCAAATGCAGTTTGATATGGCCTTTACTTTAGAGGAATGCGCACAAGACCTGGATCGGATACTCAAAAGCAGATAATTCCCTTTTAACTCACTCATAATAGATTTTAAATATCAACCCCTTATCCTTGCCCATATCACTGATATGGGCAATTTCATGATTTAAATGTAGATGCCTGAGTGAAGATGATTCAATGATCAGCAATAAAAAATTGGTTATAAGATTGAACGGTTATTTTTTGGCTTGCGCCCTTAAGAAAAATCTGTAAAATGCACTCCACAACGCCGGCATAGCTCAGTTGGTAGAGCAACTGACTTGTAATCAGTAGGTCCACAGTTCGAATCCGTGTGCCGGCACCATTTTCTTAGCCTCGCTTTTTAGTGAGGCTTTGATGTTTCTGGGTTTGGCATTTTTATATAGCTGTTTTTTGCCTTGAATACTCAGATCGCCTGTGCCGTCACCTGCACATATCTTACAATCCCATCCTGATATAACTTCTGACAAAGCTTTGCCGTCATCTGGATTTTAAACTGATCCAGTCTTTTGCCTTTTTGTTTCAATTTCTTTGTATTTAAATTCTGATTTACATAATCAGCAAAACCTGAAAATACCGCTTCGGACAGATCTTCAATCTGAATATTCTTAAATTCAAAATTTTCCAAACAATGATAAAGCTCATTTTTCAACATCAGGTTTTTTAAATTGACATCGGCGGATGTCAGCAGAAACTGATATTTACGCTTTTGCAGCGCATTCAAGCTGTTCCATTTTTCAGACAAGATCAGATGATGAAAGCCAATCCGTGCATTGGTGTTCAAAACACTGCGTACCTGATCTAGAAGTTCGGGAACGGAACTATGATAGGCAGCATCCAGACATAGCACCACATCAAAGCGCTGGGAAAAATGCATGTCTTTTAAACGCAGGAAAGAAGCCGGATAGATGGCATTGAGATTAGGTAAATGTTGCTGAATATTCGCCACACAAGCAGGCTGAAGTTCTACACCGGCCAGATATTGCACCTGATAGTGTTGCTGCCAGTGCAACAGGCTGGCACCCTGGCCACAGCCCAGATCCAGCAATTTATCCTTTGAATTTAAACCGACCATTTCTGCCAAATGGTCGGCCAAAGTTCGACAGGCAGCTACATAATCCTGCTGCCCTTCCCGCCAATAACCCAGATTGCTCCAGGGCAACTGCGACTGGTCTCCCAGCAACGAAGCATCAATTGCATATTTATGTTGAGGAAGACGCTGACGAAGTGCCTGAAACCATTGCATCAATCAATAACCGAGTTGGGGTGCTACCTCGATCTTAGGTTTAAGTCCTTCAAATGGCAACGGTGCTCCCATAATTGCAGCAATTTTCATGGCAGAAGTCACTGCAGATTCCAAGATTGGTAAACCGTCCGATGACCATGAGCCGCAGTAGAACACTTTACGGTTCATTTCCAGATGACGATGCTGTAATTCTTTATTGAGGGCGATGGTATTGGCATCTACTACCGCACGGGTCAAGGTCACTGATGAAATCACTTTTTTCGGATCAATCTCAGTCACAGGACGCCAGGTCTGGAATACTGGTGATTTACCCACCAGACTCGGTTCAACCGCATTCAGCCAAACCGTAAATTGCTGACGGGTAAACTTGCGATCCATCATATAGCTGAGTACAGCCCAATCCTTACGTTTCGGTGGCATCACGCTGCTATCGCGGTGAATGACCAATTCACCCTGTTCAAATTTGAATTTCTTTAACAGCTCGATATCACGGCCAAACTGTTCATGATCCAGGAATTCATCAATATGATTGGTTGGTGTCGCCACAACCACACGATCAAAGGTTTTCGACAGACCAGCTGCATTTTCTACCAGTACTTTGTCGCCCTGCTCTTTTACCGAAACGATCGGCGCACCACTTTCAATGTGAATGCCTTCAATCAGCTTGTCTACCAAAGCCGGAGTACCGCCCTGCATACGTAATAAGGCATCACCATCCGTTAGCTGACGCAGGAAAATCAATAAAGGTTTGGCTGGCCATTCACCAATGGTTTTTGGATTACAGGTACAGATGGTATACAGCACCGGCATCACCGCACCATGCCAGAACACTTCTTCAATCTCATTGCGATTGATAAATTCTGCCAGGCTGATGTCCTGATTTTTGGATTTAAAGAATTTTGCCAAGGCTGTTTTGAGTTGCAGCAAACCTTTAACCAGACGCCAGCCATATTGCTGGATGCCTTTGCGGTTATTGATAATCGGAATATTGCCAATCCGGCTACGTGACGTGGTTAGCCAGGTTTCTACCCGGTCTTCAAACAGCCAGCTACAGGCCATATAGGTACGTACCGGGTAAGTTTTAATGCCCAGATGAGTCGCCAGACTTAAGGTATTTTTCCACAGATAAGGATTCATCACACGTAAAGGTGCGTCAATGAGGCCTCCTTCAAATTCGAGACTATGACTGTCCATGCCGCGACCTTGAAGCGCTTCAAAAATAGTAATGCGATGTCCTGCGTCCTGAAGAATTCTGGCAGTAGCCAGTCCAGCCATGCCACTACCAATTACTGCGATATCCAATCTGATCATCCGTCATTGAAAAACTAAAAGAAATTATGAACCATGCTTTCGGCAAATAGGTTATTAAAATCTTCCAGAATACTTTTTTTTCGTAAGTCTGAGTTAACGTAACTTTACAAATAAATTACATTTTTTGAATAGCAAAAAACGTCTTTATATAGAGTAACTTAAACCGCCATTATATTTAAATATTTAAAAATAAATCTTTAAAAAACAAATGATTTAATTAACCGATTTTTTAATCATCGGTTTACAAAGACCGCAAAACACTCTATAATATGCAGCACAAGAAAGAGATAAATTCATAGAGATAAACAAAATGAATTTATCCAAGAAACTCGTAAAAACGACAAGAAATTCCAGCGCATTAGAAAAAAAAGCCTCTGCTTGTGCAGAGGCTTCTTTGTTTTAAGACTGACTGTATTATTCGGCCTGTACCGCGATTTCACCAAATTTACCCTGATTAAAATCTTGAAATGCCTGAATAATTTCTTCCTTGGTATTCATTACAAATGGGCCATAGCCTTGAATAGGTTCATTCAGCGGCTCACCGGTCAAAAGCAAAAATTTAGTGTCCTGATCGGCCTGTAGCTGAATTTCAGGATCATCATCGCGCGCAAACATCACAATAGAGCTATCCAGGACTTTTTGACTGCCATTTACCACCAGCTCACCCGCCAGTACAACCAGCAAAGCATTATGTCCGGTAGGTACATGCAACGTAGTTTCATACTCCGCTTTTAGCTCGCCATCCCAGACATTCACCGGACTAAAGGTATGCGCAGGGCCATGATGACCTCCGAATTCTCCGGCAATCACCCGGATATGTCCTGCACCTTCATCCATTTCAATCCGTGGAATCTCAGCTGCAGTAATGGCCTGATAACGTGGCGCGGTCATTTTGTCTTTGGCTGGCAAGTTGACCCAGAGTTGAACCATTTCAAACAGGCCGCCCTTTTGCGCAAAATCTGGAGAATGAAATTCTTCATGCACCACCCCTGCACCCGCTGTCATCCACTGCACATCGCTGGTCTGAATCGTACCACCACCGCCACTGGAGTCCTGGTGGGTCACTGCACCCTGATAAGCCAAGGTTACAGTTTCAAAACCACGATGCGGATGTGAACCTACACCATGCTGCTCAGTGGTTGGCGCAAAGTGATACGGCGCTGCATAATCCAGCAATAAAAATGGACTAATGGCCTGCCCCAAACGGTCATAAGAAAACAGGTTTTTCACCGGGAAGCCGTCACCAACCCAGTGCATGTTTTGATTACGGTAAACACCAATAATTTTTTTCATCTTTTACTCCTATACACAATAGGATGAACATGCAGCCATTTTAAGCTTTATCAGCAGTCATCAATACCGTACTTCTAGAATGCAGTATTTCAAATATAAGACGGTTCGACTCTTAGATTTCTGTGTAGCTACTTATAACTTTAGCTTTGCTATAAGACGTTAATTTAGGTAGTCATGAGCAGTAGATAATAAAAAACCCAGCGCTGAGGGCTGGGTTTTTTAATTTCGATAAAGTGTTATCGAATTAGATTTTACCGACCAGGTCGATTGAAGGAGCAAGAGTCGCTTCACCTTCTTTCCATTTTGCAGGACATACTTCACCTGGGTGAGCGTGTACATATTGAGCCGCTTTTACTTTACGAAGCAGTTCTTGCGCGTCACGACCGATACCGCCCGCGTTGATTTCAACGATCTGGATTTTACCGTCTGGATCGATCACGAAAGTACCACGATCCGCCAGACCATCAGCTTCAATCAGCACTTCAAAGTTTTTCGCCAAAGTCCAGGTTGGATCGCCGATCATTGGATACTGGATTTTACCAATCACGTCAGAAGTATCGTGCCAAGCTTTGTGCGTGAAGTGCGTGTCGGTAGATACTGAGTAGATTTCTACGCCCAGTTTCTGGAATTCAGCATACTGATCAGCAAGATCGCCTAATTCTGTTGGACAAACAAATGTGAAGTCAGCAGGATAGAAAAATACTACAGACCATTTGCCTTTCATGTCTTGCTCAGACACTTCAATAAATTGGCCATTGTGGTAAGCAGTTGCGTTGAATGGCTTAACTTCAGTATTGATTAAACTCATAAGTCTATTCCTATCTATTCGTGAAAGTGTGTGTTCATTTGATGTAGTTAAGAATACGCAAAAACCACCAACAGGTAAAACCGTAACTTTTCATAAAAACTATCGGATTTTTAGATTTATAATTCCTTTTATTTTTATCTTTCTGATTTGTTTAATCGATTTTGGCGGCTTCACTTTCTTGAAAATGCTGTATAGATTGCCAGGCCGATTTTGCTAAGGCTGCTGCATAGTATTTAGGGCAGGTTTGAACTCGACCAGATAACCAGCTCCGGCAATAACTTTCAGTGGGTCCAATGATCAGTGACATAAGCAGTTCTAAGGGAACAGCTTGTAATTGCCCGATATCTGCCTGCTGAGCCAGCCATTGTTGTAAGTCCTGATTGCGCTGCTGATTCGACTGCTGCAATTCTTCTCCGAAGTCACTGCTTTGAACTGTATGATGCGCGGCATAAAGAAAGCGGGCAAAATCAGGATACGCTACAACCCAATCGATATAACTCTGAATAACCGCCTGTATACCTCGTTCAATACCCTGAACTTGTGACAGAGCCTGCAAACGCTGCGTTGACTGATCTGTGAGCGCTGCAATATATAGTGCCGCAATGATCCCTTCCTTGTTTTTAAAATGATGGTAGATCGCCCCGATACTGGTATCGGCCTGATCACGGATCATTTCAATCGTAGTCGCAGCAATGCCTGTACGCAGAAACTCTGTCAATGCACATTCCAGAATCTGACGTTTGAGTAAAGCCCGTCTTCCCTTAAAAATCCTTTCCAGCAATTCCATGTTTTGCATTTTTAATATTTAAATCCTCTCTATTTTTGAAAGCAGGCTGGCAGCCTGATGTCTGGTTTTTGTCAGATGTGCCAATACAGAATAATATTCTGTATGAGAATATTATTCTGATTAAAAATAATATACAGGAAGTTATAGATGAGCCAAGCCCTAAAAATCTGGAAAAGCCTAGAAAATAAGCCAGCCGGTAAATATCTTTTTTCTAAATTACTTTGTCTAAAAGCACCCTATTTCGGCAGTATTTCTCCACTGTTTGAAGATTTAAAGCCTGGATATTGTGCAGTGAGCATCAAGAAACATCGTGCCGTGCTGAACCATTTAGGTACTGTACACGCGATTGCCATGTGTAACATGGCTGAACTGGCAGGCGGCACCATGACCGATGCAACCGTTCCGAAAACTCATCGCTGGATTCCCAAGGGTATGCAGGTCGAATATGTCAAAAAAGCCACTACTGATCTGATCGCGATTGCGACACCCGCCGAGCCTAACTTTATATGGAACGAAGGCAGCGATTATCTGGTCAATGTAGAAATTAAAGATACTGCAGAAGAAGTCGTGTTTCGGGCGGTGATCACCATGTGGGTTTCAGTGAAAAAATAGAAAACCCAGATATGAAAAACCCGCCAAATGGCGGGTTTTGATGATGAATTTCCTTTCTAATATGAGGATTAGAACGGAAGATCATCATCCAGATCAGCTGCAGGTGCTGCTACTGGAGCAGGTGCAGACTTCGGCGCATAACCACCCTGGTTATTTTGGTTATTGTTGCCATAACCACTGCCCTGATTATTGTTAAAACCGCCTTGCTGAGGCGCTGAGCCATAACCACCTTGTGAATTATTGCTATAACCGCCACCTTGGTTATTGTTATTAAAACGTGGCTGGTTAAAACCGTTATCGCCTTGCTCGCCTTGTGGACGACCAGAATCCAGCATTTGCATTTGCTCACCACGGATTTCCGTTGTGTAGCGTTCTTGACCGCTTTGATCTGTCCATTGACGGGTACGTAATGAACCTTCGATATAAACTTTAGAACCTTTGCGCAGATATTGCTGTGCAATTTCACCTAAACGGTTATGCAGCACAATACGATGCCATTCGGTTTGCTCTTTACGTTCGCCCGTATTTTTATCAGTCCATGAATCGCTGGTTGCGATAGAGAATTGAGTGAGAGAACCACCATTTGGGAAAGTTTTGGTCTCAGGATCTCGACCTAAAGTACCAACTAAAATGACCTTATTAACACCACGCATCAGACGTACACTTCCTATTTATTTCTATATTTTACTTTATAAGAGTTATGTTTAAATGGCTACCTCTTTACCTAACAAGTGCGTTAATTGTTGTCGCGAAACATCATCAACCTGCTGTTTATCGACCTTTACAAAGGCGACTTGCTGTTCAGACATGACCACAACCTCTTCAATACCACGAATCGCCAAAAGTTGAGAAGTCCATTCATCTGTTTGTTTACTCTCTGGCAGACGAAGCACGAGCGATGAAAGATAGCGTGGTTGAGCCAACCCAAAACTCATGAGCAGCCAAATTATAGCAATTGCCGATAAAATACTCCAACCGAGCGAAGTGTTGTTGAGTAACAACAATTGTCCACCAATGATCCCGCCAAAGAATGCGCCCAGGAACTGACTACTGGCATTCACGCCCATCGCAGTGGCTTTGGATTGAATCGGGGCTGCTTTGGATAGCCAGGAGGGCAGTAAGGCTTCCATGACATTAAAAGCAATAAAGAATAATCCCAATCCACCGATCAGCACATATTTAGACTCAAAACCAAAAATCATGATCAGCAGACCCAGGATAATCCCGCCAATCGCTGTCAGGAAAATGCTGCGCATCTTGCGGTATTTTTCTGCCAGTACAATGCTTGGGAAGGCAAAAAACAAGCTCACGACCAGCAGCGGCAGATAGACCCAGCCATGGCTCGATAATGGCAGTTCAGCAACTTCAATCAGTTGCGATGGCACATAAATAAACATCGCTGTAAGTAGCAAATGCAGGGTAAATACTGAAATATGCAGACGGTTCAGGTCTCCCATTTTCAGGACCTGTTTTAGCTGCTCTACATAACCTTGCTGAAAATTTTTATGATGACGAGTGACTTTAGGAACCATCAACAGCATCGCAATCGCAGCCAAGCCCATTACGGTAGTCACCCAGAACAGACCAGAAATGCCGACCAGTCCTGTCACCCACGGCCCCATGGTAAAGGCCACCACAAAGGACAGGCCGATACTCATGCCCATCACCGCCATGGCTTTCATGCGGTTTTCTTCACGGGTCACATCAGCCAATAAGGCCATTACCACTGCTGAAACTGCCCCACCACCGGCAATCGCACGACCAATGATCACGCCATAAATGGTGTCAGACATTGCAGCAATCGCACCACCTAGAGCGAATAGTAACAAGCCTAAAACCACCAGTGGCTTACGGCTATAACGGTCCGCAATCAGGCTAAACGGAATCTGTAAAATGGCCTGTGTCAGGCCATAAATACCCACCGCCAGACCAATCAGTGCAGGCGTAGCATATTCATATGACTGCCCTGCTACAGAGAATACAGGGATGATCATAAACAACCCCAGCATGCGCAGTGCGAAAATACTGCTCAGGGCAAAGGTCGAGCGACGTTCTAAGGCATTCATCATAAAGTCTGGCGATCGAGTTAGTTAATCTTGATGCGTAGATTATAGGCCATTCCGCTCAAAGGAATGCATGAATTTTATTTGAAATAAAGATGAGGACTATCTGAAAATTGACATCCTCCCCCAGCTAAAGCAAGGGGATTCCTACTGCTAGACGCTCATGCCCGAGCGCAAGAATATTCAGTGCGGAATTTACATCCCGATCCCATGAGCTACCACACTCACCACACTGCCACTCTCTTATTCCTAAACCTGCTCTACCTTTCGGACTACTGGAGCGTGAGCCACAGCACGAACAAGTTTGGGTGGTATAGGCTTCATTGACTTCTTCATACCATACCCCTGCGTTCTCGCATTTATACTTGAGCATGGTTCTTAGTGTTGTCCAACTGGCATCTAACACAGACTTGGCTAGTTTGGTTTGCGCTAATGCTTTGCCATTCACATTGCCAACGAAGATTGCTGCATGTTCTTTTACTAGTTTATGGCTGAATTGATGCAGCATGTTTTGTCTTACATTTTTAATCTTGGCGTGAATTGCTTTCACTCGTTTTTTATTTTTTGCACGTTGAGCAATACCAAGTTTTTGTTCATATTTCCGATAGATTTGAGGGGCTTTAAGTTTTACACCATCTGAACAAGTGGCTAAATCTTTTAAACCTAAATCTATGCCAATTGAGGTTTTAGCGGTGGTTTTCTCTGTTTTAGCATTGTCAACTACAAGACATACATACCAACGGCCTCGGCTATCTTCAACGAATGAGCCTGTTTTAACCCTGTATTGACTTAAACCGTAACTATCCCATAACTTGAATTGGTGTTTACCATATTGAACACAGCCATCAGCATATTTGATTGCAACCTTTTTAAACGGTATCCAACCTAGTGAACGTCTAGCTGATTTTTTATTACTGACACGCCATTTTAGTTTTGCTTTTTTGAACTGCTTGCGTCTTGTGACCAATTCTTCTGTCACTGCCTGAATAGTTTGACTGTGCAAGTTGCATTCTTTCGATGTGCCTTTCGTGTATTTTGCAATATCGTATGCTGAAAAGAATTGTTGTTTTTTTTGAAGATGTTTAAAACACAAATCATTGACATAATTCCAAACAAAATTTACTTCGGATGCTAACTGATTTAGCACCTTGCAATGTTTGTCTTTTATGCGTAATTTGAGTGTCTTCATCCAATTATTTTAACAGTATTTTTCTTAATAGTGACTATAGTACAAGTATTTAAAACGACATTTCGTGTCGTTCATGTGGTTTACTCCAGTCGCTTATATCCTCGTGCTGAACCACGAGGTTTTACGCTCCAATGGATAAAAAAGCGTAGCCGGAGCTACGCTTCTGTTCAGCGATCACGGGGCTATTTGCCTGCTTTTAATAACTGACGCTTGGTATATTGAATCGAAGCAATGACTGCCCAGATAATGAAAGCCACACCGATCAGACCGGTCACTACTTCAGGAATATGTACACCGGTACTGCTTGCCAGCATGATAAATGCCAGAGCACCAATCGCATAGTGCGCGCCATGTTCCAAATAGATATAGGCATCCAGCGTGCCTTTATCGACCAGGTAAATGGTCATCGAACGCACGAACATCGCACCGATGGCCAAGCCTAACATGATGATTACCACGTCAGACGTAATCGCAAAGGCACCGATTACACCGTCAAAACTGAAAGAGGCGTCCAGCACTTCCAGGTAAAGAAAGCCACCAAAGCCGGCTTTTACCACGCCAGTCGGTACGCCTTCAGCATCATGACGAACGGCATTACCCTCTTCGTCTACTTCCGGTTCCCCACCTAACATATGGCTTAGGACCTGTACCCCGATATAAATCACGATTCCCCAGATCCCCGCCAGAATAACATCCAGACGTTTCGCTTCTTCGACCTGGAAATCCATGATTAATAAGGCAATCAGGGTAATAAAGACTGACATCGCCGGAACGTTTGCCAGATGCGCCAGACGGCGTTCCAGCATGCGGAACCAGTGGGTGTCTTTTTCTTCATCCAGGAAGAAGTTTAGGAATACCAGCATCAGGAAGGCACCACCAAAGGCAGAAATCTCGGCATGATGTGCCATTAGTTTGGCCGAATATTCTTTGGGTGCATTTAAGGCGAGCTGCACCACTTCCATAAAGCCCATATCCGCAGTCACGGCCACAATGACCACCGGGAAAATCAGGCGCATCCCGAAAACTGCAACCAGAATCCCGACTGTCAGGAAAATCATTTTCCAGAAATGATCCCAACCGCGCAGGACGGATGCATTGACAACCGCGTTATCAAACGACAACGACACTTCCATAATCGCCAGAATAGCGGTGATGGTCAGTGCTGTGAACATGGTTTGCAGGCCCGCTTCCGGACCATGGGTAAATCCCCAATAAGCAGACAAACCAAGACACACGATCGAAAATACGATTGAGAAACCAAAGTGTTTCAACATATATATCGACCTTAGATAAATTTCATTAAATGCATTTCTTTAAACGTAGAGAAATACTAAGACTAAAAGTTGTCCCAATTATGAAACTTTTGCCGCATAAACCAAAGCACTTCCTGAACCATTTTTAGGTATTTTCTGCTTTTCAGATTTGCTGATCTTTTAAACAGATTCATCTTTGCTATAGTGCTGGATATTTTGACTTCAACTGCTAAGGATTTCAGTATGAGTTTCTCTCAAGACGTATGGCAACGTAATCTCGGACTTTATCAAAAGACATTGGCGCTGCCTTTTAACCAGCAGCTGGCGCAGGGAACATTAAGCCGTGAAGCTTTTAGTCATTATGTGATTCAGGATGCGCATTATTTACTGGCCTATGGCCGTGCACTGGCGGTGTGTGCAGCCAAAGCTTTTGAAGCAGATGACGTAATCCAGTTCAGTGAAGCCGCTAAAACTGCTATTGTAGTCGAACGTAGCCTGCATGATGGCTTTATGCAGGATTTTGGCATCAGCAAAACCCAATTTGAAAATACACCTTTGACTCTGGCCAGCCATCATTACACCTCTTATTTACAGGCAACAGCCTGGGCAGAAAGTTATCCGGTGGTTCTGGCTGCCCTACTGCCATGTTTCTGGATCTATGCAGAAGTGGGTAAGGATATTGTCGATAAGGCGGCGCCGAATAATCCGTATCAGGCCTGGATTGATACCTATGCCGGTGAAGATTTTCATACGGCGGTACGCAATGTAATTGCTACTGTGGATCGAGTGGCAGCACGGGTCGATGCCGATACTCTAGAAAAAATGCATCAGGCCTATACCTATGCAGCACGTCTGGAATGGTTGTTCTGGGACAGTGCTTATGAACAACGCCAATGGCTAGGTCTGGATGATTAATTTTAGTTTCTATTGACTGAGTCCTGTTTAATACAGGGCTTTTTTATTTTTAAGCCAAACCCTAAATGATGGAAAGTGAAGCTAATTTCGATGGAGTTATGCATCATGAAATTTCATCCATTAGATGTTTGGAAAAGAGCAAATCTAATCTACATTTTCCCCCAGTTGCTTTAGTACTGATCTTTTGACCAATATCCGACACAACTTGACGTTTAAAATACTTTTATTTGCACTTGAACATTTTTCATTCGGTATCATATAAAGGTTTTTGATGAATTTTCTAGGATCATTGCATGAGCCAAAGTCACATCCGTATTCGAGGTGCACGTACCCATAACCTGAAAAATGTGAACCTTGATATTCCACGCGACAAGTTTGTGGTGATTACGGGACTGTCTGGTTCAGGTAAGTCCTCACTGGCATTCGATACGTTATATGCGGAAGGTCAACGCCGTTATGTAGAATCTCTGTCTGCCTACGCGCGTCAATTCCTTTCGCAAATGGAAAAGCCGGAAGTTGATTCGATTGAGGGCCTAAGCCCAGCCATCGCTATTGAACAGAAATCGACTAGCCATAATCCGCGTTCGACTGTAGGTACCATTACCGAAATCTATGACTATTTACGTCTGCTTTACGCACGCGTAGGTACACCTTACTGTCCGGAACACGACCTGCCTATGGTGGCACAGACCGTAACTGAAATGGTCGATGCGGTTAAAGAACTGGAAGAAGGCACTGCGCTGTTATTGTTAGCGCCTGTCGTGCGTGAACGTAAGGGTGAGTACACAGCGTTATTTGAGCAACTGCAAAGCCAAGGCTTTGTGCGTGCACGTGTCGATGGCGAGATCATGGAAATTGATCCACCACCCGAGTTGGACAAAAAGAAAAAACATACTATTGAAGTCGTGGTTGACCGCTTTAAGGTACGTGATGATCTCGGTAACCGGATTGCAGAAAGTTTTGAAACTGCACTGCGTCTCGGTGGAGATATTGCGATTTTGTCCTGGATGAAAGGTGAAAATGATGATCGCGTGTTTTCTGCCAAACACTCCTGTCCGGAATGTGACCGCGCTGTGGCTGAACTGGAGCCACGCCTGTTTTCATTTAACAATCCCTTCGGTGCCTGCCCGGTCTGTGATGGTTTGGGTACCCGTAGCCATTTTAGTGCAGACAAACTGATTCCCAATCAGGAGGTCAGCATTAGCCAGGGTGCGATTCGTGGCTGGGACCGTCAGCGTCCATATTATTATGGCATGCTGCAAAAAGTAGCTGAGCATTTTGGTTTTTCTCTGGAAATGCCTTGGAATGAACTGGATGCCAATACCAAGAAAAAATTCCTGTACGGTACCGGCAAAGAAAAAATTGACCTGAGCTATATTGATGAACGTGGTCGTCGTCATAACCGGGTGATGCCATTTGAAGGTATTTTGCCGCATCTGGAACGCCGTTACCGCGAAACCGAAAGCAATTATGTGCGTGATGATCTGGCGCAGTATCTATCCAATGCCGCTTGTGATGCTTGTGATGGTTCACGTCTGAATGAAATCTCACGTAATGTGAAAATTCTGGACAAGACCATTGCCGACGTTACCCGCATGTCGATTGGCGATGCCGAGAGCTATTATCAGGGCATTAATCTGGAAGGTGCGCGTGGTGAAATTGCGGACAAGATTTTCAAGGAAATCCGTGAACGCCTGCACTTCCTGGTATCTGTCGGTCTGAACTATTTGAGTCTGTCCCGTTCTGCCGAAACCTTGTCTGGTGGTGAAGCACAGCGTATCCGTCTGGCTTCACAAATTGGTGCTGGCCTCATGGGTGTGATGTATGTGCTGGATGAACCTTCGATTGGTCTGCATCAGCGTGATAATGATCGCCTGTTACAAACCCTGATTCGTCTGCGTGATCTCGGTAATACCGTTTTAGTGGTCGAACATGATGAAGATGCAATTCGTGCTGCAGACCATATTATTGATATTGGTCCTGGTGCCGGTGTGCATGGCGGTCATGTGATTGCAGAAGGAACTTATCAGGAACTCGCTGAAAACAAAGATTCCCTGACCGGTAAATACCTGTCTGGCAAACTGAAAATTGAAGTACCGAAAAAACGGGTTCAGCCACCGAAACCGGAAGAACAGATCAAATTGATGGGTGCTGCCGGGCATAACCTGAAGAAAGTCGATCTGACCATTCCTTTAGGGATCATGACCTGTGTTACCGGTGTTTCAGGTTCTGGTAAATCTACGTTGATTAACCGGACTCTGTTGCCACTAGCAGCGACTCAGCTGAATGGTGCAACCACGCTAACTGCTGAGAAGTTTGACTCAATTGATGGTCTGCAATTTCTGGATAAAGTGGTTGATATTGACCAGAGCCCGATTGGTCGTACGCCACGTTCGAACCCAGCAACTTATACCGGTTTGTTTACTCCAATTCGCGAACTGTTTTCACAGACTCCGGAAGCCAAAGCGCGTGGTTATACCGCTGGCCGTTTCTCGTTTAACGTGAAAGGCGGACGCTGTGAGGCCTGTGAAGGTGATGGCATGATTAAGGTAGCGATGCACTTTCTGCCGGATATGTATGTGCCGTGTGACGCCTGTCATGGCAAGCGTTATAACCGTGAAACGCTGGAAGTGAACTACAAAGGCAAGAATATTTCTGATGTATTGCAGATGACCGTTGAAGATGCCATGCATTTCTTTGATGCGATTCCAGTGATTCATCGTCGTCTGGAAACCTTGCATCAGGTTGGTCTGGGTTATATTCGTCTGGGTCAGTCAGCGACGACGCTTTCTGGTGGCGAAGCACAGCGTGTCAAACTGGCACGTGAACTGGCCAAACGGGATACCGGTAAAACCCTGTATGTCCTGGATGAGCCAACCACTGGTCTGCATTTCCATGATATTGCCAAGCTGCTGGACATCCTGCATGAGCTACGCAATAAAGGGAATACCATTGTTGTGATTGAACATAACTTGGATGTGATCAAGACTGCAGACTGGGTGGTAGACCTTGGGCCTGAAGGTGGTGCGGGTGGCGGTATGATTATCGCGGAAGGTACTCCGGAAGATGTTGTGAAAGTTAAGGCTTCACATACAGGGAAATTCTTAAAGCCGTTATTGAAGTAATAAGCTAAAATTATACTAAAGTTAGCTGCTAGTTATATTTATGACTAGCAGCTAACTATTTATAATAAAAAAATTAATTTTAAATTTTATTTAAATAATGAAAAAAGAAATTGTCATTCTAGCTAATTCTTTAAAGAATCAAGCACGATGCGTAGCCGGAAAATGCACCTCAACAAAACAATGGATTAGACCTGTAGGCGATGCACAGGGTAAAGCACTTACAAATAGTCAAATTACAGTAAAAAATTGGAAAGGACAAATCTGGCAGCTAAAAACTTTGCAAAAGGCTGAAATTAGTTTTTCTGCTCATGCACCTTTAGTTAACCAACCAGAAAATTATTTAATTGATGGCTCACAATGGTTAGATAAGTTTAGAATTCAAACAAGAGAACTCCTCTCATTCTTAGACTATCCTAACGATTTATGGGGAAATGGAGATCGCGTTAACTTTTATCTTATTCAATTCAAGAAAATTATAAATAATTCTTTATATCTCATACATGTAAATGACCTACGTTTATATACTCAATACAATAAAAGACGTGGTACTTTTATCTATAATCATACATCCTACAATTTTGCTTGCACCGATCCTAATTTTGATAATATTTTGCAAAATCGAAGTCATATTGATATTAAAAGTGCTATTTTATGTATTAGCTTAGGTGAACCGTGGAATGGCGATTGTTATAAATTAATTGCAGCGATCTACTTATTATGAATATCTATACAATTGGCTTTACTCAAAAAAAAGCTCAGATCTTTTTTAATCTGCTCAAAAAAAATCAGGTCAAAAAAATAATTGATGTTCGTCTTAATAATGTCTCACAATTAGCAGGATTTGCTAAAAGAGATGATTTAATTTATTTTTTAAAGGAAATATGTAACTGCGAATATGAGCATGTTCCAGATCTAGCACCTATTGACGAAATATTAAAACCTTACAAAAAAGGTGAAATCAGTTGGCAAAATTACGAAGAAAAATTTATGAGCCTAATGTCTAAACGTAATATTGAAAAATCATTTAACTTAGATGATTTTAACGACCAATGTTTATTATGCAGTGAACATTTACCACATCAATGCCATCGTCGTCTTGTATTAGACTATTTAGCACAGTCACAGACAACTATAAGTGAAATTAAGCACCTCTATTGATTATGTCAAATGTTCTAGTATTTCTTCCTCAGGAATTTAATTGCTATTCTAAAATTGCTAGAAAACTAACTCGTATAACGAGTTTTTTCTCAAATTTCAAACTTTCTTGCCCTCATGATCCTCATTCGCTTTTAAAGCAATATTTTGCGCAAAATACTAACTGCACAGATCTTATTATTTGTGAAGAATGGAAAAATTTAGAATATACACATGTTGTAATTTTTGATGATGGAGAAGTTTTTTCAGAGGAAGTGAGTTTTTTCCAAAAAAATAAAATACCTTTGAGGGTGATTCCCATTAAAATTACTCGAGTAATTAATATTCATCACCACCCAAAATTTAAAAATATAAAAAAATCTGAGGAATATGAATATATTGGAAGAGGTTCAATTTGGGGAAATCCTTATGCGATGAATGGCGCTGAACAAGAAAGTCGTGAGGAAGTTATTAATAAATTTAAATATGATTTTGATAAAGATATTTTAATGAAAGCCAAAAGAGAGGATGTTTATCATTTAGCAGGGAAAAGATTAGGCTGTTTCTGTAAGCCTCATGACTGCCACGGAGATATCATTGCTCATTTCCTTAATGAATGGGATGATGGTTTATAAGATGATTTATATCTCCTAAAATCAAACCTCAGCCACCACATTACGTCCTTTGGCTTTGGCCTTAAATAACGCCTCATCGGCCTGTTCCAGTAAAGCAATCCATGACTCTGCACCAATCGCTACCCCAATACTCACCGATACATGAATATCTTCATCAGCTGAGGTCAGAATAGAATGCTCAGCGACTTCAGTCCGGATTTTATTCGCTAGCATGAAAGCATGCTGCATCTCGATATTTTCAATCAGGACCAGAAATTCGTCTCCGCCATAGCGAACCAGTAGATCCGAAGCTCGAATATTGGCTTTTAAGCGCTCTGCAACCAGTTGAATGACCTGATCACCAATAATATGCCCATATTGATCATTGACCTGTTTGAAGTGATCAATGTCGATAATCATCAGGCAGGTTCGCTTAAACTGGGTCGGATGCGTTTCCATAAAACGGATATATTCATCGAGCGCAAAACGGTTAGCCAGTCCAGTCAGGGAATCGGAATGGGCAATATTTTTCAGTCGAAATTCTAATGCTTCACGCTCTTGCAGCGTATGCTGCAGTTTTTGAATTGCTGTAAATAAGGATTCAGTAGGCCGGTCTGTTTTTAGTTTTGATTGTGCTTGCTTCCGTTCAGACCCAATGGACAAATCAAATAAAATTTTACGTGCGCGAATTAAAGGAATAAAGATGCGTTTACGCGCAAAAATCATGGTCAAAATTGCCGTAATCAGGGAAATTCCAGATAAGGCCACTGTCCAGATCAAATGATTCAGACCATGGCGCATTTCCTTAATAGCCACATCTTTGGTGTATTGCAGTAAATAGCTCTGCAAATCAATCACTGTTGTAAATTTATCTACAATGGCTTCAGTCAGCTGGGTTCCAGTTAAATAATAAGGACGCTGCTGGCGGCTATCTTCAATCAGTCGCTCCACAATCGGTAAACCTTGCTGGATAAATTCAGTTCCGACCCGCTGATGTAAACGAATAAATTCATCAGTTTTGTCCTGAACAGGCTGTAGCGTATCAATAATATCCCAGAGGTAGCGTACCTGATGCTGGACCTGCAAGGAACGGGTAATGTTTTGCTCTGGAATGTGGGTTCCAAATGTCACATGTGCCATGACATTTGACGCTACCCGACCCGATTGATCCCTGAGATCAGATAAAAACAGGATTTCACTCATGTAATTATCCAAACGGGCAGATGGCGTAGCAGAGGCAATCACTACTCCTTTCAGAATTTTACGGCTGCTATCCCAGGCAGTAAACATGGCGAGAATAGCCTGATCCATTTCCTGTGCAGTACGTTCCGGGCGAGGTATTTGAGTATAGAGATCGACCTGCTGACGTCCATTCTGCAAGCTCGGTTTCAATTCAGATAAAAGTTGCTGGCTTAGGTGATTAAAACCAACCTGATCGAGTGCCTGAGCCGTAATTTGCATCTGTTGATCGACTTCCTGACGGTAATCGCTTAACTCCTGCTGATGTTTGGCAAATTCCTCAACCGAGCTGGACATTACTTTGTTGGCAGGTGCCCGTTCCCGGGAGATTTTATTGGAGAGATCGGTGACCTGTTGTAAGGCATCAAGCTGCTGATAGGTTTGTTTTGATTTTAAATAATGTTGACTACTATCAATAATTAAGGGAATACAAATACACAATAAACATAAAATAATGATCGACATCGACCAGTACAGATGTTTGCTGATTTTCTCAGAGCGCAAAGTATTCATCTTGATTTTTAGTCCTTCACATGAATCAAGGACTCCCCATTTAATAGTAGATAGATTATACAAATAAACGCCTACTCATCATCAATATTTCTTCCCAATTGCTTTGATTTTCAGAAGGTTTTTCTTATGTTCTTAAAGGTTTTAACTCTTTATATTTTCAGGATTTTTCATCTGTTATCACTAAAATATAAATAGGAATGAAAATTTCATAATTTAAAATATAAGAAAATTAAAAAACTCGCTTTCTGAACTATTTACACGTGCAACAATTAGGTGCATAATGCACTGCATTAGGGCGAGTTAAATTATTCCTCAGCAGATTTTTTGATTTACCCGCAAATTTTGGCGAAAAAACCTCAATTTTATATAGAAATTGAGGTTTTTTTTTGCAACTTTATAGAACGAAGCAATTTTTAAATTGAAATAATGCACCATTAAGGTGCACTTAAGAATCATCTTTGACGGCTTTCTATACTAGTTTTTCTAATCTTCTTTTATGAACTAATCCGTAGACTGATGCTTCTAAAAAATTCTGGCAAAAAAAAGCCCAACCTTGGGGAAAGCTGGGCCGATAAAAACAAAAATATGTGGAGAATCAGTCAAATTATCATGTAAAAACATGAACTCTAACCTGATTTTTTTATTATCAGTCAATTTGGTAACAATGTAAAGCACATTAATTTACTAGGATTTATGACATATCACAATTTATAGACAAAACAGTGAAATACATCACATTATAACCCTGATTTTGTCGCTAAACCGATCAATTCTTTCATAAATTTGCTTTATATTACAGTTTTTACGCCTCTCTTAAATTCAGTGTAATAAACATGATTATTTTCATGATAAATAAATTGGTTTTTTGAATTAAAATCCACTATTCAACTTAATTAAACAATCAAAAAATCCTTTATTAATTCATTTTCCTGATTAGATCTAACAATTTATTTAGTATACAACATTGTTATTTAAGCTTTTTTCTAAAATAACTAAATTTTCTAATTAAAAGACTATTAAACAAAATCAATACAATGATTTTGTACAAAAAAATAGCGATTTCGAATTGGATTGACTTAATAAATTGTCACAATACAATACGTTCCTGTTGTACATCTTTTGTAACAAAATGGTAAATATCATGAAAAAACTCGGTTTAGCCACTGCTTTATTATTAGCCATGACCGGTGCTCAAGCATATCAATTCGAAGTTCAAGGTCAATCAGAGTTCATCGACAACACTGTAAATGACAAAGATTTCACTGGTGCTGTTCAAGGTACTTACTACTTCAAAGATGTAGACGCTTCTAAAGGCCCTTTAGCTGAAGCTGCTTTCATCAACCAGGCATCTAACGTTTCTGCTGCTTATACATATGGCGAATATGATGTAGATGCTGATGATAGAGACCAGACTTCTCATACTTTCGGTGTGAAAGGTGAAGCTTACATCCCAACTAAAGTTGTTCCTGCTTATGCAAGCGCTTCTTATAGCCATACAATTACTGATGGTAAAGGTGGCCAAAATGATGACAATGGCGACCGTTATGCATTAGAAGTAGGTGTACTCCCTATTCCTAACTTCCTGGTAGCTGTAGGTTACACAAGCGTTGCAGACCAAACTTCTTATGACGCTTTCAATATGTTCAACAACGGCGTTGCTAAAGCTGCTCTTGAGTCTCAAACAATCGCTGAAGACCAAGATGCAATCACTGCTCGTACTAAATATGTAGGCGCAATTGACGGCACTAACATGTCACTTGGCTTCGAAAGCGGCTTGGTTTATGGTGAAGATACTGCTTACAACCTAGGTACTACTTTGTACATCAACCCTAAATTAAGCGTTGGTGCATCTTATATGGAATCTAGCTACGCTAACTCTCCAGACAAAGCTTGGGGCGCAAACGTAAACTACTTCATCACTCCAGCAGTTGCTGTAGGTGCTAGTTATGTGAACTCAAACTACGAAGCAAATCTTGCTCAAAATGCTGTAGTTCGTGATACACAAACTGTAGGCTTAAATGCTAAATTCCGTTTCTAATTTCTGAATTAGTGACTGAATAAAAAAAGGACGCATCAGCGTCCTTTTTTATTGGATCAAATATTTATTCTGGAGAACGGACCAGACTTAAAAAGTGCAGATGACGTTCATATTGGTCAATGATGTCCTGGATTAAATCTTCCTGAGTCCATTCCATCACATCATAATTTTGCCCCCCTTCCCTTAAAAAGACTTCTGCCTGATAAGACTGCGGAGAATCTGCATCCGGCATAAAGCTCGGTGCCAGAGTCTGGGTAGCAATGACCTGATAAATAAAGTTCATTTCATTCTGATGATCGACACGTAACTCGATCCCATCTTCCAATTTAAAGATTTTCACCTGGATGTGACGACGTTTCAGTTCAGCCTGAAAACTGTTAAAAGCTTTGCTGACCATCGTATCAATATAATCACGTACTTCATCATGCGTATGCGGATAATGCATAATTAAACCGAGTCGCTGTTGCCAGCTACGCGGGTTCTGAATGGCCCGCGGGGTAATACGTGCAGCTTGTAGCGCATGCATTTTCGTTACATCCAGATGCAGGGCCTTAATCAGTCCCCAGCAAATCAGCAGCATAATAAATGTAAACGGCAAGGCACTCATAATCGTAGCCGACTGCAAGGCTTCCAGCCCACCTGCCAGTAACAGAATGATGGCCAATAAAGCCATTAACACGGTCCAGAACAGACGCTGCCAAGTCGGTGAATTCTCGGTTTTCGCCGTGAGATAATCCGTGACTAATGATCCAGAATCTGCTGAAGTGACAAAGAACAGGATAACCAATACCGTAGCAATAATACTGGTGACTGAATTAAATGGCAGATTACCTAAAAATTCGAACAGCGCTACAGAGGAGTCACGTTGTACTGCCTCAAGTAGATTAGTATTGGCTTCATGCATGATACTGAATAATGCAGCATTGCCCATAAAGCCCATCCAGATCAGGGTAAATCCGGTAGGAATCAGTAGAACCCCAACAATGAACTCACGGATACTGCGGCCTTCGGATACTCTGGCAATAAACATCCCGACAAATGGTGACCAGGAAATCCACCAGGCCCAATACATAATGGTCCAGCCACCAATCCAGCCACTAGGCTGATAGGCATACAGATTGAAGGTCATACTGAACAGGTTTGCAACATACTGTCCAGAATTCTGGATAGTGGTCTGCAGAAGATAGATACTTGGACCGGTAACAAAAACAAAGATGAGTAACAGTAAAGCAAGCAGCAGATTCAGTTCAGCCAGGCGTTTGATGCCCTTATCCAAACCAAAAAATACGGACATTGATGCCATTACAGTGACGGCAATAATCAAAATGACCTGAGTACTGGGGGTCTGCTCAACTCCAAATAGGTAATTCAGACCCGAATTAATCTGAGTCACCCCAAAACCTAAAGTTGTCGCAACCCCAAATACTGTCCCTAAGGTGGCAAAAGTATCTACCCCGTCTCCGATTGGGCCATGAATCCGGTTGCCGATCAGTGGATATAAGGCGGAGCGAACTTTTAAAGGCAGATTATGTCGATACGCAAAATAGGCCAATGACAGACCCACAATGGTGTAAATCGCCCAGGCATGCAGGCCCCAGTGGAAGAAAGTCACGCGAATAGCTTGCTGCGCGGCCAGTACAGTTTCCGGTTCACCAGCAGGCGGTGTGACATAGTGCATAACCGGTTCGGCAACACCGAAAAACATCAGGCCAATTCCCATACCTGCGGTAAACAGCATGGCAAACCAGGATGCCTGGCTGTATTTTGGCTGACTATGGTCGGGCCCGAGTTTGATTTTCCCCATATCAGACAGGGCAATATAAATCAGGACAATCAGGAAGATCGCCACGGAGAGGACATAAAACCAGCTAAATGAAGTGGTAATCCACGCATTCATTTGCTTGGTCAACAGGTCGAATGAATCAGGTGCCAGTATTACCAGTCCCAAAAAAATGGCGATAATCACCACTGTACTAATAAAGACATTCGGATTGATATTGGCAAACCAGGATGAAGGTTTGGAAGGCATAGATCCCCCATTTTTTTAATAGATTGAATGCCGGGAGGCTTGAATCATTATTGATAAGTAAAAACATTCTGATCGAGAGAATTACGATCAAAGATACGTTTTGGACCTTAAGATTTTAAAATATTCAGGAAAATAAAGCCGTTAAGTTACTGTAACCAAGCTATGCAGCTCTGTACGTTCTATTCCTCAGGCTTTCTATGCTTATGTTGTATATGAGTCTGTTTAGGAAGATGAGAAATATACTGTAAGGCAATCAGACGGGAAACAATCAAGGCCAGATACATTACCCCGACAAACATCTGGATAATGGCCAGCATCCGTGCGACCGGGCTGACCGGCATCACATCAGATAATCCTGTAGCAGACTGCACACTAAAACTCAGAAAGAGTAGATCCAGCCACGGCTGATAAGCTTTTAGATCTGGATCCGAGAAGCTGTAAGGTACCCATAACTGGCAAATGCTATAGAGAAAAGCGAAGCCCCAAGCCAGCAATGTGAAAACTGCTCCCGCTGCAAATAGTTCGTCTTTGGTCAGATAACGGTCATGAAACATATAACGTAACAGGCCATACGCTGCACTGAAGTAGGCACTGGCTTCAAACAGATGCGCGACGATCATGATCCAGGTATAGCGCAGCCCCAACACAATTAATGACGAAAAGAAGATGGCCCCTGCGACAAAGATGAGTCCCAGAATGGTAAACATCGGAGTCTGACGAATTACCTTGGCAATCACCAGCAAGACCACCACCCCCAGCATCCATGTACCCGCGCGATAAGACACACTGTCATAACTCAGCATCGACAGAATCAGAATCAGTAACTGCAGGCATAGCAGCCAGGCAGAAGGCAGATACTTAAAATGGGTCCAGAATCGTAGCAGGGAGTGCTTCATGAGATTTGTCTTGATGTCCTGTCGAGCATCATTATTGTTATCGCTGGCTTAACATAGCATGATCTAGCTGATGGTTAGAAACAGGATTGTATAAAAATCATTGAAATCTCAGTTAAAAATAGCTGTATTTAATTTTAGATAACCTATCCCAAAGTATTTCATTGGGTAGCTCAGGTATTTTATCGCTATAAAAAAAGCCCCCATCAGGATAATGCCAGTCAGTTAAGAGATTGACTGGCTTTTTCTTGGGTATTTTTGAGGTTTTCCTTTTACAACCCTTGGATAACTCCTCACTCTTCTCTCAGGTATAACATACCGATTAGATTTCTCCATTAAACTTTCCAGATGTTTGGGGAGATTACCTGCAGAAGCCAAAGAGTCGAATCTGAGTAAATTAAGAAGGGCAATAGATGCAATATGAAAACTGATTCTCAAAGGACTTACTTTAGCTCGTTGAGCCATATGTTTCATTTGTCGTCTCAGAACATTATAGGCAATCAAGACACCCCATAATTCTTGATAAATTAAGTCTGGTTGCTTGCTTCTTAAGAGCTTACCTTTCTGCAAATTGCTTTTAATTTCTCGGTAACACATTTCAATTTCCCAACGCTGAGCATATAACTTTGCCAAGGCTATAAGTGGGTATGTCTTTGAATCTAATAATGAAGTAATGTAACGTCTGATTTTTCCTGCCTGCTCAACTTCAATCAAACGTGCCTCCCAATAATCCCCTAACGTTGGGTTAAGCTTCTTGGCTCTAGGTGATATTGGCATCCTGATATGAAAATCATGTGGGGAATTCCGTTTAATAATTTCATAACGTAAATTATCTTTTGCTCGCATCAGCCAATGACTTGATTCTGCACGTGTTTGCCACCCTATTAGAAAATCAGCAGAGAAATAAGCTCGATCAAATAATGTAATACTTTGTGCTGGAGGAGATAATTGATTTGCTAATGTGAGTTCACCCTGATCCATACTGCCTATTTGGGCATCTATGATTTCATGGGTATTGGTATTGACTAGGCACGTGGCTCTCACTTGTGGGTAAGGTGCTACAGCAGTTTTACCTTTAGATGAGCCAAAATGATTAAAGTTCTCTTCGGTCAGCGGCATAGACCAAACCACCCCATCAACAGCACATATGCTAAGTCCTTGAAAGTTTGAATATTGTTGCTGTGTTTCATCAAACCATGCTTGGCTGAGCAGAGAGAATAAGGTACTTAAAGGCTCTTGTCCTAAACGTTGTCGTGCTTGGACTGCTGCACTAGGAACACAATATTCTGTTGTACCAAACACGAGGTTTAATTGCTCTACAACATAGCTGATGGGTTGATTTCGAAACAAGGCAAGCCCAATAACAAGCCAAACCACATGCTCAGCAGGTAATTTTCTCCTTCTGATTGATGCCTTACCTGTTTGATGCAGGCTTGTTTCAATCCAATTTAAATCAATAAGTTCACAAAAATGGTTGAGTGATGGGAGAGAATGTTCAAGAGTGGATTCTAAATGTTCAGATAAAGACATAAAAAAATGAGCGTATTTACATACACTCATTTTTACTACATTTTACTAAAATTTGCTTAACTGACTGGCATTACCCATCAGGAGGCTTTTTTAGGACATCAGATCTTAATGATCAGATGCACCTGAGATTCCAATACCTGTTTGTGAGCGAACAAACTGTGCATCGAAAGCTTTGCGTTCTGCTTGTGCTTTCACTGAGCGGTCTGTGATGGAGAAGAACCAGCAGCAGAAGAAAGACAGTGGCATTGCAAATAATGCAGGACCATTAAATGGAACGACTGGTGTATCTGAAATCGCGAAAGTATCTACCCAAACTGCTTTAGACAGTATGATCAGTACTACTGCAGTCACCAAACCAACCACGCCACCAATGACAGCACCACGTGTGGTCAGGCCTTTCCAGAACATAGACAGAACCAATACCGGGAAGTTGGCACATGCGGCTACCGAGAATGCCAGACCCACCATGAAGGCAACGTTTTGCTTCTCGAACAGGATTCCCAGAATCATCGCAAAGATAGCAAGACCAAGAGTTGCAATTTTAGACATGCGCAGTTCAGATTCAGGTGTAGTACGGCCTTTCTTGAATACGTTTGCATACAAGTCATGTGAAATTGCTGAAGCACCTGACAAGGTCAAACCTGCAACTACCGCAAGAATGGTTGCGAATGCCACTGCAGAAATGAAGCCCATGAACAGGTCACCACCCACAGCATCTGCCAGGTGAACCGCGGCCATGTTGTTACCGCCCACCAGCTCTAGCTTGCCTGTGATTGCCATTTTTGCAATGTCCAGGAACTGCGGGTTGTTCGCTACGTATAGAATCGCACCGAAACCGATAATGAAGGTTAACAGGTAGAAGTAACCGATAAAGCCTGTTGCAACCACCACTGATTTACGTGCTTCTTTGGCATCTTTTACTGTAAAGAAACGCATCAGGATATGTGGCAGACCTGCTGTACCAAACATCAGCGCCAGACCAAGAGAAATCGCATCGACCGGATTCGAAGCGAGATTACCCGGACCCATAATCTTGGTTGCATCTGCAAGGCTCAAGTCATGTACTTTAGAGTAAACCTGAATCGATTGTTCAAACATATTGGTAAAGCTGAAACCTACGCCCTTCATTACCATGAAAGCCATAAATGTCGCACCAGACAACAGCATTACTGCTTTAATGATCTGTACCCAAGTGGTCGCTAGCATGCCACCGAAGATTACGTAAGCCATCATCAACAGGCCAACAATCACCACAGCAATATTGTAGTTCAGACCGAAGAGTAACTTGATCAACTGACCTGCACCTACCATCTGTGCGATCAGGTAAAACGCCACCACAACCAGTGAACTTAATGCAGCTAGAGTACGCACCGGTTTTTCTTCCAGACGGAACGACACTACATCAGACAGGTTAAATTTACCCAGGTTACGCAAACGTTCTGCCACCAGGAATAAAACGATTGGCCAACCCACCATAAAGCCTAGTGAGTACAGCAATCCGTCAAAACCGGACAGGAATACCATCGCGGAAATACCGAGGAAAGATGCTGCAGACATGAAGTCACCAGCAATGGCCAGACCGTTCTGGAAGCCAGAAATCCCGCCGCCGGCAGTATAGAAATCATTAGTATTTGTGGTTTGTTTGGCAGCCCATTTGGTAATAAATAAGGTTGCTCCAACGAAAATCACAAACATGATAATCGCGTGCCAGTTGGTCGCTTGCTGCTCCGCAGCACCCAGATCTGGTCCAGCAAATGCCATTGCCGAGCTGAGCAAGGTCAGCGCTGCAGCAGCAAGCGCTTGATATGAAATCCCTTTCATCTTAGTGTTGCCCCTTTTCTTTTGTAATCGCTTCCACTTCCTGAATTGCTTCTCTGTTCAGCTGATCAAGTTTGTTATTGGCAATGTAGGAATACACCCAGCACAATATAAAAGACAAAATAATGATACCGATACCTAGAGGTACACCCCAGGTCGTTACACCGCCAGAAATTGAAGACAATAGAAATTCTTTGTTGTAGCCAACAAGCAACATGAAACCGACATAGACAAATAGCATGATGCCGGTTAAGGTCCAGCTCAGCGTACTTTTTCTACGTACCATTTCTTTGAATTTGGGATTCTGTAGAATTCTTTCTACTTGGGCCTCATCCATAGTTACACTCCTGTAGCCCCACCATGGGCTTACTATTTTTTAATTCGAATTATCACTGTTGCAAAATAACAACATTTAGAATGACTTGTAATTTAGACTTTGGTCGTTAAAAAATGATCAATTTAAACTGCTGAGTGCATGATGCGGTATCATAGCGTCATGCACAGTACACATCAGGCTATATGAACAGTTGGCTCATCATAGGGGTGCTCGCCCTCTATATCACTTTACTCTTTACTTGCGCTTTCTATGGGGAAAAACATGCCAGCCGGCTGAGTACCCGTGGCCGCATGCTATTGTTTAGTTTAACTTTAGGCGTCTACTGTTCTTCCTGGACATTTTATGGCGCGACCGGTGCTGCGGTTCGTGAAGGAATTATTTTCCTGCCGATCTATCTTGGTCCCCTGCTCTTTGTCGCGATTGGTTACGATATCTGGCGCCGTCTGGGACGGGTACGCCAGCATCATGCGATTTCCTCTATCGCCGACTTCGTCGCTGCACGTTATGGTAAGAGTGGGCCTCTGGCTTCGCTGGTCACCATTCTGGCGGTGATTGCCATCATTCCCTATCTGGCTTTGCAGTTACGTGCAATTGCCTTGAGTGCGGCGGTCATTCTGGAACCTTCAGCCGGGATTGCCAGTACCACCAATAGCGTACTGTTCCTGACTGGCGTCCTGGCGATTCTGGCGATGATTTTCGGTACCCGGCAGATTGCCAACACCGAACAGCATGGCGGTCTGATGCTGGCTGTCGCCTTTGAGTCTTTTGTTAAGTTATTTGCCTTGCTGGCCGTAGCCTGTTTCTTTATTTTTGAAGCACCAGAAAATCTGCCTCAGATCAGTAGCGATATTCAGTCAACCTTCCATGATGTACAGCTGTTTGGCGTACCGGAAAGTTTCTGGGTACAGACCCTGTTGGCTGCACTGGCGATTATCTGCTTGCCACGTCAATTCCACGTAGCAGTGGTTGAATTACGGGATGAAAAACATATCCGTGGTGCACGTCGCTGGTTTGCCATTTATCTGATTCTGACCACACTGGCAATTATCCCGATTGCCAGCTGGGCACTGCATGCGGCTCCCCAATATTTAGCGATTCCAGATGTCGCGGTACTGTCTTTACCGCTTAGCTATAATCAGGACTGGCTGACCTTATTGGCCTTCTTAGGCGGTTTCTCGGCTTCCACCGGCATGCTGCTGGTATCTTCAGTCGCCCTGTCGATCATGCTGAGTAATGACCTGATCATGCCAGCGCTCTGGCGATTAAACCTGATCTCACGGCATGACAAGCGTTTACCATTGGTACTGAAATTTACCCGCCGGATCTGTATCCTAGCCGTGATGTTGATGGGCTTTCTGTTCTTCAACTTTTTTAATGATATTGACCAGCTCTCAGTCTTTGGTCTGCTGGCCTTTAGTGCCGTGGCACAATTCGCCCCTGCCCTGATTGGCGGTCTGTATTGGCGTGGCGGGAGTAAGCAAGGTGTATATGCTGGCCTGCTGACCGGTTTCGCTTTATGGTCGTATACCCTGCTATTACCAACGATTTTGCGCAGCCTGCCAGAAGCCTATCAGCAGTTCAGCCAGAGTTTTCTGGAACAGGGTCCTTTGGGCTGGAACTGGTTACGTCCTGAAGCCCTGATCGGTTTCGAATCTTTTGATCCTTTAACGCATGGTGTGGTCTGGGCACTAGGTCTGAACACATTCCTATATATCTGGGTTTCCCGGATGTTCCGTCCAAGTGTGGCTGAACAGATTCAGGCGGAAAGTTTCTTCTACTATGAAACCAAGCCGCTTCCTTCTCAAAGTCCATCTACTGATGTCAGCTACTCGCATCAGGATGTGGCCCGTTTAAAAGTTGGTGACCTGATTACGCTGGCCAAGCGCATTACCGGTGAAGGTCCAACCATGCAGGCCTTCCAGCAGTTCTGTGCTCAAAATAGTGTGGAACTGAATGAAAATAGCAGTGCCAATGGCATGTGGTGGCGTTTTACTGAGCAGTATCTGGCCGGTACCATTGGTGCAGCCTCGGCACGTACCCTGCTGACTACCGCGATGGTGAATAATGGCCTGGCCCTCGGTCAGGTGGCGAATATTCTGGATCAGGCCTCACAATGGCAGCGTTTTAACCAGAACCTGATCATGACCATGATCGACCATATGACCCAAGGGGTGAGTGTGGTTGATGAAAATATGTGTCTGGTCGCCTGGAACAACCAATACCTGAAACTGTTCGACTATCCAAAAGATATTGTTTATGTCGGCTGTCCAATCGCTGACCTAATCCGTTATAACGCTGAACGCGGTGAATGTGGTCCGGGCTCGGTCGAAGAACATGTGCGTAAACGGATTCACTGGATGCAGGTCGGCAGTGCGCATGAATTTGAACGGATCCGTAAAGATGGCCGCGTGATTCAGATGCGGGGTAACCCAATTGAAGGCGGTGGTTTCGTGACGACCTTTGCCGATATTACTGCCTTCCGTGAAAATGAAGCATTACTGGAAGCCCGGGTTCAGGATCGTACCCAGCAGCTCGCTGATGCCCTGTCTGAACAGCAACTGGCGCGTGAACAAGCCGACAAAGCCAATATGTCCAAGAGCCGCTTTATTGCTGCCGCCAGTCATGACCTGTTACAGCCAATGCATGCTGCACGTCTGTTCAGTACGGCGCTGGAGCAAAGTGTACAAAGCGAAGAAGATCGCAAGACCCTGCAGCAACTGGATCGTGCCCTGCATGGGGCAGAAAGCATGCTCTCAGCTCTGCTGGATATTGCCCGACTGGAGGGCGGTACGATTCAGCCGAAACACCAGGCTTATCCACTGCATGATTTATTAAGTGATCTGGAACTGCAATTCAAATCCATTGCGGCACAACGTGGCATCAAACTGCGAGTGCATGATGCCCAGTTCTGGATTGACACCGATCCACAATGGATTCGCCGGATTATCCAGAACTTTGTCAGCAATGCCCTACGTTATACCGCCAAAGGTAAGGTCGTGGTCGGTGTACTGCGTTCTAGCAACCGGCCAAATCATATCCGGATCGGGGTTTGGGATACCGGTCCCGGTATTGCTGAAGAACAGCGGATCAAGCTGTTCCAGGAATTCGAGCGATGTGGCCATACTTCGCCTTGGGGTGAACAGGGTCTGGGGCTTGGTCTCGCCATCGTGCAGCGTATGACCGGACTACTGGATTATCCAGTTCATGTTTCTTCCGAGCTGGGCAAAGGTTCCTGCTTCATGATTGAAGTACCGTTGACCGCAGCGCCGAAAGTCATTGCCGCCCCTGTTCAGGCTGTGCCATTGAAGTCCAAGGCCTTTAAGATTCTATGTTTGGACAATGATGAAACCATTCTGGAAGGCATGTCGACCTTATTGACCAAATGGGGCTATCAGGTCTTTAAAGCCACCGAACCAGAACAGGCAGCCGAAATGATCCAGCAGGAAAATATTCAGGTCTGGCTGGTCGATCAGCATTTAAATCAGGATAAAATCGGTCTGGACTTTATTCTGGAACATCGTAGTAGTGATATTCCGGTGGCATTGATTACCGCAGATTCTGATCCGGAACTGCCACAGCGCCTGAAGGATTTAAATATTGTCCTGCTGAAAAAACCGTTGAAGCCTGCTTCACTCCGTTCCTGGTTATCCGGTCTGAAAATCTCAGGTAGCTAGAACTTTTTATTTTCATCTCAATGCCCATTTTAATGATTTAAAGTGGGCATTTTTTATACCAAACAAATACCTTTCTTTACCTGACTGGCAAAAAAATCAGGCCAATGTGCTAAAAGCACCAAATTTCACATAATTCCTGCTGATAAATTGCTCAAAATTATCATTTCAGCATTCTCTATGGCAAAAGCCACCAATTCTATTAATATACATGTGTACACCTAGTTACAATTATTTAAGTTGTTGTTTTAAATTAATTTTTAATCCTATTTTATGGCAGATAGAACTTTGGTCGTATTTTTAATACAACAGGCTTAGCTCTAAAAATAGACAATATAAGAAACGATCAGTTTCCATCTGACAATGTCTAAATCCTTTTGGCAGCTGGTCTATTTGCACTGCTAGATAGGAGTTATAAAAATGAAACTCGATGAATCAATTGCTCAGCTTCCCGCACAGACTCAGCAATTCCATCGCCAATATGGTGCTAATGCCTTATTACCCAGCATCGACTGGACGCAAATGTTTAAATACAGCAAACTCGACGATACCCAGATTCAGGCACTTGAAACCCTGTATCAGCATGCGGTTCCTTTAGCCCTGCAAGTTTTTGATGAACTGCATTTTGATGTCTTTGAACCTTATGCCTACAAACCGCAAGGTTTAGGTTTATTTGAACGTTTGGCTGAACAGGAAAACAAGCTGATTGAATCTCTGGAAGCAGAAGCTGAAGATTTACCTGTACAAACCCGTCATCAGATCTGGAGTATGCTGCTGCGTGGTGGTGCCGTACTGGTCTTTAAAGCGTGGCTCGGCAAAGTGAAAAATGAAGAAGATTGCCTGGATACCACCCAGTTTGATGAACTCTCTGACTTGCTCTTTATCAAAACCTGCCCGCATGAACTGGCAGAGCACCTACAGGTCGATCCGAATAGCACAGACGAGCATGTATTCCTGATGTATGAAGATGAAGTTTATCTGGACCGTTTTAACAGTCTGGAAACTGCTGCCCTGTTTGTAGACTTAGGTGTGTATGATGCGACTTTCCTGAGTCTGCGTGATGATCGCGTAGCAGAATACCTGATCTCCAAAGGCTATGTCACTCAAGAACAGATTGATGAACTGCAATCCGCACTGAATCCAATGTTCTGTACCGATGTCACCCAAAAACAGGATTATATTGCTTAATCTGGCAATATATTCGCAATAAAAAAGACCTCAGATGAGGTCTTTTTTATTTTGTAAGTTAAATCCCTTACATTTTCTTTTCTTCAATATTCAAGGCATTGATAGCAAGCACCGCCTGGGTACGGTTTTGTACACCCAGCTTACGGAAGATTGCTGTTACGTGCGCTTTAATAGTGGCTTCAGAGACATCCAGTTCATAAGCAATCTGTTTGTTCAGCAGGCCTTCAGCTACCATCATCAAGACACGGAACTGTTGCGGTGTCAGTGACTGAATCCGTTCTGCCAATGCAGTTTCATCTGCAGCACGCGGATCGAAATTCATGTTGGCTGGCAGATTGGGTGGTAACCAGATTTCACCTTCGAGGACTTCACGAATCGCTTCACCAATATGGCTTGGATGCGCAGATTTTGGAATATAGCCCATCGCACCATGTGCAATTGCACGCTGGATAATGCTGGCTTCTTCGTGAGCAGAAACGACAATAATTGGAATCGAAGGATATTGTGCGCGGACATGGACCAGAGCAGAAAAGCCCGATGCACCTGGCAGGTTTAAATCCAGAAGGACAAGATCAGGCTCAGGACCATTTTCTAGACGTTCATAAAATTCATTGACTGCTGCAGTTTCATGAATCTGCGCTTGTGGCAGACTATAACGAACAGCTTGGATCAGAGCATGACGAAACAGTGGATGATCATCAACGATTAAAATATTCATAGGACGTGAGAGAGATCTTGTGCACAGTAGCTCCTATTCTAACCACACAAGCCAGTTTATGGATATGCAAGATCACCAATTTTTTAAATAATGTGGAGTTTTTCTTTAATTTTTTTAAATTTTGGCTTATTTCAATAATTCTTTAATTCTCATCACTTTTTTATATATGATTTATTCCTATTCTGCATAGCTTATCTTTATTCAATATAAATATAGTTATCAGCTATTTATCCAGCTCTATCCGTTTCAGAAGCACATTTTCCGCTTATATAGAAAAATCAGATAACTTTTCAGCATTTCGTTATTTTACACCTACTGCGGCAATCGGGATTAATAGGGTCATTCCGAGCTTAACCATTTTTAGGTACTTCACATGTCCCATTTTTCCGAGCAAAAACCTTTAAATATCGTGGCTGTTTCTGGCGGCCTGAATCACCCCTCTAAAACCGAAGCATTGGTTCAAGCCATTCTGGATGAACTGGGTGAAGCGACGCCAATCAATGTACATTTCATTAAATTTAGCGAAATCGGCCAGCTTTTAGGTGGTGCAATTTACCGTAACCAGTTACCGCAACGCGTGCAGGATGATCTGGCAGCCGTTGAAGCAGCAGATGCCCTGATTGTTGGTACGCCTGTTTACCGCGCTTCATTTACGGGCCTGTTCAAGCATTTCTTTGACTTCGTAGAACAAACGGCGCTGGTAGATGTACCGGTTCTTTTAGCAGCTTCTGGTGGTAGTGACCGTCATGCGCTGGTTCTTGAGCACCAATTACGCCCATTATTCAGCTTCTTCCAGGCACAAACCTTACCAATCGGGGTATATGCCACAGATCGTGACTTTACGCCTGAATACACCATTCACAGCGAATTACTCCGTGCCCGTATTACCCTGGCAGTGGCTCGTGCCCTACCGATCCTTGAATGGGCGCCAGCAAAGGGGCAGCGTGCTGAGGTCATTAAAGAAAAATCTCAGCAAGCCAACCAGAGCCTAGGCATCAACAAGCAAATCGAACAGGAAGAAGTTTTACCTTCAGCTGCAGTGCCAAGCCTGGATGCCGCAGAATCCCGTTTGCACAGCAAGAAAGTGCCAAAGACTCAAGTGGCTTAATGGCCACTTCATTCAGAGGGTAAGAATAATGTCACAAGATAAAAATATTGTATTTGCTTACTGGGTTCCAAATGTCAGTGGCGGTCTGGTGGTTAGCGATATCGAACAGCGTACGGACTGGAGCTATGACTACAATGTCCGTCTGGCGCAAACTGCTGAGAAAGCAGGTTTTGATTATGCCCTGACCCAGATCCGTTTTACTGCGGGCTATAACGCTGAAAACCAGCATGAATCAGTCAGCTTCAGTCACGGCATCCTGGCAAAAACTGAACGCTTAAAAGTGATTGCCGCGATCTTGCCGGGCCCGTGGAAGCCTGCGCTGGCAGCGAAGCAGCTGGCCACCATTGACCATCTCACCAACGGCCGAATTGCGATTAATGTCGTAAGTGGCTGGTTCCGTGGCGAGTTTGATGCAATTGGTGAAGAATGGCCGGAACATGATGAACGTTATGCACGTTCAGAAGAATTTATTCGCAGCCTGAAAGGGGTCTGGACTCAAAATAATTTCAGTTTTGATGGTAAATACTACCAGTTCAAAGACTATACCTTGAGTCCAAAACCGCTACAGAAACCGCATATTGAAATCTTCCAGGGGGGAAGTTCTCGGGCAGCGCGCGATATGGCATCTCGCGTGTCTGACTGGTACTTCACCAATGGCAATACACCGGAAGAGCTGAAAAAACAGATCGATGATATTCGTGAAAAAGCCAAAGCAAATAATCACTCTGTGAAAATTGGCGTAAATGCATTTGTGATTGCACGTGATACCGAAGAGGAAGCGCAAGCAGTACTGCGAGAAATCGTGGCCAAGGCCAATGTTCAGGCGGTGAAATCTTTCGGTGAGGCAACGCGTGAAGCGGGCGCAGCCAGTAAGGAAGGCGAAGGTAACTGGGCCAAATCTACGTTTGAAGATCTGGTGCAATATAACGATGGCTTCCGTACCAACCTGATCGGTACACCTCAGCAGATTGCGGAACGTATCATCGAACTGAAAAAAGTTGGTGTTGATCTGGTTCTTTCAGGCTTCCTGCACTTTATTGAAGAAGTGGAATACTTCGGTGAAAAAGTCTTGCCACTCGTGCGTGAACTCGAAACGCAGCAAGCTGAACAGCAACAAGAAGAACAAGAAGCTGAGCTCGTTTAAACTATAATAATGCTCAGCATAACGATTCATTCCCTCAAGGCTCGGCTTGAGGGATTTTTTTTGTGCAACACAGTGTTCTCGGCATAGAGATAGCCGCCTGCTTCATTCTTGACTAGAATGAAGCCAAACCCGATGAGATAGAAATTTAAATTATGTATACCGGTATCGTACAAGGCTTGGAAAAAGTCGTGGATATTCGCCAGGGCAATGGCTTCATTACCATTATCGTGAGCAACGAAAATCAGTTTTTTCAGGATATCTTTATTGGCGCCAGTGTTGCGATCAACGGCGTCTGCCTCACCGTAACGACTATTGATCAGAAGCTAAACCAGATTCACTTCGATATCTCCGATGTAACCCTTGCCCTCACCACCTTAAAATCTCTTCAAGTAGGTGATGAAGTGAATGTCGAACGCTCTGCCAAAGTCGGTGCAGAAAATGGCGGGCATAATCTGTATGGGCACATCGAAGGCACAGCAATCATTAAAAATCTGGAACATCGGGGTGAAACCTACCATATCGATATTCAGATCCCGGATGGCAATATCAAATACTTTTTCCTGAAAGGGTTTATTGGTCTGAACGGCTGCAGCCTGACCATCAATCGCGTCGATCGCGCCAATAGTGAAATTTCGATTGATCTGATTCCCGAAACTTTGCGTCTGACCAACTGGAAAAATGCCAAAGTAGGTGATGAAGTCAATTATGAAATTGACCAGACCACGCGTACCTTGGTGGATACCTTAGAAAATATTCACCAGCGTTAAATGAAAGAGCCGCTTATACCATAGGCGGTTTTTTAACTGATCATTCTGCCCATATCTACGTTTCTATACAGAATTTTCAGGTGGAATGAATAAAATAATCTGATTCCGATTCAGAACGTTATTCCCATGCAGTTGATCTGGTTCCGCCAAGACCTCCGTATACATGACCATGCCGCACTCTGGCATGCTACTCAGCAAGGACCTTGCATTGCGCTAGCAGTCCTCTCTCCCGAACAATGGCAACTGCATCAGGATGCCCGGATCAAAACTGATTTTTATCTGCGCCGGCTCAAATATTTAAAACAGCAGCTACAGCAACTGAATATCCCGCTGATTATATTGAATATTCCTTTATGGGAAAATTTGGCGTCAGAAATATTGAATCTATGTCAAACCCTGAAGATTGAAAACCTGCATGCCAATATCGAAGTTGGCGTCAATGAACTGGAACGTGATGCTCAGGTGCAGCAATTACTAGAACAGCAGCAAATCAGGATCGAGCTCTATCATGACCACACCCTGTTTCCCCTCGGCAGTATCCGGAACCAGTCCAATCAACCCTATCAGGTCTATAGTGCCTTTAAGAAAAAGTGCTATGAACGGCTAATTCTGGATGTACCCACCTGCTATCCTGAGATTGAAACTCAAGATCCAATCCAATTATCAACTAAGCTCCCCAATGTTGATCTTGAAAAATTCTCAGCGGATTATGTGGTAGAGCATGCTGCCCAACTTTGGCCTGCAGAGGATCAAGCTGCCTTGGATCTGCTCGATGATTTTATCGAGGACAAAATGGCTCATTATAAAACCGACCGTGATCTGCCAGCAGTTGATGGTACCAGCCGCCTCTCCCCTTATCTGAATATCGGTGTTATTTCAGTTCGCCAATGTATGCAAGCTCTTTTTCAGGATGGCTATTTCCAGATTGAGGATGTGGGTCAGCAGACCTGGTTAGATGAACTCTTGTGGCGGGAATTCTATCTACAGACCCTGTTTGATTTTCCACGTGTCTCCAAACACCAACCATTTAAGCAAAATACCCATAAGATCCAATGGCGCAATGCCCCCGAAGATCTAGCTGCCTGGCAGCAAGGCCAGACCGGAATTCCAATTGTCGATGCTGGCATGCGGCAAATGCTGGCAACTGGCTGGATGCATAACCGGGTCAGGATGATTACTGCGATGTTCCTGTGTAAGAACTTGCTGATCGACTGGCGACTGGGTGAAAGCTGGTTTATGCAGCACCTGATTGATGGCGATCTGGCTGCGAATAATGGCGGCTGGCAATGGTGCGCATCAACCGGCATGGATGCTGTGCCCTACTTCCGGATTTTTAATCCGGTCAGCCAGTCCCTGAAGTTTGATCCCAATGGAGACTATATCCGCCAGTGGGTGCCTGAACTGGCGCATCTGGATGCCAAATCCATTCATGAACCTTATGCCAAAAATCCTGATCTGGAACTGGATTATCCAAAACCGATTGTAGATTTAAAAGCCTCTCGTGTACGAGCCATAGAAGCCTTTAAGCAGATTTAGAAGAAACTATCACTTCATCTAATATGAAAAGCCTCCAATATTGGAGGCTTTTTATTTTCATATTAAGAATAAAAACTTGGATCAGGCACTTTCCCGGTCAGTACCCATTCCCCAACTTCCTGATATTTATAATCTACCGGATCATGTAAGGTCTGGGTGCGAACATTACGCCAGAAACGGTCCAGATTCAGTTTGGCCGTGGTCGCACGCGCGCCCATCACCTGGAAAATATTCTGGGTGATATAGAGAGATGTATTGGTGGCCGCGATTTTGGCTATGGCAATCGCCACTGAAACTTCACCACGCTGCTCGGCAGTGAGATCATTGCCCAGATCCCACGCGGCCTGTAAGGTTTGAATCGCTTTATCTGCTAAGAGACGAACGCTTTCCAGCTGCACATAGAACTCGGCAAAATGCTTCTGGGTAAAGGGGTCATTCACTGCCTCTTCTACCAGTGATTTTGACCAGGCTTTTTGAGTCTGTACGGTTTGTTTGGCCACTTCAAACGCACCTTCTGCTACACCGAGGAACATGTGTACAAAGATCAATTGGGCAATTAAAGGACGTAAACTTGAATACGGCGTACTCAGTGGACCTGGATTTAACAGCAATTCATCTTCATGAATTTTGACCTGTTCAAAATGGCTGGTGCCGCTATCGGTCTGGCGTTGGCCCATATTGTTCCAGTCACCGAGAAAACTTACGCCCTTACGTGCTGTTGGAATCACCCCGATCAGTAATTTTCCAGCGTCGTTATAGCCTGAGCACAGTAAAATATCGGAATCAATGGAGCCAGAACAGAAGCTTTTATGCCCATCAAAAATATATTCTTTTTCAGCAATTTTTGTTGCGGTAGTTCGACGGTCCAGTGGATTTAAGGTATTGCCCCAGAACAGGTTTTCCCGAGCGGTCTGTTCAAACCATGGGCCATATTGTTCTGGTTGGGAAAATAATTGAACCGTTGCAATCAGCAAATGATGAAACCCATAAACATGTGCTAATGAACTATCAACTCGGGCAATAATTTGAATGGTTTTAAAAATTGTCTGCCAGTCTGCTTCCTGACCGCCGTACTGTTTCGGAATGGACAGGCCCAGTAAACCGCTCTGGCGAATCAGATCACGTTCGGCTTTAGGATTACCGCCCTGCTTGTCACGAACTGCGGCCGTTTGGGCAAAAGTTTCTGCCAGTTGCTGGGCAATTTGCAGTGGAGATTGATCTAGATATTGTTGTCGTACATTCATTCTTTTGACCTAAGTTCAGCATGGTTTTAGCTTAGCAGATTGCAGCTTGGCACTATATTCGAAAGCATGCAGAGCTTATTCCTGAGACAAAAATACCGGCAAATAATGCCGGTATTTGAACGTCTCAAACTTATGCTTGATTGCGCTGCACTTCAGCAATCAATTGATCCACGACTTGTGGCTCAGCCAGAGTCGAGGTATCGCCCAGACTGTCCAGTTCATTGGCAGCAATCTTTCTTAAAATCCGGCGCATAATTTTTCCTGAACGGGTTTTAGGTAAAGCGGGGGCCCAGTGCAAGGCATCTGGCGTTGCCACTGGCCCTAAAATTTTACGTACCCAAGCTACCAGTTCACCGCGCAGCTGTTCAGTACTTTCAGTCCCTGCCTGCAAGGTGACAAAGGCACAAATCCCCTGACCTTTGATGTCATGCGGCATACCGACAACCGCCGCTTCGGCAACTGCCTCATGTGCAACCAATGCACTTTCAATTTCTGCCGTACCCAGACGATGGCCTGAAACATTGAGTACGTCATCGACACGACCGGTAATCCAGTAATAGCCATCTTCATCACGACGTGCGCCGTCACCAGTAAAATAGGTACCCGGATAGGTCGAGAAATAGGCGTCAATAAAGCGGTCTGGGTCACCCCAGATGGTGCGCATCTGACCTGGCCAGGAATCCTTAATTACTAGATTCCCTTCTGCCACCCCTTCAATTTCCTTGCCTTCTGCATCGACAATGGCGGGTTGCACACCAAAGAATGGCCGGGTTGCAGAACCCGGTTTCAGGTCGGTCGCACCTGGTAAAGGCGTAATCATGAAGCCACCAGTTTCGGTTTGCCACCAGGTATCAATCACCGGACAGCGGCTTTCACCGACTACCGAGTAATACCAGTTCCAGGCTTCCGGGTTAATCGGCTCACCGACCGAACCTAAAATTCTCAGGCTGCTACGATCACTTTCCCGTACATAGGCATCCCCCTCACGCATCATGGCACGAATGGCTGTCGGTGCAGTATAGAGAATGGTCACATTGTGCTTGTCGACGATATGTCCGGTACGTGCCCAGCTCGGATATTGCGGCACTCCCTCGAACATGACCGTAGTCGTACCATTAGAGAGCGGACCATACAGTACATAGGAATGCCCGGTAATCCAGCCGACATCGGCAGTACACCAGAACACATCATCCTGTTTGATGTCAAAAACTTCGCGGAAGGTGCAATTCACATAAGTCAGATAACCGCCTGTGGTATGCAGTACGCCCTTAGGTTTTCCAGTTGAACCCGAGGTATACAGGATAAACAGCGGATCTTCCGCATTCATCGGCTCAGGCGGACAGATCTCATTGACGGTCATGATTTCCATGTGATACCAGAGATCACGCCCCTGTTGCATTTCTACCGGATTGCCGGTGCGATGTACAACGATGACATGTTCAATCGATTCGGTACCGGCAATTTTCAGGGCTTCATCGACATTGGCTTTCAGTGGAATGGCTTTACCACCACGCATGCCCGAATCTGCGGTAATCACCATTTTGGCCTGACTGTCTTCAATCCGGCTGGCCAGAGAATCAGGTGAGAAACCACCAAACACCACACAATGCACTGCACCAATCCGGGCACAGGCCAGCATGGCAATTGCGGCTTCCGAGACCATTGGCATATACAGCACCACCCGGTCGCCTTTTTTAATCCCGTTTTTTTTCAGGACATTGGCGAAACGACAGGTTTCATCATAAAGCTCGTGAAAAGAAATAATCTTGTGACGGGACGGATGGTCCCCTTCCCAGATAATCGCCGGTTTATAAGGATGTTCCTTAAGATGGCGATCCAGACAGTTGGCACTGACATTGAGCTGGCCATCTGCAAACCATTCAATTTTAAAATTGTCTTTATCAAAACTGGTATTTTTAACCTGGGTAAAAGGTTTGATCCAATCCAAGCGTTGTGCCTGTTCAGCCCAGAACTGATCCGGTTGTTCAATGGATTGCTGATAACGCTCAAAATACTCTGTATCAGTGGTACGTGCGGTTTTCTTAAATTCTGCTGGTACTGGATAGATTTCTTTCATTGTTCGCTTCCTTGATCTTGTTCTATCTCATCACGAGAGCTTGATGGCATTTTGTTGATTGTTTTTTATGCATAATGGCAGTATGTACTGCATATTTCAAATCCGACAATCATGCTTTCGTCGTAGATTATTTATTCAAATTCAATCAGAATAACTTCGGATAATGCTCAGCTATGGCCAAAGTCAGCTAGATATTGCTATCGTCAAATAAAATGAGTCGCCCACTCTCACTGTATTTTATACAAGCTTAGGATCTTGCCCATGAATTCAACTGAACCTTCCTATTTCCCTCCTCCTTTTCCTGCAGCAGATCATCCCTTATCGATCAGGGGCCGATTTGGACGTTTGAGTTTTATTGCCTGGTCTGCATTTTTACAGTTTATTTTCTTATGCAGCAGTATTGCGCTAGGTTTAAGTATTGATATTGTGAACATTGCCAGCCTATCAGTAGATTCAAACTGGCAAATCTCCCTGCACGGCCTGTCCAGCCTGTTTGCCTTAGCGATCATGCTGGTCTATCTGTATTTCGGTATTGTGATTACGGTACGACGCTTACATGATCTAGACCGCAGTGGCTGGTGGATGCTGCTATTCTTCGTGCCTTTGATCAATCTGTTTGTCTGGATTTATATCCTGCTTTTTCCAGGAACAAGAGGCAGCAATCAGTATGGCCCGATACGTACAAGCCCCGTCTGGGAAAAAATTGTGGCCTGGCTGGTAATCATTTTTACCGTACTCAGCCTGTTGGCGACGACTGCGTTATTCTCTTATATGAGTGAAGGTGAACCTTCAAGAATCCCAAGTGAAGTGAAACAAAAAACGACTGAGTTCTTTTAAGACAGTTGTGTCTGTTTTGCATAAATATATTGTGTATAAATTTCGCTGTTGTTAATTTTTTGCTGTAGTTGAGGCAAAATAAGCGAAATTTAAATTGTGGAGTTTTTGTGGCTGAGCAAGAGAATACTTTAAGCCAGGTAACTGAAGGGACGACTGAGCTCCTGCATCAGGCGACTGAAAAAACTGCCCAAACTGTGATCGAACATACCTCCAAGTACAATGATGCCTATAGCACCATTGACAAGATCATGGAGGGTTTCTGGGAGCGTGTGCCTTATTTCTGTATTGCGCTAACAGTCATTGTCATTTTCTGGTTACTGTCAAAACTGTTTAAGTTTTTTGTTCGTAAGACTTTAGAAAACCGTACTTATACCCGACAGAATCTGGTACTGGTGCTGAACCGTGTCGGTAGTACCGTGATTGTTTTCTTCGGTGTTTTAATCGGGCTGGTGATTGCAATTCCAGGTTTCACCCCAGGTCAGCTGATGAGTGCGCTTGGGATTGGTTCGGTGGCGATCGGTTTCGCATTTAAGGATATTTTCCAGAATCTGCTCTCAGGTGTACTGATTTTGCTGGGTGAACCTTTCAAGATTGGCGATGACATTATCGTGAATGGTCTGGAGGGTACCGTGGAAGATATCCAGATTCGTGCAACTTTTTTACGCTCGCCAGATGGTCGTCGTATCGTAATTCCAAATGCTACGGTCTATACCAGTGCAGTCACGGTGAATACTGCTTATACCCGTCGCCGCTGTGAATTTTCGGTCGGGATCGGTTATGAAGATGATATCCAGAAAGCCAAGGATATTATTACTGCAATTCTGGATAAAGATCCGACCATCCTGAGTCAACCTGCATTCAGCGTCAATGTGATTGCACTGGCAGACTTCTCGATTACCCTCAAAGCGTTATGGTGGGTTAATACCACTGAAACAGGCATAGGCACCTCAATCAGTGCCGTTCAGGAACGGGTGATTCAAGCCTTTGCTGAACATAACATTTCGATTCCATATCCGGTGCAGGAAGTGAAAGTCTATCGTGGTGATGGCCATGAAGATGCCTCAGCTCGCGCTAAACAGTCGACCTAAAACATATGAAATCGCCGTTTCAGTACGGAGAATACGGTTGCCAAGGCTCACTGCTTGGCAGCCGTTTTTTATGAGCAAATCAACTTCATACGGAATAAAGCCACCTTCGGGGCCAATGACAATCGTGCAAGGATGCTGAAGTGCATATGGCATCGGCTGTTCGGCATAAGGATGTGCAACAAAGGCTGGACAGTCTGCTGTAATGAGTCCCGGCAAAATATCTTCAACAAAAGGTTTAAAGCGTTTATACAGCTCAATTTTCGGAGCAAGCGTATCCCCTGCCTGTTCTAGCCCGAGATCGATATAATGATTCAGTTGCTGCAAAAATGGGGTCTGCCAATAGCTTTTATCCACCCGGTAGCTATGCAGTAAAATGATCTTTTCTACCCCCATGGTCACAGCATCCATGATCAGACGACGCAAAACTTTAGGACGTGGTAAAGCTACAATTAGAGTAACAGGCAGCTTTGCAGGAACTGATTCTTCTTGAATGGGTTTCAATACAACTGCTTTTTCAGAAATTTCGACAACTTCAGTTAAATACCGTTTCCCTTCTCGAATCCCGACTTTCAACGTATCGCCCACCTGAACCTCCAGGTGCTGTTGCAAATGTTCCAGCTGCCGCTTTGACGTAATTGACCATAGATCAGATTCGGTTTGGCGGGGATCAAGCAGGACGATATTCATAAAAAATTAACTCAACAAATCCATCACGGGATACGCGGAAACGTCATCCACAACTGTCCGAGGCAGGACTCTTTTTGCCTGATATAGGTTCTGCGATACCTCTGCAAAAAGATGGTATATGACGAGTTTTGTGGATGACAAATGGTTTTGTTACTTTTGCCGAAACAAAAGTAAAAGAAAGAAGAGTTCCTAGCATTAAATCTATAAAGATAAGGCTTAGTTTTAACCTTATACAGTCAATCCATGAAAATCAGCTTCTTCACAAATCAGAATATAATCAAAGATATTGATCAATCACCTGAATATGCCTTTCAAGTGAACCCTGATTTTGCTGCATCATCTTTTGAGCAGCAGTATTCAAGCTTTCAGCTTTAGCTGAATTATTCAAAATCTCTAGTAAAGTCTCAGCCGCCTGCGTGGCATCCTGCACCACTTCTACCGCATGCGCCTGCGCAAACTCATCTACAATTGTCTGAAAGTTAAAATAGTTTTTACCCAGAATCGTTGGAACATTTAGCGCAATCGGCTCCAGAATATTATGCCCACCACCTGGTTCATTCAAAGAGCCGCCAACATAACAGGCTTGGCTCAAGGCATACCACAGCCACATCTCGCCCATGGAATCTGCCAGATAAACCTGGGTATCTGCTTCAATATGTTGCCCCAAACTACGGCGCCGGATTGTTAAACCTAGTAACTGTGTCGCCTGAAACACCTCATCAAAACGTTCCGGATGACGTGGCACCACGATACAAACTAATGTCGAATCTGCATCCAGCGCAGATTTAAGTTCAGCCATCAATTGCTGCTCTTCTGGGGCATGTGTACTGGCGAGAGTGATAATTTTCCGACTTTGTAGAGACCATTCCTGTTTCAATTGGGCAGCATGATTAATAAATTGCTGCGGTGCCGTGATATCAAACTTAATATTGCCCAAGACCTGAGTTTTTTCTGAAGCTATACCTAGATCAATATAACGCTGCTGGGTTGCTGTATCCTGAGCCAAAAGGCCGGTTAAATTCTTAAGCATGCCACGGGTTAGGCCTTTGACTTTGCCATAGCCTTTGGCAGATTTTTCAGAAAGACGGGCATTCAATAATAGGCAACGCACATTAAAATTCGGTGCCTGGTCAATCAGATTTGGCCAGAGCTCGGTTTCCATCAATAACAGCAATTTAGGCTGATATTTTTGATAAAAATCACGAATCAGAGTTTTCTGGTCAGCTGGCAAATATACAGCCTGAAATAAGTCTAAATAAGGTTCTTTCAAGAAAAGTGATTTAGCACGTGCCTGCCCGGTCTTGGTGGTATTAGTCACTAGAACCGGATGCCCAAGTTTTAAGTAATGTTCAATTAAAGGTTGAGCGGCATTGGTTTCCCCTACGGATACCACATGAAACCAGATCGCTTGCAGATTTTTAGGGGACTGGAAAGGACCAAAACGTTCCAACAGTTCTTGTTCTAATTGTTCCGGACTGGTCGCACGTTTACGTATACGGGATTGATAAAGCGGTTTCGCTAGCGCCAAGGCTGCGTTATACCAGAATGGAGTAGCCACATTGCGCCCCAAAACAGATTCAATCGGCAAAATATAACAGAGCCACATCGACATGTTAATCGATGTGGCTCTTATTTCTAATTATTCTATGGTGCTTAATACCTTAACTTCTGCCAAAGTTGGATAATCAATATAACCTTCAGCCACCTGACTGCCGATCATATTTTCCATTTTCAGCTCATTAAGCGGTGCATTATCAAGCAAACGTTCGTATAGATCAGGATTTGCAATGTAGGCTTTACCAAATGCGACTGCATCTGCCTTTTCAGCTGCCAACAGCTCAATCGCATCTTCACGACTCAGTTGCATATTGGCAATATAAGGTACTCCACCTGAACGCTCTTTCATATATTCGGAAATACTGTCTTCAGCCAGATATTCACGGGTAAAGAAGAAGGCAATCTTGCGCTTGCCCAGTTGCTCCATGGCATAACCAAATGTTTCACGTGGATCATTGTCGCCCATGTCATGGTCATCACCACGCGGCGCAAAATGTACCCCTACTCGATCCGCACCCCATACTTCAATCAGTGCATCAGTTGCCTCTAGCAGGAAACGTGTACGGTTTTCGACTGAACCGCCATATTCATCCTCACGCTGATTGGTTTTGCTTTGCAAGAACTGGTCAATCAGATAACCATTGGCAGCATGTAATTCAACACCGTCAAAACCGGCTTCTTTGGCACGAATCGCGGCTTGCTTGTATTGCTCGGTAATTGCGTGAATTTCAGAAACTTCTAAAGGACGTGGCGTAACGTATGGACGCTTTGGACGTAACAAGCTGACATGACCCGCCTGTTGTACTGCACTTGCAGAGACTGGTGTTTCACCATTTAACAGATCCGGATGCGATACACGACCAACATGCCAAAGCTGGGCAACAATCAGACCGCCCTTCTCATGAACCGCTTGAGTGACCTTTTTCCAGCCTTCGACCTGAGCATCGGTAAACAATCCTGGAGTATTTAAATAGCCATTGGCTTCTTCAGAAATCACTGTAGCTTCAGAAATGATCAGGCCAGCACTTGCACGTTGCGCATAGTATTCAACCATCATTGGGGTTGGAACACGATCAGCAGTTGCACGGCTACGGGTCAGCGGCGCCATGATGACACGGTTTTTAAGCTTTAACGCACCAAGCGTTAAAGGAGAATTTAATTCAGCCATCGTTACTCCCACCTGTTAAAGGTGTTGTTGTAGGTGTTCGATAAATTGCTGAATCAAAGTTTCATTGCGGGAGAAATATGACCACTGTCCATGCTTGGTCGCAGTGATCAGGCCAGCCTGCTGTAATACCGACAGGTGATTGGACATGGTGGACTGGGAAACCTGGCCCAAACGTTCAATTTGACCTGCACAGACCCCACGTTGAAAGCCACCACACTCTTCCGCAGACAGATATTGCTCCGGAGATTTTAACCACTCCAGAATTTGTCGACGGGTCGGATTGGCTAAGGCTTTAAAAATTAGATCAAGGTCCATAGGCACATCACAATCAGTGGCGCAACGAAACCTCATTCAGCATCTGCGACCATTATATCGTATTTTTTCGATTTATATATCGAATAATTTAGATATAAGAGTCACAGTCTGTTAAAGCTTTGTTACGCCAGCTTTTAAACGATTTCTTACAGGCCCTGTTTCAGGCTTGCTTCGATAAATTTGTCCAGATCACCGTCCAGAACTGCGCCAGTATTGGAATTTTCCACACCTGTACGCAAATCCTTGATACGTGAATCATCAAGGACATAAGAACGAATCTGGCTACCCCAGCCAATATCGGACTTGGAATCTTCCAATGCCTGTGCAGCTTCATTACGTTTATTCATTTCCAGCTCATACAGCTTGGCACGCAGCTGCTTCCAGGCATGGTCACGGTTGGCATGTTGTGAACGCTGGTTCTGACACGCCACCACAATACCGGTTGGAATGTGGGTTAAACGCACTGCAGAGTCAGTTTTGTTAATGTGCTGACCACCCGCGCCTGACGCACGGTAGGTATCGGTACGGACATCTGAAGGATTGATTTCAATTTCGATATTGTCATCTACTTCAGGTGAGACAAACACGGCAGAAAATGACGTATGACGACGGTTGCCCGAGTCAAATGGTGATTTACGCACTAAACGGTGTACACCAGATTCGGTACGCAACCAGCCATAAGCATACTCACCTTCGACACGAATCGTCGCAGATTTAATCCCGGCAACATCCCCATCAGATTCTTCCATCAGTTCAGCTTTAAAACCATGACGTTCGATCCAGCGCATGTACATACGTAGCAGCATAGATGCCCAGTCCTGTGCTTCGGTACCGCCGGAACCTGCCTGAATTTCCACATAGCAAGGGTTTGGATCCATCGGGTTGCTGAACATACGACGGAACTCAAGCTTCGCCAGTTCTTCTTCAGCCGCATTCAGCTCAGCCTGCACATCTTCCAGCATGGCCTCTTCATCTGCTTCAACCGCAAGGTCGAGCATCGCTTGAGCATCTTCGAGCTGGGTGGTTAAGCCGTCCAGTACATTAAGTACATTTTCAAGCTCACCTTTTTCTTTGGCCATGGCCTGAGCACGACTCTGGTCATTCCAGATCGCCGGGTCTTCTAATTCACGCAGGACTTCTTCTAAACGCTCTTTTTTCAGATCGTAGTCAAAGATACCCCCGTAGTGTTTGACCACGTTCGTTTAAGTCTTTTAATTGGTTTAGATACGGATTAATTTCCACGTGAATTACTCTCAATCAAAATTAGGTATAAATTCTTAGGTCAATATTATATCACAGTCTATTTCGCCAATTTATAGCGATAAATCCATCTTTAAAGCTAAGCAAGAAAATGTCACTAGCACATTTTTTAATTACAAAATTTGTCAGCCCGATAAAATAGCTAAATATTATTTTTAATACTTTCTCATTCTATTCTTAAATATATTTCGCTGTATTTTTATACTCAGTTTTTGATTCATTTTAAAACCCTAAAACCCCTACAAAATAAGATAAAAAATAGCATTTTCAATACATTCCACAATATCTACACACTTTTAATAAAACAAAACATTTCATTTTTAGTTTTTAAATTCAATTAGTTATTAAATGAAAATTACATAATATTACCTTATTCACAATGCAGTAACTTTCCTTTGATTGACGATTATTAGAATTGGTCTAGACTTAAAGTTGTAACAAAAAGTGTATTAATTTTAGCCATATTTTCAGAGGGGAGTATCCGCATGAAAAAACTAGCAATCGCTTCAGCATTACTTTCAGCCGTAGCTCTTACAGGTACAGCAGCTCATGCTTATCAAGCGGAAGTGGGTGCATCTGCAGGATTAGTTGATCCTGACAATGGTAGCTCAAGCGGCTCTTTTGGTGTTGATGGCACATATTACTTTAATCCAGTTGAAACACGTAATGCACCATTAGCCGAAGCAGCCTTCCTTGACCGTGCGAGTAATGTGAAAGCTGAGTATGAATACCGAGAAGTTGGTGATTCTGAAGCGCATCGTTATGGTGTAGGCGCAGAGTACTTCGTACCAAATTCAGATTTTTACTTAAGTGGTAAAGTAAGTGGCCATGATCTGCAAGATAATGATGAGTTTGATAACGATCTAACTACTTATGCTGCAGAAGTAGGTTATTTACCTGCACCAGGTCTGTTAATTGCAGCAGGTGTGAAAGGTTGGGATAATGACCAGGACGACGGTGTAGATCCAACATTACGTGCTAAATATGTGACTACCTTGAGCAATGGTAAAGACATTAACCTTGAAGCTGGTGCTGCCTTTGGCGACCTGGATGAGTACAATTTAAAAGCTGACTACTTCATCGATAAAACTTTAAGTGTTGGTGCTGACTACCATAACAATGATCTGACAGATCGTAGTGAGTTTGGTGTAAGCGCTCGTAAATTCTTTAATGAACAAGTGAGCTTAGAAGGTCGTGTAGGCTTTGGCGAACAGTTTAACCGAGATTACAACTCATTTGGTGTAGCTGCGAAATACCGCTTCTAATCCAGAGTGAGAAATTTCAATATAAAAAACCCATCTTCGGATGGGTTTTTTATTGCACTTTAAACAAGCATTTAGGTAGTTTTTGCACATTGACGGGGCGATTATTATCTGTACAATTTGTTACAACTGTTAATAAAACAGCCATATTTTATAACAAAGAGAGAAAATCTAAATGTTTAAGAAACTTGCTCTTGCTACAGCACTTCTTGCTAGCCTAGGAACTGCACATGCTTACCAAGCTGAACTTAATGTCGGGTATGAAAACACTGACTTTGAAAATAATCTAGGTGGATTTGAACTTGACTCTGATGGGGATTTATTTTTTGTTAACGGTAAATACTACTTAAATACCGTAAATACTAAAAATGCTCCTTTAGCTGAAGCTGCCTTTTTAAATAAAGCTAGTAATATTGGTTTAGGATACGTTAATGCTCAAAATGAATTGAGCGAAGCTGGTATTAATGCAGAAGAAGAGTTTGAGATTATTGGTGTTAATGGTGAATTCTTTATTCCTAACTCTCAATTTTATATTTCTGGTAGTTTAAACCAAGTGGATTATACAGCTAGCGCACGTGCTCCTGGGTTTACTTATGATGAATCTGATGACACTACTGGCTATTCTTTAGAAGCTGGTTACTTACCAGTTAATGGGTTATTGTTGGCTCTAGGAGTTGCTAAAGAAAGTGTAGATCCTATGCTTGCTTCTAAAATTGGATTTGCTAGCACCCTTGGTTACGGTGTAGCTGTAGGTGAAGACACCGCTGTTTCTTTGCGAGCTAAATATGTGACTCAAATTGGTAATCATTTTACTAATTTCGAGGGAGTAACATATTTCGGTGATGAAACTGCTTATCGTTTAGCTGCTGATCTTTATATTGATCCTACACTTAGCGTTGGTGTTTCTTTTGCTGACTCTACTGCTGATGAATCAGATACTATTTTTAGTGTTCGTACTCAAAAATTCTTTACCCCTGCAATTGCAGCTGGCGTTAACTACACAACTACTGACGGTGCTGACTCTTTCGGTATTAACGGTACTTTCCGCTTCTAATCCCTCCGATTAAAAGCAAAAAAACCGCTCACTTGAGCGGTTTTTTTATTTGAATAATTTATTGTTCCAGATGAGCAATTCGCATTTGCAGGCTAACATTGCCATTAAAGACATTTTTATCCAGTTCATAGACCAGACGAACATGCTGCTTCATCGGATCAAACTTGTATTTATCGATGGCACTAAAGGCAATCGCATCCACAACCTGTCCATTCTCTAAGGCAACACGTAATTTCAGATGTACATCCTTGAGCCAGCGGTAATCCAGAATCTTAAAGATGCCTTCAAAAATCGGTTGAGGAAACTTTTGTCCCCATGGACTTAAGTTTTGCAGTAAATCGACCGTTTCAATTTGGAAAGCTGATGCCGGTAGTTCCCCATCAGTCCACAGCGTAGCGGTAAATAGGCTTTCATCCATCTCTGCAATCAGCTGTTCAAAGACCTGTTTAAATTCAGCAAAATGCTGCTTTTTAATGGTTAATCCCGCTGCGGCCGCGTGCCCACCAAAATGGCTAACCAGATGCGGATACTGCTCTGCTATCCGTTCAATACTATCCCGGATATGAATCCCTTCAATGGAACGTGCTGAACCTTTGATATGAATCCCATCTTCATCTGCTGCGAACACAATACTTGGACGATGGAACTGTTCTTTTAAACGCCCCGCCACAATCCCGATCACACCCTGATGCCAGTGCTGTTCAAACATGATCAGCGCGGCTGGCAAAGTATTCTCATCCAGCTGGATTTTTTCCAATTCAGTCAAAGCTTCTTGCTTGATTTTGCCTTCTACCTGACGACGTTCGACATTGAGTTTATTCAGCTGTTCTGCGAGTGGATAAGCGGTTGCCAGATCCGGAGCAAGCAAACACTCGATCCCGATATCCATGGTTTCCATACGACCCGCTGCATTAATGCGTGGGCCAAGCACAAAACCCAGATCCTGCACTTTGAGCGTAGCTGCATCACGACCAGCAATCTCTAGCAAGGCACTGATGCCAGGTCGGCAAAGATGATGTTGAATCCGTTTTAAGCCGGCATCCACCAGAATACGGTTGTTATAGTCCAGACTTGCGACATCTGCATAAGTACCTAAAGCGACCAGATCCAGATAATTGGTAATAACCGTTGAAGATTTACCCAACTTTTTACGATGAGTCGATAGATTTGCCAGAACATAAAAAGCTACCCCTACACCTGCCAAAGCCTTACTTGGAAAATCACAACCCAGCTGATTGGGATTGACCACAGCCTCTGCTGCAGGTGTAGGCTTGGTAGTTAAGTGGTGATCGGTAATAATCACCTGCATACCATGATCTTGCGCCTGTTTCACGCCTTCATGACTGGAAATCCCGTTATCCACTGTGATTAAAAGATCCGGCGTAAAATTGGCAAAAGCCAGATCCGCAATCGCAGGTGTCAGGCCATAACCATACTTAAACCGGTCAGGAACCAGATAGTCGACATGAGCACCCATATCACGCAGAGCAAGTACCATCAGTGTGGTACTGGTCGCCCCATCAGCATCATAGTCACCGACAATTACGATTTTCTGGCCGGCATCTATAGCCTGATCAATCAGCTGGACCGCTTCCGTTAAGCCTTTCATGGTCGGAGCCAGCAGATGCTTGAGTTTCAGCTCCAGCTCCTGTTCAGATTCCACGCCACGGCGTGCCAGAATGTTAGCTACAAATGAAGGCACGCCCTGAAAAGATTCAGGGCGTGTCAGTAAAGGTCTTTGCTTGATTTCAAGTTTAGGCATTGTTATGGCATCAATCGTTGTAGTTTCCACGCCCCATCGATTTTTTCATAACTCAGGCGGTCATGTAAACGGTTGGGGCGCCCCTGCCAGAATTCATAATAATCTGGCTGCAAACGATAGCCGCCCCAGAATCCCGGTTTATCCAGTTCTTCCTGATTAGCGACCTGTTGATGCAAATCCCAGAAACGTTGCTGTAGTTCTTCACGACTCACAACCACACCGCTTTGCGGGGTACTGATATGTGCAGCGATCTGACTTTCGCGCGGACGTTTATGATAATAATCAGTCGATTCTTCTTCCGAAATTTTAATTACCTTACCGCTAATCCGGATCTGACGTTCCTGTTCCTGCCAGTAAAACAGCAATTCTGCATACGGGTTTTCGGCCAGATCCAGACCTTTTTGACTGTCATAATTGGTATAGAAATCATAACCCGCTTCAGTGGCACCACGCAGCAACACTGTACGCACATGCGGACGACCTTGTGCATTTGCAGTTGCCAATGACATGGCATAAGGTTCATGCAGCTGTGCAGCAAGGGCATGGTTAAACCACTGCAAAAACTGCATATGCGGATTGGGATTGACCTGATCTTCATGTAGCTCGCCTTTTTGGTAGTTCAGACGCAGTTCACTTAGATCCTTAATCAGATCGCTCATTCACTCTTCCCCCATTTAAGCGGCGTTGGCACGTACCGCATCAGCCAATGAATTTGCCAGTGTGGTTACCTCTGCAAGATCCTCGCCTTCCACCATGACACGGATCACCGGTTCAGTCCCTGACTTACGGATCAGTAAACGGCCACGGCCTTTGAGCTGCTCTTCAGCTTTGCTAAACTCTGCAGTCAAAGCAGGCACTGAGTACGGGTCAAACATGGTATTCAGACGTACATTCACCAAGACATTCGGCAATAATTTAAAGTCAGCCACTAACTCATGTAGCGCTTTCTTCTGCTCGACCATCACGGTTAAGACTTGTAGTGCAGCAATAATCGCATCGCCTGTGGTGCTCTTGTCTAAAGTCAGGATATGACCTGATGGCTCGCCACCAATCGACCAGTCTTTTTCTTCCAGACCTTGCAGTACATAACGGTCACCGACTTTGGCACGTAGCAGCTCTACCCCAGCTTTCTCGAGGGCCAGTTCCAGCGCCATATTGCTCATCAAGGTACCAACAATCCCAGCTGGCTTATTTTTTGCCTGAGTCGCAAGAATATACAGAATATGATCACCGGTAATTTGCTCACCGTTTTTATCGACCATAATCACGCGGTCAGCATCACCATCGAAGGCTATGCCTAAATCAGCACCATGCTCAACCACTGCTTTTTGCAGATTTTCCGGATGAGTTGAACCACAGTTCTCATTGATATTCAGACCGGTCGGTTCATCATAGATGGAAATAACCTTAGCACCCAGTTCACGGAAAACCGCAGGGCCAACGCTATAAGCTGCACCATTGGCACAGTCAACGACAATGGTTAAATCATTCAGGTCTAAATGGTATGGGAAAGTCGACTTACAGAATTCGATATAACGGCCATTGGCATCTTTCACACGGAAACTTTTACCCAAGTTCGCGTTATCTTCAATTACTAGTTCTTTTTCCAGTTCCTGGTTGATCTCATCCTGCAAAGCATCAGGCAGTTTTTTACCTTCACTCGAGAAAAACTTAATGCCGTTATCGAAATACGGATTGTGTGATGCAGAAATGACAATACCGAGGCTGGCATGCAAAGCACGGGTCAAATGGGCAATGGCCGGGGTTGGCAAAGGTCCAAGCAGATGCACATAAACACCTGCCGCATTGAGTCCTGCCTGTAGCGCAGATTCCAGAATATAACCAGATAAACGGGTATCTTTACCCAGTACCACCAATGGTTTGCTTTTTTTGCTATTTCGTTTTAATACTTTTCCTGCCGAAAAACCTAATTTCAGGGCAAATTCAGGTGTAATCGGTAACTCACCAAATTTTCCACGAATACCATCGGTACCAAAATAACTCATGCTTTGTCTCACTTCTTAGCGGGTGATTTACATCATCCTTTTTCATTGTGCAACACTGTACACCAAAACAAAAAAGCCGTCATGAGGATGACGGCTTTTTTAGAGTAAACAATCAGCGAAAGTTAACCCATACGGTAGTTTGGCGCTTCTTTGGTGATGGTTACATCATGCACGTGAGACTCAGACATACCGGCAGATGTGATTTTCACAAACTTGGCATTTTGACGAAGATCATCAATCGTTGCAGAACCAGTATAGCCCATAGAAGAACGCAGACCGCCCATCATCTGATGCACGATATTGCCCATTGGGCCTTTGTACGGTACGCGACCTTCAATACCTTCAGGAACCAGTTTTTCAGCACCGGCTTTAGAATCCTGGAAGTAACGGTCAGCAGAACCAGTTGCACCGGCCATCGCACCCAAAGAACCCATACCACGGTAAGCCTTGTAGTAACGGCCCTGGAAGAATTCAACTTCGCCCGGTGCTTCTTCAGTACCGGCCATCAGTGAACCCACCATGATGGTACTTGCACCAGCGCCAATCGCTTTTGCCATATCTCCAGAGAAACGGATACCACCATCAGCAATCAATGGAATCTGTTCTTTCAATGCACGTGCAACAGAATCAATTGCAGAGATTTGTGGCATACCAATACCAGCCACAATACGAGTTGTACAGATTGAGCCAGGACCAATCCCCACTTTTACGGCGTCCGCACCCGCATCAAGCAAGGCAAGCGCAGCATCACCAGTGGCGATATTACCGCCAATCACTTGAACTTGTGGGTAGTTCTGTTTGACCCAGCGTACACGCTCGATCACACCCGCAGAGTGACCATGTGCAGTGTCCACAACGATCACATCTACACCAGCATCAACCAGTGCTTCTACACGGCTTGGTGTTTCAGCGCCAGTACCAACTGCTGCACCTACACGTAGACGACCTAGATCATCTTTACAGCTATTTGGATAAAGTTCCGCTTTACGGAAATCAGTTACCGTGATCAAGCCTTTTAATTCATTGTTTTCGCCAACAACGATCACTTTTTCAATACGGTTTTTTTGCAATAAGGCCTGAATGTTTTCTTTCGATTCGCCTTCACGCACAGTCACCAGACGGTCTTGGCCAGTCATGATATTGCTAACCGGCTGTTCCAGATTGGTTTCAAAACGTGTATCACGACCTGTCACGATACCAACCACTTTACCGTCTTTAACCACGGGTACGCCACTGATGTTATTCGCTTGAGTTACAGCGATCAGTTCACGTACTGTAGTTTCTGGGGTAACTGTGATCGGATCTTTCACCATACCGGCTTCAAATTTTTTCACACGGCGTACTTCTGCGGCCTGGGCAGCAATATCCATGTTCTTGTGCAGAATACCGATACCGCCATTTTGTGCCATCGCAATTGCCATACGTGACTCAGTCACAGTATCCATAGCTGCTGAAACAAGTGGGATATTCAGGTTAATGCCGCGAGTCAGGCGTGTCTTTAGAGAGACATCTTTTGGGAGAACAGTAGAGTAGGCAGGGAGTAATAGGACATCATCGAAGGTTAACGCGTCTTGAACGATGGTCAACATAACAGTCTCACTGGTAATTTCCGTGCGCTATTATAAACAAATTTAGCTCTAAATTTCATTGCAATTGCAAAATTTATTTTGTCTAAATCTGGACTTAGATTTAATCCGAATATCTAAACCTGTAAATTTGACTATTCAATCAACAATTTAAATATGCCAGAGTAGTCATCATATTTATTTGCTTTACAAAATCCCTTACTAATTTTTTCTCCCATAAAAAAAGCAGAGTCCATACCCTGCTTTTTAAATCTTGAGTTTGAATTTAGCTCACCCGTTCGAAATTATCATCATTTTCGGCTTCATCCGGCTCAATCTGGATGAATGGAATCATATTGTGTGCCATCCGTGCTTTATTGCACTGGGCATCAGCGATCTGCACTTCTTTACAGGATGAGCTACGTAGCTCGTACATGCCGCAACTCACCTGCTCGCCAATCTTGCCTTCTAGCGCAACACAGCGCGGATTTTTCTGATTGGTTCCCGCCATGCATGAATAGACCGAGGTGACAGGCTCAGTATAGTGCTCAGGCATGGGAATCCCCTCTGCCCAATAAAATGAAACCCTGAAATAGGCGCAACATGCGCCACAACTTAAACATGCATCTTGTGTAGGAACTTGAGACAACATTTCTTATAAATTCTCGTCATCAAAAACAGTTTTTTTTGCCGGCGGAAAATATAAAAAATGTTGTTTTTCTACTCAAGAAAAAATTTAAAATTTTCTTGAACTATTCAGGACAAGTAAAAACAGTTTCATCCATTAAATCAGTGCCACATTCCAGTGTTTCAATCCAGTCCAGAAACTGGTTAATCTGTTCTTTACCCACAAATGGTGTTCCATGTTGTGGCACAATCATGTCTACATCCATGGTACGTACCATCTGTACCCATAAACGAATCACCTTGTTATTGCACATATAGCGCTGGTGAAATCCTTTCATTTTCGGAATGTGCGCTGCAAAATTTTCCAGTGGCTTTGAAGCATCCTCGACCATTGACGCCCCCATATCACCAGAAAACAGGATCTTGGCAATCGGGTCATAAAACTGGAAATTACCGACTGAATGTAAAAAGTGCGCTGGAATAGCAATAATGCTGGATTGACCGAGTGGAATGATCTGACCATGATCCGGCAATTCAACCAGACGATCCAGCCAGTTACCTTTCATACGGTCACTCATAAAGGCTGAATTCAGATGCGGCAAGAAACGCGCCCAGAGCTTGGAAGCCACGACTTTGGCTTCGGTATAGACCAGCCAGCGCGGCATGGAGGTAATAATGTCCGGATCCTGATGCGATGCCATCACATAATCCAGATTGCTTAACCGGGTATAGCGGTTCAGTTCCATGGTCAACGGTACATAAGTTAAATCACCGCCCGGATCAAGTACTGCAGCACGCTCATTGTCTAAAATCAGAAATTGGTTTGCCTGGACACCTTCACCTTTAACGAGACTGGTAAAACTAATACATTTATGTGTCCCATTATCAAACAAGACTTGCGATGTGGTGCGCTCGAAGGCCATCAGTAATCCCCAATTTTTTTCGTTTAGGATGGTTTTTCTATAGGCATATAACATATAGGGAATTAAATGAACTTACAATCAATAAAACTGGATATATCACTTTATTTATCAGTAAATTGAGCACAATTTCACAATAAAAAATCCCGAGTTTTTAGCTCAGGATTTATACGAAATTGATTTTTATTTTTAAAATAAATAATGTTGTGCCAAGGTGCCGACACCGATGATCAAGAAAATACTGGCGCCAATTTTATGAATCAGGCCGATTGGAAGTTTATTCGCCAGTTTATCACCGATAAATACCGCAGGTGCGTTGGCAATCATCATTCCGACGGTAGTACCCATCATCACCCAAAGCACACTGTCAAAACGTGCTGCCAGTGCCACTGTCGCAATCTGGGTTTTATCACCAATTTCAGCCAGGAAGAACAGCACAAAAGTCGCACCAAACACGCCGTACTTTTGCCATTTATTGATACTGTCGTTTTCATCCCCTAATTCATCCGGAATCAGCATCCAGATTGCCATCCCAATAAAACCGACTGACACGATCCACAGCAAAATTTCTGGCCCAATAACGGTAGTGACCCATTGCCCCAGGGCTGCTGAAAGACCATGGTTAATCAGGGTTGCCAGTAAAATTGCAATTAAAATCGGTGTCGGTTTGCGGAAACGTGCTGCAAGAAGCAAAGCCAGTAACTGGGTTTTATCACCCATTTCGGCAAGTGCAACGATGGCCGTGGAAAGCAGGAATTCGTACATGCGGTCTTTCTCTGGCTGGCATTTTCTACCGATGATTCACCCTTCCCGCCAGCCAAAATCTGCAGAATGGTAAATCAAAGGTCTTGCCAACAAAAGAAAGCTTCGAGAAGCTTATTTGGTTCTTTGCTATGATGACCATGCCCTGTTGAGCAAATATGTTGACCATCACCCTTCTGCTTTGCGCAAAAGGCGGCTACTCCCCAATGAAGTGCGCCCATTATAGCCAACCGTGTTTATATTTACAAATTGTCATATAAAAAAACCCTGCCGGAGCAGGGTTTTTATTTTCATACATTCATGAATCAGATCAAGAGTGTACGAATATCCTTTAACAGCTTGGTCAGCTTATTGGTAAAGCGTGCAGCATCGGCACCATTAATTACGCGATGGTCATAAGACAGTGACAGTGGCAGCATCAAACGTGGATCAAAGCCCTCCCCATTCCATACCGGTTGCATGGTTGCTGGGGAAATTCCCAGGATCGCCACTTGCGGCCAGTTCACCAACGGCGTAAATGCTGTACCGCCAATTGAGCCCAAGCTGGTAATCGTGAAGTTCGCACCTTGCAGATCTTTAGGTGACAATTTCTTGTCACGCGCTTTCTGGCTTAATTCACCGAGCTCAATGGCGATCTGCTTGATCGACTTCTGGTCCGGGTTACGTAATACAGGAACAGTCAAGCCATCTGGCGTCGCAACCGCAATGCCCATATGGATCTCATTACGTAGCAATACCGATTTACCGTCATCAGACAGGTGACCGGCAAACTCGCGTTCTTCTTTGAGCAGATAAGCTACAGCCTTGATAATGAAAGCCATGATGGTCAGGCCAATACCTTCTTTCTTGAAGTTGCCTTTCAGCTCATTACGCCAAGCTTCCAGCTCAGTGATGTCTGCTGCATCAAACTGGGTCACTTGTGGGATATAGTTATTTAAAGATAACTGTGGAATCGAAACCTGTTGCAGACGCGTCAAGGCTTTCTCTTCTACCCCACCAAAAGCACTGAAATCAGGCAGTTTTGGTAAGCCAGCAGGAGCTGTAGCTGCCGCAGGTGCGGTTGTTGTTTGCGGTGCAGTCAGACGATCTTTCACATACGCAAACAGGTCTTCTTTCATTAGACGCTCATGCGGACCAGAAGCTTTCACTTCTGCCAATACCACACCCAGTTCACGAGCCAGTTTACGCACAGCAGGACCAGCATAAACTTTGGCATTGGCAGCGTTCTGCTCTTTGGTGAGCTTGTCTGCACTATGCGTTTCAGGTGTCGCAGCAGGTTCAGCTTTTGGAGCTGTGGCTGGTGCAGGCGTAGCTTTGACTGCAGGTGCTTCTGATTTTTCCGCTGGAGCTGCAGCAGGTGATGCTTGTCCTTCAGCTTTAATCGTAATCAGTGCCACACCTTCAGAAACACTCTGGCCCAGCTCAACATGAATCGCCTTAATCACTCCGGCAGTCGTGCTTGGCACTTCTACTGTCGCTTTATCCGATTCGACCACGATGATGCTCTGGTCTTTCTCCACCGTATCACCGACCTGTACCAGAATTTCTGCTACAGCAGCCTTGTCGACACCCAAGTCAGGTACTTTTACTTCAATATCGCCTGCAGGGGATGCCGCCTGTTGTGGTGCTGTTTCAGTTTTGGCTTCAGGTGTTGCTTGAGCTTTTGGCTTTTCTTCTGCTTGAGGCGCTGCTTGCTCAGCAGCTGGTGCTGAATCTGCAGTTTTCACTGTCAGAATCAGCACCCCCTCTTTGACTGAATCACCTTCCTGAATATGAATCGCTTCTACAGTACCTGCAACTGTACTTGGTACTTCAACTGTTGCTTTATCCGATTCAACCACGACCAGGCTTTGATCCACCTCAACTTCATCGCCAACCTGAACCAGAATTTCACCCACCAGGGCCTTTTCTACGCCAATATCCGGCAATTTCACTTCTACAGTAGATGTAGAAGCCGATTGAGAGGCCTGTTCACTTTGGCTAGAGGCTTTAGGCTGATGTGCCGCCACTTCCTGCAGGATTTCCTCATCAGGCAATTCAGTTGGAGTATTTTCCGAAGTTTTGTCAGCAGCATCAGCTTCCTGACTTTCTACCGTACTGGCATCATCTTCAGCCTGCAGTTCAATCAGGACAGTACCTTCAGATACTTCATCACCCTGATTGATCAGGATGTTTTTGACCACACCTGCTGAAGTGCTTGGCACTTCAACAGAGGCTTTATCCGATTCCAGCAGCACAATACTTTCATCTACAGCGATGGTGTCACCCACCTTCACCAGGATTTCTGCCACAGTTGCCTTGTCTACACCAATATCTGGAGTCGTAATTTGCATGATTAGTTCTCCTCTTTGTAGTCAGCAACTGGATGCAATTCAGGAGTCGCCTGAGGTGCCCAAGCCACCGGACGATCAGTATCTAACTCAAAGCTAGAGATCGCGTCTTTCACTAAACGTGCATCGACTTCGCCTTCATCTGCCAGCTTCTTCAAGGTTGCTACGACAATATGTGCAGCATCGACACCAAAGTAGCTACGCAGGTTGCCACGGGTATCTGAACGGCCATAACCATCGGTACCCAAGGCTACGAATGGACGGCTATCTGGAAGATAGGCACGGATCTGTTCGCTATAGGCACGCATGTGATCGGTAGCCGATACCACAATACCGTCCTTGTCACGTAACTGCTGAGACACCCATGGCTCTTTCGCTTCTTCAGCCAGTGGATGCAGGCGGTTATATTCTTCACATGCCATACCATCGCGAGCGAGTTCGTTAAAGCTGGTCACGCTCCAGACATTGGCATGAATCTGATATTCCTCACGCAGGATTTTTGCGGCCTTGATGACTTCACGCAGAATCACGCCTGAACCCATCAACTGAACCGTCGCTTTTTCGTCTTCTTCCAGCAGATACATACCACGCTTGATGCCTTCTTCTGCACCTTGCGGCATTGGCGGATGTTCGTAATTTTCGTTCATCAAGGTCAGATAATAGAACACACGCTCCTGATTCACATACATACGTTGCAGACCATCATGCACGATCACAGCAAGCTCATAGCCAAAGCACGGGTCATAAGAGACACAGTTTGGAATGGTGTTGGCCAGAATATGCGAATGACCATCCTGATGCTGCAAGCCCTCACCATTTAAGGTAGTACGGCCAGCGGTTGCACCCAGCAAGAAGCCTTGCGCCTGTGCATCACCTGCGGCCCAGGCAATATCGCCAATACGCTGGAAGCCGAACATCGAGTAGTACATGTACATCGGAATCATTGGCAGGTTATTGGTTGAATAACTGGTCGCCAAGGCTGCCCATGCGCTCATCGCACCGGCTTCGTTAATCCCTTCCTGTAACATATGACCGTCTTTGGCTTCACGGTAATGCATCAACTGTTCCTGATCTTCAGGGGTATATTGTTGACCATGCGCTGCATAGATCCCCAATTGACGGAACATCCCTTCCAGACCAAAGGTACGCGCTTCATCTGGCACGATCGGTACCACACGGTCCTTGATTGCTTTCTCTTTTAATAAGGCAGAGATGAGACGAACCATGACCATGGTGGTGGACTGTTCTTTACCGTTTGAACCTTTGAGCACAGCATCAAAAACAGAGAGCTCAGGAATTGGTAAAGATTCGCTTTCTTTGCGACGTGCTGGCAGATAACCACCCAGTGCTTCACGGCGTGCCTTCATATATTTAATTTCAGGCGAGTTTTCGCTTGGGCGGTAGAATGGAATTTCTTCCAGTTGTTCATCAGTAAATGGCAAGTTGAAACGGTTACGTACGTATTTCAACGATTCCAGCTGCATTTTCTTGATTTGGTGGGTCTTATTCACCGCTTCAATTTCATCAGACAGACCATAACCTTTTACGGTTTTCGCCAGAATGACCGTTGGCTGACCTTTGGCCTTGGTCGCTTCTGCATAGGCAGCAAAGACTTTGTACGGGTCATGACCACCACGGTTCAGATTATCAATATCTTCATCGCTCAGGTCTTTGACCAAAGCTTCTGCTTCTGGATATTTACCAAAGAAATGTGCGCGTGCATAAGCACCACCTTTCACCTGATAGCGCTGATAATCACCATCTACTGCTTCTTCCATAATCGCTTTGAGTGCACCAGATTTGTCTTTATCCAGTAGCGGATCCCAATGACGACCCCAGACAACTTTAATCACGCGCCAGCCAGCACCACGGAACAATGATTCAAGTTCCTGAATGATCTTGCCATTACCACGTACCGGGCCATCCAGACGCTGCAAGTTACAGTTCACCACCCAGATCAGGTTGTCCAGCTTCTCACGACCCGCCAGTGAAATCGCGCCCAAGCTTTCCGGCTCATCCATTTCGCCATCGCCCAGATAAGCCCAGACTTTACGGTCTTCTTCCTTAATCAAGCCACGGTTCATCAGATACTTTTGAATATGCGCCTGATAGATCGACATGATTGGACCCAGACCCATCGATACCGTCGGGAACTGCCAGTAATCTGGCATCAAGTAAGGATGAGGATAAGAGGGTAAGCCTTTGCCGCCGACTTCACGACGGAAATTATTCAGATGCTCTTCAGTTAAGCGACCTTCTAAAAATGAGCGGGCATAAATCCCCGGTGCACAGTGACCTTGATAGTAAATCAGGTCGCCACCGAAGCTGTCGTTATTGGCACGGAAGAAATGGTTAAAACCCACATCGTATAAAGTGGCAGATGAAGCAAAGCTGGCCAAGTGACCACCTAAGTCATCACCGGTTTTATTTGCGCGAAGCACCATTGCCAAAGCATTCCAGCGGATCAGCGCGCGAATACGGCGCTCCATGTCCTGGTCGCCCGGCATCGCAGGTTGTTCTTCTACAGAAATAGTGTTTAAGTAGGGAGTATTTAAACGCTGAATAGGAACATGTTTGGCAATTGCGCGTTGATAAAGTTTTTCAAGTAAAAAGGCGGCGCGCTCGGTTCCCATGTGCTGCAAAACGGAGTCAAAAGCGTCTTGCCATTCTTGGGTTTCTTGAGCGTCGGTATCTCCATAAAACGCCATAATCTACAGTTCCTGAAAGCCAAATTGATCACTTATATGTATCATATTTACGGCTTATGCAGGTATGGCCTTGGCTGAATGCGGTTCTGGAGTACTATTTATTATCTAAATATACATTGACACTTTATTACACAAAGTAACAAAAAGAAGTCAATAATGGCGATTTTTTATACGACAGTTATAATTCTCGGTGATAATATAATATCTAAAAGCAATTAGACCGAACTCCTTCTCTACTCCCTGGAAGAAATGTTCAGTCTAATTGCTTTAAAAGCGGTTTGATTGATTTTTTATGAGTATCAAGTATCAGACGTATTAAAGTATTTCAGTTATTTTGAGCAAAGCTACGCTTAAGGCAACATTGCTAAATAAGTTGAAGGATTTTTACGTTGACCGTCTTTTACTACTTCATAGTGTAGATGAGGACCAGTACAACGACCTGTACAACCTACATTCGCAATATGATCACCGGCTTGCACCTGATCTCCCACACGTGCAATCAAGCGTGAAGCATGGGCATAACGAGTAAGGTATCCATTACCATGGTTAATTTCGACATACTGACCATAACCTGTACCCCAACCCGATTTGGTTACGATACCAGGACCAGTTGCATAGATCGGTGTACCGCTTGCAGCAGCCAGATCTAGACCTGAGTGATTTTCAGCACGACCACCCATGGTACGGCCGCCAAAATTTGAGCTGACACGTTTCATGTCGGGTAATGGATGAGCCACTAACCACGAATAAGGATTATTTGAAGATGCAACTTTACTGGATGAAGAATTGCCATATTTTTGAGCAATGGTCTGATTATTCAGTTCAACCGGTTTTTCACGTAGCTGAACATTTAATTTAGTTTGTGCGGGAATATCAATATCTTCAGGATGGGTATAAGAACCCTGCGATAAAGTACGTGTTAACTGCTCAAGACGGTCAGGTGTAGCATCTTGTTGATTCAGATCCACTAAATCTGCAAAAGCTACTGAAGCAGCTGAAACCGAAATAGAAAATGCCAATAGGATACGTCGCATAGGCATATGCATAAAAAACCTCTCTAAACTGCTAATCGAGTTTCTTGAAGATCTCTTCCTTGATATCCACTTTAAGAAGCGCATAAGATTAAGACATAAACATGTAGGAATTATGTATGTCGGAACCTGTCAACGTCTTTCAAAAAACAAGAAAACAGATAAAAACAGGAAACTTTTCGTTTCTCTCATCACAAGTTTCTGCATGGCAGAAGCTTACGAAACTCGTACAACCGCTATTGCCTCAACCCGAACAATGGCAAGTTGCCTGCTATCAAAATGGTGTGTTAACGATTACTGGTGAAAACCAAGCCATGATTTCTCAATTGGCCTATCTTCAAAAGCAATACATCTCACAACTCTCTCAAATAAACGAATTAAAAGATCTCACTAAAATCCAGGTTTGCTTAAGGAATCCATCCCCTGTTCAACCGGTTCCAGAAAAATCTGAAAGAGCCTTGAGTCCAGAAACACAGGAATTACTTCGCGGTGCTGCTGACTTTATAAGCGACCCTAAGCTTAGCCAAGCTTTACTACGTTTGGCAAGCAATAAAAAGTAACATTGCAATGAGATGTAATAAATTCCAATGTTATTTTTATGTGACAGGCGTCACATTAGATGCAGCTAAGTTATAACACAAAGACACAAAGACAAGGACTTATGTCACAGTTACATAACTAATTGGACATTGAGTTACGTCATCAAATGTTACAATTTCATAGCTGCTTGGGTCACTTTTCACGTTACGCAATAGTTGATTATTCAAAGCATGCCCTGATTTGTAACCATCAAATTTGGCAATGATCTGGTGGCCTAGCAGGTATAAATCACCTACTGCGTCCAGAATCTTGTGACGTACAAACTCATCCGAGAAACGCAAACCTTCTTCATTGACCACACCAGTTTCATCTACACCGATGGCATTTTCCAAGCTTGCACCCAAAGCCAGATTATTGGCTTTCAAGTAGTCAAGGTCTTTCATAAAGCCGAATGTACGCGCTTCACTGACTTCATAAACGAAGGTTTCTGTAGAAAAATCGATGCTGGCAGACTGATGTTCTTTTTTAAAGGCAGGGTGATCAAAATCAATAGTGAAATTTAGCTGAAAGCCGTCGTGTGGGCTGAAAATCGCCCGTTTATCATCGATCAGGGCTTCAACAGGTTTAATAATTTTAATAAATTTCTTTGGTGCATCTAGTTCTTGCAAGCCGCCCTGCATGAGCAGATAAATGAAAGGTCCGGCACTACCATCCATAATGGGAACTTCTGAAGCTGACACTTCAATAATCAGGTTATCAATGCCCAGTCCCGCAATGGCGCTCATCACATGCTCAATCGTACCCACTTTGGCATTTGACTGAACCAGATTCGAACACATGAAGGCTTCCTGGATCAATAAGGCATCCGCAGGAATATCGACAGGTGGATCCAGATCAATACGACGAAACACAATGCCCCCATCGGCGTGGTGTGGCACAAAGTTAATCATAACCTTCTGCCCACTATGAAGACCGATTCCGCTCGCTTTCACGATACGTTGCAGGGTACGTTGTTTCAACATGCTTTTTATCATCTGTTCACCAATAAAACCGCTATACGTTAGCATATTTGGCCATTGATAAAAAACAAAAGGTGGCTCTAAAGCCACCTTTTCTGTGCAATCATCGTAAACACATGCTGTTACATATTACTTACGCTGTTGATTTTTAAGATAATCTTGGATGCTCATTGGCGTTGGACGCGGGCTAGAAACTGAAGCTGCAGGATTAGCTGCTGCACCTGCTTCATTTTGCTGACGCTGAATTGCCGGTACATCATCATCTTCAACTACTGCCTGTGATGCTGATGGACGTGCTGCCTGTACATTCGCGCGTTTAGTCGGCTCAACCGAATCTGCAGCATGGCGAGTCAGACCAGTCGCAATCACTGTGACGCTGATTTCATCACGAGCATCAGGATCAAATACTGTACCGTAGAAGACCTGACCTTCGTCTAGATCCACGATCTGGTTTACAACATCAGTAATTTCTTCGATTTCACCGAAGGTTACGTCATCACCACCCGTCACGTTAATCAGAATACCTTTGGCATTCATGATGGTGACGTTATCCAGTAATGGGCTGCGAATCGCCTGTTCTGCTGCCTGACGTGCACGGTTTTCACCACGACCCAAGCCTACCCCCATCATGGCATAACCACGTGTACTCATTGCAGTTTTCAGATCGGCGAAGTCAAGGTTAATGTGACCAGGACGTACCACCAGATCAAAGATACTACGTACCGCATTCAACAGTACATCATCCGCTTTTTTATATGCATCCTTCATTGAAATATCACGGAAGACTTTCAATAGACGCTGGTTTGGAATGATGATCAGAGAATCTACGTGCTGTTCTAACGCTTCAATCCCCTTCTCGGCAGATTGCAGACGGCGTTTACCTTCAAAGTTGAATGGTGTAGTTACGACACCAACAGTGAGGATACCCATTTCTTTAGCAATTTCAGCAACGACTGGCGCAGCACCGGTACCTGTACCACCACCCATACCGGCAGTAACGAATACCATATCGGTACCTTCAAGCTGCTGGCGGATCAGTTCACGGCTTTCTTCTGCTGCCGCTTGACCGACCTGTGGATTTGCTCCAGCACCCAGACCACGTGTACTTTGCTCACCCAGCTGAATTTTAAATTCGGCTTCCATGCGATCCAGTGCCTGTTTGTCTGTATTGGCACAGACGAACTTTACGCCCTGGATATCGGACTGCAACATATGCTGTACAGCATTACCACCCGCACCACCTACACCAAATACAGTGAAACGGGCTTGACCATTGCTATCGCTATGATCTTCTTCGAAAAATTCAAATGAGGCCATGACCTATAAAATTCCTAATTCATAATTGGCAGTCACTAAGCCCGTATACTGCCTTAATCTTGATAAAAATTGTTTTTAAGAATGCTGCTCAAGCAGGCACTTGTCAAGTACAAGCCGGATTAACTACAACTTCCCAACAATATTCACAATAAAAATCGCTTAAAAGATCGCTTTTAACGTTTCGTTAAAACCTGACCATGCCCGTTTAATGCGCTGTGTTACTGATAATTTGTCCCCGTCTTCGGTTTCAACGAGGGTTTCCTGGGTATCACTCTGACTAAACATCAGCAAACCAGCCACTGTTGCGTACTGGGAACGACGTAAAGCCGCCTGGTGCTGTTCATCCGCATAGACCTGTACCGGCGGATTGCCCAGATGTGCAGATACACCCAAGGTACGGCGTACAAAGCTGACCATACCTTCAATCTGACTGGCATCACCAGTCAGCACCACACCATGATACAGTCCCTGCATCGCGCCATGGTTCACCAGTTCATCACGCACCAGACCCATGATTTCTTCATAACGCGCCATGATAATTTCAGTCAGTTCAATCCGGCTAATGGTTTGTGGTCCATCAATGCCCTGGAACTGAATCATATGCTCTGGTTTAACCACTTTCAGGTCAACACAACCATAGAGCAATTTCAGACGTTCTGCTTCTTCTGTCGTAGTCTGTAAAACTGCTGCGATATCACGGGTCACATGTTCACCGCCACGCTGAATGGTATGGGTTAATGCCAAACGGCCATCCAGATAAACAGCGACATTGGTGGTTCCCGCACCGATATCCACCAGACACACGCCATATTCTTTTTCATCTTTGAGCAGGCTGGCTTCAGCGGTAGCCAGACAGGACACCACCATTTTCTCCACACCGATATTGGCCCCTTTTAAAGCGCGGTCAATATTCTGCATGGTGCTGATCGGTAACATCATCAAGTGATAATGCCCGGTCATGCTATGTGCCGACATACGGATCGGGTTGAGTACCCACTCAGGTGCATCATCCAGCTCGAAGCCCAATGGTACCGCACTCACCAGATAATGATCTGAGGTGACATGACTGGCTTTGGCCAGCTCAAGTGCCCGTACCACTTCACTGGTCGTAATTGAATGTTCACTATTATCAATGGTGGTACGACCCGAGGCATAAAAGCTTTTTAATTCAGCACTCGGGATCGAAATCCACGCAGAATGCACACGACATTCAGCCATATCTTCCGCTTCTTGTACGGCGTTTTTAATGGCGGTAATGACTTTATCGAGACTGACAATTTTTCCTTTATTCATGCCTCGGTTACGAGCGGTCGCCATTCCAATCACTTGGATATTGTCTGGCGCGTGTACCTTACCAATCAAAACTGAAACTTTGTGTGTCCCAATGTCAATCGCCACAACCGAGGGAACAGCTTCACTCATTATTAACTACTACCATTACGTGTTTGTTAGATTTATGGCTTTATAAGGCCTCTAGTTTTTAAAGCCGGTCATTATGGCTTTACTGTTACATTATTCTCAACGCCCGTGTCATTAATGGTTACAATAAATTGACCATTTACAATTTTAGGCGGAATTGAATTTTTCCATTGAATCGCCAATCCATTACGATAACGCAGGTCAATCGCTGAAATTTTTGACCATACCGGTTTTAGTTCGCTATAGGACAGATGACTCAAACGTTGCAACTTGCTCATGGTCTGGTCTTTATCGACAATCACACGCAAACCTGAATCAAACTGCATAAACCACGTCATTCGTTCAGTTAAATATAATTCTTTTAAACGAATACCTTGTGGTAAAAATAACTGGTTGATTTCATTATAACGTCGCATCATGGTATTTGCATGAGTAGAGGGTCCATGCAGCAACGGTAAAGCTGAATAATCTTTAGGACTGACTTCAGTGAAAATAATGCCACTATCACTTAGCAGTCGTCCTGTACCCCATCGTGCAATAGCATGATGCGGCATCACCCGGACATGAATCTTGTCTGGCCAGGCACGAGACACTACGACACGGTCCACCCAGGACAATTCCAGTGCGCGGTCACGAATCGATTCCAGGTCCGAAGTGAAATAGTTTTCAGTCACAATCGGTGAAACGTACTGCATGACCTGGCGCTCTTCAGCTGCTGAACGCGTTCCTGCCACTTTCAGCTCTGCTACCTGAGCATCCGTCATCACCTTATACAGGCCAAAAATCCCAAAAGCCAGCACCACCAGCGCGACACACAACAAGGCCCAACCACCCAGGTTGGTCAGTTTTTCTTTGCGTGTCGGCGGCTTGTCGTGAATTGAGGTAATCGCAGCACGTTTACGGCGCATGGTTGCTGGGAGTTGAGCCATAACTTAGTGTGCCGCACCGTTTAATGTTTGTTCCAGAATCGCTACACAGAGCGCATCAAAACTATAGCCGACGGCTGCTGCCGCTTTTGGTACCAGAGAATGACTGGTCATCCCCGGAACTGTATTCACTTCCAGCAACCAGAAATTACCCTGTTCATCCTGCATTGCATCAATACGGCCCCAGCCACTTGCACCCACTGCCTGGAAGGCACGTAGAGCCAAGGCTTGCAATTCTTTCTCTTCAGACTCGCTTAAGCCACATGGAATGCCATATTCCACATCATTACGCTGATATTTAGCTTCATAGTCATAGAAAGCCACATCTTCTGGCGGTTGCAGACGAATGACAGGTAGGGCCTGACCATTCAGAATTACAATGGTAAATTCACGGCCTGTGATCCATTTCTCTGCCATAACCACGGCATCATGTTCAGTGGCTTTGGCAATCGCATCAGCAAAGTCTTCTACTTTTTCAACTTTACTCATACCAATACTCGAACCTTCGTGTACAGGCTTAATGATCAGCGGCAAATCTAGAGCAGATACAATTTCTTGCGCATTCGAGTTCTTGGTCACGATACGATATGGCGCAGTAGGTAATTCTGAACCCTGCCAAACCTGTTTGGTTTTGACTTTATCCATACCAATGGCAGAACCCTGTACGCCTGTACCGGTATATGGAATATTCAACCATTCCAGCGCACCCTGAATCTGACCGTCTTCACCGCCACGACCATGCAATACCACAAACGCACGATCATAATTTACTAGCTCGGTAACACTACGCTCTTGTGGATCAAACGCTTCTGCATTGACCCCAGAACGCATTAATGCCTCAAGTACGGCGGTTCCACTATCTAGCGAAACCTCACGCTCTGCAGATTTACCACCCAGCAATACGGCAACTTTTCCGAATTTTGAAGCATTTGACACGTTTATATCCTTAAACTTTTTGAATCTGTTCAATCAGTCATAACATGACTATTTTACTTTACATATAAATGATTTTGAGCAAGTTCGATTGAGATTGCTCCAACATTACCTGCGCCTTGGGTTAATAACAAGTCATTTGCTTGCAATACCTTTTTCATCACCTGGCTCAGGTTCCCCTCAACCGGATCAATCAGGATTGGTTCAACTTCCCCACGTAAACGGATACTACGTGCCAATGCGCGGCTATCTGCACCTACAATTGGCTTTTCCCCTGCCGGATACACTTCAAGTAAGAGCAGCTGATCAACTTGTGAAAGCACTTCTACGAAGTCATCAAAACAGTCACGGGTACGGCTGAAACGGTGCGGCTGGAACATCATCACCAGACGGCGATCTGGATGGCTGGCACGAGCCGCTTTAATAGTGGCTTCTACTTCTTTTGGATGGTGACCATAGTCATCGACCAGTTTCACATCGCCGCCTTCAAGTTCGAATTGACCTTGTACCTGGAAGCGACGACCTACACCACTGAAGCCTTCCAGTGCACGGCAAATAGCTGCATCGGATACGCCTTCATCCGTTGCAATCCCAATTGCAGCCAAGGCATTGAGTACATTGTGCAGACCCGGCTGATTCACAGTCACGCGTAGCGGCTCACGATCTTTACGTAATACGGTAAAGTGGCTGCGCATACCTTCCTGTACGACATCGACGGCACGAATGTCATTATCTTCATTAAAACCATAAGTCAGTAATGGACGACCAATACGCGGCATGATTTCACGGATATTGGCATCGTCACCACACACAACCGCCAAACCATAGAATGGTAGTTTTTGTAGGAACTGGATAAAGGTATCTTTTAAAACATCGAAGCTACCGCCATAAGTATCCATATGGTCAGCATCGATATTGGTCACCACGGCAGCCATTGGTTCTAGATACAGGAATGAGGCATCTGATTCATCGGCTTCTGCCACGATATAACGACTTGCACCCAAAGCGGCATTCACACCGGTACGGTTTAGCAAACCGCCGATCACATAAGTTGGATCCAGATTTTCTTCTGCCAGCATACAGGTGATCAGGCTGGTGGTTGTGGTTTTACCGTGAGTGCCTGCAACCGCGATCCCGTGACGGTAACGCATCAGCTCACCCAGCATTTCTGCACGGCGGACTACCGGTGTACGGGTTTCAAGAGCCGCCTTGATTTCCGGGTTTTCCTTATCAATCGCGGTAGATACCACGATGACATTGGCACCCTTAATATTGCTGGCTGCATGGCCGATATAGACCTTGATACCATTTTCTTCTAATTGAGCCGTAGTTTTAGAGGCCTTGATGTCTGAACCAGAAACTTTATACCCCTGGTTTTTCAGTACTTCCGCGATCCCGCACATCCCTGCACCACCAATCCCTACAAAATGGATATGCTTGATCCGGCGCATTTCCGGGACTTTAATTAATTTCTTTGCTTGGTCTGCTGGGGTTACTGGAGACATAATTTACTCGGATTACAATTCTTGAATTAAACGGACCACATGCTGGGTCGCATCGGGTTGAGCCTGACGGCGTGCTTTTACCGCCATTTCCATCAATACCTGACGGTCAAGCATCGGCTCTAATAAGGTTTTTAAACTGTCTGGCGTCAAAGTAGCCTGCGGGCAGATTTTAGCTGCCTGCTGATTGGCCAGGAATTTGGCATTCGCAGTCTGATGGTCATCAACCGCACTTGGAAGCGGTACAAAAATCGCGGCTACACCGGCAGTTGCAATTTCAGTAACCGTCAGTGCACCGGCACGGCAAATGACCAGATCGGCGTCGCTATAAGCTTGGGCCATATCTTCAATAAACGGCTGAACTTCAACCTGCAAGGAGGCGGGTTTGTCTGCATAACGTGCGCGCGTTGCTTCAGCATGATTTTGACCACACTGATGATAGACATTTAACGGCACATTCAACTGTTTCAAGGCTTCCGGCACACGTTCATTTAAGGCTTGTGCCCCAAGTGAACCACCAACAATTAAAATTCGTAGCGGCTGGCCAGCTTTTTCCCGCTCCTGATAACGCCAGGACGGATTTAAAATTTCTGTAATTTCTTTGCGTACCGGATTACCAGTAGTCACCACTTTATCTTGTGCCGGGAAAGTATCAGGAAAAGCTTGACATACCGTTTTAGCGACCCGTGACAACTGGGTATTGGTAAAACCCGCGACTGCATTTTGCTCGTGAATAATTACAGGAATACCCAGGATCCGCGCTGCCAGACCACCCGGTCCTGCCACATAACCGCCAAAGCCTGCAACAGCTTCGACTTTGAGCTGTTTCATATGCTTCATAGCACTAAGAGTGGCTTTTAAAATTTTAAACGGGGCCAAGACTTTACGCACAAAACCATTGCCACGCACACCTTGAATATCGATTTGATAAATTGGAATATTATGGTTTTTTAATAATCGGTTTTCCATGCCCGCTGGTGTTGCCAACCAGGACACTTCAATTCCTTGTTGTTGTAGATCTTTTGCAACGGCTAACGCTGGAAACACATGTCCACCCGTACCTGCGGCCATCATCATGACATGTTTAGGCTGTTTTTGCTGAGCGTCGGTCACGGTCTAATTCTTCAATTAAAAAATGAAACAGGAGGTCTAATTTAAGTCATCAATTGTAATCACAAACGCTTGCCCTTGAAAGTTTATTTACCTTATTTCAACAAGCGTTTCATTGTTTTTTTCATACTAATTTGAAGTTTAAACTAGTTTTATTATAAGGTCTGCATTTTTCCTTAGACTTAAGTGAAATATAAGCATAATTTTTAAATATTTTTCATTTAATCTTTTTATAGTCATTTCCTAAATCTATACATTTTTCACTAATTACTGCTATTTTTCCATTTAATTCATCCTATTAACTTATGCCTAAATCATATAAATCTGAATAAAATTTTATGTTATCCCTATCTCTATATAATTTTTTTCAAATTGATCTGCATACTCCTTAAATGGATTCAAGCATTATAGATGTCAAAAATATCAATTCGTGATCTATGGATTATTTTAGCCGGTTATCTGGCGGCCATGCATGTCGGCAAACTGTCTGCTGTTATTCCCATTCTGCAACAGGATTTAGGCTTAAGTTTTACGCAAGCCGGGTTTTCCCTATCTTTAGTACAAGGGGCCGGGATGCTATTCGCCCTTTGTATTGGTGCTTTTTCGGAAAAAGTGGGTTTAAAGCGCTGCATGATTTTGGCGTTAATCATTTTAGGACTGAGCAGTATCGCTGGCCTTTGGATTCAGCATGCCACAGCCTTATATTTCTTCCGCTTTACCGAAGGGATTGGATTTTTAACTATTTCCTTGTGCGCGCCTGCAATTTTAAAACGGATCAGTCGGCCTGAAACACTGAATTTTAAAATGGGACTCTGGAGTTCCTATATGGGTGTCGGTGTCAGTCTTGCTGTTTTTAGTATTCCTGTTTTACTCGAATACCTGAACTGGCAGAATATTTGGGCTATTCTCGGCAGTCTATGCTTGATTATTGCAGGCATCATTAAACGATACCTGCGAATAGATTCAATGGCATTTGCATCTAACACAATTCCTCAACCAGTACCGTCAAATACTTCATTCTGGCAGATTGTCAAAGTTACCCTTACCCATCCACCCATTCTGTGTTTAGCTATTATTTTTGCCTGTTATACCAGTCAGTGGATTACCGTGACCGGGTTCCTGCCCAGCATGTATGTCGAACATGGTATTGATTTAAAAGTTGCAGGCGTTCTGGTTTCAATCGTGGTACTTGCCAATCTGGGCGGCACTTTTGGTGCAGGTATGTTGTTACAACGTGGCTGGAAACCCAAGACGCTATTCAGTACCGGATTTACAGCCATGCTGTGCAGCAGCTTTCTGGCTTTTGCAGCCAGTTCATGGCTCATGTTCGACTTACAGTTTATAAGTGCTGTACTGTTTTCACTGATTGGTGGAATTATCCCGACCACTATTTTTGCCATTACTTTGCAGCATGCCCCGCGTGCCAATGCCGCAGCAGCCAGTGTGGGTCTGGTTTTACAGCTTTCAGCCTGTGCTCAATTTTTTGTGCCGCCTTTGAGCGCAGCACTGGTTTCGACTACACAGAATTGGGCTTATATCGCGGCAGTTACCGCCAGCCTCTCTATATTAGGAATCTTAATGACCCTGCTTTTATTCAAGCATTATGGCCAATAAAAAGAGCCTCAGACGAGGCTCTTTTTTATTATTGAAAGCTTAGGCTTGACCCAGACCGGCTTCCAGTACATCAAACAGGTCATCTGCAATGGAGGTACCAAACTGAGTATCAATTTCACGGATACAGGTTGGACTGGTGACGTTAATTTCAGTGACATAATTGCCAATCACATCCAGACCGACAAATACCAAACCTTTTTCTCTGAGATAAGGCCCCACTTGCGCTGCAATGGCTCTATCATTCTCAGTTAATGGACGTGCTTGACCTAAACCACCTGCTGCCAGATTGCCACGCACTTCACCATTTTGCGGAATACGGGCCAGACAATACGGTACTGGTTCGCCATTGATCATCAGGATACGCTTATCCCCTTCTACAATTTCAGGAATATAACGCTGTGCCATAATCGGCTGGTTACCATTGTTGGTCAGAATCTCAATGGTTGAGCCAATATTGATACCATCCTGATAGAGACGGAAAATTCCGGTGCCGCCCATACCATCCAATGGTTTTACAATCACATCAACATGCTCTTTTAAAAATTCACGGAGCAGGCTTTGTTGCGACGTTACCAAAGTCGGAACTTGCAGGTGCGGGAACTGAGTAGCAAACAGCTTTTCATTGCAGTCACGCAGGCTTTGCGGTTTGTTGATAATCCATGCTCCTTCACGTTCTGCCTGTTCCAGAATATAAGTGGTATAGACAAAGTTCATGTCGAATGGCGGATCTTTACGCATCAGCACCACATCATAAGCCGCAATCGATTCTTTTTTCTTTTCACCCAGTTCGTAGTAATGGTTATAGTCTTCAAATACCTGCAAAGGCGAGATCAGACCAAAGGCCTTACCTTGGTCGATATATAAATCTTGCTGTAATGCATAACCCAGTTCATGTCCACGGCGTGCAGCTGCCCATAACATGACCATGGTTGAATCTTTTTTCAGGTTTACATTTTCGATGGGATCCATCACAACAAGTACGCGCATGTCTCTGTGCTCTTTCTTAAAAATACATTAGCAAGGAGTATAGCCTGTGCAGTTTCTTTTGTTTATGGTGATTTTGCATGACTAATTTTGTATAAATGCTTAAATACTTTAATCAACAAGAGCATTTATCATGCAGCAGGCAATTGTCGGCTTTCATCTGGATGAAGAAAATCATTGGGTCGCTGAACTGGCCTGTGGTCATGGTCAGCATGTGCGGCATGATCCACCTTGGCAAAACCGTCCTTGGGTCATGACCGAACAAGGCCGTAAAGAAAAACTGGGCGTCTTATTGGACTGCAAAAAATGTGAAATACACGAGTATTAATATCTTCTAAATCAAATCAGTATATATACTCACCCTGAGTATTTTATCTCGTTTAGAAAATTGATTAAAACCTGAATAAAAATAATAATACCTTGCTTATAAATGCATTATCTTTCAACTAAATACATCTAATTTTATGATTTAACGATTATTTTTCGAAATCATGGTTCCCAGCATAATAATAAAGGTACTGACCCCGCCAATCAGTAAGCTCATCAGGGCAATTTCCAAAGTGATCTTATGATGCCAGCTCTGATCAGGAATCCAGGGCAAATTCAGATTTTCCCCAAAGATAAAGTTAATAGTACATATAATCAGAAAGCCAATCGTTGTAGAGATCAGTAAAGTCACCACCAAGTTTTTCCACATCTTGTAGCCTACCAGCATGACAATAATGGCTAAACCTACCACCGTTATAATCGATATAAATAAAACACTGTTCCAGTAATCCATTCCTAGTACTCTTATTTTAAATCAATTAAAATTATGAAATTCTTATAATTAATTACGTAATGTTTATTTCAATATAGGCGGATTACAATTTGTAAACAATGACCATAACTACCTTATTCATTTTATTTGTAAAGAGACTTTATGAGGTTTAATTCATGCTTTAATGAGTTTCTTTTAAAAATATTTTTCTTTTTAGATAAAATAATTTTGATCAAGATTTATATATTGAGAAGAATATTTATATAAAATTTAATTTTGAAGAAGATAATATAACTTATCAAATTTAAAGTTTATCTAGATCAGAATTTCTATCTTATTATTTATATTTCTTTTAAATACAGTCGCCTGAACAGAATCTTTCTTCCCATAAAAAGTAAAGCCTTAGATTACTAAGGCTTTACTTTTTATCTGGTGAATCAGGTTTTAGATTCCGTATTTCACACGATAAGCTTCCATTTTCGCCAATGCTTCGCTATCGCCTTTTGCATCTAGGTAATTCATTAAATCTTTCATGGTAATTAGTGCATGTACTGGAATTTCCAGTTCTTTTTGTACTTCCTGAATAGCAGATAATTCACCTTGGCCTTTTTCCTGACGATCAAGAGCAACCAGTACACCTGCAATTTGCGCACCAGCATTTTTCAGGATGGTGACTACTTCACGAATCGCAGTACCGGCTGTAATCACATCATCAATAATCCAGACTTTTTTCCCTTCCACTGAAGCACCGACCAGCACACCACCTTCACCGTGATCTTTGGCTTCTTTACGGTTAAAACCCCATGGCACGCTTACGCCATGATTTTGAGACAGCGCCACTGCTGTAGCCGCCACAAAAGGAATACCTTTGTAAGCTGGTCCAAAAATCACTTCAACATTATCGCATTCAGTTAATTTTGCAGCATAGCCAGAAGCCAGTAGTGACAAGGCTTCACCATCATTGAGCAAGCCAGCATTAAAAAAATAAGGACTCACACGTCCTGATTTTAAAGTAAACTCACCAAATTTAAGCACACCACGTGATAATGCGAGTTCGATAAAAGCTTGCGGGTTAAACTGAGCTGGCGTTGACATGAGGTGCTCCTAAATCCATTAATTAAGGGTAAGACTTGCGCATGATACCAAAGAGTAGCTATCCAGGTGATCAAAAAATTCTTCGTGTCGTTTCAATTAATGTCAACGGTTTACGTTCCTCTGTCAGCAAGGGCTTGCTAGAGTGGATCGAACAGTCTGATGCCGATGTGATCTGCATGCAGGAAAGCCGGATTACCCATGCGCAGTGGACTGATAAATTTAAGCCTGAAGGCTGGTATACCCACCTGTTCCCTGCCGAGCGTCCAGGTTACGCGGGTACAGCGATTTACAGCCGTCTGCCTTTCGTTTCCATTACCGATGGTTTGGGTTTTGAACTGGCCGATTCTCAAGGTCGCTTTATCTCGGCAGAATTTGACTTGGGTCTAGAAAAAACAGCACATATCTGTTCGCTGTATTTACCTTCAGGTTCTTCGGGCGATGAAGCGCAGGCACGTAAAGATCACTTTCTGGAAGAGTATAAAAAGATCCTGAAACAATGGCGCGATGAAGACAAATCCATCATTGTCTGTGGTGATTACAATATCGTGCATAAACGTATCGATATTAAAAACTGGTCTGGTAACCAGAAAGCATCGGGCTGCTTGCCGCATGAACGTGCATGGTTGGATCATATCTATGATGAACTGGGTTATGTCGATACGTTCCGCGAAGTCCGTAAAGAAGCCGAGCTATATTCCTGGTGGTCGAATCGTGGTCAAGCCCGCGCCAAGAACGTGGGCTGGCGGATTGACTATCAGGCCTGCTCACCGGACTGGAAAGACCGTACTGTAAATGCCTGGGTCTATAAAGATGAATGGTTTAGTGACCATGCACCCGTGATTATTGACTATAAAATCTAAAACTGACCGAAAGATTGAGTGAACATTCGTTCACTCAATTAAGGTTTATTACCTACACTACATGACGTATTTTCAGGTTTATCTTCAGACCCTAACAGCGCATGATACTCACACGGCACAGGGATATGTCAGGATGACACTATAAGGACAGGACGCCGTAGGAAGAAAATAAAACAAACTATCAGATTTAGCTTGTTTTTCATGGATGTGACAACGGACGTTGTATTGAGACCCGCATAATCAGGATGATTAGATGCGGGTTTTCTCATTTCAGTACCTTCATTTTTTTCTTATTCTTAAACTTTACCATTTACTTTTTAATACCCATTCTGCTCTTAAACGATGTCAATCGAATGACATGTCTTTTAAATATTGCTTAAAAACAAGCTTCTTGGAAACACATAGGCGATCGGCATAAATTCAGCTAAGCTAAGCCATCAATAAATAAACTGTTTGGGATACAGCGAGCATGCTCAAGATTTATGGCATTAAAAACTGCAATTCGATGAAAAAAGCTTTTGATTTACTTGATGAACTGGGATTGGCTTACGAATTTCATGATTATAAAAAACAGGGAATTGACGCGGATACTGTTAAAACCTGGCTAGATGCTTTAGGTCAAGATGTGGTACTGAATAAGAAAGGCACCACCTGGCGTAAACTTACTATTGAAGAGCAGGAAAATGCCCTTGCCAGTGAAGATAATCTGATTACCGCCTTAACTACTCATACCAGCCTGATCAAACGTCCGGTATTACAGACTGCAACTGGTTTTATCGCTGGTTTTGACGAAGCCGCTTATCAAAAGCTAAAAGACTAATCATCCCAGATGATCTGGAAGAATAAAAAAAGCCTGACTTCTGTCAGGCTTTTTTATGGTAGTTTTTAGAGAACGGTCATGATCTATTATTTGGCACGAATCCAGGTTTGGTTACGACCTAAAGCAGACACGCCGATATAACCGCGCAGCTCAAGCTTCTTGCCACCATCTGTCAGGTTGCCTTTCAGCTTATAAGTTTTACCAGATTTTGGATCTAGGATCGAACCACTGTCATAGCTGGTTCCGCCTGTATTTTTCAGGCCTTTCACAATCGTTAAACCTTTCAGCGATTTATTGTGATACGGACCTTCACATTTTGTACAAGCATTTTCTTCACCCGGTGTTAATACCGATTGGATGCTTGCAGATAATGTCCCATTTTTTTGCTCAGTAAATTTTACTATAGCCTTTGGTTGTTTGGTTTCGTCGTCAATCGTTTTCCAAACGGTACCATTTAAAGGATCTGCAGCATTGGCCAGCGCAGATAAGCCGAGTAGTCCTAACATTAGCGTAATTTTTTTCATTTTTCTTCATTTCCCTAGTCTGAGATAGACCGATGTAGTATTAAAAAGTCACAACATTTTTGCAATTTTTACCTGTGACTATTTAGTGTAACCTTGTAAACATTGTTGGTAAATAATCCACATAATCAATAAAAGCAGAAAAAGATGGAAAGAAGATGAAGATGAGCCCCGTGACGAAACAATTAATTACAGAAAGTCTTTTAAAAGCGACCATCCGTGCGCCTAGTCGGTTCAATCTTCCTCCAAGCTCCTTGCGGGTCGCACTGGAGCAGATGTGCAAGATTTTTCCGCAAGATAAGTCCGTACAAATCCGTTCACTCCGACTGGCGGGTATACATGCCGAGGAAATCAAGCCGCAACAGGAATCCAGCCAGCTGATTTTTCATATTCATGGCGGTGCTTTTTATCTCGGTTCCTTAAATACCCATCGTGCCTTTATGACCCAGATTGCCGCTCGCACCCAGATGCAAGTACTGCATATTGATTATCCTCTGGCACCTGAATCTGCTTATCCTGAACCTTTGGAGGCCCTATTTGATGTCTATAATCTGTTATTAGATCAGGGCATTCAGGCCAAGGATATTATTCTGTCCGGAGATTCGTGTGGTGCTAATCTGGCATTGGCATTGGCACTCAAGTTACAGCAGGAAGACCTACCACAGGTGAGTGGACTGATTCTACTTTCCCCTTTCCTTGATCTGACCCTGACTAGTGAATCACTACGCTATAATCAGAAACATGATGCCCTGCTGTCGATTGAAACCCTCAAAACCGGGATTCAGTATTATGTACCGAGTGCAATGGATCGTGGCGATCCGGAAATTTCCCCATTTTTTGCCGATCTCAGTGGTTTGCCACCGATGCATATACAGGTGGGGTCTAAAGAAATTCTGCTGGATGATGCCACACGCTTCAAGGAAAAAGCGGAACAGGCTGGTGTCGAGGTTGAATTCAAGATATATACCGGGATGTGGCATAACTTTCAGATGTTTAGTGCCTGGTTTGAAGAGGCCCGACAAGCGCTGGCGGATCTTTCAGAATTTGCTCATCGTCTGGATCAAGACTAGAAATTTAAAAGAAGCCATAAAAAAGGTCAGCGATTGCTGACCTTTTTTTGTTCATTCATTTTCTATCGAATTTTAGATCTGGCTTACCTGCGCCATCGCAGTTTCAATTGCCTGCTGTTTCGCTACATCACCCATATTGACGCCTTCAGCACGAATCACGTGCACATCAGTTACGCCAGTAAAGTTAAATACAGTTTTCAGGAAAGCTTCCTGGAAATCGACTGGGCTTTGTTCGCCATAAATACCCCCACGGCTACTGGCAATATAGACTTTCTTTTCACCTGCCAGACCCACTGGGCCATTTTCTGTATATTTAAAGGTACGTCCCGCCACACTAATGCGGTCAATCCAGGCTTTTAAAGTAGAAGGTAGGCCGAAGTTATACATAGCAGCCCCTACCACCACGATATCCGCCTGTAAGTACTGCTGTAAAATCTGTTCTCCTAAAGCCGCCTGCTCAAGATTCTGACCCATCAAAATTTCGGCAGTTAAATGTGGAATCGGCTGTGCAGCTAAGTCCAGATATTCAAGCTCAACTGCCTCACCATGTTTCTGTTGAAGCTGTCCCACAATAGCTTGAGTCAACTGACGGGAAATAGAGGCATCACCTAAAATACTGGCATCAATCTGTAAAATTTTCATTGCTTAATCTGGTCCGTTCATTGTTCGGGAATGGACATAGCTTAATAAACTTTAAATAATGAAATAATGGGTTTAAATAAAACACTTCATTGCGTATTTAGAACAATAAATTTCTAGCTTAATTTTTCTCCTTTTTTTTAATTTTTGATAAATATTACTGATTATCAATGAATTAATTTTATGTTATATTTCTGTAAATAATTAAAGCAATATTTTTCTATCTTTTAAAAACTTAGCAATAACAATAAAGGTCAGACCTGTTGTATGAAGCGAATGTCAGCAGTATTACAAAAATTCCAGAATCATCGACTCAAGAAATATCTGATCGAAGATGAAGTGGTGATGAACTGGGGAATTTTGAAAAAGTGTATCCTGATGCTGGCACTGGGCTGTGGCATACATATCAGCTGGCTAAGTTGGGACCTTTTTGTCCTGTCACATCCGCAATACTGGCAGCATGTCCATATTGATGTCGTTCGTTCAGAGATTCACATGAATGGCCTATTTTTACTGGCGCTGGTTCTTCTGATTTATCCCTGTTATAAATTTCAGGGCAATGCACTGATAGAACGATATTTTCCCTATCTGGCAGTGGGCATCTTTGTGGTGTCCCTGTGTCGGGATGCATATATCGTAGGCGTGATTAGCCCGGTAGCCACAATTGCCTATGTTTGCCTGATGACGGTAGGTCTAGTCCTGTTTCACCGGAGACTGGTCTATAGCATGCTGATTCCGGCCTCACTGTTTCTGGTAACTTGTGCCTATCTAAGCTTTAACCAACAACTGCCTTATTCACCACTTTTTAATATTCAGGACCAGTTTTTCCATAATAGCTTCTGGCTGTTATCAATGCTGTATTTTATCCTGCCGATTCTTGCTGTCTGCATGATTTTATTTGAGATTTTACTCAGTCAATGGCGCTATCGCGAACAGCTAATTAACCATCTCAGCCAGATTGATCCTCTGACCAATCTGTTTAATCGCCGTAGCATTAATCAATGTCTGGATCAGTTAAATAGTACTGCGACTTTTAACTATGCCCTGGTGCTGCTGGATCTGGATCATTTCAAAAAGATCAATGATTACTATGGACATCACAAGGGCGATGAAACATTGGTACAAGTCAGTGCGGTACTAAACCAGCAATTGCGTGAAAGCGATGTCGTTGGCCGGTTCGGTGGTGAAGAATTTATTCTGGTCCTGAATAATTCCAGCCTGGAGAAAGCTCAGCAGGTAGCAGAGCGTTGCCGAAGCGCGATCCAGCAACTACAGATTTTTAGTGATGAAGGACAATTGATCCCGGTGACGGCCAGCTTTGGCATTGCTATTTCAAAACCAGAATTACGCCCACAGCAACTTTTAAGCCAAGCCGATCAGGCCCTTTATCAGGCCAAAGCTAGTGGACGGAATCAAGTGAAATCTTATCTGGAACCTCTAAAAGTTCAACCAGCCTGATATTTTTATCGGCCTTATTCACTTTAAAGCATGTACCCGAAAAGCTTTAAAGTGAATGCTAGAGCTGTTCTAAAAGCTGTAGCTGTGCCAATAATTCTGCTTTACTAAATGCGCCAGTCAAACGTAAGCTGCGAATCTCCTGCTGCTGAGTATCAAGAAATAAATAGGTCGGTGGTCCCAGAATTTCCCATCGGTTAAGTAAAGCCTGATGCGTAGCATCATACTGACTAAGATCAAGCTTGATCAGAAAATAAGGGGCTAAGGCCTGCTGGACAGCAACTGCCTTTAATACTTTATGTTCAATCGGCTGACAGGCCACACACCAATCAGCATAGACATCAATAATGACCTTCTGCCCTTGCGGTACTGTAGCCAATAACTGTTCAAATTCAGTGGCCGTTTTTGCTATATGCCAACTCGCCTGTTGTTGGGCAGTTTCAACAAAAAAACGCTGACTATGCTGATACTGACTATATGTAATATAAGGCACTGCAATAGCCAAACAGATGATATAGAGCCAGCGCAGTCCGGTATTTTTCCAGAATAATCGTGCCAGAACATAAACAACAAAGCTTAAGCCCAGCCCTAGCGACAGCCACTGCAATGCCGCTTCTGAAATCAGCGGACGAATAAAATACAAGGCCAAAGCTAGCATAATGAAAGCAAAGAGCACTTTCACCTGATTCATCCAGTGCCCGGCTCGAGGTAGAATACGTGCCCCCATAATACTGGCCAGCAGCAACGGGGTGCCCATACCGAAACCCAACGTAAACAACAGCACTGCGCCTTGCCACTGGTTCTGAGTCTGGGAAATAAATAATAAAGCACCGGCTAATGGTGCCGTCATACAAGGCCCAACCAGCAAGGCAGAAACAGATCCCATGATCGCAGCGCTAACCAGAGTTCCCCCTTGCTGCATCGCCTGAACCCGGTCCAGACGTTGCGTCAGACGCTGTGGCATTTTAATTTCAAACAGGCCAAACAGGTTGAGGGCAAATACCACAAATAATGCACTAAATGCCATCAGGGTGGCAGGTTGCTGTAACCAGCGCTGAAAGTTGAGTCCGGCTGAAGACGCGATCAAGCCTAATACCGCATAGACTGCGGCCATACTGCTTACAAAGCTTAGGGCAATCATCCAGGCCTTGATGCCTTTGCTATCACGAACAATTAATGAAGTCAGAATTGGCAGCATCGGCAAAGAGCATGGCGTAAATGCCAGCAAAATGCCCAAGCCGAAAAATAACAGCAATCCATAAGCCAGCGAACTTTCAGCCAGACGTGTAGACCATTGCTGGTCTTGTGCCGAGTCGCTGTTGGATCGTGTAGAAATGACTTCAACGATTTTACTGTCTGTATTTCCTGATTCTAGATCATCAGCAGAATTTTCCAGAATTCGATTGTGCTGTGAGGAAGAGCTACTTAGATCCAGTAACCGTTTATTACCCGAGCCAGTAGATTCATATTGCACCAGACCGGATAAGTCAGTCTTGAATTCAATGGTTTGGGGTGGGTAACAAAGCCGGTCTTTGGCACAACCTTGCCAGCTGACCTGATACGTTTGACCCGCCTGTGTCGGAATCTGAACTTTTAATTGCTGATAATAAACCTGGGTATGACCATAGTTTTCATCATGTAGATCTTCAGCGGGTGGTAATTGCAAGGTCATCGGCTGACTTCCCTGCTTTACCTCTACCTTATGCTGATAAAGATAATAGTTTTGCGGAATTTCCCAGCTAAGTTCAGCCTGTTGCTGAGTGACTGAACTGATACTCAGAGGAAAAGCCTGCTCAGGCGAAAGCAAAGGCGCTTCTGCCTGAGCAATATTACTAAGCAACACTGTGCCCAATAAGACTGGAGAAAAAACTTTTCTCCCGATCTTAAACTGTAGTGCTTTGGTCATATCGGAATAAGAGCAGCTTAGAATAGGAATGATACGCCCAAGCCTGAGAAGTAACCTTTATTCTGACCTTCCAGATCTACCCCAACACTGGCATCAAGTTGTACCTGATCATTCAATGCATACATGACGCCAGTCCCTAGTGCATATTCATTATTCTGACTTTCGGCTTTACGATAAATCAGTTCCGAATAACCTGACCAGCGCTCAGTAATCTGATAGCCTAAAGCTGGAATCGCAGTAATTGCCCAGTTGCTATCCTGCCATTCATAACGCATGGTCAGTGCAGTATTCACCAAATCATTATATTGATAAGCAACTGCTGAGCTCAGGCTATAAATATCTTCTTCATTACTAAAATTAGCATTACCTGTGGCAATAATAGCTTCAGCCATCAGCGCCATACTGAGTTTTTCATCATCCAGATCAATGGCTTTTTTCAGGCCAATACTGACATCGCCTAAACCATCATCCTCTTCAGTCTGACCATTGAACTTGGTTTGTGACCAGGCCGGACCAGCCCAGCCTAAACGTAATTCCAGATCATCAGTCAAACCGGTACGCAACAAGACGTCGGCATTTAAAGTGGTTTGTTTCAGCTTGCTTCCATCCACAGTCGCTTCGCTATAAGAGAAACTCGGTAAACCCTGTTCCCAAGCTAACTGACCCACTGGTACGGTACTGGTACCCAAACCTTCACCTGGTCGGTCAAATTCAACTGCAGCACAAAGCTGTGCACTGACACCCGTCAGTGCCATCAAACCCAATATTCTTAAAGTTGTCTTCATCTTGTTGGAGCTCTTTCTTAAAATTTAATGTAATTCCTTGGTCATTTTTGCGCCATGACTACGCAATAATTCTAGGGTCTGTTTTTCTTCTTCCAGTGCTTCTGCCCAGTTAATTTCATCAAAATCACAATCAAAGAATAAATCACTAATCGATGACAGAATGGTTAATCCTTCTTCATCCTTGCTGTTCGGATTGACTTTTTCTTCTAATAGGCGCTGCACTGCAGGTACACAGGCTGCACTGGCCGCATCCCAAAGCGGGCCATAAACTTCTTCAGCATCCCAGAGATGCAAATTGACTTTGGCCTGGATCAGCGCTTCCAGAATCTGTAAATGTACATCCAGACGTTGCTGTTTTTCTTCAGCAGTTAAGGGACTGCCCGCTTCATAAGCTTCGCAGACTTCTTCCCACCATTTGAACAGGCCATCTGACCAGATGGAAATAACTGGGCCTTTTTCCAGATCAATAAAATTCGGGTTAAGTCCATCTGCCAAAAGCTGTTTGACCTGACCCAGATTGAGTTCTTCGAGTGCTTGCACAAAAAGCTGTTGTTGCGCAGTTAACATGATGGAGCTCACTTCAAATTCGTTTTTCACTATTATGCCGAATAAAGCGGGATTTGTTTTGTTCTCATTCGTTTATTTTATCTAAAATTGAAAAAAGCCCCGTAGGGGCCTTTTTCATCTGCGAATTATTTATTGTTCTAGATCTGTACCCGTATCTTCTTCCGCAAGTTTTAGCGGAGTGCTACGTACGTTATCTTTTTTCTCAATCACATGTTCCAGACTGCGTTTTAAACGGTCGATGGCACCATGAATGGCAGTATCAACATTATGACCATGATGGTTCACGACAATTGGCTTCAAGCCGGCAGGACGTGCTTCGATCATGCAGCGAATATCATCATCGCCTCCTTTGGCGGCATTTTCATCGCTAAGATGCACTGAGAAATGGGTAATACGCTCACTGTGGCGCTGAAATTCCTGATTTAATTCGGTACGAACGTAAGTAATTAGACGATCACTATTGCGAATGTTTTTATCGGTACGGAGTTCAATGTTCATAAAATACCATCCTCAAATCATTTTAACTTTTTAGTGCAGAATTTTTATCTTGGCACGTGTATAGCTTGCTGTTTTATATTGCATTTCAAATCTTCAAATCGCTTTGGATAAAACCCTCCAGATTGAATGATGAACACATTTTTGAGTCTGCAGAACCGTGTTCCTATACTTCGAATATCGGTCCTCTCTTGAAAATATGCAAGTGATATTTTGATTTTTTTAGCAAAAGGACAACCGATCGTGACAACTGCTTACCGGATCGTGATTGACCTTCCAGATTTGGAACAATCGAAATACTATTCACATGACCTTCCCAAAATTAAAGCAGTCTTTGCCCTGTTCATAAAAGATCTATGTAATTACTTTAATCAGCTTCAAAATTGAGTCTCAATTCTTAAAATTAATTTAAATATAAAAATTTAACTCGCTTCAAATATCCTATAAACCTTCTTCTCCCAATATCTCAAATTATCATCAGCTCAGGACGATGAAATATTTCTGTCAGTGATCAATTTTGACTTTATTTTTACTTATTAATCTGTATCCTTAAGCTGCTTTCTCGGGGGAGATATTTAAATGAAATTTACACAAATCGCGGCACTTTGTGCATTGGCTTCAACAGCAGCTTTCACTCAGGCAGCAGTTTGGCAGGATTTTAGTTTGACAGGCCTATATGGCGAAAATTATGCACATCCTATAGGTATGGTTGATGATTTAGAACAGTCAACCATTACGGCTGAATATGCAGCTGGTTTAAAATATGGTGATATCTTCGCCTTTGCTGACCGTACTAATAATGATCTCAGTGGTAATGAAACTTACTTTGAAGTTTCACCACGTTTAAGCTTAGGTGCGGTCACTGGCCAAAAACTTGAAGCTGGTCCAATTAAAGACGTACTTATTTCTACTACTTGGGAAGGTGGTGAAGGCTTTAATAATTACCTATATGGTATTGGATTTGCTCTAGATGTTCCTTATACCAGTTATGCAAACATCAACTTCTATAAAGTTGATAATGAAAAAGGTTCTGAAGATGATTATCAGATGACCATTACTTATGCGGTTCCATTTAAAATTGGTAGTGAAGAATTCCTAGCAGATGCTTTCCTAGACTGGTCAACAGCTGAGAAAAACGATCATGCAAGTGAATTGAACTGGACGTCTCAATACAAATGGAATGCAGGCAAACATATTTCACCTGAAACCAAATTATACTTCGGTGTTGAGCATTCAGTTTGGAACAATAAATATGCAATCAAAGGTTTAGACGAACATAATGTCAGCGCATTGGTGAAATACCACTTCTAAGTTTTTAGAATGAATAAAGCAGGACTTCGGTTCTGCTTTTTTATTGCCTAAATTCAGGTTATGGTTAGATATTCTCTTTCTTTTTTGGCATCTGCTTATGAGCTTTGTTATTCGTCCTGCTCAAATTCAAGATCTGGAACATCTACTCCCGATCTACAATGCTGAAATCTTATACGGAACCTCAACCTGGAATAGCACGCCAAAAACGATCCAGGATTTTCAGAACATGCTGAATGAATTAAATGCTCAGCAATTTCCTTTATTAGTAGCTGAGCATTCAGCATCCAGGCAAATTGCAGGTTATGCGGATTATTCTACATTTCGACCCATTCAGGGCTTTAAACACACTGTTGAACATTCTGTCTTTATTCATGCAGACTTTATTGGGCAAGGTCTGGGTAAAGCTTTGATGCTCAAGCTGATTGAACATGCGCGGCAAAATGCTATCCATGTCATGGTCGGTGCCATTGACCATGAAAATCATGCATCAATTGCCTTACATGAGAAATTAGGTTTTAAACAAACCGGTTATATGCCGGAAGTTGGACAGAAATTTGGACAATGGCGCGATCTGGTATTGATGCAACTCAACCTGAATTAAACCAAAATATTTTATTTTTTATGTAAAACTTAATCTAATTGGATCAATAATCTGTTAGAAAAATTACTGATAGATAAAATTTTCTATTAAAACCAGAATAATGTCAGTTGAGTAAAATTATGAATAAGTGGCTTATCTTTATCAGTATTCTCCCTCTGAGTAGTTTCAGTTTCGCCAATTCAGACTTTGAAACTGAACTCCGATCCGAATGTGCCAAGGTGAAAAGCTATGCCAACTCGGGAAGAAAATTTTATGATCAGAAACAGTATCAAAATGCGCTAGGACAATTTCAACAGCAAGCTTCCTGGTCTGCTTTTTGTGAGATGCATAGTGAAAACAGTGGTGTATCTTTTTCCGAAAATGCTATTGCCACTGCTTTTAATAATGTTGGCTTAAGCTATTTTAAATCAGGAAAGCCACAATGGGCACGGGCCTGGTTCTCAGTCTTTCCTCAAGCCAAAAGCAGTCAATTTAATTTAAAACAGCTTCCTTCCCCGCAAAAAACTCAAAACTTGGCTGGCATCTATATACAGCATGCTGGCTTCGGTCACTGGAATACCATTCAAGTCAAACGGATTAAAAATTCTTATCAGATTCATTTTAATGGCCTCTATATGGGACTAAATAGCATGATTTATGGTCCAAATATAGGTGAATTTGAAACCACAATGCCTGTTAATAAAACCCAAACGACCTATCGATCAGATGACTGCAAAATTAATCTCAATTTTGCTTTTGATCCTAAACAGGGGCAGCAGGTAATTTTAAAACAGGACAGTGGCAGTTCAGGTTGTGGCTTTGGACATAATGTCTATGCAGATGGACACTATTTAAAAGTTGAGTCCTAAATTGAGTTGTTAAAAAAGCCCGCGATTGCGGACTTTTTAAATGCATATTAGAAATATACTTAAACAACGATATCCGCCAGATTACCTTTCTGTTCCAGCCAGTCTTTACGGTCACTGGCGCGTTTTTTGGCCAGAAGTTTATCCAGTAAGCCTGAAGTCAGGTGCACATCATCCAGATCCAGTTGTACCAGACGGCGAGTATTAGGATCCAAAGTCGTTTCGCGAAGCTGGCTGGCATTCATCTCACCTAAACCTTTGAATCGGGTAATCTGCGGGTTCTTGGTTTTACATTTTTTCAGGATGCCTTCCAGTTCATCTTCATCCAGCGCATAGTGCACATCTTTAGCATCATCGATACGGAATAGTGGTGGCATCGCTACAAACAGATGCCCTTCCTCGACCAGAATCGGAAAGTGTTTTACAAACAGCGCACATAACAAAGTCGCAATATGCAGACCATCCGAATCGGCATCGGCAAGAATACAGATCTTGCCATAACGCAGTTCAGACAGGTCATCTGAACCTGGATCGACGCCAATCGCGATTGCAATGTTATGCACTTCCTGAGAGGCCAGCACTTCATCCGAAGAGACTTCCCAAGTATTTAAAATTTTCCCGCGAATCGGCATGATCGCTTGGAAATTCTTGTCCCGTGCCTGCTTGGCTGAGCCGCCCGCAGAGTCCCCTTCCACAATAAACAGTTCAGACTGATCCAGATCATGTCCCACACAATCTGACAGTTTCCCAGGTAAAGTCGGACCAGCGACAATTTTCTTACGCTCAACTTTCTTGGCTGCTTTTAGACGGCGACCTGCTTTGGAAATCGCCATTTCTGCCAGTTGCATAGCAATGTCTGAATTCTGGTTTAACCATAGCGCAAACGCATCTTTGGCAATATTCTGTACGATACCTGAGGCTTCACGGCTAGATAAACGTTCCTTGGTCTGACCAGAGAATTGTGGCTCCTGGAATTTCAGTGACAAGATATAGTTCACTCCATCCCAGACATCTTCTGCAGACAGTTTCATATTCCGCGGCAACAGGTTACGCAGTTCACAGAACTCACGCATGGCATCGGTCACGCCTGAACGTAAGCCATTCACGTGAGTACCACCCTGTGCGGTTGGAATCAGGTTGACGTATGATTCCTGAATACTTTCTCCACCTTCCACATTCCAGCAGATGGCAAATTCTGCACTGGCACGCTCAGCATCACCTGTCGCCACAAACGCAGGGGCCGGAATGATTTCACGGTCTTCCAGCTCATCCATCAAATAGTCGACCAGACCATTTTCAAACTGCCAGGTGATCTTTTCATCATTGATCTGGTCGATATAGTTAATTTGCAGACCAGCAGCCAATACCGCTTTGGCTTTTAAGTTATGTTTTAATGCTTTAAGGGCAAATTTAGGCGAATCAAAATATTTGGTTTCCGGCCAGAAATGAACAGTTGTCCCTGTGGCACGTTTCGGTGCCTTGCCTTCTAGTACTTCTAACGGTGCAGTCGGTTCACCATTTTCAAAGGCCATTTTGTACAGGTTACCGTGACGCTGAACTTCAACTTCTACGCGGCTAGAAAGCGCGTTGACGACCGAGATCCCTACGCCATGCAGACCGCCAGAAAATTGATAATTATCAGTACTGAACTTACCACCGGCATGCAGTTTGGTCAGGATAATTTCAATCCCGCTCTGACCATATTCCGGGTGAATATCGACAGGCATACCACGGCCATTGTCTTCGACCGATAATGAACCATCCTTATACACCGTGACCGTGACTTTATTGGCATGTCCCGCCAGTGCCTCATCGACCGCGTTATCAATCACTTCCTGCGCCAAGTGGTTTGGACGAGAGGTATCGGTATACATGCCCGGACGACGACGCACCGGATCTAGACCAGATAAAACTTCAAGAGATTGAGCCGTATATTGAGACACGTTATTCGGTTTCCTTTTTTATGCAGTCGGATAAAAACTGTAAGAGCAGCGGAATTTTCTCCGCAAAATCATCCATACCATGGCTGCCATTGGCCTCGGTCATCAGCAGTGCAGGTGGACGAGCTGAACTATAATAGCGATGTGCTTCACGATAATCCAAAACTTCATCGCCTTGTTGTAACAGCACTAATATTTTGTCTGCATCTTGTGCAGTTGGTAGCGCCATAGCTTCGAGCTGGCCAAGATCTGCGTCATTCAGGCACCAGTTCGGATGAATCTGCAGAGGCAATTCATCATCAAACAGTTCACGAAACAGCTGCCATGGTCGCATTGCCGGATTGATCAGTACAGCCGGCACATGCGCTTGAGCGACCAGATATGTCGCATAGAATCCCCCAAGACTACTGCCGACCAATGCCACCTGATCCATCGACTGGATCAATTTAGAAATCTTCTGAATTGCAGTCATCGGCGGCATGTTCAAATCGGGTAAATGCACCTGAATATCCGGGTACTTGGCACAGTATTGTTCCAATAACTGGCCTTTAATCGAGCTACTACTACTCTTGAACCCATGCAGGTAAATGATATTCATCGGCAATCAATAAAAAACAAACAAAATGTCAAAATTTAATTTAAAAGTGTGAAATACACTTCATTTTATAACCACTTAATTGCTTAAATTGTCTGACAAAAAAGCCTTTAATGTTATGCAATTCTCGCTATTTTAAGAGTATTCCGAATAAATTGAGAATCAAGAATACTGAAAAAAGAATTTATACCGCGAAGTGCTCAAAAAAGAAAGATGTCTACGGCTCATATAAAGGATAGGATCAAATGCCAAGTTTAACGCCATTGCATGAAACCTATTGTCGATGGGACCGAACTCCGCTTAGCCAGGCAGATGTCCTGGAAGGCCTGGCACAATTGGTCACCATGCGCTTTAGTGATGTAGTACAGGAGCTGATTAAATCGATTCAGCGTGAAATTTTAATGAGCGTATTCGGGCTGAGTGAAAAAAATTCCAAAACTTTCCAGAATATTCCTTATATCGTACGTCTGTATCAAATGTCTTATGACATGATCTTTCATTATGGCAATACCCTGATTGCGCCTGGACTGCGTCGTATTATTGAAAGATTTCCTAAATTACATAATAAACCCCTGACCCCGACCATGCATTTTATGGTCAGTGCCCTGAACGGGATTATTGGCGATTATCTGCTGAAATATCAGAATCCCCTCGCCCTGCCGATGCTCATTTACGATCATTATGGTTCTCTGCAACAAGGTGAGCTAACTGGACGCATTACCCTATTTGTACATGGTCTGTGCATGAACCATCTGGACTGGTCAACCCGCAAATATCCGGGTATTGGGGAAAAATTACTGGCACAGCGTGACCATAACACCATGCTGTACCTGAATTACAATACCGGACGCCGCATTTCAGCCAATGGCCGCAGTCTGGCCAATGCCTTGCAGGATCTGGTCAAACGTAATCCAGGAATTACCAGTATTGATCTGATCGGACACAGTATGGGCGGTCTGGTGTCACGCAGCGCCTTGTTCTATGGCAAACAAAATGTCTATGACTGGATTCCGATGGTAGAAAATCTGGTCTGTCTGGGCTCACCGCATCATGGTGCGGTACTGGAACGTTTTGGTTTTAGTTTGCAGGAAAAGCTCGGACATTTTCCTTTAGTGAAAATTGTGGGACATGTGGTGAATATTCGCAGTAACGGAATTCTAGACTTACGTCATGGCAGCGTCCGGGATGATGACTGGGAACACAATCCGGTACGGATTGGCTTTATGGACGACAACCGTAAACCGGCACCGATTCCTGCGCATATTGATGCCTATCTGGTGGCAGGTACGATCGAGTTTGAACACCATACCAACAAAACGCTTAATGTGATCGGTGATTATCTGGTCAGTGTCAAAAGTGCCTTGGGCGAACATCCCCATCCGCGTTTTGATCTGAAAGTACCCGACGCACATAAGGCGATTTTCTATGGACTGAATCATTTTGAAATTCAGTATCATCCACTGGTGGCCGAACAGATTGTGCGCTGGTTCTATCCAAGTGTGGAAGATGAAACCTATACGCAAATTCATGAATACGTGACCGATCTGGACAGTATTGAAGGCATTGCCCTAACATGATTGAAGGTAAAAAATTTGGTTCGCCTCTAAGAGAGTGATAAAAAAAAGCCAGTCTGTAGACTGGCTTTTTTGATTCCAATTTTGAAAATCAGTATTTATCTCTTAAACGTTTGACGGGCGCAGTCTGATATTTGCGGAATAACTGCCACAGGCTGATCAGCAATAAAATACTGAAGAACATCAATGACCAGACCGGTAAAGATTGCCCCAGGAACGTCCAGTCAATTGCGGCACATTCACCTGAACCGTTTAATACCTGCTGTAATACCGATTTCATCGGCAAAGTTTCCAGCCAGTAATCCAGACCTGGGCCACAGCTCGGCACTTGATCTGGGGGCAGGTTCTGTAGCCAGACATGCCGTGCAGCGACACCGACTGACCATAAGATACTCAGCGAGCCTAAGAAAGCATAACCACGCTTCATGGCATTGGATTTCGGATTATGCAGCAAGGCAATCAGGGAAATAATCCCTAGTCCGATCAATCCGATTCGTTGAAACACACACAATGGGCAAGGGTTCAGACCCTGTCCATGCTCAAGATATAAAGCAAATGCCATCCCGGCAACAGATGCCAAAAACAACACACCACTCACGAAGCGATAACCCCATTGCATGGTTAATCCTCTTATTTATTATCGATATTGGGCTAAATATTCAGTAAAACTGATCGTGTTATCTTGCTCGAGCTGCTGTTGTTGCTGCAATGACTTTTGTGACAATTCATTGAAATATTTAAGTGTTTCTTTGCTTAATCGATGTGATTCATAGAGATTGCTATGCTGATGGGCCAAATGCTGGCCAAACTGCCACATGCTGCTGTGGCTACGAATATCTCCGACAATCAGGGCTGACAAGGTCGCATCAACTTCATCGACACGGATCTGCATGGCTTGCATAGCATTGCTATATAGATCAGTTTCATAAGCCTGATCGAGCAATTGAGCCAGTGGCTGCATACGTTGCAAATGCAGATTACACCAGTCTTCAATCATATAGCGCTGGCCATTTTCCATAATCGCAGCGTTATAGGCGCGGCCACGATTGACCACTTCAGCCTGATTCTGGTCAATGATTTCCTGTTCGGCATCCAGCAATGCCGGGCTGTCTTGCAATAAGCAGTACAGTGCCACTACTTCCAGGAAGCCGGCAGTATCTTCATTGATCCCGATCGCGCTATACGGATTGACATCTACAGCACGCAGCTCAACATAGCCGATCCCGCGATTTTGCAAGGCTTGCGATGGAGTTTCACCTTCTTTAGGTACCTGCTTTGGACGCACCAGACTGTAGTATTCATTTTCAATCTGTAGCACATGGTCATTGATCTGAATTGGCTGACCATTGGCATCATCCAGACCCAGACGGGTAAACTGTTTGTACGGTGTTCTGACCGCTTTTTGCAGACCTTCCAGATAATCCTGCAGATTATTGTAGTGAATACCCAGCTGTTTCTGCGCTGAATTCTGGTAGCCAAAGCGTCCCATCCGTAATGCAGTCGAATAAGGCGTATATAAAGTACCGCGTACCAGCGGGAATAAATGGTGATCGCGTCCGGTCATAAAACACTGGCAAACGGCTGGACTGGCGCCAACCAGAAAAATCACCAATGGGGTTAAACGAATAAAGTTACGGATCAGCCCCATATAACGATGGCTGCGATAATCCTGCAGACTTAAAGCGCGCAGCTCTTCATCAGTTTCCTGTTCCTGGAGCGCTATAAAGAAATGATCCGGGAAAGACAGATTATAGTGAACCCCGGAAATGGTCTGCATACGACGGCCATAACGCACGCCTAAACCATGACGATACAGCGTTTTAAATAAACCAATATTGGAGCTGCCATATTGCGCTAGCGGGATATTTTCATCCTTGCTGTCGAGCATACATGGCATAGACATCGGCCAGAGCTTTTCATCATTTTTCAGATGACGGTGTACAAAGGCATGAATGTCGGTCAGATAGTTGAGAGCTTCAGTAATACTCTCTTTCGGTGGAGTAATAAACTCCATCAAGGCTTCAGAATAATCGGTCGTAATATGCGGATGTGTCAGAGCTGAACCTAAGGCATGAGGATGCGGTTCCTGTGACAGGAAACCATTGCTTTGCATACGCAAGCTCTCACGCTCGATACCGCGCAGCATTCCTTTGATGAGCGACGAATCTACCCATTCCGGTAATACATCATGGGCAGTCGATTCAGGTTGACTCATTACAATCTCGCTTAATGGGGGTAACTATTAAAATAGAATCATCGGTTTAGCTTAGTATACCGCGATTTCCAGACAGCACATGCTGCCCTGCCTAGTTTTCAAGCAAACCATTGATTTTTAGTTGGGCAAATTTTTAACACAAAGTTTCTCTATAAGACATGTGAAATTTGTGATTTTATTAACAAATAAATGCTAATAAATTGTAAACATTATGAATTATCAAGATATTTTAGACTTCTGGTTTAGTCCTGAAACTCAACCCAACTGGTTTGCCAAAAGTGACCAGTTCGACCAAAGTTTGAAGGAAAAATTTGGTGATATTCTGGAACAGGCGAGTAGAGCTGAACTATGGTCATGGCGTAAGAATGCTGATGGTCGATTAGCTGAAATCATTGTTCTGGACCAGTTCTCACGCAATATTTTTCGGGATACGCCGCGTGCTTTTGCTCAGGATAGTCTGGCTTTGGCACTGGCTCAGGAAGCCATCAGCCAGGATCTGGATAAACAGCTGAGTCCGGAGCAACGTTCCTTTCTTTATATGCCTTTCATGCATAGCGAGTCTCAATTAATCCATGAATTTGCGCTAAAATTATTTCAGCGCCTCGGCAATCCAGAAAACCTCGAATATGAAATCAAGCATAAAATCATTATTGACCGTTTCGGACGCTACCCACATCGCAACCAGATTCTGGGCCGTGAATCCACCGAGGAAGAATTGAGTTTCCTGACCCAGCCAGATAGCAGCTTCTAGAGGTCTGTAACTCGCTGGATCATCCTATCAGGAGAACGAAGATGAAAAAGACCGTCATTGCCCTGACCCTTGCGACGACTGCCCTGCTTTCTGGCTGTGCAACGATACCGTCCAAGCCGCTTACCTTTGACCAGCTCGGCCAGTACAGCACTACTCCACTGAATGCCAACACTTATCGCATCAGTTTTCAGGCGCGACCTAATATGAGTTTCGGTACAGCCGAAGAAATTACCCTGCTGAAAGCCGCGCAGACCACAGTTCAGAACGGTTTCCAGTTTTTCCGGGTACTGAACGATCCAAGCAACCGTACCCAGCAACCACCGCGTCAGGCGATTGTCTATCCGGCGCCTAGCGTCTATCCATACGGCTATTATCGTCCTTATGGTTATTCCCGTCGCTATCCGGGATTCTGGCCCGATCCATTCTATGACCAGCCCTATACTGTCACTTTAGATCCTGCTCAAGTGGCTTATACCATTGAGTGCTTTAAAGCCGGTCAGGAGCCGAAAGATGCCTTTGATGCCCGCTTGATTTTACAATCACTTGGCGCTAAATATGGAGTAAGTCCATCCGGCCAAGTACTCCAACCGCAGCCGGCCACGCCCTAATAACAGGATGATTTATGCAGAAAGAGCAGCCGTCACCGAGCTTACAACGCAGTAAACGTTTTGCGACTATTGCACTGGTCGTCGCAGTACTGGCTTGGCTGGCGCTGATGATTACTGCCAAACTGCTGCCTGAATATGTCTGGCTGATTCATATTCTGATGCTCTCTGCCGAAGCAGGTGTAGTCGGTGGTCTGGCGGACTGGTATGCAATTACCGTGCTGTTCCGCAATCCTTTTGGCCGGCTACCGATTCCAAAATTTTTACGTGACCATACTGAAATTATTCCACGCAATAAGGCCCGGATTGCCGAATCTATGGGGCGCTTTGTGCAGGAAAATTTCCTTTCCCCGCAAATTGTGCAGCGCAGTCTGGCCAGTACCGATTTAAGTCTGGCTGCTGGCCGCTGGCTGGCCAATCCGCAGAATAATGCTCAAGTCACACAAGTGATTCAGCAGACCGTACCCAAAGTATTTGAATTTGTCGGGCAGGAACAGATCGCCGGATTTATTCAGAGCAATAGTGTGCAATGGGTCAAAAACACCCAGATCAATACCCTGGCCAGCGAAATGCTGCGCGCTGTTTTGGAAAATGATTTCCATCAGGATGTGCTGCAACGCGGCCTAGATGTGGTACATGCCTGGATGACTTCACATCCAGAACAAACCCGTGAGCTGACCCGCACTTTATTCAAGGAAATGGGCGTCTGGCGTCTGGCCAAAGGCGCCAGCTGGATCGGTATTGATGTGCAGCAACGCAGTATCGATTCGGTGATTCAGCGGGTGGAAGCCATGCTGGCAGATCCCGACCATCCGTGGCGGCTTAAAATTGAAGAAACAGCTCAAGAATTGATGCAGCAATTGGCAGATTCTGAAAGTATGGCCAGCCAGCGACTGAATGAAACTAAAGATGCCCTGCTTGACAGTCCGCAAGTGCTAAATTTTATCAGTGGTGCAGTGGTCATTTTATGCGATGCCATCAAAGCAGATTTGCAAAAGTCGGATTCGGGGATTGCGGAGAATCTGCGAGTCGCCATTCAGCAAGTCGGTGAAAATATTATTTCAAATACTTCAGTGCGTGAGTTGCTGAATAACCGTCTCAGTGGTATCGCTGTCGATTTGAGTGACCAGTACAGTGAGAAAGTGATCCGTTTTATCAGTGAACGTATTCATGAATGGGATTCGACTGAGATGATCGACAAGATTGAAAACGAAGTCGGTGGTGACCTGCATATGATCCGGGTTAATGGTGTCGTGGTCGGGGCCTGTATTGGTCTGATCCTTGGAATCATCCGTGCTGCAGTCGAGCATCTGATTTAATTGATTTTTAGTTAGAGAGCCCATCTGTTAGTGAATGCTTTTTACCTTCTAGAACTTCTTTCTTAATTCTCATTGATAGAAAACAATTATTTGGGTGGCTGATTTCCTGACATATCGACCAGCAAGCCGGCAAATTTGCGTACAAAAGGTAAAAGCGTCACCACAATCGGAAAAGCAATCGCCCAGGAAATCATCCAGTTATGAAACCAGAGGGCCATAAAGCCCTCAATCCAGCCCAGATTGCGCAGCATGTTAATCATGGAAATAATTCCACTCATCAGGCAGGACAAGATAAAAGGCACAATGACCAAGGCCCATTTGGCTGGAAGTTTGGGAATATTGCCGATGATGGTCGGACGCTGTTTTGAATCCATGCTGACTCTTTTTATAGTTTCAATCAGGCTAATATAGGCCATTTTGATTGCTGGATGATTCATTTTTTATAGTAAAGTTTGCAACTTATTTATTCCCCTCTTTCTCATGTGATCCTTCATTGATGACCGACCGAGGGATAGAAACCATAGGCTGCTAATCGTATATTTTTTATTCCCCATAAATGGTTTTACCTAAAGAGTCGGAAATTTGCTATATTTGCTGTTTTTCTGCGATATCTATTTTCGACTGATTATGAATACGGCAATCCAAGCAGCTCTCGATCATGCAGTGCAAACTTTACAGGCACAAAACGTACTCCCATCTGACTGGAACAATACAAGTAATTTGACGCGTACCAAAGACCGCAGCCACGGTGACTTTGCATCAAATATTGCCATGATCGCGTCTAAAGCTGCGGGTATGAAACCGCGTGATTTAGCAGAAAAAATTCTTGCTGCCCTGCCTGAAGTGGCGGATATCAGCAAGGCAGAAATTGCAGGCCCAGGCTTTATTAACTTCTTTTTAAATGCAGACCAGCGTTTTGCTGTGCTGGATCAGATTCAGGCTCAACAGGCAACATATGGTCGTACCCAGGCCAATGCGGAAAAACGCGTTCAGGTTGAATTTGTGTCTGCGAACCCGACTTCCAGCCTGCATGTAGGTCATGGTCGTGGCGCTGCTTATGGTATGACTGTTGCAAATCTGCTTGAAGCGACAGGTGCCAAAGTTGACCGTGAATATTATGTCAACGACGCTGGCCGTCAGATGGATATTCTGGCGACTTCAACTTACTTACGTTATTTAGAATTGACGGGTCAGGAACTGGTGTTCCCGAAAAATGCCTATCAAGGTGATTACGTTAAAGAAATCGCACAAAGCATTATTGATCAAGACGGCGATATCTATGTTCGCCCTGTTGCAGACGTTTATAAAGATGTCCCTGAAGACGTACAGTATGCTGCCGAACCGGATGCTGAAGGCAATAAAGTAGTTGTTTCAGGCGATAAAGAAAAACACATTGATGGCCTGATCTTCAACTCACAAACCTTATTAAATGAAGGTTACCGCGTCTTCCATCAGGCTGCATTAAAAGCCATTCTTGATGATATTAAAGATGACCTCGGTGAATTCGGAGTGACTTTCAATCAATGGTTTAGCGAAGCAACTTTGACTGAAAAAATTGGTGAAGCGCTACAAACTCTAGATCAGCGAGGCTTCCTGTATGAAAAAGATGGCAACATCTGGTTCAAGTCAACTGAATTTGGTGATGAAAAAGACCGCGTAGTGAAACGCCGTAATGGTCAAACCACTTATTTCGCGTCTGATATTGCGTATCACCTAAACAAATTACAACGTGGCTATACCGATATCATTGATATCTGGGGTTCAGATCACCACGGTTATATCGCACGTGTAAAAGCAGCGATTGATGCTCTGGGCTATGACTCGAAAAAACTGACTGTACTTCTGGTTCAGTTTGTCAGCCTGTGGCGTGGTGGCGAGATGGTACAAATGTCCTCTCGTTCAGGCCAGTTCGTGACTTTGCGTGACCTGCGCAAAGAAGTCGGTAATGATGCAGCACGTTTCTACTATGTCATGCGTAAATCTGAACAGCACATTGACTTCGACCTTGACCTTGCCGTATCTCAAAGCAAGGACAATGCCGTGTATTACATCCAGTATGCGCATGCGCGGATCTGCCGTATGTTAGAAAAGGCAGCCTCTACAGGTGTGAACTTTGATGCAGCCACTGCACGTGGTCTGGCAGCCAAACTTGAGCTGGAAGCGGAGACTGAAATTCTGGCAAAGCTGGCAGCTTATCCAGAGATTGTCGTTCGTGCTGCAAACAGCTATGAACCGCATCAGATTGGTAACTACCTGAAAGAGCTGGCTGCGCTGTTCCATGGCTGGTACAACGACAACAAGGTTCTGGGCGATGATGCAGAATTAACTCAGGCACGTTTACTGTTATCTGTAAATGTTCGCCAGGTGCTGCGTAACGGTCTGGAACTGCTTGGTGTATCTGCGCCTGAGAGCATGTAAGCAAAACACTGTTTTGCATGCTCGCAAGGCGAGAGCTAAGCTCGAAGCGAAAATGTAAAGCACTGCTTTTACATTGACGCAAGACGGAGAGCTCTGCTCGAAGTCAGCATGCTAGTCATTGCCGTTTATCTGCTGAATAAATATTTTGTAACTTTAGCTATGTGTTTGAAGATGCAGATAAATTAAAATTCTGTGTGATTTGTGATCTAGATAATGACTTTTCTATCACGATCACATAGGATGAAGTCATAGTAGAGGCATAACTGCTGTTATGCCTTTTCTATTTGCCCCGATAAATAAGAGGAAATCCCAAGTGTTTGGAAAAACGCAGCGCGGTGTATCTGAAAGACCGAATAAGCCCAAAAAGCCACTTATTCCTACCTGGCTCGGCACACTCGTGATCATTTTAATCGTGTTAAGTTTTTTAATGGCACTCATGCTGTGGAAGCCATGGGAACCTGTTAAACCTAAAAACCAGGCTACGGCTGAGCATTCTCAAGAAGAAGATACCAATAAAGACTACCGTTTTTATGATCTGTTGCCACAGCAGCAAGTGACACCGATTCCTGAAGAGGCGGTTCCTGAAGCAAAAAATCAGGAAGCAGTGGTGATTGTAGAGGCACCAAGACCTGAAGTTGATGAATCAGAAACAGCAACTGAGCCAGGTCTGGATGCAACCGAAGCCCCAACTCCTGCTTCTGCAAGCTATATTTTACAAGTTCGTAGTTTTGATGACCCGGATCAGGCAGATGCCCGCCGTGCAGAAATCATTCTCAACGGTTTATCTGCAGATGTAGTCCGCAGTGTGGAAAATGGCAAGGTTTGGTATCGTGTCGTGTCTGGACCTTATGATTCAGCAGAATCTGCGATTATTGCACAGCAAACCTTACAGCACAGTGGTATCGATTCGATCGTTGTCAAACGATAAAGTTTAGAAAATAAAAAAGCGCCAGATGGCGCTTTTTTTTGAATCTTTTATCTCCTCCCTTTTTTAAAGGGAGGTTGGGAGGGATTTTAATTTTTTAACTCCCTCTTGCGAAGCAAGGCTTCTCACCTTTTTCAAAGGGAAAGAATCTAAGGGATATTTGTTATCATGAGATTCCCTCCTAAGCAAGCTTTGAAGCACTGCTTTGAATTGAAACGCAAGAGGAGGAAATTAGAATATTTAATCTCCCTCAATCCCCCTTTTTCAAAGGGGGAAGCAACATAACAGGAGATTAAAAGCTTTTTATAGGGTATGACCCAACGCCTCACCCATCAATACGGTTGAATTGGCTTTAAATTTCTCATCCCATTGCATCTTGTTTTCCTCAAACAGGATAACGGCGGTTGAACCTAGGTAAAAACGACCCAGTTCAGCGCCTTTTTCAAGGAATAAATTGTGCTGGTTTAGCTCGATACGACCAGATGGTTTTACCTTGCCAGTCGCCACAGTTTCAATACCAGCCACAATCATCGCACCAACTAGAACCACTGCCATACGACCAAGTTCGGTATCAAACAGACATACCATACGTTCATTACGGGCAAACAGACCTGGAATATTTTCGGCTGTGGTCTGGTTGACCGAGAACAGTTCACCCGGCACATATAAAGTTTCAGTCAGAGTCCCGGCAAATGGCATGTGAACACGATGATAGTCACGTGGTGACAGATACACCGTCGCAAACTCACCATTCTTGAATGGTTCTGCCAGTTGCGGATCAGCAATCAGGTTTTCAACCGTAAACTTCTGGCCTTTGGCCTGAAACACATCGCCATTTTCAATTTTACCCAGTTGGGAAATTGCGCCATCTGCCGGAGACACAATTGCGGTTGAATCAGCATCGACCGCACGCACTCCAGTTCTTAATCCACGGGTAAAGAAATCATTAAATGATTTGAATTTCAGGGCATTGGTTTGCTCAGCAATCGACATATCAATCCCGTATTTGGTCTTGAATGCTGCGATCACGGCTGTTTTTACAATCGGATTTTCGCTGGCTGCAATTTTTCCCACCACACGGGACAGGCGATGCTGTGGCACCACTTTTTGGGCCTGGATAAACAGTTGTTGTTTTAGACGCGATGTGATGCTCAAGATGGCACCTCTCCTGTAGCGATTGGACTATCGAGGCGGTTGCCCCATTCACTCCACGCACCATCATAGGCTCGAATCTTCCAGCCGAATAAGCGCCCCAGAATATAAGCCAGACCTGAACGGTGATGGGACTGACAATACACCACAACCGGCTGATCCAGATCAAATCCCAGTTGTTCCAGACGCTGCTGAGTACGTGGTAAAGGATGTAATTTTAAATGATTTTGCCGGTTAAGGGCAGTACTCCACTCAAAATGACGTGCGCCCGGGATGTGACCACCGCGTCGCGCAGCCAGACGCAGGCCAGTGTATTCATCTTCTGTACGACAATCCCATACCTGAATTTTTTCATTTTCAATGAGTGGTTTTAATTCATCATAATCAATCTGAAACTCAGCCTTTCTTTCAAGATTGACTGGAACCAGATGATCGACAGGTATAAAGGTTTCCTGATCCGATGAAGTCGGTAGTCCCGCACCCAGCCAGGCATGAATGCCGCCATTGAGTAAACTGGTATTTTCAAAGCCCAAACAATGCAGGTTCCAGAGCAGACGCCCTGCCCACGCACCGCCTTCATCATCATAAGCTACGACATGATGTTCAGGAGAAATATTCAGGTAACGAATTAAAGCTTCCAGCCCTTCTGCATCCGGTAACAGGCCCATGGCTGTTTCTTCCTGACGAACCAGCAGCTTGGGTTGCAGATGTAAGGCATGTGGAATATGCAATTGTTCATAAACCGACGCCCGGCTTAAATCAACAATTCGAAGTTTTTCATTTCCCAAATGTGGAACCAAATCTTCTGCTTCAATCAGCAGACCAAAGTCAAAGGCGGAAGCTGTCATCTTAGTAGTTGTCATTGCGGTCAAATCCTTTTGATCTTAGCACAGCTCATTTTTTCAATTATGTTGTTTTTATCTAGATCCTTAGCATAATTTTAGCTAAAGCTGATTTAAGAAAGACCATCATCCAAGAAAAAACCGCCTCATGATTGAAGCGGTTTTTTGAATCAAGCAGAGATTTTTAGACAGGTTCTGAGATATTGAACACCTGACGCAAATATGCCAGGAAAGTATCATTATCCGTCATGGTTTTTCCTGGGCTATCGGAGATTTTCGCTACCGACTGACGGTTGCATTCCACCAGTTTCAATACGATATTTAGCGGCGTCTGCCCCATGTCATTGGTCAGATTGGTGCCGATCCCGAAGCTGACCTGAAAGCGATCTTTAAAGTATTGATGCAATTTCCAGGCTTTTTCCAGATTCAGGCCATCACTAAAAGTCAGCATTTTGGTTTTGCTGTCAATTTTCAGCTTTTTATAATGCTCATAAGCTTTGTCACCCCATTCATAGGGATCACCACTGTCATGGCGCAAACCATCAAACAGTTTGGCAAAGTACAGGTCAAAGTCACGCAGGAAAGCATCCATACCGACTACATCGGTCAAGGCAATTCCAAGGTCACCACGGTATTCCTGTACCCAGGTTTCCAGGGCGGCTTTCTGGAAATTACGCAGACGCACATCTAACGCCTGAAAGGCTTGCAGAAATTCATGCGCCATCGTCCCGATCGGGGTAATGCCCAACTCTTTGGCTAAGTACACATTACTGGTCCCACGGAACACGTGCGGTGCAGCTTTATTAAATTCTTCGACCACATGCTTTTGCCAGTCAAAACTATAACGACGGCGGGTACCAAAGTCCGAGACCAGGAATGGTGGATCATTCGGGTTCTGCGCGGCATCATACTGTTTTAAAAGTTCAATTTTAGCTTTTAAACGGCGCTCACCTTCAGCTAGCACTTCAGATGTACGAATGCGGCTAAAATACAGTTCATTCACAATGGCCAGTACAAAGATTTCAAACATCATTGCCTGAACCATGGGGCCTTCAATAGTAATATCCAGGCGGCCTTCATTGTCGATGGTGGCCTTAATAAAACGCCGTTTGAGCTGGAATAGTTCCAGATAATCCACAAAATCGCTTTTGATAAAACGCAGGCTGCGTAAATATTGTAATTCGTCTTCTTTAAATTTGAGCTGACACAGCAAATCCAGTTGGTGATTCAAATCATCCAGAATATCCGTCAGCGGATATTCCGTATCTTCCAGGTTGCGACAACGGAAATGATAGACACTATGCGTTTGTGGAAACTTGTGTAATACCACTTGTAGCATGGTGAATTTATACAAGTCAGTATCTAACAAAGAGTGGATAATTGGAGCCATAACTAAGGGAAATATCGCTGTGCTTATCCCGCATTAAAGCATAAAAGTTTAGGCAATATTGCAGGATTTACGTACAGCTAGCTGAATTATCGACAAAAGTTCAAGAAAATAAACTGCTTCCCACACAGTTATTTGACTGCTTTCAGCCCGTTTTCCTGTTCCTTGATAATTTTTTGTAGCTGCTTTTCCTGACCGATCACCTTGGCAAATTCAGCTGTGGTTTTTTGCCCGGTTTTCTTGGCTTGGCCATCACAGTCGACCTGACGCAGCTGTTTGGCAATGGCAAATTCCATTTTAAACAAGGCACCCATCAAGGCTGTATTGCCACGGTTGTCCCGGGCGCAGCGGTCTGCCCCTTTGGCCAGTAAGGTGGTCACAATATCCTGATGGCCATAATAGGTTGCCATCATCAACGAGGTATAACCATCTTGATTGCGTACATCGACTGGAAAGCCGTGCTTTAAAAATTCATTGATCACTTCGCTATTGCCGATTTTAGCAGCAGCAAAAAACAGATCGATCAATTCCTGTTGTGAGGTCATCTGAACGCTTGCCGCAGTTTTTGCAGGGGAGACATTCTTCACTTCAGCAGCAGTTGCGAATGCGGAACTAAAGGCAAGAATACTGGCTAGAAATGCGTGTGGCAGAACTTTCATGATGAACTCCAATAGAAATCGAAAGGAAAATTTAAGTTTTTAAAAACTCAATTGACCTGAGATGGAATGAAAAACAGAGTGCCTGTAAAACTCCCCCTAGGGTGCAGGAAAGGTTTGGAGTATTACAGGACTTTTTGGAGGTGATGCGCTAGGCCCTAGTCACCAGTTCTTCAAGACCAATCGGGATTAGTCTTTTAATTTTGCAGCTTTGGCTTTAACGATTGAGATGTCACCATTTACAGCTTTAGTCATGCGCATACCGTAGTCAGCATCTGCCTTATAGAAGTAAGACAACATGATGTGCTTGGTTTCTGAATCTTTGACATTGCCCAGATCAGCCGCCAGGTTCATGATCAGGTCATCTTTCTCTTTGGCAGTATATGAACGATACAAGTCACCTGCTTGCTTGAAGTTTTGCTCTTTAGTAGCGATCTGCTGAACATGACCAGTCAATGGTGTTTCAACTGCACGTGCTTTTTCAGTCGCCGGTTTAGGCTCTTTACGGCTTGGCTCGTAGTTCACATCAGAGTCACGCTCAGACACATTCATATGACCTTCCTGGTTGTTGTTGTTCACATTCACCACTGGACGGTTTACTGGAATTTGCTGATGGTTGGCACCTAGACGGTACATTTGTGTATCTGAATAAGAGAAGATACGGCCTTGAAGCAAACGGTCTTCAGAGGGTTCGATACCTGGTACCAGATTACCTGGTGCAAATGCAGCCTGTTCAGTTTCATTGAAGAAGTTCTTCGGCATACGGTTCAGCGTCAATGTACCGACTTTTACTTCTGGAACCAAATTGGTTGGCCAGATTTTGGTTGGGTCTAACGGATCGAAATCAAAGCTATTCAGATCTTTAGGATCAAGCACCTGAATATACAGATCCCATTTCGGGAAATTACCTGCATAGATGTTGTTATAAAGATCATTGGTCAAGTGATTGAAATCTTTACCTTGTTGCGCAGCCGCTTCTTTGACATTTAAGCCCTTCACGCCCTGTTTAGAGCGGAAGTTGAATTTCACGTACTTGTATTCGCCTTTGTCGTTATACAGTTTGTAGGCATGTACACCAAAACCGTCCTGTTCGCGGTAGCTGGTTGGGACACCTTGCTTGCCATAAACATAAGTCAGCATGTTGGTTGCCCAAGGCTGGCTAGACAGAAAGTCAAACACACGGTTGGCATCTTGTACGTTGGTGACGGGGCTTGGTTTCATCGCGTGGATGAAGTCCGGGAATTTGATCGCATCACGGATAAAGAAGACTGGTGTCTGGTTACCGACCAAGTCCCAGTTACCTTCCTGGGTATAGAATTTGATGGCGAAACCGTGCGGGTCACGTAGGGTCTCTGGTGAACCTTTACCATGAATGACGGTAGACATGCGCACAAAAACTGGAGTTTTGGTACCGGCCTTGAATAAAGAAGCAATTGTTAAATCAGACAGATCTTTCGTCGTAACGAATTCACCATAAGCACCCGTACCACGTGCGTGTACGACACGTTCAGGAATGCGCTCACGGCCAAAACGTTGCAGTTTTTGAACCAGTTGTACATCCTGCAGCAAAGTTGGACCTTGTGGACCCGCAGTGATCGAGTTCTGGTTATCACCGACTGGTGCCCCGTTATCTTTGGTTAATGGTGCAGCTTGTGCAGCTGTCACCGTTGCAAGCATTGCAACAAGTAATGAACGCTTAAACATTTCTAAATCTCTCAATTTAATACCTTTCCTGCATGCAGCTAAGATACTTGAGAGCAAAAAATAGATAAAACAGATAATTTTTATGATTATGATCGTGTTTTTAGATAGTTTAAAATATTATCAATGCTAATCAATCAATTAAGCCCATTTTTTAGACATTAACTTAATAACAGATGAGTCTGATCTTGCTACAATGGCGGCAATTTTGAATCTGACTAAAATTGATTATGCGTGCATTATTACAACGGGTACTGGAAGCCAAAGTCGTGGTCGATGGTGAAACCACCGGAGAAATTGGCAAAGGTATTCTGGTTTTTCTAGGTTTAGGTAAAGAAGACAATCTGGAAAAAGGCAAAAAACTGATTGATAAGATATTGAAATACCGTTTCTTTGATGATGAGCAGGGCAAGATGGGCTGGAATGTCAGTCAGGCCGGTGGCGGTTTACTGCTAGTGTCCCAATTTACCTTGATGGCGCAAACTCAAAAAGGCTTACGTCCGGATTTTGGTCCCGCCATGCCGCCAAGCGATGCCAAGGTCTTGTATGAACAGCTGGTTGAATATGCGCAGAGCCAGTTCGAAAATGTACAAACCGGTATTTTTGCGGCCGATATGAAAGTGCATCTGGTCAATGATGGGCCGGTAACGTTTAATCTGGAAGTTGAATAAACCGTCATTGTTCCAAAATGAAAAAAGCCCTCTTGATGAGGGCTTTTTTATGATAATCCTTCCCTAGCCCCTCCTTTAATTAAAGCAGGGGGATTAGGAGTTATTTACCAGTTTTTTCTTTAATAAACTGACGTGCCATTTTCACTTTTTCTTTAACTGGTTTTGGCAGTTTAGGTGGAATCATTTTCGCAACCTGGTTAAACCAGACCAGCAGACCAAAATCACCTTCCATTTTAATCGTGCCACTTTGCATACCGGTCATGAATGCAGTCGGATCACCTTTGAGCAACGTTTTTACGCCCTGTTCACTGTCAGCAAATTGCAGTACAAAATCAGCTTTTTCTGCATCACCTGAAACGGTATCGATATGACCATTATTCACAACGATCTGACGTGCCATTCCTTCATCTGTTCCGATCTGGATACGGAACTGGCGTTCATGTACCAATTCAATAAATTTCGGACTGGTACGCGCTAACTGCTTCATACGTAATGCAAGACCTGCGACCAGCAAATCAAGTGGATCGGTACTGAGGTCAACCAGAGGAAGTTTGAGCACAGGAATGGAGGACAGTTTCATGGAATTATGCCTATTCTAATTGTACGAAAATTGACAAATATCCTAGCATAGATCAAAGCCAGGCAGATGCAGGACTTTGTATCATATTTCTAAACGAAAAATGCACCCGCAGGTGCATTATTTCGCTGATATTAGAGAACTTAACGGCTAGATAGCTGCTGCTGGTCATCTTCATACACTGGTGTATGTTCGATATAACGGCGTTTAGCCAAAGCACGCTCTGCACGTCGATCTTCACGCAATAACAGTAAGGTCACTACGACCATCACGGCCGTTAAAGCTGTCAGATAGCTATATGTCATCGGGAGCTCAAACAAGGCTTGAGTACCTACTCGAATCACTTCGATCAGGCCCCAGGCTAGCATTCCCGCAGCCATAAAACTTAACCAGCGACGATAAGGCGAGAAGAAAACAGCAAGCACAGCCGCGGCGACTAAACTAAAGCCTACGAGAGTTGCTAGATTCGCTGTTACCATATAAACCCCTCCATCCAAAAGGATAGTGTGTATGCTTGATATTGCAACCGTCCTACCTATTGAATTTCGTTAAATCAATAAAATGGAATGTGTCGATTTGTATCTCTATGCATGCATTATGCTGAGTTTTTTGCATAAAAAAAGTCCTGTTTTCTCCCCTTACGACATACTCTGTCGCGATATTATTTTGTCATTACATTTTTTATTTTCACAGTATTTGTGGATCAATTGCTGCGTCGATGTTGGCGTGTCATTACAAAATCATATGCCCTTTCATCGACTTAAAAAAAATATTTTCCGTTTAAGATGATCGGGGTATTTATAGACAAGCTGCGCCGTCCCTCGATAAAAGTTAAGCTAAAAATATAAAAAAACGCGACCCTAAGGCCGCGTTGGATTTCACCGAAAAGCTATGTGTTACGCGCGGCTCAGATCTTTATCATGTACACCGAGCAGGTAGAGCACACCATCCAGACCCACGCTGGAAATGGCCTGATTGGCATTCTGACGAACCAAAGGCTTGGCACGGAAAGCCACACCTAGGCCCGCAATTGAAAGCATTGGCAGGTCGTTGGCACCATCACCTACAGCAATGGTCTGTTCCAGAGAAATTCCCATATTGTCGGCAATTTCACGGAGCAATAAAGCCTTGCGTGCGCCATCCACAATATGACCTTTGACTTCGCCTGTCACCACGCCATCCTGCACATCCAGAACGTTGGCATGAACTTCATCAATTCCCAGTTTGGCTTGCAGATATTCTGCAAAATACTGGAATCCACCAGACAGAATTGCGGTACGGTAGCCCAGTGCTTTCAGGGTTGAAATCAGGCGTTCTGCACCTTCAGTCACGGTCAGACGCTCAGCAATTTTTGGCAATACCGATGCATCCATGCCTTTTAATAAAGCAACACGAGCACGGAAACTTTGCTGGAAGTCCAGCTCGCCCTGCATCGCGCGTTCAGTGATTTCAGAGACTTGGATACCGACACCAGCTTCGATCGCCAGCTCATCAATGACTTCCTGCTCGATCAGGGTCGAGTCCATGTCAAAGCAGACCAGACGACGGTTACGGCGGTAAGCATTATCTTCCTGTACTGCCACATCGACATTCAGGTTATTCGACAGGCTTAAGCAGGCTGCACGCATGGCTGCTGCATCCAGCATCTGGCCTTTCAGACCAAACTGTACACAGGCACGTTTAGGGCCAGTATTGGAACCATCCAGCTCAGGACGGCCAGAAAGACGGGTCACGGTTTCAATATTGAAGCCCTGACTCGACACGATTTTGGTCACGGCTTGCAGATGAGAGGCATTTAATTCCGGGGCCAATGCCGTTACGATATAACGCGTGCGGCCACCCTCTCTTACCCACTGTTCATATTCAGCAGCAGAGATTGGTTTAAAGCGCACTGTTAACCCGATATCATGTGCTAGAATCAGGATTTCCTTCATGGCTAATGCTGTTGCAGTTTGGTCATCAGACGATACAACAATACCTAAGGTCAGTTGATTATGAATGACCGCTTGCCCCACATCTAGAATCTGTAAGGAATGAGCGGACAAAACCTGCATTAATCGTGTAAATTGATTAGGCTGGTCGGGTCCTAAGAATGATATAAGAATGATTTCTCGCATGAATTGACTCGGGTCTGAGCTACAACTATTGTTAGAATCATAATCGAAATTGAACAGAATTGCCTTGGAAGTTTACGTTGAATGCGCCTAGACAAGGGCTATTTGCTAGCCTACTGATTGTAAGTTTTGCTCTGCATACCTTTTTACTGGTATTGGCAACGACTCACCAACTGAATGATAACCGTGCCAACCAGGGACAGCTCATGACGAGCCAACTGGTCACAGACAGCCTGGCGGAGCTTGAACCGGCGAACCGCGTTTCTCTGGCACTTCTGGCCAACCGTTATGCGACTAACCCAAGCGTTGCTTCAATTCGTATCCTGGATGCGAATGGTCAGGTTTTAGCCACTGGTGGACTGACCAAGACCCGTGATGGGGAAGTTTTTGTCCGAGATGCCCTGCAAAACGAGAAAAAAGTCGGTGTGATTGAAATCACCCTGATTGAGCCAAGTATTGGTGAAATTCTCCGGACTCAATGGCTTGCCATTCTGTTCTCTTTCATTATTCATGGTTTGCTTTGGGTCGGTTATCGTGCGGTAGCGCGTCCAAGCCGTACCGAGTATCTGGCACGTATCAATAATGAATCGCGACTGAAATTCGAGATTCAGACTTTAACTCAGGCATTAGAACAGGAAAAGCATAATGCTGCCCTCGCCATTGCCCAGGCACAGCAAGCCCTGAAAAACAAACCGAAAGAAAAAGACAGTAAACCTGTGGTCCTAGATACCGATAGCCTGAGCTTGAACATTCAGTTCTATGATCCAAAACAGTTGCTAGATAGTGTGAATAAGACGGTATCGGTTCCTTATTTCAATCTGTGCCAGATTTTCCTGAACAAAGCTACTGAACTGTGCATCCAGCACTACAAACTGAACAGCACGGATATTTGTACCGTACACAAGTTTGATGAAAAAGGTGCCAGTATCAGTATTGCGGCAGAGAAGCCAGATGCCCTCGCCTGTCTGACCATGATCAGTTCAGTATTCCAGTTGCTTTCAGAAGTCCTGTATAAGCGTTATCGCGAAGAAAAACGTTTTGTCCTGCAGACACGTAGCGCAATTTCTTCAGCCGTTGAAGAAATGCAGCTTAATTCCGTTCAGGCTGCAGAACGTCTGGTTCAGCAACTAGTCGCTAAGGAAAGTGCACTGTATGTTCCTAATGCCCTGTTGAAACAAATCGCGGACCACTTTGAGCTGGTCAGCATGCCAAATCCGACCAATGTTCTGACCCGTCATGCCTTTGTGGTCAATGGGATGGATGCGGAAAGTGCTGAACTAGCGCAAAGCTTCAGAACCGAGATTCTCAAATCGAAACAGTCTAAAGCGTCCTAAGTCACAGAAAGCAAAAAGCCCGATTGAATATCGGGCTTTTTATATGAGAGAAATAAAATCTTCAGCAATCAGGATGTTATCTATCTGCGGAAGTATCTTGTGCTGATGCAGATTCAATTGTCTTACTTTTGGCGGCCCAGTACGTCGCCAAGGCGGGTCCAGAAATGTTATGCCATAGGCTGAAAATAGCACTTGGAACCGCAGTGATGGGAGACGCGGCAAAATGGGTCGCAGCCAACGCTACCCCTAAACCAGAATTCTGCATTCCCACTTCAATCGAAACCGCGCGACAATCGATTTCTGCCAGTTTCAATATTCGGCTTGCCCAATAACCCAACAAGTAGCCCATTCCATTGTGTAAAGCCACTAGACCCAAAATCATTAACCCGGATTCCAGAATCTGGGTTTTACTGCCAGCAATAATGGCCGCCACAATTGCGACAATGGCAATCACCGAAATTACTGGCATTACTTGGATATAGCCTTCTACCTTGGTTTTTAGAAGGGCACGGACAATCAAACCTAAAATGATTGGAAACAGCACCACTTGTAGAATCGAAATCAGCATAGATAAGGCATTAATTTCAATCCATTGGCTGGCCAGCAGATAAAAAATTGCCGGAGTCAAAAGCGGTGCCAATAAAGTTGATACCGAAGTACACGCCACAGACAAGGCCGTATTGCCTTTGGCCATATAGGTAATCACATTAGATGCCGTGCCACCTGGACAGCAGCCCACCAGAATCACACCAATCGCAATTTCAGCCGGAAGCTGGAATAGCTGACAGAGCAAAAAGGCTAACCCTGGCATCACCATAAACTGAGCCACGACCCCAATCGCAACGGCCTTGGGACTTTGCAAGATACTTTTAAAATCACCTGGCGTCATGGTCATGCCCATGCCGAACATGATCAGACCCAGCATCCAGGGAATATAGGCGCGTAACCAGACAAAAAGATCCGGCAGCATCAAGGCAATGGCTGAAAACAGAATGACCCATAGAGCAAAGGTCTTTTGGACAAACTGGCTAAATTGAAGAAGTGCTGACATGGGAAAATCCAAGTGTCATGAAAAAGAAATCAAGGCATCTGTGGATGCCTCAAAGTAAACAAACCATTGCATAATGGCAAATGGCCCTAATCGCCTTAAGTCAGCGCTTAGGCAGCATTAATAATATCTTTCAGATAAATCCGTTTTACACCCTGTGCCAGCATGTCCTGCCAGGCATGTTGTAGCGAACCGTTCAGGTCTATACCTTTGGTGGCATCCGCAATGACATAGGCCTTAAAGCCGAGTTTGCAGGCATCCATCGCAGTCCAGGCCACACAAAAATCAGTCGCGATACCCACGATGAATACGGTATCAATACCGCGCTCACGTAAATAGCCGGCCAGACCGGTACTGGTTTTTTGATCAGCTTCCATAAAGGCGGAGTAACTGTCGATATTTTGATGAAAGCCTTTGCGGATAATCAGTTGAGCTTGCGGAAGGTTCAGCTCCGGATGGAATTCAGCATCCTCAGTCCCTTGTACACAATGACTCGGCCAAAGGACCTGAGAACCATAATCCAGCTGAATCGTGTCATAGGCTGCTTGAGCAGGATGATTGTCTGCAAAGGAGATATGCTCTGCCGGATGCCAATCCTGAGTCAGCACAATATTCTGAAAGTACTGCCCCAATCGGTTGATATTCGGAATAATCTGATCGGCATTGGTAACAGCCAGATTTCCACCTGGGGTAAATCCTTTTTGTACATCCACCACAATCAGCGCCGCATTTTGCATCATTTTCATCCCTTGAAATCTGAGTTTGCATCCAAGCATAGCTTAAAACTAAAGAAAATTTTTAGCCCTTTAGGTAAAAATAGAATGACTCTGCATTCTGATAAAACGCATGATGAGTTAACTGTAAAAGCTATTGCTCTCCAAAACATAGAAAGAATTTGTCTTAAGCTGAACTGATACTGGAAAATAAAAAGCCTGCATCAGTGCAGGCTTTTCGGATATTCATCTTTTTATTTTTAAACCTTGGTACGGCTGACCAGGAGTAGCATACATACCGCAGAGATTACGATACATGGAATCGCTGCCGAGATCACCCCTGCTGCACCGAAGACCTGCTGTCAGTAGCTGACCCGCAATTGCAGGGCCAAGCATGGCGCCGATACGGCCAACTGCGGAAGCAACACCTACCCCTGTACCACGTACTTCAGTTGGGTAAACGATACTACCGAAGGCATAGAGTACACCCTGACAGCCAATCACAAAGGCACCTGCCAGTGCTGCGGCCATGTACATTTGCTCAAGTGAGCTTGCACCGTTCAACGCTAATAGACCCGCCAGGATACCGCCGTACATCAATAGAATGACATACGCTTTTTTCAGGCGATCCGTCAGCATACCCAAAATCACGGTACCAATCGTTGCAGTCACCATAAAGTAGAACTCTGCAGTTGAACCATCTTTACGGGTGAAGCCCAGTTCCATGAACAATGATGGCAACCAGCTCAACATAATGTACACCACCATCAGGGTGAAGAAGTAGCTGACCCAGATGCAAAGCGTACGAAGCAAGTTGTCAGAGTTAAACAGATCCTTGAATGAACCGTTATTTAAAACCTACTCAAACCTACTTATGTGGATTTGATGTTTAATTCCTACTTCACCATCAAGAACCAAAAGCATCTGCTTTTGGAATTACCCCAACTCCATAGGCTGTCACGGTGTAACTCACCGCCTTAATCACCACTTAAGCAGCAATTAAATCCTTATCAGCGTGATTTAAAATATTAATTGCTGCATTAATATCTCGACTTTGCTTGGTGTGACAAACAGAACACTTCCACTCACGAATTGAAAGTGTAAGAGATTGATTTAATTCACCACAGCAAGAACACATTTTACTACTTGGGAAGAATCGACCAACAGACAATATAGATTTTCCATGCTGTTTAGCCTTGTAAATCAATTGTCTTTTAAACTCATAAAAACCCATATCAGATATAGCTCTTGCGAGTTTTCGATTCTTCACCATGCCTTTAACGTTTAAATCTTCAATTGCGATCACATCAAAACGTGTAACCAGATCAGTTGTGACCTGGTGAAGATTATTTTTACGAAGGCAAGCTATTTTGTAGTGCAGGCGAGAAAGCTTGGTTTTTGCTTTTTCCCGATTCTGACTACCTTTTTTCTTGCGACTAAAAGACTTGTTGAGTCTTTTTAGTTTAGCAAGCTGTCTTTTGAGTGGTGCAAGTGATGGTATAACCTCACCATTTGAAAGGGTAGCAAGACTAGATACCCCTAGATCCACACCAATAGACAACCCTGTTTTGGGTTTTAGTTTTTCAATCTGAGCCAATTCAACAGCAATCGACACAAACCACTTGCGACCTTGTTTAAAAACTTTAGCTGACAAGATTTTACCTTTGTATCGTAAAGCCTCAGTCATCCTCACCCAACCTAAATTGGGGATTTTAATAGATTTATTATCTATACTGAATTGATCATTTGATAATGAAAAGCGATCATCCTTACCTTTTTTCCTTGGCTTGGGGTATTTACTTAGACCACTAAAAAACCGATCAAAAGCATTACCTAGTTGCTTGATAGCAAGCTGTGGCGAACATTTAGTCACCTTCTTCATGAAAGGGTATTTTTCAAATTTAAAAGAATTTAGATGTTTTCTTAGTTTTGCCTCTTTAGGCTTGTTTAGTAAGTTCCGATCTACTTCAACACCATAATATTCACACTGATCTCGATATTCCTTATCAGCTTTATATTGCCGTTGCCATTCCTTTAACGCCCAATTATACGTTAAACGAGCAACACCACACGCTTGAGCGAAATAGCTTGCTTGCTTATTATTAGGCATCAACTCAATGACATGCCCTCGTATAAATCGACTCATAGTGCTTCTTTAACAGCCTGTATTAACTTTTGATTTTTCTTGCTGCGACTACCATATAATCTTGCGGAGAACACTGTAATAATTTCCAATACATCTTGAGCAAGTTCTTCTTCAAAACTCAGATTTTCACCTTGATTAATAATCACAATTTCAACATTACGTGCTTCGCATAAAGCGAATACCAATTCTGCACCAAAGCGTAATAATCGGTCTTTATGGGTAAGAACTAAGCGACCAATTTCATTATCAATAATCCCATCTAAAAGGGCTTTTAACCCCTTTTTGCGATAATTCATTCCTGAACCAAGATCGCTAATTAATTCAAATGTCCAACCTTGCTTGGCGCAATACATCTCCAAAACTTGTTTCTGCCTTTCAAGATCAGCCTTTTGGTCGTGACTCGAAACTCTTGCATAAGCAATCGTTTTTCGATTGTTTTGAATAGCGAGATCATGGATAAGTTCAGGCGTGATTTTGCTCAGATCATAACGTCTGTGATTTTTAGGTGTTCGATCTGCAACTAAAACACCTTCCTCATCCCACCTTCTTAAGGTTTGGATGGATACACCCAATGTTTTAGCTGCAACACTAATGCTAACATATCTACTCATTTGTATATAATAGTATAGAAATAAGTAGAATTCAAATAACAATTAATAACCCTGAGGAGATGCTGCACGTTCTGCGGCTGTCTTGTTTTGTGTCTTTAAGTATTCTTTACATTCAGGCAGACACAACATCATCAGTGGAATCACGATGATGGGTAATAAACCACCTAAGTAAAAAACATTTTTCCAGTTTGCACCGAATTCAGTTGCTGCGATTAAAGACAAGATTGCAGCACCCACTGGCATACCACAGTACATCAGGCCCACGGCACGTCCACGGTTTTGTGGAGCCACGGCTTCAGAAGCCAGCGTGATTAAGATTGGCATTGCACCGCCAAGACCCGCACCCGCCAGAAAACGAACTGCCAGCAAACTGTGGAAACTGTTCACCCACACGGTACATAAGGTAAATAGTGCAAAAATTGCGGTTGACCAGATTAAAACTTTCTTACGGCCAATACGGTCCGCAAATCGACCACCGACCAGTGCACCAGGCAATAAGCCCAGAATCCCTGCACTAAAAAACACACCCAATTGTGAGCTATCCAGACCAAAGTGCTCACGAATACCAGCAGCGGCAATCCCGGCAGCCTGAATATCCAGGCCTTCAATCACAGCGATCAGAAAGCAGATCCCTACCGTGATGATCGCGTGCTTATTGTCTGATTTTTCCATTGGAATATCCTTGTTCAATCAGCGTTCAAAAGAGAGGCCATCATCTATGAGCGCTCAAATAGAATTAACTACCAATAAGTTGAACAATTTGCTCGGATATACTGAAAAATCCAGAAAATTGATGACTTTAAGATGCTGTTCGATAAAGTCAAAAAAGCAATTAATGAGAAGTATTAAAATCCCAGTATTTTTGGATTTAGACTTATACATCAAACCCAGAAATTCAACAGTGAGAAAAATTCGGGGCCGATCACTAATACGAAAAAAAGATTAGTTCAGGCATTTTTGCTTTTTATTCCTCATAAATGAGGTTTATTATTCGATATATTTTAGCTCTTAATTCATCGAATATAAATATTAATACTCCCCTAAAACACCATAAAAGAATGTTTTCTAAATCTATTTAATTCACTTAAGTGACTTATTCTGTGTATTTTTTCCTGAAAAAATGAATTCATTAGCTTTCATCCTGCTGGAGGATAAAGGATGATTTGGACAGCAAAAAATCATAACGATTAAAACTTGATTGTTGCCTAGAGGCTTTGTATAAAGAATTCAGTGGCTTTTACTAAAGCATATTGTTCTTATGCGTTTGATCAGTCATAATTTGCATAAGCAATATTCAATTCAGTGCAAATCTATTGAATTTGCTACAAATCAAAATACAAACCCATCCCAAATATGTTTTCTCATTCTCTTCGGATGGACAAATAGGATAGTTTTTTAAAATGACTCAGCAAGCACAGACCATTCAGGGTTCCATTGTCGCAATCGTCACCCCCATGTTTGAAGATGGCAGCGTAGATTGGAAGGGTCTCGAGAAGCTGGTTGAGTGGCATATTGCAGAAGGCACTAACAGCATTGTGGCTGTAGGTACTACTGGTGAAGCATCAACGCTCAGCATGAGCGAGCACACTCAAGTGATCAAAGAAATCATTCGTGTTGCCAACAAACGTATTCCTATCATTGCCGGTACAGGCGCAAACTCGACTCGTGAAGCAATCGAGCTGACTCAGGAAGCCAAAGAACTTGGCGCTGATGCTGCCCTGCTGGTTACTCCTTACTACAACAAACCGACTCAGGAAGGTTTATACCAGCATTATAAAGCCATTGCTGAAGCGGTTGACCTACCTCAAATTCTTTATAACGTTCCAGGCCGTACTGGCGTGGATATGGCTAATGAAACCGTGATCCGTCTGGCAGATATTCCACAGATCGTGGGCATTAAAGATGCAACAGGTGATGTAGCCCGTGGTGCTGCCCTGATTGAAGGTCTGGCAGGTAAAAACATGACCGTTTACTCAGGTGATGATGCAACTGCCTATGAGTTAATGGGTCATGGTGCCAAAGGCAATATTTCTGTGACTGCCAACGTTGCACCAAAAGTCATGAGTGAAGTATGTGCTGCAGCCATTGCAGGCGATGCTGCACGTGCTGAAGAGCTCAATGCTCAGGTTGCAAATTTACACAATATTCTATTTTGCGAATCAAACCCAATTCCTGTGAAATGGGCTCTCCATGATATGGGCTTAATTGGTACAGGTATTCGCCTTCCATTAACACCACTTGCAGAACAATATCGCGCTCCGCTTCATGAGGCACTTGTAGAAGCGAGCGTCATTAAATAAAGAGCAACGATTATGCAATTACGTTTAGGACTTACCCTGGCACTTTCAGTATTCAGTTTAGCAGGTTGTAGTTCAATGGCCTTTAAAAACGGTACCTTGGACTATAAAGAAACAACCACGCTGCAACCATTACAATATCCTGAAGGGTCAATGGTTCGTCCTGCAACGCCTTTGTACCCTGCTCCGACAGTGGATCCGCTTGCCCTGGAAAATGCACCAAAGCTTGAAAATCAGCGTGGTAACCGCTTTGCGATGCCACGCCCTACTGCACAGCCAGTAAATTCAACTCAAACAGATGAAACTCAAGAAAATTTTTCAGGAAAGCCGCAATTAGTCACTGACGGAAATCAAAATCCACTGCTCAAAATTGATGGAAATGCTGCTACAATATGGCAATACACTCTTGCCACGCTTAGCAGCCTTAACCATTCTATCGTTGGTCAAAATAAAGATCGTTATGAAGTAACGATTCAGGTTGATCAGCAAACCTATGTTTTAAGACTCTCTCCCGCAGGTTCGAGTAACACCCTGGCTGTGTTTAATCCCGATAACAGTTTTGCCGACCGCGAAAAAGCAGCAGAACTGTTAAACCAGATTTACCAAAATTGGCCAGCCTAGACATTTTCTAGGCATTTTTTTTTGTAGAAGGTTCCCTCATGTTAAAACAAACCTTGCTCTATACTGGTAAAGCGAAATCTGTCTATACCACGGACAGTGAAGACCACCTGATTTTAGTTTTTCGTGACGATGCGTCCGCATTCAATGGCGAAAAAATCGAACAACTGGATCGTAAAGGTAAGGTGAATAACCGTTTTAACGCCTTCATCATGGAAAAGCTGGCTGCTGCTGGTATTGAAACTCATTTTGAGAAACTGCTGACACCAACTGAAGTGTTAGTGAAAAAACTTAAAATGATTCCAGTAGAATGTGTGGTACGTAACTATGCTGCGGGTTCTTTATGCCGTCGTCTGGGTGTAGAAGAAGGTAAAGAATTAACTCCTCCTACATTCGAATTGTTCTTCAAGGATGACGCGCTAGGCGATCCAATGGTGAACGAATCTCAAGCGATTGCTTTAGGTTGGGCGACTGCTGAACAACTGGCAAAAATGAAAGAACTGACTTACCAAGTGAACGATGTGCTTAAAGCATTATTCGAAGCGGGTAATATGCTTCTGGTTGACTTTAAACTTGAATTTGGTGTGTTCCACGACCGTATCGTACTGGGTGATGAATTCTCTCCAGACGGTTGCCGTCTATGGGACAAAGACACCAAGAAAAAACTGGATAAAGACCGTTTCCGTCAAGGCCTAGGCGGCGTGGTTGAAGCGTACGAAGAAGTTGCAGCACGTTTAGGTATCAATCTTGAAGATATCTAAGCACTAATAGTGCTTCAAAGAACCGGGTTAATAGCCCGGTTTTTTATTGTCTAATCTTATGATCGAAAAAATGAATTTTATTAATAAAAATGATCGTTTTTACATTATTCAATGCATGTCTTAGTATTACTGCATCCCGGCAATCTCCTCAGCAGATGCAATCCATCTGATGTTGCTGACCAGATTTATACCCTTACCCTCTAGGATGTATCTCCCCCAAGACATCCTATTTCAGCCCAATTCTCCTTGAATTGGGCTTTTTTTTGCTTATTGCTGCTGTTGTTCCTGCTGCCAGCGACGTTGTTGCAGACGTTCGCCTTCTACTTCACGCTTATTACGTGCCGATTCGTACAGCTTGGTGCCTTTCAGCTCAGGCGGCAGGTAATCTTGCAGGACAAAATGTTCCGGATAGTTGTGCGGATACAGATAATTTACCCCATAGCCCTGCTCTTTCATCATTTTGGTCGGTGCATTACGTAGATGTAAAGGCACTGGTAAATTGGCCGTTTTTTCAGCCAGATCCATCGCCTTGTTAATCGCCAGATAGGTACTATTACTTTTGGCACTAGTCGCCAGGTAAACCGCACATTGTCCCAGAATAATCCGGCATTCCGGCATGCCAATCGCTTGAACTGAGCGGAAGCATTCGCCCGCCAGCAACAAGGCATTCGGATTGGAATTGCCAATATCTTCTGATGCTGCAATCAGCATACGGCGGGCAATAAAGACCGGATCTTCACCACCTTTGAGCATACGCGCCATCCAGTACAGGGCAGCATCCGGATCACTGCCACGAATCGACTTGATGAAGGCCGAAACCAGATCATAGTGCTGTTCGCCAGATTTGTCATAACGGGCAATATTCTGCTGTGCGACTTTGACCACAATCGCATTGGTAATGATATTTTCCTGGTCAGCCTCAAAGGTACTGGCAATCAGATCCAGCAAATTGAGGGCCTTACGCGCATCCCCAGCGGCAAACTGCAATAAGGCGTCAAATTCTTCAATCTGGATATAGCGTTCCTGCAGAAATTTGTCAGTCTGAATCGCCTGAGTCAGTAAAGTCTGAATCGCTTCATCACTCAGCGCATTTAAGGTATAGACCTGACAACGTGACAGCAAGGCACTATTGACTTCAAAAGATGGATTTTCCGTCGTCGCACCAATCAAGGTAATTTTGCCTTTTTCGACGGCATTCAGCAGTGCATCCTGTTGGGATTTATTAAAACGGTGAATCTCGTCAATAAACACCACGGGCGTCAGCAGATCACCACTTTCTGCAATGACTTCACGCAATTCTTTCACACCAGTATTGAGTGCAGACAGGCTGATAAATGGCCGGTCCACCGCTTGGGCAAGTAGCAAGGCAATTGTGGTTTTACCTACTCCAGGTGGCCCCCAGAAGATAATCGATGGTAAATGCCCTTGGTCAATCATTTGACGTAGAGGTGCATTCTCTCCAAGCAAGTGATCCTGCCCGATAATTTCTGCAAGGTCGCGAGGCCGCAAGCGTTCTGGAAGCGGGATATGACTGTCTGACATCTTATTATTGGCTCAAATTAAATTCTGCTTTCATTCTAACACCGGTAGTTTTGATTCCAATATTTCAAACATTTATGAGAAAAATTTAATTTATGTAAGAAAGCTCTATTTTTTTTACAATGAATGGATTAATCTTATGAAAAGTAGATAAATAGAACATGATTAATTACAGGTGAATAACCTTGTAAATTTCACATTGTCTCATATTAATTAGAATGGACTTGAGCAACTGATTGGATGCTCTTTGGGTGGTATCGGTGGGGATGCATGAAGCATAATAAATCTAGACGAACAACTGCAGAATGCGCTGAGTCGCTTATTTCAACCTCGATACAATCTTCTAATGAGCAACATGCAAAATCCAGATTATTACAGGATCTGATCAATGATGTGCCACATCCACTCTGGGTGCTGGGCAAGGATAATATTGAATATTTTAATCAGGCACTTTCGGATTATTTAGGCACTAATTTAAGTGAACATGGTCCTAAAGAATGGCAAAGCCTGATTCATCCAGATGATCAACCAGCCTTTTCTGAGCAATGGCATGCTGCCCTGAATCAGCAACAAGGCTTTAATACCCAGTGCCGGATTAAATCGGCCGATTCCAGCTACCGTATGTGTGCCTTGGCCATCAAGTCTCAGCATACAGCGGAACATCTGCTGCAATGGTCGGTATCCCTGACCGATATTCATGAATATTTCGAGATTCAGCAACAGCTGTCTCAGGTGATTTCTACCCAGAAAAATATGCTGGATGCCAGTGTCGACTGTATTAAAGTCATGTCTCCACAAGGCGAGATCCGTCATATCAATCAGTCAGCCTGTCATAAGTTAGGGATTGATCCTGAACAGCAGCCTGCCCTGCATTCATGGTTAAGCCTGTTACCCGCTGAGGTTAAGAAAACCGGACAACGTGCTTTAAAACAGGCTGCCCAAGGCTTAAATAGCCGTTTTGTAGAAAAAGCCCAGACAGAGAATCAGGACCCAGAATATTGGGATCATTTATTGACTCCAGTATTAGACGAAAATAATATTCCCCAAAATATCCTGTGCGTTTCACGCAATATCAGTCAGCAAAAAATAGCAGAAAGCCGTTTAAAAGCCGTAATTCAGCGTGATGAGCTGACCGGCCTGTATAACCGCAATGCCTTTTATAAGACCTTTAAACAAGTACTGCTAAAAGCTAAGCAGCAGCAAATGATGGTTGGCTTGCTCTTGATCGATCTGGACTATTTCCGGCATATCAATGACACTTTGAGTCATATTGCCGGAGATCATTTACTGCATGTCTTGGGCAAGCGTTTTCAGGCCTGTTTTGGTTCCAAAAATATAGTCGTTGCCCGTCTTGGTGGAGATGAGTTTGCCATTCTGGTCAAAAACTTGGAAAACGAAACCCAGTTGATTAATACTGCACAACTGGCCTATGCCCAGCTGGAACAACCAGTGAGTTATGTCGGCCATCGCATGAGTATCGGCATGAGTATTGGTTGTACCGTTTATCCGCGAGATGCCCAGAATAGCTCTAACCTGCTGAAATGCGCCGATATTGCCCTGAATGATCTGAAAAATAGTGGTCGTGGCGGGATTCGCATGTTTAATCAGGAGATGTTCAGATCACTGGAAAACATGACCAAACAACTGACGCTGGCACGCAAGATTATTCATGCGGATCAGATTATTCCTTATTATCAGCCTAAGGTCCGTCTCTCCGATGGTGAGGTGATTGGTTTTGAGGCCTTATTGCGTTGGCAGGATCAGCAGCATCAGATCCAGTTACCCTCTCATATTTTTTCAGCGTTCCAGGACTATGATCTGGCTTCGCGCATCAGTGAAACCATGCAGCTGAAAGTCTTTGAGGATATGAGCCGCTGGCAGGCCGAAGGTCTGGATATTCTGCCAATTTCAATCAATGCAGCTCCAGTTGAATTCCTGCGCGATGACTATGCTGAGAAATTTCTGGCTCGTCTGTCCCGATTCGATATTCCTGCGCATAAGGTTGAGCTGGAAATTACCGAGCAGAGCTTGTCTGAAGGCGGAGCCAATTATGTGATCCGGGCACTGAACCTGCTGAAAAAACATGGAATTCATATTTCTCTGGATGACTTCGGTACCGGTCATTCTTCCCTGACCCGTTTGCAGGAATATCCGGTCGACTGCATCAAGATTGATCGCAACTTTGTAGAACGCATGAACAATGATCCGTCTGCGCTGGCCATTGTCAAAGCCATTACCCAGATTGGTTCCAGTATTTCTCTGGTTGTATTGGTCGAAGGCATTGAAAATACTGAACAACTGGACACGCTGATCAATTGTGATTGCCAGATCGGACAAGGTTTTTATTTTTATCGTCCTATGTCCGGGTCTTCAGCACAGCAACTGCTACAACAGGCAGCTTAATTTTTTTATTTAATCATTTGACGGGGTTGGATTGCGCTAATCATTAGCGCACCCAGCGCACGATATATTCATCAATTTCATCTTCATCAATATCGACTTCACTTAAGCAGCGACCAGCAGCGGATTTTTTGGCCTGAATCACGCTTTGTCGTGAACCCGTCTTCAGATAATGCCAGGATGGCAGGCTTTTCCCTTCAGCAACTCGGCGATAAGCACAGCTTGAGGGTAACCAGTGAATAGTGTCCAGTTTCTCAGGTGTCAGCTGGATACAATCCGGCACATATTGCAGCCGGTTCGGATAATCCGAACAGCGGGCAGTTTTGCAGTCCAGTAATTTGCAAGCCACTTTGGTATAGGCAACTTCATGGGTGTCTTCATCTTCCAGCTTGATCAGGCAGCAAAGTCCACAACCGTCACAAAGCGCTTCCCATTCTTCTGGCGTCAGCTCAGTGAGACTATATTTTTTCCAGAAGTATGGACGTAAGGCATCAGACATAATCAAAACGGCTATGGTAAAAATCAGCTTATTATACCAAGTCTCAACAAAGGAAATGTAGGGACGTGAATCTTATTAATATCACGTAAACTATTGTTAAATCAGAGACAGTACATCAACAAAACACTAACAGTGCCCAAAATCGAATATTCCTATACTGGATTTGAGAATAAAAACACATGGAGAATTGATATGTTTCGCTGGGCTATTATTTTTGCTGTGATTGCCTTGATTGCCAGTCTACTTGGTTTCGGTGGAGTAGCAGGCTTATCTAAGGATTTCGCAATTATCTTATTGGTGATTGCCGTTATTCTTGCCATTGTTGGTTTCCTTTCTCGCGGCAAGGTCTAGCGACTGAGTTCTGCTTAAGGAAAAGTTTCCTACAGAAAAAACAAGAGCCATTTGGCTCTTGTTTTTTTATGCGCCCAAAATGAATTACGGTTTGATATGGCGTGGTCTGAAACCAGCAGCGACCAATGCGGCCAAATACGCCACGACTCCTACCACACATAAAATCAGCACTTCCAGTACACGCATCCACTGTGATACATCACCGTTATACCAGCTCAGTGCATAGGCCAAGGCTGCAATCATCACCACATTGGCAAACATGAATTGCATAAAGATTTTTTTCCAGTGCGCACCAAAACGGAAAATATTGCGTTGATGCAGATAGAAATACAGCAGACCTGCATTGACCATGGCTGAACCGGTCGAAGCCAGTGCCAGTGCCATATGCTCCGCTTCCCAATGAATCAGTTTAAAGAAACCAATAAAGATCACGTTCAGAATCGCATTGGCTGCTACGGCCATTAAACCGACGCGTACAGGTGTACGGGTATCCTGCTGGGCATAGAAGCCAGGAGCAAAGACTTTAATCAGCATAAAAGCAATCACACCGCCACTCATACATTGCAGTGCCAAGGCTGTCATCTGGGTATCTTCAAAAGTGAACTGTCCGCGTTCAAACAATGCCTGAATAATCGGTGTTGACAGCATGAATAAGGCAATACTGGCTGGCAAACCCACCAGTACGATGACTTTCGCTGCCCAGTCCATCATGCCACGGAATTTTTCCGGATTCTTTTCCGTATGCTGTGTGGATAAAGACGGCAGAATTACGGTACCGATTGCGACACCGATCAGACCCAATGGCAACTCGGTCATGCGTTCAGCACTATACAGCCACGACACTGAACCATCCTGCATAAAAGAAGCCCAAACCGTATTCAGTAACAGATTGATCTGGGTGACCGATACACCAAACAAAGCGGGTAGCATCAGTTTCATGATGCGATCCACCCCTTCATGCTTGAAGTCTACTTTCGGTGGAATCAACAGGTTTTTACGCCATAATTCTGGAATCTGGATTGCCAGCTGCAAAATACCGGCAATTACGACTGCCCAGCCTAGCGCCATAATCGGCTCTGCCATAAAAGGGGTGAGCCAGAGCGCACCGGCAATCATGGCAATATTCAATAAGACCGGAGCAAAGGCTGGCGTACTGAAAGAGCCATAACTGTTCAGAATACTGCTGGCAAAAGCCGTTAGTGACATAAATAGCAGGTATGGAATGGTCAAGCGGAACATGTCTGTAGCCAGCGCAAACTTTGCTTCATCGCCATGGAACCCTGGCGCATAGATATACATGATCACCGGTGCGGCAATGATGGCAATCATGGTCAGGGTGGTCATGAAAGTAGCCAGACAGCCAAAGACCCGGCTGATCAGGATCTGCACTTCTGCATGAGTACGACTGGTTTTATATTCTGTCAGTACCGGAATAAAGGCTTGGGAGAATGCCCCTTCTGCAAACAGCCGTCTGAAAAAGTTTGGAATACGAAATGCCACCACGAAGGTATCGAAATCTTTACCGGCACCGAATACATTCAGTAAAACCACATCCCGGACCAATCCCAGAACCCGCGACAACATGGTCATCGCACTGACAATTACGGTCGAACGCCAAAGCGCCATCCTATTCACCTAATAATTAATTTGGGCCTATTGTAATGAAACTTGCAAAAGAAGTTCATTGCTTAATCACATGACTTCCTGAAGGGTCATGGGTTCTTATAATGTTGTAACTGGGCACGAAAAGCACACCAGTCAAAATATGGTCCCGGATCGGTTTTACGTCCCGGTGCAATGTCCGAATGTCCGGCAATATGCTGCTGCATTTTTGGATAATAGTCTTGTAAACAGGCGGTGACTTTGACCAAGGCATCATATTGTGCCTGTTCAAACGGCAGGTCATCACTGCCTTCCAGTTCAATCCCGATGGAATAATCATTACATTCTTTTTTGGCCAGATAGCTGGAACGACCTGCATGCCAGGCTCGGTCATTGAAATTCACAAACTGCAGCACTTCACCAGAACGCAAAATCAGCAGATGCGCCGACACCTGCATGCCTTCAATAGTCCGAAAATACGGATGCACTGACCACTCCAGCTGATTCTGAAAAAACTGTTCAATATAGCCACCACCAAACTGTGACGGCGGCAGACTGATGTTATGGATCACCAGTAACTGGATGTCGGTATGTTCAGGCCGCTGATTAAAATTTGGAGAAGGGATCTGGCGCGCCCCGAGCAATTGCCCGTCCTGGATTTGAAACTCAGCTGCCTGTTGCATAAAACTGTCCTGTACAAAAATAAAATCTGCAATATCAGGATTGCAGCCGGCTTAATGCTAAAACTTTCATAGGCAAATCTCAATTCATCCCGGCAGGCTGTATGAAAAATCGCTCATTTTAATGTAACGGTGTTAAGATAACGCACAATTTTTCACGGCTAAAAAAGATACGGAAATACTCATGAGCATATCTCAGGCTTTGCTAGAACAGTCGATTCAGATCAATATTCAACAGGCACTCTCCGAAGATATTGGCGATGGTGACATTACTGCCCTGCTGACTCCTGAAGATGAACAGGCGACTGCCACGATTATTAGCCGTGAAGCAATGGTTCTTGCTGGTCAGCCTTGGGTCAATGCCCTGATTCAGGCCTATGATCCGAGTGTAGAAGTGATCTGGCTAAAAAATGACGGCGATCATGTCGCTGCCAATGAAGCTTTTCTAAAACTGGCCGGTTCTGCACGTAGCCTACTGACTGTAGAACGCCCTGCCCTGAACTTTGTACAGACGCTGTCTGCAGTTGCGACCAAAACAGCAACCTATGTCAAAGAGTTGGACGGTCTGCATACCAAGCTCTTAGATACCCGTAAAACGCTGCCAGGCTTACGTATTGCCCAAAAATATGCTGTTGCTGTCGGTGGTGGTCAGAATCACCGTCTGGGCCTATTCGATGCCTTTTTGATTAAAGAAAATCATATTATGGCAGCCGGCGGCATTCGCCAGGCGATTGCCATGGCCCACCAGATTGCACCGGGTAAACCAGTTGAAGTGGAAGTTGAAACCTGGGATGAACTGAATCAGGCCCTAGAAGCCGAGGCTGATATCGTGATGCTGGATAATTTCAGTCAGCAGCAAATGATTGATGCCGTTAAACATGTGGCTGGTCGCTGTAAACTGGAAGCTTCAGGCAATATCACCATTGATAACTTACGTGAAGTGGCGAGTACAGGCGTAGACTATATTTCGATGGGTGTACTGACCAAAGATGTCAAAGCCATTGACCTATCAATGCGTTTTAATGGTTAAAGTCTTATTATTAAAAAAGGGTGCCACAGCACCATTGCTGTCCCACAATTTTTCACAAGAGGAAGCTCAAATGAGCTTCCTCTTGTTTTATGGGTATTTTATCGGGTGAAAATAAAGCTTTTAAAGTTCTTCTTTCAAACAAATTCACTTGAATTATTCTGAGTAAACGTTGAACTGTCCAACCTGTTTTTCCTAAATGTTGAGCGAAACTCACCAATAAATAGGCGATCATCGCACTCCAGATTTGTGTCTGAATTGCGTTCCTACTGCGGCCTAGAAACGCTTTTAATTTGAGATTCTGCTTAATCGCCTTAAAGAACAGCTCAACTTTCCAACGATCTTTATAAATCGCCGCAATGGTGGAGGCGGCTAAATGAAAGTTATTGCTGAGAAAGCTAAAGTGCTTGCCACTTTGCTGATCTCTATATTCAATTCTTCTTAACACTGGGGCTTTTCTTTTTAGGGCATGTGCGCTATTCAGCTGAATGGTTTCATCTTTTAGAATACCTTTGGATTCAAGCACTGGATGTTGCTGGATCACCTGATACACAGATTTAGGCCTAAAACGTGTGACAAATCCAATGTTTTGAGCAGTCAGATTTGCATACCATTGGTAATCGACATAGCCTTTATCAAAAACTACAATGCTGCCAGCAGGAAACTGGAATTTGCGGCCTTGTACCATGTCATTTTCTTTGCCATTTTCAACTGCAACAAACTCAGGAATATCATTGCTGTGATTCAATCCTATACTGAGTTTCATGCTGGCTTTTGAGTCGTGAACTTTGGCCCATTCACATAAGGAAAGCGACAGGTCAATATGACTGGCATCCAAGGAATACAAGGGATTCTTAAAGCGAAATTTATGAGCGACTTTTGAGTGTTCATAGTATTTAAGCAACTTGTAAAATAGCTGTTGATACAAGGCAGCAGGCTGCTGCTCATTGATTCGTGCCAGCGTGCTTCGGGGAATAGACTTTGCTCCGAGATGACTTAGTTTTTCCTGTTGGCACTCCAAATTGGATTGAATATCTCTCAGACTTTGCCTACAAGAGAATTGAGACATCAATATGGCAATAAACTGATCCCACCGGGAAGCCGCTCTAAATTTCTGTCCAACATGGTGCACTTTAGCAAGTTGTTCAAAATCCTGTCGCACAACAGGTTTAATTAGCTCATGAAATACGGTATTCTGATGTGACAAAACCTGAATCCTGGTCGTTAAAGTGTTTGTTTGCACTCATATTTTAACTGTTAGGACTCAGGTTTTTTTATTTAAAGCAAACTATGGGACAGCAGTGGCCACAGCACCCTTTTTCTTATTCTCAAGGATATAAATCATAGAGGTTGAATGGCCTCTACTCTGTTAATTGGTATCACTTCCTCGTTCCATATTTGCACCATCGCGGTTTTCATCACGAGAATTCGAATCGCAGGCAGTTAAACCCAGCACAGCAAATACTGAAAATGCCATTAACCATATTTTCATGTTATACCCCTCTGAATGAGATTTGGTTAAAAGATCATCGCTTAAAACAGAGGTTACACAGTAGACAGATCCTGTTCATTTTTTGTCAGGCAATGTGTAGGTACAATAAAAAACGCATCCGAAGATGCGTTTTTTACAACTTGAAAAGCTTACCAGCCCAAAGCTTCTTGCTGTTTCTTGATCAGTTCCTGAATCCCTTTTTCAGCCATGGCCAGCATGTCATTGCATTGCTCACGGGTAAATGGCTTATCTTCAGCAGTACCTTGGATTTCAATAAATTCACCTGCCTGAGTCATCACGACATTCAAGTCAGTCTGACAGTTTGAATCTTCTTCATAGCAAAGATCCAGCAAGACTTCATCTTTAAAAATACCTACAGAAATGGCTGCTACCAGACCTTTAAGTGGGTCCTGTTTAATTTTCTTTTTCTCAAGCAATACGTTCATGGCATCAATCAATGCTACGGCTGCACCCGTAATTGATGCAGTACGGGTACCACCATCTGCCTGGATCACGTCACAGTCAATGGTAATGGTATTTTCACCAAGTTTTTTCAGGTCGACCATTGAACGTAGGCTACGACCGATCAGACGCTGGATTTCCTGAGTACGGCCACTTTGTTTGCCGCGAGCAGCTTCACGATCACTACGGGTATGTGTTGAACGTGGCAGCATGCCATATTCCGCTGTTACCCAGCCTTGACCCTGACCTTTCAGGAAACGTGGTACAGAGCTGTCTACACTGGCAGTACACAGCACTTTGGTATGACCAAATTCAACCAATACGGAACCTTCCGCATAACGTGTATAGTTACGGGTAATTTTCACTTCACGTAATTGATCTAATGCTCGTTGGTCGATACGCATAATAGGTCCTGCTGTTGACTAAAAATAATTGCGGCTCAGTATAACAGAAGCCTCCGCCAAGATTGGAACAGAGGACAGATCATTTACAAAATCACTGGACACGCTTTGCTTGTATAGATTTTTCAGTCCATCTGCGCTACTGCGATGGACAGATGTTTTTTGCTAAACTGCAAATCTGCCGAAGGAAGATCCCTATGTCTTTACGTGAAGAACGCAAGCACCAAAGCCGCCAGGCCCTCCTCGATGCTACCTTGGCATTGAGCAGCCGTGGCTATGCATTTAGCAGCATCAGCCTGCGCGAAATCACTCATGAAGTCGGGCTGGTGCCTGCCGCATTTTATCGACACTTTCAGAATATGGATCAGTTGGGACTGGAACTTCTGGATCAGGTTTCAATTCATCTCAAAGGTGTGCTGAATCAGTTAGGACCTGCAGATTTTTCTCTTAATGAGCTTTCAGCCAAGATCGAACTGTTTTTTCAGGCAGTCGATGCCCATCCCGAAGCCTGGACATTTGTCAGTGCCGAACGTTGGGGCGGTTCCAACATTATCAGACAAGGCATTGAGCGGGAAATTCATTATCTGACCCAAGACTTTCGGCATACCCTGGAACAGATTCCAGCCGCCCAGCAATCTTCTTCTCCAGCCGAATTAACCGCACTGGCACAGGTCCTGGTTCCTCTTGCATTAAACTGGGCTATGGGCTGGATTCAGCTTCAGGCACAGCCTGATCCCGAACTGCGACAAACTCGGATAAATGACTTCAAAGCGCAAAGCCTAAAGCAGTTAGAACTGTTATTTCGTGGAATTTTATCTCAAACCTGAGGTCTCATCTGAGTGAAATCTATTTCACAATTCAATTTTATCCTGACATAAAAAAACCCGCATACAGCTGCGGGTTTTTAGATTCATGCAGATCTGGTGTTATTTAGCTTTACGCTCTTTTTCAACCAGATAATTCACCACTTGAACCACTTTGGCATCATCGCCCTGAACTACATACTTACCATTTACGGTTACCGCTGGTACGCCGCTTAACTGATAAGTCGCAGCCAGATTTTTGGCCTGTGCGATTTTTGAAGAAATCGGGAATGATTTATAAGTGGTATTAAATTTCGCTTCAGAAATACCATAACGGGTATAGAACTTGGCCAATTGAGCCTGCTCCAGAATTGGCTGTTTCTTCGCATGGATATCATGAAATAGCTGCAAATGCGCTTTTTGACGAACACCTAGAGCTTCAGACACATAATACGCACGAGCTGCCTGTTCCCATAGTGGATTCATCGCGGCTGGAGTACGTACAAAACGTACATCTTTAGGCAATTTTTTTAACCAGCTTTGCATGTGTGGTTCAAGAGAATAGCAGTGACCACAGCCATACCAGAAGAATTCACGGACTTCAATTTTCCCCGGCTTTTCAACTTTTACTGGATTCGCCAGGACTTGATAGTCTTGACCTGCTACAAAGTTGGCGGCCATTGCACTGCCAGAAAATGCCAAAACAGATGCGGCTACAGTGCCTAAAATAAATTTTTTCATTGGGATTATCGTCCTCTAAATCATTATGTCTAATTTATGGCTTCACTATAAAGTAATTATGCCGGTTTCGTTTTTATTCTGTGAACTTTTTTACAGCTTTTATCGCTTTTTTTTCCAGAATCGCTACACTAAACAAGTGTACTGATTTACAAGAAGTTAAATCTGTTTATACCGCCTCTGGGCGAACTTAAATTTTAAATAATCACGACTGATTGAGGTAACACCGATGTCGCAATTGAATGTTGATCCACAAGAAATTGCCAAGTTTGAAGCATTTGCAGCTATATGGTGGGATCAGCATTCCGAGTTCCGCCCATTGCATATGATCAATCCGTTGCGTCTCAACTGGATTGATGAACATGCTGGTGGCTTGAGCGGCAAGAAAGTGCTGGATGTGGGCTGTGGCGGGGGCATCCTGTCAGAAAGCATGGCGCGCCGTGGCGCTCAGGTGCTGGGCATTGATATGGGCGAAGCGCCACTGAATGTGGCACGCATCCATGCTGAGCAGGAAGATGTTAGCAATATTGAATACCGTCAGATTCCGGTAGAACAGCTGGCAGAAGAGCAAGCCGGTCAATACGATGTGGTTACCTGTATGGAAATGCTGGAACATGTACCTGATCCAGCCTCTATTATTCAGGCCTGTTATAAACTGGCCAAACCAGGTGGTCATGTCTTCTTCTCGACCATTAACCGTAATCCAAAATCTTATCTGTTCGCGATCATTGGTGCAGAATATATCCTGCGTATGCTGGCCAAAGGTACACATGATTACAGCAAATTCATCAAGCCTTCTGAGTTGGCGCACGACATCCGTAATGCCGGTTTAAAACTGAAAGATATGACTGGCCTGCATTATAACCCGCTGACCAAGCGTTACTGGCTGGCACCGAATGTTGACGTGAACTATATGGTGTATACCGTTAAAGAAAGTGCGCAAGAGGCTGCCCAATGAAGGCGGTTCTATTCGACCTAGATGGTACTTTAATTGATACTGCGGCTGACTTTATCCGGATTATCCAGCATATGTGCCGCGAAGCCGGCCGTGAAGTGGTTGAAGCTGATCTGATCCGTACCCAGGTTTCAGAAGGTGCCCGCGCTATGGTCAAATTGGTCTATCCGGAACTACAACTGGAAGATCCGGTTTTCTTGGATCATCGCCAGCGTTTTCTGGATATGTATGGCGCAGATATTGCTGTAGATACAGACCTGTTCAGCGGAATGTATCCTCTACTTGAAGAATTAGAAGAAAATGATGTCCCTTGGGGAATTGTGACCAATAAACCGCGCTGGTTGAGCGAAGCTTTACTCAAAGCTTTAAACCTGACCGAGCGCTGTGCCGTACTGGTCTGTCCGGAAGATGTAACTCGAACCAAGCCAGATCCGGAGCCAATGTATCTGGCTGCCCAGCAGTTACAGCTGGCTGCAGAAGACTGTATCTATGTCGGTGACCATCCACGGGATATTGATGCTGGCCGCAATGCCAAAATGTATACCATACTGGCAGCATACGGTTATTTACCACTGCAATACAAAGATGACTTAACAGCCTGGCAAGCCGACTATATAGTGAATACAGTGAACGAGTTACACCAGCACATTCAAAAACTGGTCTTGAGCGAGCCAAGTGTCCTGTCTTGATTCCTGAAACTACTGAAGACACTTAACAATAATAATGAGGAGGTAGATAATGAAGTATTCAGAATATCAACCTCGCCCCGATCTGTTAAAAGATCGTATCATCCTGATCACGGGTGCGGGCGATGGCATTGGTCGTGCAGCAGCAATCAGCTATGCCCTGCATGGGGCAACTGTAGTTCTGCACGGGCGTACCTTAAACAAGCTTGAAGTCATTTATGACGAGATTGAAAGCTTAGGTGCGCCGCAACCTGCCATTCTCCCATTGCAGTTATCTAGCGCCTCTGAACGTGATTATGAATTATTGCTCGACACGCTCGATCGCCAGTTTGGCCGTCTGGACGGGATTTTGCATAATGCCGGTATTTTAGGCGAGCGAGTGTCACTGGCAGATTATCCGGTTAATGTCTGGGATGATGTCATGGCGGTTAACCTTCGTGCGCCTTTTGTGATTACCCAAGCCCTGTTACCCCTGCTGGAAAAATCCAAACATGCTTCTGTGGTCTTTGCCAGTTCCGGCGTAGGTCGTGAAGCCCTGGAATGCTGGGGCGCTTATTCAGTTTCAAAAATTGCCATTGAAGCAGTGAGCCAGTTATTTGCCAAAGAACGGGTCAATTCGAATATCCGTTTTAACTGTATCAATCCAGGCGCTACACGTACGGCAATGCGTGCCAAGGCTTATCCGAATGAAGATCCGAAAACCTTACCGACACCGGATTCCATCATGCCAGCCTATCTGTACCTGATGGGTGAAGATAGCTTGCATATGAACGGTCAAAGTATTGATGCGCAGGACTAATCTTTAATTGACACCTATTTAAAAGCCAATGTCCGCATTGGCTTTTTGTTTTTTTTAAACTCTATAAAGATAAGACCCATTTGAAAGCTGGCTTATTCTTCTGCCCAATTCATCCAGATTTCAGACTGAATCAGCCAGACCTTTCTTATCTCTGCAATACTGTCTTTATTCAGTTCGCTGCAAATTCCCCTATACTAGCGCCAACAGATTTTTATTTGAGTGCAACATGACTGACTTAAACAACATCACCGTGACGACTTTGGAAGATGGCATGGTCTCTCTGCTGGTCGATCAGCAGCCGATCTCTGAAAAATACGGCATGAAGTTTGATGCCAGCATTGTCGATGACATTCAGGCACTCGAAAATGGTCAAAAACTGAAACTGTTTGACCAGTTTGTCTTTTCCCATACCGATCTGAATTTTGAACATTCCTATCATTATGTGACCGGTATCGAAAAACTGGACGATCGCTATCAGGTGGCGAAACACTTTGTCTATCGCATCAAGATCGAAGGTCAGCCTGAAATTGAACATGTGATTAGCAATCAGGGCAAAGCAATGACAGCAGAAGATGTGCGTACTTTTATTCAGGCACATGTACAGAAATCCCTAAGTGACTATACTGATCTGAACTATGCCTATTAAGATCGTTCATTAGATCCCGAAAGAGCGCATTTACGGATAGTGCGCTTTTCTTATCCTTAAATTCTTTAAAAAAAAAGATATAAATCGTTTTAATGAATCAATAATATAAAATTATTCGGTTTTCCAAATTAATATAAAATTTTTATAATGCTTTTCAAGTTAAATCAAAGCGAAGGAAAATTTAATGGCAGACCAAAAACGTAAAACTGAAACTATTCGTTGTATTGAAAATTTGCAGTTATCAACTGCCCTGATTTTGGCTTTAGAAGATGCAGTCGAGGCAGAGTCTGTGGCTGAAGCCATTCAGTCCTTACAGGGTTTAACGGAACAGTGGAATTGAAAAATTGCAATGACCGAATCAAGATCTGGTGCTTAAAAAGAATATTTTTCCACTAATTTGAGACGGTTTTGATACACAATTCAGGACATTGCGCTTGCATCTTTATCCCGGTTTTGCTGAAATGCCAATGGGGCTGGGCATAACTGGCCAACTGACTGAAGTGCATCCTAAGCTTATGTAAAATCATGGCATAATCATAATTTCTCTGTAATTGATATAAAACTTCAGCCAGTTCTTCACAGTTTCTCTGCAATTTTTCCGTACATTAGTTACTGTAGAAAATGAACAATTGAATGAGGGTTCAACATGAAAAAGGTTCTGGTAGCATTGGCGATGTCCTGCAGTGCATTCATGCTGGCAAATGTTGCAAACGCTGCCCCTCATTTCAATGATGAACAGCGTATGGAACGGGGTCCGGGTCATCATCAGGCCAAGAAATCGCGTGAGTTTCATGACGATCACCAAGACCAGTATGATAAACGTCGTATGCGTGAAGAACGTGGCGTTAAACGTCTGCAACAGTTACGCTGGCAGCCTGGCTATGTCATGCCGCAGCATTATCGCAGTAATGGCTACAAGGTCGAGTATAAGGACCATAAACTGCCTAAACCAGACCGTAAGCAGCAATGGTACAAAGTCAACAATGACTACATTCTGGTGAACTCTGAAAATAACAGTATTGTCCGGATTATCGGAGACTGATTCAGAACCTGATGCAAAGCCCAACCTCGTTTGGGCTTTTTGATTTTTCGGATGAGCCTTTTTAGGCTTTTTCTTATTTTAGAGCTTTCCTTTTAATCGTGGCTAATCTCCTAAATTCCTTCATGAATTTAACAATTCCACTAAACTGACCTCACGCTTTCTATCTACTTATTCGCTAATTTAATCTCATCGAAAACATGTACAGATTTTTAGGTGAGAGCCATGAAAAAAGTTTTAACTACAATTGCCTTATCTCTTAGTGCGCTGGTTGCTACTTCTGCAATGGCAGCACCGCAGCATCATGATCCACGTTATGCACCGCATAAATCAGCACCGCACTGGAATCATAAAGATGCGAAAAAATGGGATGACCGTCGTTATAACAACCGTGGGGTTAACCCAAGCCGTGACTGGCGCGTAGGTCAAAAACTGCCAAACCAGTATGACAACCGTCGCTTTGAAGTCAGTGGCCATGAAGCACGCCGTCTGCCGAAAGCAGGTAAAAACCAGCAATGGTACAAAATCAATGGTGACTATGTACTAGTCAACGATCGTAACGACAAGATTGTTCGAATCATCAACTAATCATTCTCTTTTCTGCCCTTCTAGCAGACACCTGAAGCTCGCTTCAGGTGTTTTTTTATATCTGTACTTCCACTTCAGTATTTTTTCATTAGAATCAAAGCTAGATCTTTAAATATTGAAATGGGCACAGCTATGACTGCAGCAGAAACCTCACCGAGCAATACCTTGCAATATGTGCACTGGTTTCGCCATTCTGCGCCTTATATCAATGCTCATCGCAATAAAACCTTTGTGATCATGTTTGATGGTGAAGCGGTATTGCATGACAACTTTCAGCACATCATTCATGATATTGCCCTGCTCAATTCTTTAGGAATCCGGCTGATTCTGGTGCACGGCGCGCGTCCGCAGATTAACCAGAATCTGGCTGCGAGTGGCTTCGAGACCCCTTTCCATCAGCAGCGTCGGGTCACAACTCGTGAATCCTTAAGCTGTGTACTGAATGCAGTAGGATCGATCCGTTTACAGATTGAGGCGCTATTATCGATGGGGCTGGCCAACTCACCCATGTATGGTGCGCGCATCGATGCCGTTTCAGGAAATTTTGTAACAGCCAAACCTTATGGTATCCGTGACGGGGTTGATTTTCAGTTAACTGGTGAAGTTCGGGCGATTGATACTGATGCGATTCAACGTCATCTGGATAATCATAATATTGTGATTCTCGGTCCGACCGGCTATTCAACGACAGGCGAAGTTTTTAACCTTCTAGCTGAAGAAGTTGCAACCAAAACTGCGACCCGCCTCAAAGCAGATAAACTGATTATCTTGGGTCGACAGCATGGTCTGCTCGACAGTAAGGGCCAGTTAAAACGGGAAGTAACCCCACAGCAACTGGATGACTATATTCTTTCTGATGAACAGGATATTGAAATTCGGCTCCAGCTCAAGGCCGCTCAGGAAGCTTCCCAAAATGGCGTCAATCGTGTTCATCTGATTTCGTATACCTATGACGGCGCCTTGCTGGAAGAACTGTTCACCCGGGATGGTTCCGGCACCATGATCACCGATGCGCATTATGAAGAAGTGCGTATGGCCGATATTCAGGATGTCGGTGGCCTGATCCGTTTGCTCCGCCCCTTAGAAGAAGAAGGTATTCTGGTTTACCGTTCGCGGGAACGTCTGGAAAATGAAATCGACCAGTTCGCGGTAATTGAGCGTGACGGCATGATTCTGGCCTGTGCTGCCCTGTATCCGATTCCGACTACGGGCAATGAACTGCGTTCCGCAGAAATCGCCTGCGTTGCAGTAGATCCAAGTTACCGTCAATCCAACCGCGGTAGCCAGATCCTGCATTATCTGGAAGATAAGGCCAAAAGTCTGGGTATTCAGCAACTGTTTATTTTAACGACCCGTACTGCACACTGGTTTCTGGAACAGGGTTTTGAACCGGCATCAGTAGATGATTTGCCTGATGCCCGACAGGCTTTTTATAATTATCAGCGCAATTCAATTGTCTGTAAAAAGTCACTTTAAAGTGACTTTTTATTCGCTCTCATATCTCTATTTTAGATAACGATATTCATAAAACCTGTATTCAGCATAAAAATCCTATTGCTGATTTTCTAATAAGCATATCTGGCCACTTTATTTAGAATAAATAATTTTATATTTCATTGTCTTATATAAATAATTCTTTCTTCCTAAATTAATGTGTAAATCACTTTCCTGCATAAGTTTTGCACTTTTTTATTTATCTTTTTTCTTCATTAGAAATTCCTGAATAGTTATTTTTTTAGAAAAGTAAAAAGCTTTAGCGTATGCCTAAGTTCTTCATTTCACATTTCTAAATTTTCAGGAGTTCTGATTCATGCGCCAATCACACATTCAATTATTCACAAAAACTGCGGTCCTTAGTGCTGCGGTGGCTGGCGTGATGATGCTTTCTGGCTGTGGCAAAAAACAGGAAGCCGTGACCCTGAATATTGGTTTCCAGAAATATGGCGTACTGCCGATCTTAAAAGAACGTGGCACCTTAGAAACGTCATTAAAAGAACAAGGCGTGAATGTGAAATGGGTTGAATTCCCGGCTGGTCCTCAGTTGCTTGAAGGCTTGAATGTCGGCAGCGTATCTTTTGGTGAAGCCGGTGAAGCGCCACCGATCTTTGCTCAAGCAGCGAACTCAAATCTGGTCTATGTGGCCAATCAGCCTGAAGCACCGAAAGCTGAAGCGCTAATCGTACAAAAAGATTCGAATATCCAGTCAGTTCAGGATCTGAAAGGCAAACGTGTTGCCTTAAATAAAGGCTCAAATGTTCATTACTTACTACTCAAAGTCCTTGAAGCCAATAATCTGAAACTCAGCGATATCGAAGTGGTTTACCTGCCACCTTCTGATGCCCGTGCCGCTTTCGAACGCGGTGCTGTCGATGCCTGGGTGATCTGGGATCCGTTCTTCGCTGCAGCAGAACATCAGATTGGTGCCCGTGTCATCGCCACGGGTGAGAACATCGTCAGTAATCATCAGTTCTATCTGGCAGATCGCAAGTTTGCTGAAGCCAACCCACAGATTATTGAAGCTGTCGTGAATGAACTCAACCTGACCACTGAGTGGGTCTCTGCTCATCAGGATGAAGCCGCCAAACTTCTGGAAAAACCGACAGGCCTGGCCTTTGATGTCTTGAAAACGTCTATTTCACGCATGGGCTTTGGGGTAAAACCACTCACTCCCGAAGTGGCACAAAAACAACAACAGGTGGCTGATGCCTTCTATGGCCAGCAACTGATTCCAGCCAAACTGAATATTCAATCTGCAATTATCGCGAAGTAAACCAAAGAACAATTTAGGGGATTTAATCATGACTCAACATCAGCTACACAACAAAGCAATCACATGGTTCAAGACCTCCAGTCATGGAATGAACGCTGCATTAGTTGCTTGCGCGATGTTGGGTTCAAGTGCCGCTTGGGCAGTAGATCCTTCTGTTAAACAGCTTCGTGTGGGCTATCAAAAAGCTTCTGTGAACCTGGTCATTGCCCAGCAGCAAAAACTGTTGGAAAAGGAATTTCCAAATGCAAAAATCAGCTGGAATGAATTCCCAGGCGGACCGCAAATTTTAGAAGCATTGGCGGTAGGTTCTATTGATGTAGGTGCAACTGGAGATACGCCTCCTGTCTACGCTCAGGCAGGCAATAAACCATTGCACTATTTTGCTTATGAAACTGCAAAACCTTTATCTTCTGCCATTTTGGTCCAGCACAATTCCAAAATTACCAAGCTAAGCCAGCTCAAAGGTAAACGTGTTGGCGTGCACCGCGGTTCAAGCTCACATTATTTACTGGTACAGGCAGTACGCAAAGCGGGTCTGCAATGGACTGATATCCAACCGGTCTGGCTAAGCCCTGCTGATGCGCGTGCAGCTTTCCAGAAAGGTGCGATTGATGCCTGGGCGATTTGGGATCCGTACTATGCTGCGGCTCAAGTAGAAGATAAAGCCAGAGTTTTATCTTCAGGCAAGGGCTTAAGTCCAAATTATACCTTTTACCTGGCTTCAGAAAATTTAATCAAAAATCATCCACAAGCCTTAAAAGGCATTATCAAGCAGATCAATGTTGCGGATAAATGGGTACAAAGCCATAAGGCTGAAACTGCAAGCATCTTTGCACAAAGTACCGGTCTAAAACCGATTGTCAGCCAGACCTTTATCCAGCGTCGTCCGAATCCGTCTGGTCCGGCACCGCTTACCAAGAAAGTGATTGCCGATCAGCAGGAACTCGCAAACCGTTTTAGCGAACTCAAGATCATTCCGAAATCTATCAATATTCAGCAAGCCGTTTGGGCAGGCAAATAATCTAAGGATCAAAGACATGAAAATTTTCTGGTTTATCCCGACACATGGCGACAGCCGCTACTTAGGTACCAGCAAAGGTGCACGCCAGGTCGATCATGCCTACATGAAGCAGATTGCGGTTGCGGTCGATAATCTTGGTTATGAAGGCGTGTTAATCCCGACTGGCCGTTCATGTGAAGATCCGTGGTTAACCGCAGCCAGCCTGATTGATGCCACTAAAAAACTGAAATTCCTCGTCGCGCTGCGTCCAGGTGTTACTACGCCTGCCCTGACTGCACGTATGGCTGCAACCTTTGACCGTCTGTCTGGTGGCCGTGTATTGCTGAACCTGGTGACGGGTGGTGATGAGCAAGAACTAAAAGGTGACGGCGTTTATGAAGATCATGCAACACGCTACAAGACTGCAGCTGAATATACGACAATCTGGCGTGAAATTCTGACCCGTTCACATACCGGCGAAAGCTTCACTTTCCATGGCGAACGTCTCAGTGTAGATGATGCCAAACTGCTTTATCCACCAGTTCAAAAACCATATCCACCACTCTGGTTCGGTGGTTCTTCAGATGCAGCCGTTGAACTGGCCACTGATCAGGTCGACACTTACCTGACTTGGGGTGAGCCGCCTGCAGCAGTGAAAGAAAAAATTGAAAATGTGCGTGCCAAAGCGGAAGCGAAAGGTCGCAAGCTGAGCTACGGTATCCGTCTGCATGTGATCGTGCGTGAAACCAATGAAGAAGCATGGAGAGCAGCAGACGAGCTCATCCAGTATGTAGATGATGCCACTATTGCTGCTGCACAAGCGAAATTCAAGCAAATGGACTCTGTCGGCCAACGTCGTATGGCTGAGCTGCACAATGGCGACCGTAGCAAACTCGAAGTGTCTCCAAACCTGTGGGCAGGTGTAGGTCTGGTTCGTGGTGGTGCAGGCACAGCACTGGTCGGCGATCCGGAAACTGTCGCTGCACGTATTCAGGAATATGCTGATCTAGGTATTGATACCTTCATTTTCTCAGGCTACCCACATCTGGAAGAATCGATCCGTTTTGCGGAACTGGTATTCCCATTACTTCCGCTTGAAACTCAGCAAAAACTGGCTCAGCCAAACCTGACTGGTCCATTCGGTGAGATTGTGGCGAACAACTACACACCTGACGAGAACAAGCAGGCTGAGAAAATTAAGGAGTCTGCTTAATGTCAAAAGTCGTTTCAGGTGAAACCCTGACCCCAAAGCAGGTTTCACGTGGAACAATTCTGGGGCAGCATCTGCTGCCCTGGTTAGTTCCTGTTGGATTAATTCTACTCTGGCAAATCGCGTCAAGTACCGGTTTGCTGGAAAGCCGTATTTTGCCTGCACCAAGTGCCGTAGTCATCGCATTCTGGAATTTACTACTTAGCGGTGAGTTATGGACACATGTCAAAGTGAGTGCTGGTCGTGCCCTAAGTGGGTTATTGGTGGGTGGTGGTCTAGGGCTGATTTTGGGTCTACTGAATGGTTCATCCAAAACGGCTTCTACCCTGCTGGATACCACCTTACAGATGATCCGTAATATCCCGGCTTTGGCCTTGATTCCACTGGTGATTCTCTGGTTCGGAATTGATGAATCAGCCAAGCTGTTTCTGGTCGCGATTGGTGTGTTTTTCCCAATCTACATCAATACCTATCATGGGATTCGTTCAGTCGATTCCCAGCTGATTGAAATGGGTAAAAGCTATGGCCTGACTCGCTGGCAGCTTTATAAAGAAATCATCCTGCCAGGGGCAATGCCTTCAATTCTGGTCGGCCTACGTTTTTCACTTGGTCTGGTCTGGGTACTGCTGATTGTGGCTGAAACGATTTCTGCCCAGTCCGGTATCGGTTATATGACCATGAACGCGCGTGAATTCCTGCAAACTGATGTCGTACTGGTGGGTATTTTACTGTATGCCCTGCTCGGTAAACTGGCAGATGTCCTAGCCGTGGCCTTAGAACGATTCCTGCTGCGCTGGCATGCTGGCTATCAAAAATAATTGAAAAAATATTGAGGAGCATGTGATGACTGATCTCAGCTTAGGGCGTCTTGCCAATGATCCGACTGCAGTGCAGGAGCCTGCTGCAACCGACATCAATCCCAATGCCGTTGCGGGTGCCGAAATCATTATTGAACAGCTGCACAAGTTCTATGGTTCGGTGAAGGTACTGGAAGATCTGGACCTGCATATTCAGCCGGGTGAATTTCTGGCGATTGTTGGCCGTAGTGGTTGTGGTAAAAGTACCCTGCTCCGTCTGATTGCAGATTTAGAAAAACAGAGCTATGGCGAAATTAAATTCAAGTCCGCACGTCATATCCGTGAAGGCATCACCGCTGATGATATCCGCGTGATGTTCCAGGATCCGCGTTTATTGCCATGGCGCAGCATCGAACAGAACGTGCAACTCGGCTTACCCAAAGACCAGCATGACAATGCATCACAAATGCTAGAGAAAGTCGGCTTAAAAGAAAAAGCCGGGCTTTGGCCTTCACAACTGTCTGGTGGTCAGCGTCAGCGTACAGCTCTTGCACGTGCCTTGTCACATAAGCCGCGTATTTTATTACTAGATGAACCACTTGGTGCGCTGGATGCCCTGACCCGTCTGGATATGCAGAACCTAATTGAAAAATTATGGACTGAACAGGGCTTTACCGCGATTCTGGTCACCCATGACGTGAGTGAAGCCGTACAACTGGCAGACCGGATTATCCTGTTGGATAAAGGCTATATTGCCAAAGAGTTCAAAGTTGATCTGCCACGTCCACGACAAAAGAATGTGAAATTCGCCGAACTTGAACAGCAGGTTCTGAATGCCGTTCTGGCAACCTAAAATGTGAGGGAATCTGGAATAACTGTTTATTCTGGATTCCTTATTTTGAATCAAGAGAATATCTGTCTCACTGATTATTTATTCAGCAATTGGCAAAATTTCAACTTCATTCATTAATTTTATTTTAACTTTATGATGCTTCAAGGTAATAATTAGTACTTAAAAAATCATCAACCTTTTCAAAAGCTTGGTTTTTAATTCCTGCGCCTTAAACCGATACTAATTATATCTTTAATCTAAAGAATAAATCATCATTATTCATAAAATTAGCGCCTGACTTGATGCACAAATCTGATGATTTGACGTACAATTAAAAATTCCCTTTTTAATTGTTTTTAATATTTGCTGATGGAACAAAAAAAGAGTACTCAAAAACGCAACCAGCTGCTGAATGCTGCACTCGATGTTTTTTCCCTATACGGTTTTAATGGGGCGAGTTTAGATGAGATCGCACAACTTGCAGAAATGCATAAGTCGAATATTTTCTATTATTATGAAAATAAAGAGGCGCTCTATGTAGAGGTTTTAACGACCGTTCTACAAAAATGGCTGGCACCTTTACAAATGCTAGAAGCTGATCTTGAGCCTGAAGAAGCGATTACCAATTATTTGATGCAAAAAATTGAAGTATCGCGTACCCAGCCTAAAGCTTCACGCTTATTCGCTCTGGAAGTGATTCAGGGTGCGCCGCACATTTTAGAAATCTTAAAAGGTCCATTGAAAAAACTGGTCAAGCGTAAAGCCAAAGTGATTTCAAACTGGCAGGAACAAGGCAAAATTTCTAAAGATATCGATCCTGAACTGCTGATTCTGAATATCTGGGCCGTGACCCAGAACTATGCAGATTTCGCGACCCAGATGGAAATGGTAACAGGCAAGACCTTGCGTAACCGCAGCATGCAACAACGGATTATCCAGCATACTGTACATATGATGCTGTACGGCGTACTTCCGCGTACACAAGAAAAATAGGTCAACGCAAAAATCATTTGGCATACGGCCATAAATTTTATGGTCGCCGACCCCTTCTCTCACCCTTTATTATTATTTTAACGTTTGATATAAATTCAATAATTTCTGCGCACCTAGCAGCAGATTCTCTTCCCAGTCCAAATGAGCACTATCATCTGCACCGTCAGTAATATATTTGACTGAAATCAGGCGCACATCCAATTTTCTGCATACCTTGGCCAGCGCATAGCCTTCCATATCCACCAGCTGACAAGCCACTTTTGGTAAGCCTGTTTCAAAGCTATCCCCTGTTCCACAAACCCCTTTCGGTAAATGGGCAAAGAACGGTTCCAGATCAATTGCGCCTGGCAAATGATCATCCATCGGGGTAATACCAACTTCAAATCCTAGTGGTGAAACATCCATATCACGTTGCACAAAACGCTTAACTTCAACCAGTTCATGCGCCTTGAAATGGGAACTGCCTGCGGTGCCGAGATTAATCAGGGTTTTACAGCGAGTTTTCTGAATCACTTCAAAAGCCTTAAAAGCAGCATTCACCTTGCCGATGCCACTATAGTGGACTTCTACACCTTCTGCTTCGAACAAACCTTTGGATTCACTGGCCAATGCCATGATGAGTGCCGAATCTGACATGCAAACTACTCGATACTGAGAAAACCGTGACATTAGAAAGCAAAATCCAGGCAATGAAAAGCGGGTTTTTAGATTTCTATTTTGCAGATCTCATGCTTAAATAACAGCAAAAGATTCTTGGATGGCACACTTTCTTCTTGATGGGTTTCGTGATTTTTCAATAATTTTTTTGCATAAAAACACAACAGCAAGACGAATCGTTGAGATTATGGCAATATATAGCCTTTCCTATTTTTAAATTCCCTGATTTCGCCTATGCAGCTGCTCCGTCTCAATGCTTTAGCGTCACATTCTGAATTGCCAAAAACCGCCGTTACGATTGGTAATTTTGACGGCGTGCATCTGGGTCATCAGGCCATGATCAAACAGTTAAAAGCTGTTGCAGAAGCTGAGCAACTAAAAACTGTTGTGATGATTTTCGAGCCACAACCGCTTGAATTTTTTAAAGGTTATGAAGCACCGCCGCGTATTTCCTCTTTGCGTGAAAAAGTGGAATATTTAAGCGAACTGGGTGTGGACTATATTGCGGTCGCCAAGTTTGATCATCATTTTCGTAGCCTGAGTGCCGAAGCCTTTGCCGACATTCTGAAAGATAAACTGAATGCAGCGCATCTGGTCTTGGGGGATGATTTTCACTTTGGTAAAAACCGTCAAGGTAATAGTGAATTCCTGCGAGACTACGGATTTAAGGTTACCAACCTGCATACCATTGCCTTGGATGGTGAACGGGTCAGTTCTACCCGCATCCGTCAGACTCTGCAAGCGGGTGACCTGGCTCTGGCAGCCAAATTACTGGGACGTCCTTATAGTATTACCGGCCGGGTGCAATACGGCGACCAGATTGGCCGTACCATTGATTTCCCGACCATTAATGTCCGGTTAAACCGGCATAGACCCTGTCTGCAGGGTATTTATGGGGTTGAAGTCGTCTGTGAAACCGGATCACTCAGCGCCAAGGTTCAGCAAGAAAATCCTGAACAGCCGGGTATTGCCGGCTATGATCAGGGCAGCCTGTTTGGTGCCGGTCATGTAGGTACCCGCCCTGCGATCAAACAGACTCATCCGGAATGGCGATTAGAAGTACATTTTCCTGATGTTTCTGCTAATCTGTATGGCCTGTTAATGCGGGTAACCTTCTTGAATTATCTGCATGGCGAAAAAGATTATCCTTCGCTTGAAGCGTTAAAGGCCGGAATTGATGATGATGTTGAGAAACTGCTTGAGTTTCGTCGAAAACACCCCACATTTCCCTTTTAATGTCCCGTATTTTTATTGTAAAACGTGTCAGTCTAATGACTGATTAAATTGGAAGACAACTTGCATGAGCGATAAGCAAACTCCTGAAAATGCAGTGGATTATAAAGCCACGCTGAACCTCCCAGGTACTGACTTTGCAATGAAAGCAAATCTGGCAGTACGTGAAGCGAAATGGTTAGAAGAGTGGTATGCCGATGACATTTATCAGCAGATTCGTGCATCGCGAATTGGCAAGAAAAAATACGTGCTTCATGATGGCCCTCCATATGCCAATGGCCAGATTCACTTAGGTCATGCAGTCAACAAGGTACTTAAAGACATCATCATTAAAAGCCGCATCATGGACGGCTTTGATGCGCCTTATGTGCCAGGCTGGGATTGTCACGGTCTTCCAATTGAACTGAAAGTTGAAGAAAAAGTCGGTAAGGTCGGCGTTAAAGTGGATGCGCCTACTTTCCGTAAAGCTTGCCGCGAATATGCATTGAGTCAGGTGGAGCTACAGAAAAAAGACTTCATCCGTATGGGCGTGTTTGGTGACTGGAGCAATCCTTACCTCACCATGAACTTCAAGCAGGAAGCCAACATCGTGCGTTCACTCGGTGAAATCGCGAAAAATGGCCATATCCAGCCAGGTCTTAAACCGGTGAACTGGTGTCTGGACTGTGGTTCAGCACTGGCTGAAGCTGAAGTTGAATATGAAGATAAAAAGTCAGACGCGATTGACGTGGGTTTCACCGTGGTGGATCTGGCGGATCTGTCTGCACGTTTAGGTGTTGAAGTTAAAGACTCAACCGATATCGTGATCTGGACGACTACGCCTTGGACCCTGCCTGCGAATCAGGCGGTTGCTCTGCACGCTGAAATTGAATACCAATTGGTTGTTGCACGTGGTGAAGATAAAGCGGCGCAAAACTTTATCCTGGCCAAAGATCTGGTTGAATCTGCGACTGAACGTTATGGTTTTAATGCGGTTGAAGTAATTGCAGATTTTGCCGGTGCGAAACTTGAGAATCTGGTACTACAACATCCTTTAATCGCTGAGCGTCAAGTGCCAGTGATTCTGGGTGAACACGTTATTGCAACCAGCGGTACTGGTGCTGTACATACTGCACCTGGCCACGGTGTGGACGATTATAAAGTTGGTCTGCTGTATAACCTGAAAGTAGATAATCCTGTAGGTGGTAATGGTGTGTATTTACCGACTTCACCACTATTTGCAGGCGAGCACATCTACAAGGCCAATCCCCAAATTATTGCGGCACTTGGCGAAGCTAACAAGCTATGGGCACATAAGCCGATCAAGCATAGCTACCCGCACTGCTGGCGTCATAAAACTCCAATCATCTTCCGTGCGACCCCACAATGGTTCATCAGCATGGATGAAAAAGGTCTGCGTCAGGGCGCATTGAATGCCATTGAAAATGACATCAGCTTCGTTCCGGATTGGGGTAAAAACCGTATCCAGGCAATGATCGAAGGCCGTCCGGACTGGTGTATCTCACGTCAACGTACTTGGGGCGTGCCAATCCCATTCTTCGTGCACAAAGACACTAATGAACTGCACCCGCGTACACCTGAACTGATCGAAGAAGTGGCTAAACTGATCGAACAGGAAGGTATTGATGCCTGGTATAACCGTGAAGCCAAAGACTTTATTGGTAATGATGCTGAGCAGTACAACGCAGTTCGCGATACCTTAGACGTATGGTTTGACTCTGGTACAACCCACTATGCAGTGCTGCGTGACCGTGAAGAGTTAACTGATCCGGCTGATCTGTATCTTGAAGGTTCTGACCAACACCGTGGCTGGTTCCAGTCTTCATTATTAACCTCTATGGCAATCAATCAACGTGCGCCATATAAAGGTCTGCTGACTCACGGTTTCGTGGTTGATGAGAAAGGTCGCAAGATGTCGAAATCGCTGGGTAATATTATTACTCCGCAAGACATTATCAAGAACATGGGTGCAGACGGCCTGCGTTTCTGGATCGCTTCAGCAGATTACCGTTATGAAATGACCGCAGGTAAAGAAATCTTTAACCGTGCATCAGATGGTTACCGTCGTATCCGTAATACCCTGCGTTTCTTGCTGGCGAATTTGAATGGCTTCAATCCGGAAACTGATGCACTACCTGTAGATCAACTGATTGCACTGGATCAATACATCCTGCAACGCGCGAATGATGTACAGGAAACCATCAAGAAAGCATATGAAGATATGAACTTCCATATCGTGACCAATGCCTTGACCAATTTCTGTATTAACGACCTCGGTGGTTTCTACTTAGACATCATCAAAGACCGTCAGTACACCACTAAAGCAGATTCACAGGCACGTCATTCTGCGCAAACTGCGCTGTATCATCTGGTACAAGCCTTTGTTCGCTGGATGACACCAATCCTGAGCTTCACCGCTCAAGAAGCATGGCCACTAATTCCAGGTCAAAGCGAGAAATATGTGTTCACTGCTGAATGGTACGATATTCCAGTTTCAGCACAGGCAAACCTGTTGTCTGAAGCAGACTGGCAAACCCTGATTGCAGTCAAATCTGCGGTGAACAAGCACATTGAAAATGCGCGTAACGAGAAACTGGTGGGTTCAAACCTGTCTGCCAAAGTTGAGCTGTGGGCCAATGATGAACTGAAAGCTGTTCTAGACCGTCTGGGTGATGAGCTGCGTTTCGTTCTGATCACTTCTCAGGTGATCGTGAATCCGTTTGATGCTGCTCAAGGCAATGATGCTGAACTTGAAGGTCTACGCGTGAAAGTATCTGCGGCAGATGGCGAGAAATGTGTACGCTGCTGGCACGTGCTTCCTGATGTGAATACACATGCCTCACATCCAGGACTATGCGGTCGTTGTATTATTAACCTCCCGAGCGGCCAAGGTGAAGAGAGAAAATATGCCTAACCCACAGCAGAAAAAGGGTCTGTTCCAGTTCTATCCTCACAATTTGTGGTGGATTGGACTGGCTATTCTGGCGATCATTCTAGATCAATGGACCAAATGGATTGCGGTAACACATCTGGAATATGCAGATCCGGTGCCCGTCCTGCCCTTTTTAAATTGGACACTGTTACATAACTATGGCGCTGCCTTTAGTTTCTTGTCCGATGCCGGTGGCTGGCAACGTTATTTCTTTACCTCTCTTGCAGGCTTAGTGTCTGTGGTTTTCGTGTTCTGGCTGATGCGTATGCCAAAGAGCATGAAAGTATTACCATTAGCGGTTGCCCTGATTCTGGGTGGTGCTATTGGTAACCTGATTGATCGCATTTCTTTGGGTTATGTGGTTGACTTTATTCATGTCTATTATCAGAACAGCCACTTCCCTGCTTTTAATATTGCGGATAGTGCCATTACTTTAGGTACGATTCTGCTGCTGATTGATACGTTTTTCCTGGAAAAACACCGAATTCAACGTGCACAGGCGCAACATGACTGATTTTATTAATCCTAACGAGGAAACTCGTGTTGAAGACGGCTCTAAAGTCGAGCTTCATTTTTCTGTCGCGATCGAAAGTGGCGTAGAAATTGACAATACCCGTAGCCGTGAAGAACCGGTAAGCCTGACCATTGGTGATGGCAACCTATTACCAGGTTTTGAAAAAGCCTTAATGGGCTTGCGTGCTGGTGACCGTCGTACTGTCAGCCTTCCACCCGAAGAAGCTTTTGGTCCGTGGAATCCTGAAAATGTCCAAAAATTTGATACGGTGAAATTCGGCGAACGTCCAATTGAAGGTCACATGATTGAGTTTGAAGACAAGGCCAAATCGACTTTGTATGGCGTAGTAAGATCCGTAAATGATGACATCACCGAAGTGGACTTTAATCATCCGCTTGCAGGTAAAAACATCACCTTTGAAGTCGAAATCTTCAAAGTCACTCCTGCTGGCCAGCAAGGTGTGAAGCTGATGTAATATCAGCTAATCACATGATTTAAAACAGCTCCTTCGGGAGCTTTTTTAGTCTTTGGATACAAATCCTCTCTAGTCTCTGTTCAGAAATCTGATTAATTTAATTTGATGAGCATGCGATAAGAAAGGGAAAGATATGAAAATTTATATTGTGGTTGGCAGTGTGCGTGAAGGACGTACAGCAATTAAGGTCGCACATTGGGTACTACAGGAAATTAAAAAATATGGTTTTAGCACGCTTGAAACCGAACTTGTCGACTTAAAAGAATGGGATCTTCCGCTTTTTGCTGGTTCTCATCCTCCATTGACCGGTATTTATGATCAGCCGAAACAGCAGGAATGGGCCGACTTTATTGCTCTTGCGGATGCATTTATTTTTATCAGTCCTGAATATAACCATGGCTATAGCCCAGCATTAAAGAATGCGCTGGATTATCTAGCCAAGGAATGGCAAGGCAAACCGGCAGCTTATATCGGTTATGGCGTCACCAACGGCTCACGTTCCATTGATCAGATCCGTCAGGTCGGCACTCAGCTTGGCATGGTGGATACCAATGCCATTGTGGAGCTGCGGGACATTTTTAGTCGCAATAAGGACTACAGCTTTGAAGGGAATGAATTCGAAAATAAAACACTCAGAGATGTCGTGGATAAGCTGATCCAATATGTCAGTGCCTGAGGACGACAGCGATATGCGCTTTAGCCTACAGGCAGCGCAGAATTTGTCGGCTATTCCCACTTTCAGTTCAAGGCTATAGTTTGATTCATAGACAGACAGGAAGTCTGCAAAGCGATACAACAACAATAAAAAGCGCAGAGTAACAGGACGTTGACAGGTTAGACAGGAGTCAGATCTGAGAAGCAAATCCAGAAAAGCCTCAACAGGATGTTGGGGCTTTTTTGTATTTAAAATCTGGTATTTTTCTTAAAAAAATCAGATCTCTACATTAAAGCCTAAATTGACATCACAGGCCGCTTGCCCACCGCGGATTCCCCAATTTTCCAATGGACTTTCTCGCAGATGAATCAGAATATGATCAGGCGGAATGCCCAATTTTCCCAAGCTTTCTATAATCTGCTGATACAGTTTGCGCTTGGTCTCCAGACTTCGGGCAACGAAGCAGTCAATACTGATCAAGGTAAAGTATTCAGGCTGGGCCAGATGAGCCCATATATTGAAAACGATGGGCTTCATGTACCACCAGCCGGATATTACGGTCATAGTCAGGCAGCTGAAACGCATTTTTCACACATTGAAATACGCTGTCGAGTAACTGCTCTTCATCAGCCTGGGAATATTGCTGCCGGACTTCAATTTGAACGGTAGGCATGTGCTTCTCCTTTCTATTATGTTATGGAATTTTTTTAAATATTTTTTTATTGAATAGAGAGATGAGCTTCAATAAGGTCTTCTATCTCTACCATATCGTAAAATTGTCCTGATAACTTGGGATTTGATCGGACAAATATTTTCAAGTGAGCTTGTCACCTCTGGCCTACAGCAGATGCGGTCAATGCCTCTACTCGGTCTTTCTGACTCAGGCTATATTGAGTGCATACCAAGACAGGAAGCCTTGCAAAAACAAGAATAAAACATCGGCAGGATGCTGATCGATACCGGAGGAAAGGTATCTGAGCTAAATTTGAAAAGGCCCTCACAGGAGTTGGGGCCTTTTTCTTTCATTCTGATATTAACTATTTAGCTTTTTACTGAGATGCGATCATATTAAGCAACTTGGCTTTTGGACCATCTTCAATCACCCAGAGTGAGCCATCTTTGGCCTGAATCGCACCACGAATCCGCTCTTTCATATCCAGTCGCTGTATTTCTTTAACAGGGCTTTGAGTAGTATCAATTACAATCATTGCCTGAGAAGAAAGACCTGTAGCTATAGCTTTATTTTTCCATTGAGGAAAGCTATTGCCAGTATAGAACAGCAAGTCTGAAGGAGAAATTACTGGAGTCCAATCTAGTGCTGGTGCTTCGAACTCTGGTCGGGTGCTGTGATCCGGAATCGGCTTGCCATCATAATGATCTCCATTGGAGACGATCGGATAGCCATAATTTTTGCCCTTCATCACTTTATTCAGCTCATCACCACCTTTAGGCCCCATTTCAATCACCCAAAGCTGCCCTTGTGGATCAAATGCCAGACCGAGAGGATTACGGTGTCCCAGACTCCAGACCTGCTTGGCAATTTCACCCTGATTCATAAATGGATTATCGGAAGGAATTGAACCATCATCATTCAGACGAATAATCTTGCCGGCATTGGATTTCATATCTTGAGCTGGATTAAATTGCTGACGTTCACCCGAACTGATCCAGAGTTTGTTATCTGAGCCAAAGATAATCCGGTGCCCATAATGGCCCTGACCGGAAGAAAATTTCGGTACCTGAGTCCAGATTTTTTTGATCTGAGTGAGTTGTGGTGTGCTCTTGGTGAGATCTAACTTGCCACGAACCACAACTGCACCATAACCACCCTGCCCTTGTTCAGCATAACTGAGATATACCCACTGATTCTTGGCAAAGTCAGGATGGAGTACGACATCGCCTAAGCCACCTTGTCCGCCATAGGCCACTTGAGGAATACCCTGAACAGTTTGAGTACTGCGATTGGCTGGATTAAATAATTTTAACTTTCCAGATCTTTCGGTAATCAGTAAACGCTGATCTGGCAGCTCAGTCAGTGCCCATGGCTCATTCAACTGTGCAAATTCTTCGACTTTATAGGCTTGCTGTGTGGTTTTGGCAGAGGATTGCCCAGCTGCCGGTGATGAAATCTTGTCTTGGGCACAGGCAGTCAGGCTATAGGAACCCAAGCCTAATAATAAAATTGCTGCTATTTGAGTCTGTTTCATTGTTATTCTTCATGCTAATTTCATTCAGATAAGTACCAATTTAGCATTCCGGACAGCGGTTAAAATAATAAAAAAGTAAAGGAATCGTAAGCGGATATAACTTGATCGGATAAAGATAGCTGATGTATTGATTGGATTTTTTATTATTTAATACAGGCTGAATCGCGAAGAATTTTCGCCTGATACAACTGCTGATCGGCTGTTTTCAGTAAACGGTCAACATTTTTATAGATATGCTCAGCGTCCATAATCGCTGCCCCAACACTGATACTGATCCAGGTCTTGTCATCCCCACGATTGGCATGTTCCAAATTGAGCTGACGAATGACCTCACAAAGTTGCTCGGCAAAAGCTTCGGCTTCCTGCGAGGAAATATCTGCCAGTAAAACCGCAAATTCCTCACCCCCATAACGTGCCAGAAAGCCATTTTCAGGCAATATTTGCTGAATGGTTTGAACCAGTGTTTTTAAAATATAGTCACCTTTGAGATGGCCATAATAGTCATTATAGTTTTTAAAATAATCCACATCGATCATATAAACAGCCAGCGAAGATTGGTTTACGATCGCATGCTCATATTGCTGCTGAAGCTGTTCATTTAAGGCAAAGCGATTATAGGCACCTGTCAGCGAATCCAGCCTCACCTGCTGCGCGAGTTTCTCATTGAGCAGGGTGATATCACGCGTACGGTCCTGAACCTTCTGATCAAGTTCTTTATTCAGGCGCAAAAGCTGCTTGTTTAACAACTCGGTATTAATACTTTGCACCGCATAATCACGGCTGAGCTGAAAGGTAATTAAAATAAAATAGGCACAGGAGGTATAAAATGCAATTTCAACTGAATCAATTACCTTAAGCGCAAGTAAATAGTCATGCAGGAAGGTCAGGCAGACCAGCACTACCGCAATAGAATTGATCTTGGAATAACGCACATGCGATTTGTGCATGCGGTAAGCGCCATAAAGCAGATTAATAAAAACCAGTACTGCAATACTAAAGCTTTGGAAAAAGAAGCTCTGGAAGATATAAGGCAGCGTAAACAGGGTCACAGCCACATTGATACTAATTAACAAAGCTGTGATTTTTAATAAATAAGGATTTAACAGTCGATACGGCAATAAATAGATATAAATCAAGAAGAACAGAGTCGCCAATTCAGTCAGTAAATACTCAAATCGTGTGCCCCATACCCAGGAAATATTCGTGAATAAAGTATAAATGAATGGGACTGCAAAGAAGCTACGTAGGCTCAAGCACAGAATAAATAACCCTAGAAACAGCAGCAAATTACCTGCTTGCGTTTTAAGGCTGCGAAATACTGCAAAGAACACCATAAAGCAGCCAATCATCAGCAGAACGCCACTGATCACACTTAAAGGAATTACCTGATCATAAAACTTATCCAGAATAGGCTGGTTAAAGCCAATAAACATGCTGTTTTCCAGCCCGCCACGGATATGGTGATAACTTGAAGCCTGAATGGTAATCGTCACTTCCCGCTGTGAGGGAAAGAAAGAAGCCAACTTTGGCGCCATCATGGTCTGATGCTGACCATGTATGCCTACCTGCCCTACTTCTATCAGGAGATGATCATCAACATACAGGCGATAAGCCCCATACTGGTATGGTATGTAAACATAAACCGCATGATTAATGGCTGATTCAGGCAGCTTGAAGGTTTTTTGAAAAGTTCCAATATAGTCTTTATGACCTGTTAAGGTCAGGAAAGAATTAGGTAAATGAACTTTTTCAACAGCCAGAGTCTGACTAAAGGAATTTAATGGGGATGGTCGCTGCTCAGAAGTGGGATCAATCAGCTGATTGGGGTAGAAATCCCATTCTCCATCGAGTTTGACATACTGATGATGATCAAAATTTAATTCTGTTACAGCGTATAGCTGTGGAGAAATCAAACTGAGCCATATCAACACAAATGTGTTTATGAGAATCTGCTGCATATGACTCAGAGAATAAAAAATATTTACACGAGTAGTATAACATTTTACAGCTGATCAGAGATTATACAGCTGTAAAAAATTAGTCGTTAAAGAGAGAAAAGTGATTATATAAATATAAAAAAAGCCCCCTGCGTGAGCAGAGGGCTTTAGGAATAATGAGCTGGCGATGACTTACTCTCACATGGGAGACCCCACACTACCATCAGCGCTAAGAGGTTTCACTTCTGAGTTCGGGAAGGGATCAGGTGGTTCACTCTTGCTATGGTCGCCAGCACAACTGGTATGCTTACTCGCTATGGTCTTATCTACGTTGCTTGTGCTTCGTTTGCCTAGCTTTCTTCAAATAGAATGCATTAACAGAAGTATCTGAGTTCTTGCGAGTAGAACTAAGCAGTGCTTAATTATACTCTCATTTGTTCGATTAGCTTAACTAAATCAAGTTTTCGTCTGATCGTTAGATCAATATGAAATCAATTGATGCTTTATATACAACTGCTTGGGTGTTGTATAGTCAAGCCTCACGAGCAATTAGTATTGGTCAGCTTCATGCATCACTGCACTTCCACATCCAACCTATCAACGTCGTAGTCTTCAACGGCTCTTTAGGAGACATAAAGTCTCGGGGAAATCTTATCTTGAGGTAGGCTTCCCGCTTAGATGCTTTCAGCGGTTATCCCTTCCGAACATAGCTACCCGGCGATGCGACTGGCGTCACAACCGGTACACCAGAGGTTCGTCCACTCTGGTCCTCTCGTACTAGGAGCAGATCCTCTCAAATTTCCAGCGCCCACGGTAGATAGGGACCGAACTGTCTCACGACGTTCTAAACCCAGCTCGCGTACCTCTTTAAATGGCGAACAGCCATACCCTTGGGACCTGCTTCAGCCCCAGGATGAGATGAGCCGACATCGAGGTGCCAAACACCGCCGTCGATATGAACTCTTGGGCGGTATCAGCCTGTTATCCCCAGAGTACCTTTTATCCGTTGAGCGATGGCCCTTCCATACAGAACCACCGGATCACTAAGACCTACTTTCGTACCTGCTCGACTTGTGGGTCTCGCAGTTAAGCGCGCTTTTGCCTTTATACTCTACGCGTGATTTCCGACCACGCTGAGCGCACCTTCGTACTCCTCCGTTACTCTTTAGGAGGAGACCGCCCCAGTCAAACTACCCACCAGACATGGTCCTCGCTCCCGATCAGGGAGCAGAGTTAGAACCTCAATATTACCAGGGTGGTATTTCAAGGACGGCTCCATGGCAACTAGCGTCACCACTTCAAAGCCTCCCACCTATCCTACACAAGTAAGATCAAAGTTCAATGTCAAGCTGCAGTAAAGGTTCACGGGGTCTTTCCGTCTAGCCGCGGGTACACCGCATCTTCACGGCGAATTCGATTTCACTGAGCCTCTGCTGGAGACAGCGCCGCCATCATTATGCCATTCGTGCAGGTCGGAACTTACCCGACAAGGAATTTCGCTACCTTAGGACCGTTATAGTTACGGCCGCCGTTTACTGGGGCTTCGATCAAGAGCTTCGCTTACGCTAACCCCATCAATTAACCTTCCAGCACCGGGCAGGCATCACACCCTATACGTCCACTTTCGTGTTTGCAGAGTGCTATGTTTTTAATAAACAGTTGCAGCGGCCTGGTTTCTGAGGCTGCCAACAGCTCAAGGAGCAAGTCCTATCACCGCCGGCAGCGTACCTTCTCCCGAAGTTACGGTACCATTTTGCCTAGTTCCTTCAGCAGAGTTCTCTCAAGCGCTTTGGTCTACTCGACCTGACCACCTGTGTCGGTTTCGGGTACGATTCCAGTGTAACTGAAGCTTAGAGACTTTTCCTGGAAGTATGGTATCAGCCACTTCACCAGTAAACTGGCTTGCTATCAACTCTCAGCATAGAGTACCCCGGATTTGCCTAAGATACATGCCTACAGTCTTCCACCTGGACAACCAACGCCAGGCTGACTTAACCTTCTCCGTCCTCTCATCGCATTACACTGAAGTATTGGAATATTAACCAATTTCCCATCGACTACGCCTCTCGGCCTCGCCTTAGGGGTCGACTCACCCAGCCCCGATTAACGTTGGACTGGAACCCTTGGTCTTTCAGCGAACGGGTTTTTCACCCGTTTTGTCGTTACTCACGTCAGCATTCGCACTTCTGATACCTCCAGCATGCTTCTCAACACACCTTCATCGGCTTACAGAACGCTCCCCTACCACTTGCAATAAATTGCAAATCCGCAGCTTCGGTACATAGTTTTAGCCCCGTTACATCTTCCGCGCAGGCCGACTCGACTAGTGAGCTATTACGCTTTCTTTAAAGGGTGGCTGCTTCTAAGCCAACCTCCTAGCTGTCTATGCCTTCCCACATCGTTTCCCACTTAACTATGATTTAGGGACCTTAGCTGGCGGTCTGGATTGTTTTCCTCTTGACTACGGACGTTAGCACCCGCAGTCTGTCTCCCGGATAGTACTCATTGGTATTCGGAGTTTGCATCGGTTTGGTAAGTCGGGATGACCCCCTAGCCGAAACAGTGCTCTACCCCCAATGGTATTCGTCCGAGGCGCTACCTAAATAGCTTTCGGGGAGAACCAGCTATCACCGAGTTTGATTAGCCTTTCACCCCTATCCACAAGTCATCCCCTGGCTTTTCAACGACAGTGGGTTCGGTCCTCCAGTTAGTGTTACCCAACCTTCAACCTGCTCATGGATAGATCACCCGGTTTCGGGTCTATACCCAGCAACTAAACGCCCTATTAAGACTCGATTTCTCTACGGCTCCCCTATTCGGTTAACCTCGCTACTGAATATAAGTCGCTGACCCATTATACAAAAGGTACGCAGTCACCACACAAAGTGGCTCCCACTGCTTGTATGCATGCGGTTTCAGGATCTATTTCACTCCCCTCACAGGGGTTCTTTTCGCCTTTCCCTCACGGTACTGGTTCACTATCGGTCAGTCAGGAGTATTTAGCCTTAGAGGATGGTCCCCCTATATTCAGACAAGGTTTCACGTGCCTCGCCCTACTCGACATCATCATATCAGCCCTTTCGTGTACAGGACTATCACCCACTATGGTTGCACTTCCCAGAGCATTCCACTAAAACTGATATGACTTAATGGGCTGTTCCCCTTTCGCTCGCCGCTACTGAGGGAATCTCAATTGATTTCTTTTCCTACGGATACTGAGATGTTTCACTTCTCCGCGTTCGCCTCATAAACCTATGTATTCAGTTTATGATACCGACCTTATAGCCGGTGGGTTTCCCCATTCAGACATCTCCGGATCACAGGATATTTGCCGCCTCCCCGGAGCTTTTCGCAGGCTATCACGTCTTTCTTCGCCTCTGACTGCCAAGGCATCCACCACATGCACTTAATTACTTGACTATACAACCCCAAACAGTCGTTTATCCCACAAGTAAGATAAGCAACAGATTATGATGATTACTCATCACTCTCATACAGTTGGCGTCTCGTAGATTTAACTACTGTACAGCTTCAATTAGATTCATATACCAAAACGCTTGATTCAGTTAATTTCGCTAGTTCTCATTCAATCACTTCAACAATCAATCTTGCGATCTCTTGTTTCCGCTCTTGTATGAGTATGAACAAATTATTTCAACTCAAATATATTCTGTTAATGATTTAATGCATCCTCGTCGGATTGCATTACTGTGATAAATCACAGAGATTATCAAGTGGTGCGTATCTTAACGCTTCTACTTGCTAATCTCTAGGATCTACACACTTGATCGCTTAGGAACTAAACATTCACGCTACTGTATGATCACATACTGCGCGAAGCGTAGCTTCTTGCTTAAATTTCAAGGAAAAACGTTGTTTTTCTGGTCTTGAAATTTGGTGGAGACTAGGAGAGTCGAACTCCTGACCTCCTGCGTGCAAAGCAGGCGCTCTACCAACTAAGCTAAGTCCCCAGCTTATCAATTAAGTCAATGTTCTGATTTTCTGTTTTCTGGCAGATGGTGGGTCTGACAAGACTTGAACTTGTGACCCCACGCTTATCAAGCGTGTGCTCTAACCAACTGAGCTACAGACCCTCAGATACATCGTCATGAAGAACAACTTGTTGTGGATTCTTACCAATCGTCAATCTTTCGTTAAGGAGGTGATCCAGCCGCAGGTTCCCCTACGGCTACCTTGTTACGACTTCACCCCAGTCATCGGCCACACCGTGGTAAGCGTCCTCCCTAAGGTTAGACTACCTACTTCTGGTGCAACAAACTCCCATGGTGTGACGGGCGGTGTGTACAAGGCCCGGGAACGTATTCACCGCGGCATTCTGATCCGCGATTACTAGCGATTCCGACTTCACGCAGTCGAGTTGCAGACTGCGATCCGGACTACGATCGGCTTTTTGAGATTAGCATCTGCTCGCGCAGTAGCAACCCTTTGTACCGACCATTGTAGCACGTGTGTAGCCCTGGCCGTAAGGGCCATGATGACTTGACGTCGTCCCCGCCTTCCTCCAGTTTGTCACTGGCAGTATCCTTAAAGTTCCCACCCGAAGTGCTGGCAAATAAGGAAAAGGGTTGCGCTCGTTGCGGGACTTAACCCAACATCTCACGACACGAGCTGACGACAGCCATGCAGCACCTGTATCAGAGTTCCCGAAGGCACCAATCCATCTCTGGAAAGTTCTCTGTATGTCAAGGCCAGGTAAGGTTCTTCGCGTTGCATCGAATTAAACCACATGCTCCACCGCTTGTGCGGGCCCCCGTCAATTCATTTGAGTTTTAGTCTTGCGACCGTACTCCCCAGGCGGTCTACTTATCGCGTTAGCTGCGCCACTAAAGCCTCAAGGGCCCCAACGGCTAGTAGACATCGTTTACGGCATGGACTACCAGGGTATCTAATCCTGTTTGCTCCCCATGCTTTCGCACCTCAGTGTCAGTATTAGGCCAGATGGCTGCCTTCGCCATCGGTATTCCTCCAGATCTCTACGCATTTCACCGCTACACCTGGAATTCTACCATCCTCTCCCATACTCTAGCTAACCAGTATCGAATGCAATTCCCAAGTTAAGCTCGGGGATTTCACATTTGACTTAATTAGCCACCTACGCGCGCTTTACGCCCAGTAAATCCGATTAACGCTTGCACCCTCTGTATTACCGCGGCTGCTGGCACAGAGTTAGCCGGTGCTTATTCTGCGAGTAACGTCCACTTATCCCGGGTATTAACCAGGTAAGCCTCCTCCTCGCTTAAAGTGCTTTACAACCAAAAGGCCTTCTTCACACACGCGGCATGGCTGGATCAGAGTTGCCTCCATTGTCCAATATTCCCCACTGCTGCCTCCCGTAGGAGTCTGGGCCGTGTCTCAGTCCCAGTGTGGCGGATCATCCTCTCAGACCCGCTACAGATCGTCGCCTTGGTAGGCCTTTACCCCACCAACTAGCTAATCCGACTTAGGCTCATCTATTAGCGCAAGGTCCGAAGATCCCCTGCTTTCTCCCGTAGGACGTATGCGGTATTAGCGTCCCTTTCGGAACGTTGTCCCCCACTAATAGGCAGATTCCTAAGCATTACTCACCCGTCCGCCGCTAGGAATCAGGTGCAAGCACCCTATCCCCGCTCGACTTGCATGTGTTAAGCCTGCCGCCAGCGTTCAATCTGAGCCATGATCAAACTCTTCAGTTAAAATCATTTCGAACTTTATAAGTAAAGTTCTTAAACTTGGCTCATCAATTTTCTGACTTAAATTTCGCTCAAATAAACTTCGAGTAATTTAAACCAATCAATCAATGAAAATAATTTCGATCAATCAACCAGTAAAAATCCACACAAGTTGTTCTTCATAATCTCTTAATGATCTTTCTAACATCTCGTCAATGCCAGAAGCTGGACTTCGATAAACTTAACAACTCAACGCTTCGTGTTTCGTTCGTTTCCGTCTATCTCGTCGGTATGAGCTCATTATAGGGCAATTTCCTACACAAGCAAGTGCTTTTAACGCACACCAATCATGACTGTTTCATTTTTATGCACCAAATTGGTTCATTTTTCTACCAATTTTCACATAAGTTCATAATATTCCAAAGAAAATACAAACAAAATATTTATATTTTATTTTTCACTTACTTTTTCACGCTTGGTGTTTTAAGGGTCACACTGTTGATTTTTACGGCTGTTTTCGGAACATCCTGATGCATGCCATAGTTTTGAGTAGGCACTTGAGCGATCTTATCGACTACTTCCATACCTTTTGTGACCCGGCCAAATACTGCATATCCGGCATTTCTTGTCGAACGGTCCAGAAAACTGTTATCTACTAGGTTAATAAAGAACTGTGCTTTAGCCGAATTAGGATCATTGGTACGTGCCATAGCCAAAGTGCCACGTTTGTTTTGCAAACCATTATCTGATTCATTCTTGATTGAAGCTTTATTATTGGCTTTTTCTTGCATGTTGAGATCAAAACCTCCGCCCTGAATCATGAAGCCTGGAATGACCCGATGGAAAATGGTTCCTGTATAGAAGTTGCTTTTGACATATTCTTCAAAGTTTTTCACCGTAATCGGTGCTTTGTCATTAAAGAGTTCAATTTCGATATTACCGGATGAGGTCTTCATCTCGATCAGGGTATTGGCAGCAAAACTTGGCAAGCTAAATGCGATCAACGCGATAGCAGATAATGATTTTTTTAACATTTTTTAACTCATCTACTGATAAAGAAAGGTTGAGATTCACAACATATTAATCTTTCATGACTAATAATGCAGTGACCTGCCGACTAAAGACAAGAGAATAATAATGAGCCATGCATTACTACAGGAGAAAAGCGTCCATCAATTTCCGCCTTGGCATTTGCAGGGGGAGGGTTTTATTCTGAATTACTGGATTACCCCTCATTTTATTCGTGAATTTCAGAGTTTTCGGATTGCGCCATCTCCACTTGGCCGTGTCGTTCAGGTTTTATTGGTGCGCTACCATCATTCTCCTGTGGGTCCTTATGATGAATTGCTGATTATGGATCATCCTTTAATTAGCAGACGGCGTCTTTCGACTATTCCGAAAATTTATGTCTCTACTCATGAATCTATTGTGCATGGTCAGCACTTGTGGGGTATTCCTAAAGAATATGCAGAGTTTGATTGGCAGGAACAGGGACAAGAAACGATTTGTCGCATAACTCATCGTGGGCAAAGCATGACGCTTCGTCTTAAAAAACCTAAATCTCCTCGTTCTTTCTATTTAAATAGTCATCATCTTCCAAGCTCCATGCTAAAAATCCGGCAAACCTGGAAATCCCAGCATTATCAGTTTAGCCCTCAATTTTGGGGTTATTTATCCAAGCTCATCCAAGCAGAGTGGCAAGATACTCAGGATATATTCCCGGATTTTTCTAAAGCTAAATATTTACAAAGCTTTTATGTACCTAAATTTAATTTAGTCTTTCCAGAAGCCAAGATCCATAAAAAATAAAAAAGGTGTTTCACGTGAAACACCTTTTTTACATCTATTTTTGAATCAGATCTTTTTATCCAGGAATTTACGGAAATTCTTGCTGAGTTCAATAACCTGCTTTTTCGAACGTTTATGAATTGGGGTCAGATTGATAAAACCATGTGCCTGATCCGTATATTCCTGATAGTACACTCGTACCCCATTCTCACGTAACTTCAGAGCATAGATTGAACCCTCATCATGCAACACATCATGACGGGCGGTAATCACATAGGCAGGCGGTAGATTCTTCAGTTCACCATAGGTCGGTGAAATCAGCGGATCGTCCAGTTCGACCTGATGTGTTTCAGCATATAGCTTGGTCACCAGATCAATATCCTGAGCTGAAAGTACCAGGCCCTGATTGTATGCATAAAAAGAAGGATGGCGGCTTTTAAAATCGACAGCCGGGTAAAGCAATAACTGTACGCGAGGTGCATAGATTTTATCGGCACTCCGCTGCGCAACCACTGCCGCCAGATTTCCACCTGCACTATCCCCTGCCACTACAATCTGGTTTTTATAGATTTTCAGCTGCTTAATGTTTTGATGTACCCAAGCCAGAGCATCTTCACAGACCTGTACCATCTGCAAAGGACTGTATTCGGGCGTTAGCGGATAAGCCACGCTGAGTACCTGCACCTTGGCATGCACCGCCAATAAACGGCAGAACTCATCATGCGTATCCAGACCACCCACTATAAATGCACCACCATGATAGAAAATGACCATCGGCAATTTTTTCTGTGGTGCCGGATGATAATGTCGGGCAAAGATAGTGCCATTTTGCAATGGCAAACGCAGATCCTCGACTGCCTTGACCGGCGTCGGTTTCGCCTGAATAGCTTTCATGCGTTCATCAAACAGTTGACGTGATCGCACCGCATCTTCACTAATAAAACCGTGCTGTCCCTGTTTGATCTGAATCGCCATCAAGCATTTTATATAAGGATCCAAATCAGGATAGTCATAAGGATAATCCAATGCTTTTACCAGACGTTCTTGTGCAAAGCTCGGCAGGCAATCCAGCAAGCGTGCTGCAGTGCCCTGCCCCTTATCCATTACAAATTTTGTGACCGGATTATTCGCACCCATGAGTTTTCATCCTTTTCCCATAATTCTTCATTTTTTCTACATGATTAGGGTTTTAGTGACCATATTCTTATATAAGTCTTAATATCAATGTACATAGATCATCTGCCAAATACGCTAACCTGAATTTAATCAGATGTCATTGACAGTTTAAGTGAGATTTTTACAGCACTTTTGCGACTTTGATGTAGAAGTCTGTATAAAAGGAGATAGCTTATGGCGATAAGAATAATAACGGTATCCTTAGCCACTGCATTTTTAGCCGTAGGCTGTGTGGCTTTTCCTGATGATGGTTATTATGACGGACGTTATGACCGTCGCGATCGAGGTTATGACTATCGTTATGATCAAGACCGCCGCTATGACCGGCAACGCTGGGAATATGAACAGCAACGTAAGAGGCTGGAACTAGAACGGCGCAAAAATATTCAGCAGCGTAACTGGAAACAGGAACGTCGTCGGCAAATAGAACTGGATCGTCGTAAAACTCAACTGGAACGACAACGTCTGGAACAGCAACGCAAGAATCTGAGTAACCAGCGTCAGAAACAGGCCCAGGCCGAACGTAAACGTCGCCAGCAGCTGGAACAACGTAAAAAAGTGGCAGAACAGCAGCGTAAACGGGTTCAGCAAAACCGCTCCAATAATCCACGCTGGAATGATCAGCGACGTAAACAGGAACAGCAGCGACCACGTAATCGTCGTGATTAGGCAGAATATAAATAAAAAAAGAAGCCCTGATTTAGATCAGGGCTTTTTTTATGGACTCGGTTTTATGGTTTTGATCTCATTCCAGTTATTTTCTTTGAATAGAAGAAATGTTTTTACTCAACACAGCCTTGATGAAGATGATCCCATTTTATAAGTCGAAAACCGTAGCAAATTTCAGGCAAAAAAAAGGCTTATCTAGAGAAAAGATAAGCCACGAAAACACATTTCTAAAAAGAGAAGAAACTACAGCGATAGAATCTGAAATGAATAATATAGCGTTGCTCATTTTTTGTGTAATACTTTATTGCTTAGTTATTAATCGCTTTTATGTCTAAAAAATAATCTGGACAAAAAAAAGCCGGACCATGTGTGAGGGATCCGACTGGAAAAAACAGCTTAAAAAATAAGGCAACAGCAACCTGGTTCAGCTCTCTCCTCAGAACAAGGTCGCTGTTAATGACGCTATGATGCACCGGTCTTAAAAATATTTAAAACAGATAAAAATTATTATTTCTATCTAAAAATACGATGCTACATTTATGAAAGTCATTAAATCTAAATAAATCCTAAAATTAATCTGTACTTGTGCTTGAATTTTTTGCCCCTGCCCCGATTTCTTTAAATAATTAAAAATTTCAATCATGGCAGTTCAGTATTAACGCAGTTAACTCTGACGCCCAAGGACTGTACATGTTTAAGAACCCATTTAAACGGAGTAAATCAATGGCAACTGAGCAGAACGAACAAGCTCAAGATCTTGAGCAAGAGCAAGCGACACAAGAGGTAGAGCAAACTCAAGCTGAACCTGAGCAAGTAGAAGTTACCGTTGAATCTTTACAAGAGCAGATTGCACAACTTGAAGGTGACTTAAAGTTAGAAAAAGCACGCACTGCCAATGCAGTTTACGAAGCACAAAAAAGTGTAGAACGTATCCAGCGTGAATCAGAAAAACATAAAGACACTGTTCTGGAAAAGTTCTCTAAAGAACTGCTAGATACAGTAGATAACCTGGAGCGCGCGATTGTTGCTGCAGGCGAAGAACAGGGCCCGTTACGTGAAGGCGTAGAACTGACCCTGAAAGCGTTGCTCAATACACTAGAGAAATTTGGTGTAGTCGCAGTTGATACCGCAAATGGTTTTAATGCTGAATTGCATCAGGCAGTCGGTATTGATCCAAATGCCAAATCTAATGAAATCGGTACAGTCTTGCAAAAAGGCTATGCCCTCAATGGTCGTTTATTACGTCCTGCAATGGTCATGGTTGGCGCTTAAGCGAAATAAATCGGGAGTTTGTGAAATTTTTTCTAAAAATTTACTTGAAAAAAATTGAACGGCTCTCATATCGGATAACAAGTGTAAATCACAAAAAAATTTTTGAGGAAACATCCAAATGGCTAAAATCATTGGTATTGACTTAGGTACTACAAACTCATGTGTTGCAGTACTTGAAGGCGACAAAGTTAAAGTTATCGAAAACGCTGAAGGCGCACGTACAACTCCATCTATTATTGCGTACAAAGATGGTGAGATCCTTGTTGGTCAATCAGCTAAACGCCAAGCGGTAACCAACCCTAAAAACACATTATTCGCGATCAAACGTCTGATCGGTCGTCGTTATGAAGACCAGGCAGTACAAAAAGATATCGGTCTGGTTCCTTACAAAATCCTGAAAGCTGACAATGGCGATGCTTGGGTTGAAGTAAACGACAAGAAACTTGCTCCACAACAGATCTCTGCAGAAGTTCTGAAAAAAATGAAGAAAACTGCAGAAGACTACCTGGGTGAAACAGTCACTGAAGCGGTGATTACTGTTCCTGCTTACTTCAACGATGCACAACGTCAAGCAACTAAGGATGCAGGTAAAATTGCAGGCCTAGAAGTTAAACGTATCATCAACGAACCAACTGCTGCGGCGCTTGCGTTCGGTATGGACAAGAAAGAAGGCGACCGTAAAGTTGCGGTATACGACTTGGGTGGTGGTACATTCGACGTTTCAATCATTGAAATTGCTGACCTTGATGGTGACCAGCAAATCGAAGTGTTATCAACTAATGGTGATACCTTCCTTGGTGGGGAAGACTTCGATAACGCATTGATCGACTACCTGGTTGAAGAGTTTAAGAAAGAACAAAACGTTAACTTGAAGAATGATCCACTTGCGTTACAACGTCTGAAAGAAGCAGCTGAAAAAGCAAAAATCGAGCTTTCTTCTTCTAACGCAACTGAAATCAACCTTCCATACATCACTGCAGATGCGACTGGTCCTAAACACTTAGTGATCAATGTAACTCGTGCAAAACTTGAAGGTTTAGTGGCTGATCTTGTAGCTCGTACCATCGAGCCTTGTAAGATTGCGCTGAAAGATGCTGGTCTTTCAACTTCTGACATCTCTGACGTAATTTTGGTAGGTGGTCAGTCTCGTATGCCACTTGTACAACAAAAAGTACAAGAATTCTTCGGTCGTGAACCACGTAAAGACGTGAACCCGGACGAAGCAGTCGCAATGGGTGCTGCGATCCAAGGTGCGGTATTGTCTGGTGATAAAACTGACGTACTTCTTCTTGACGTAACTCCACTAACTCTTGGTATTGAAACCATGGGTGGCGTGTTGACTCCAATCATTGAGAAAAACACGACGATTCCTGCGAAGAAATCTCAGGTGTTCTCAACTGCTGCGGACAACCAGCCTGCTGTAGACATTTCAGTTTACCAAGGTGAACGTAAAATGGCTCAACAAAACAAATTGTTGGGTAACTTCCAGTTAGGCGACATCCCACCTGCTCCACGTGGTGTGCCACAAATTGAAGTATCGTTCGACATCAATGCGGATGGTATCTTGAAAGTATCTGCGAAAGATAAGAGCACTGGTAAAGAGCAATCTATCCAGATCAAAGCAAACTCAGGTTTGTCTGATGCTGAAATCGAAGCAATGATCAAAGATGCTGAAGCAAATGCTGAAGAAGACCGTAAGTTCGAAGAGCTTGCAAAAGCACGTAACGAAGCGGATGCACTAGTTTCTTCTGCTCAAAAAGCAGTAAAAGATCTTGGCGAACAAGTGACTGCTGACGAAAAAACTGCAATCGAAACTGCGGTTTCTGAGTTAGAAGCGTCTACGAAAGAAAATGATGTTGAAGCAATCAAAGCGAAAACTGAAGCATTGCAAAACATTATTATGCCGATCACTCAACGTGCTTATGAAGCAGCTCAAGGCCAAGGCGGTGCACAAGGTTTCGATCCTAATGCATTTCAAGGCGGCGAAGGCCAAGCTCAAAAAGCAGATGACGGTGTAGTTGATGCTGAATTCACTGAAGTAAAAGATGACAAAAAATAATTTGTCACTTTGAGAAAAAGACCGCATTTTATGCGGTCTTTTTTTTGCTCAATGCATAGGCAATAGAATGTTTTTTAATTAAACTATAATGAAATAAATAACTTAAAAATAAAAACGTATGCAGAATTTTATTAAGCTTTTTCTTCTGGCTTCCGGGCTTGCGATCATGCTGCTCTACCCGATGGGCAATCTGCTTCTGATCTTACCGCCGAATGTGGTACTAGCACCTTTTAATTACCTGCAAACTTTCGGAATTGAAGCTTCTTTTTCCTTGGGTTTCCTGATTGCTATCATTGTATTACTGATCCTGGCTGTACCTCAGCGTTACCCTTCCGGAAAAGGTTTTATCATTCTAGCTATTGGATTGCTGAGCTATATTATTTTCCAGATCTTTAAATCTGAAATCACGCTGTATGCCTTTAATCACCAAACCAGACATTCCTATAACCTGAAATATTTAATTGAATTTATGATCTTCTTATTGAATGGTATAGGCCTTGGTTTTATCTATCATTCCAATATGCCAAGACAGATTGAACAGTGGAAAGGTAAAAAATCATAATCTGACCTGAACAGAACCGTGCATAAGCACGGTTTTTTATTGCCACTTTTTATCGCTCTGACGCTAGGATTTTGCTGGTTTTTTAGCTACATTGAGCCAAACAATATTTAAAAAAACACTATGCGTCTTTTAAGCTTTCTGGGGATTGTCGTTTTCATTGTGTCACTGTTTTTGTATCTACAAACCAAGACCCATCCACAATTAAAATTTAATTCCCTGGCTGACCGTTTGACCCATCCTTTTGATACGCGCCTACGTTTCCGGATTGACCAAGTCGATCCCGGTTTTGGCTTGACCCGTGATGAGGTCATTCAATTAAGTCAGGAAGCTATTCAGATCTGGCATGAAGGAACCAATCGCGATGATCTGATGGTCTATGATGAGAATGCTCAGCTGGCCATTCAACTGATTTATGATCAACGCCAACAGGACTATGAAGCCTTTAAAAAGGTTGAAAAAAAGTTACTTGCCGATGAAGCCAGATATCAGCGTGAAGTCAGCAATCTGCAAGTTTCACAGAAAAATCTGGAAGATCAGCAGCAACGACTGATCCAGCAAAAAAGTCAGCTTGAGTTTGAATTTCAAACCTTATTGCAACGCCGTCAACAAGCCAGCTCATCTGCCGAGCGTGAACAGCTTCAGTATGAGATGGAAATGCTCAAGCCTAAACTGGAAAGTTTTAAGCGCGAATATGCCTATCTTCAGGAACAGCTATCTTCATTTAATCAGCAAGTTTCTGTTCATCAAAACAGTGTGCAAAGCCATCAGCGAAATATCCAGCAGGCCCAGCAGCGTTTTCCCCCACGCCAGTTTCATAAGGGTATTTTTATGGGAGATAAGATCCAGATTTACCAGTTTGATGCCAAAGATGATTTACGTTTAACTTTGGCACATGAGCTGGGCCATGCCTTGGGTCTCTATCATCATAATGATCCGGAAGCCTTAATGTATCCTGTATTGGGTGAACAGAATCTGCAAGATTTCAAACTACGCCCGGCAGACAAGACCCTATTGTATACCCGATAACATTCAGGTTTTAATTCCCTATATTATTTATGTGTTTAGGCTAGTAGAAATACAACTTGGTTTCATTTCATGTTATTGTGAAGAACAGTAGGACGTCTTAGGCCAACTTTCTTGGAGATTCATGTGAGTTACTACCATATTTTAATTGAAGTAAATGACCACATTAGTACGATTGATGAAACCCGTGATATCGAGATCTTTGATATCGAGGATATTCAACCTTATCTTCATTCAATTTTGCTGCCTTATTTCAATGAACAGCTGATCGAGCTGGATGATGAAAATCTTGAATTTAAGGATATTTTGCATCTGCAAGTGAAACAGACTTTGTTACCGATCAATGACTTGATTGAGGAAGAACAGCGTCTGTTGCCGAGTGATACGGACATTACCATTACAGCCTACGAGATATTTAATAACCGCGAACTGAGTCAGGATGTCACTACAGTGATTTTTGACCTGCTTGAAGCGGTCAAACTGGAAAGCTAAGCTTTCTTCAGATATAAAAAAGTCCTCATATGAGGACTTTTTTATTCAACTTGATAGGTATTAGATCGAGAATGAAGATCCACAACCACAGGTCGTGGTCGCATTCGGGTTTTGTACCACAAAACGTGAACCTTCCAGACCTTCAACATAGTCAACCACTGAACCGACCAGATATTGATAGCTTAGAGAATCGACCAGCATTTTGACATCGCCATTGACGAATTCTGCATCATCTTCATTTTGGCTTTCCGCAAAGTTAAAGCCATAAGAGAAACCTGAACAGCCGCCACCGGTGACATACACACGGAGCATTAAGTCTTGGTTACCTTCACTGTCACGCAACTGGCGTACTTTATTTGCGGCATTGTCGGTGAGCACAAGCGCTTGAGCATTCATGGCGGATTCCTCTGTTGAATGGAATGTCTTTAAAAAGAAAAGACCATATTTCAAGTATAACACACTCAATATATGGTCAGTCTGTACAGATTAAAAGTCAAATCAGAGTAATTTTATCAGGATTGTTTATAGTTCTCATCCTGTAATGCACATTCGAAGTTTTTCGGATTCTGCTTGCAGCGGAATTGCCAGAGTAACTTCATCATACGTTTGTCATAAATACCGCGTTTGGTCAGATCAATCCGCGAATCACGCATCAGCTTTTGGTAACCTGGCTTATCTGCTTCAGGAATATCCATCCAGTATTTAGAGGGAATATCTGCCTTCATTTTACCCAAAATTCCAAAAGCACGTGGTAACTGGCTTTTCACCCATTCACGTGATTTTTGTCCATATCCTGCCGGGAATTTATCTGGACGAATAATAATATTACCGGTGACCTGCAATACCGGATAATTCACAATAGCACCCTTGCTACCCAAACCTTTATGCAGTTCTAGCGGTTTAAATACAGCAGCCGGCGCGCCAATAATATCGACCTGACCATTGTTAAATTTAGAGCCAAAGTTGGTCACATCGGCGCTGACTGCCTGTGCACCCACCTGTTGAACCATGATTTTTTGTGCTTCGTCATAGTCAAGTACAGCAATTTTTTTACCTGCTGCTTTTGCAACAGTATTAATACTCCGGTCATTGACCATCAGGAAGGCATCGCCTACCGGAATTACCCCTGCGACTTCATACTTGCCTTGAACCATGAGCTTGGCAAAGGTCGGACTCGCCAGGCCTTGCATAACTTTTACCGCCAGGTTCAGATCAGGAATTGCACCAATCGCATCGAGTGAACCAGTAAAACGGTTGAACTGACGGCCACGCATACCGGTAACACTGATCCCGTCACATTTACCGGCTTTAAAATCTTCTGCGACGACAGCTTCATTGGTATTTACCCTAAGCTCGATATCAGCACCCCAGTTTTTTGCAGCCAACTGATAGTCTTTCATTACGGCATAGACGTCACCATTTTTGCCGACCAGATCGAATACACATACCACCTGTTTAGCCTGCGTCAGACCTGAAACTGCCGTGAGTGCTGCACCTACAGCCAGGGCTTTCCATCCTCTCTGCATCATTTTGCTTTCCTTGATTGCCTTGTTTTTGTTATCTGCTTTAAGTGCTACATGTTATTGTTTTTTATACTAAACATGAAAACATTATTTTTAATCAGCTTAACTGCTTTGCTGTGATCTGCAATGGCAGATCTGACTTTGTTTAATATAAAAAAAGCTTAGATAAATCTAAGCTTTTTTCCTTAAAAATCAAATTATTCGCCAGAAAGTGAACATTCAAAGTTGGCTTTATCGACAGAGCAACGCGCACGTTTCAGTACCGACATCATGCTGGCATCATAGATTCCACGCTTGGTCATATCCATACGCCCTTCACGTAATAACTTCTGGTACTTGGTTTTATCTTCTGCACTCAGATTCAGCTTATATTTCGCTGGAATACCAGCTTCCAGACGATTAATCATCGCCATGCTCTTAGGCAGGTTTTTAATGAACCAGTCACGAGACTTCTGGCCAAAACCAGCCGGGAATTTCTCCGGACGGATCACAAAGTCAGAGGTGACATGCAGTACCGGGAAGTTAAACATCGCACCGCTATTGCCCAGACCTTTATAGATTTCGAGTGGCTTGTACGCATACGCCGGTGCGCCCACCATATCGACTTGGCCATTATTAAACTTGGCCACGAAGTTGGATACATCAGACACTACGGCCTGAGCACCTACACGTTGAACCATGATTTTTTGCGCATCATCATAGCCAAGAACAGCGAACTTCTTCCCTGCGGCTTTTTCAATAGAGTTGATGTTTTTGTCACGCACAAAGATAAAAGCTGAACCCAGTGGCGCAATCCCGGCCACCTCATACTTTTTACCGCCCATGGTCGTAACCATTTTAGCCGCATTACGCTTATCTAAAGCGAAGCTAATCGCACGCTGTGCAATGGCATTACTTGGAGCACCACCTAAGGCATCAATCGAACCGGCAAACTTGTTGTATTGACGGGCACGCATGGCGGTCATGAATACACCATCACATTTGCCAGCCTTAAAGTCATTGTCAGCGACGGCTTCATCCTGACGGGCGATCAGATTAATATCTGCGCCCCAGCCTTTTGCTGCCAGCGCCCATTCCTGAGCCATCTGGAAAGACTCGCCAGATTTACCAAGTAGGTCAAACACACAGATATTGACCTTTTCTGCATGTGCCACACCTGCAAAACCAAATGCAGAAAATGCAGCCAATGATAAGAGTGTTTTTTTCATTTTAGTTATCCTTTGAAATCTTGTTGTTAGCTGAGTGTCCGTACACGCGTCAAATATTAAGCAAATTTATTTCAAAAAAATAGAGCATTTACTCCAGATAAAAGTCATTTTTTGGCCTATAAAGATAAATGAGCTTTATCCAATTTCCTTTATCTAATTTTTTTATAAATATATCAGTATCTTAATGTTTTAACTTGGCTACTTTGAATTACATTTCATTCGCTGTAGTTACAAAGATATACATGATTTTAAAATTATTCACCACTGATTGAGCATTCGAAATTAGTTCTTTCTACAGTACAACGTGCCCGTTTTAATACTGTCATCATGCCAGCGTCATAGATGCCCTGTTTGGTTAAATCCATGCGTCCTTCACGCAGAATTTTTTGATAACTGACCTGTTCCTCACGGCTCAGGTTCAGAATATATTTACGCGGGATTTCTGCTTCCATACGTTTCACCATCGCGAAGCTGCGTGGTAACTGCTTAACAAACCATTGTCGGGAATTGGCTGCAAACTGTTCCGGAAATTTATCCGGTCGAATAATCAGATCTGCCGTGACATTGACCACCGGAAAGTTAATCATGGCTCCTTTTTGGCCCAGTCCTTTAGTCACTTCGAGAGGTTTAAAGGCATAAGCGGGCGCTGCCACAATATCCACTTCACCCTGATTAAATTTACGGATGAAATTGGAAATTTCCGAATTTACCGGTACAGCTTCTACCCGGTTCACCATAATGGTTTGGGCATAGTCATAATGCAGCACAGCAAACTTCTTGCCCTTAATATGTTCTAGCTTGTTCATATTACGATCACGGACAAAGATATAAGCAGGACCAATCTGGCCAATACCGGCTACTTCAAATTTTTCCTTGCCAATCTGAGTGGTCATGCGCTTGGTATTACGCTTATCCAGCACATAACTCACCGCTTTCATGGCAATGTCATTATTAGGAACGCCGCCAATGGCATCAATGGAGCCTGCAAATTTGTTATAAGCTCGCGCACGCATGGACGTCATATAGAAGCCATCGCATTTTCCGGCTTTGGCATCCTGATCGACTTTAGCTTCATCCTGATAAGCAATCAATTGAACCGTAGCCCCCCACTGCTTGCTGGCCAATGCCCACTCTTCCAGCAGCTTGAAGGATTCACCCGATTTTCCCAGTAAATCAAATACACAGACATTGACTGGGGCAGCATGTGCACTCGAAGCCCATAGGCCCAGTGCGGATAAAATTAAAAATCTATTTTTCATTTTTATTCTACTCAATATTATTATGAACCTTGATGGCTCTATCTTTCGGTTTTTAAACAAAATAGAGTATTTACTCAAAATATAGTTCATCATATATGAATCTATAAATTTTTAAAGCCTGAACAGGATAAGCTGCAACGAAGATTTTTTGTTTTCTTCCGGCTTTCCATTAGAATAGCGGCATTCTCTTTTGCTCTTGTTAGTAAGTTCAATGATTCAGTTAGACCAAGTTTCGTTACGCCGTGGTGGGCGAGTGTTATTTCAAAAAGCCTCCATGCAGCTTCATCCCGGCTGGAAAATTGGTTTAACCGGCGTGAATGGCGCAGGAAAATCAACCCTGTTTGCGGCTCTTTTAGGTGAGCTCAGTGCAGATGAAGGTTCACTAACCCGTCCATCCGTGTGGACCGTAGCGCATATGGCTCAGGAAATTAAAGCACTAGATATGCCGGCCATTGATTTTGTTCTGTCAGGCGATGAAGAGTATTGGGATATACAGGCCAAACTTGCGCATCCAGAACAGCTGTCCGATGCAGAACTGGCACAGCTACATGGCCGTTTCGACGAGATTCATGGCTATTCTGCACCATCAAAAGCAGCTCAGTTAATGGCCGGTCTGGGCTTTATGGATCATCAGATCCGTCTGGATGTTTCCAGTTTTTCAGGCGGTTGGCGGATGCGACTGAATTTGGCCCGTACCCTGATGAGCCGTTCCGACCTGCTATTACTCGATGAACCAACCAACCACTTGGATCTGGATGCGATCTTGTGGCTCGAAGATTGGTTAAAGGCGTATGAAGGCACTTTAGTGCTAATTTCGCATGACCGTGATTTTCTGGATGCTGTGACGGATCATATTCTGCATATCGAAAATCAGGAACTCACCCTCTATACCGGCAATTATTCAACTTTTGAAGTGACCCGTAGTGAACGTCTGGCGCAACAGCAACAAGCCTTTGAGAAACAGCAGGAAGCCCGGGCACATTTACAAAAATTTATTGACCGTTTTAAAGCCAAAGCGACCAAAGCACGTCAGGCCCAAAGTCGGATCAAAATGCTGGAGCGCATGCAGGATCTCGCCCCTGCTCATGTGGATACACCTTTTACCTTCAGTTTCCGTGAACCGACCAAAATGAGTTCACCACTTCTGGCCTTGGAACAGGCGGAAATTGGTTATGGCGATAAATCGATTGCCAGCAAAATTAACCTGCAAATCACCCCAAATTCTCGCATTGGTTTACTGGGAATGAATGGTGCGGGTAAATCAACCCTAATCAAAACCTTAGTCGGAGATTTGCCTTTATTAAATGGTCAACGTAAAGCCTCAGAATTACTCAATATCGGTTATTTTGCTCAGCATCAGATGGATGCTTTGGATGCTAATGCCAGCCCAATGCTACAACTGGCACGTATCGCCGATCCAAAAATCAGTGAAGCTTCTTTACGCTCTTTCCTCGGCAGTTTCGGTTTTAGCGGTGAGCGCATGGATACCCCATGTGAGAGTTTCTCTGGGGGTGAACGTGCACGTTTGGCTTTGGCTTTAATTGTTTGGCAGCGTCCAAATGTACTGATTCTGGATGAACCGACAAACCATCTGGATCTGGATATGCGCCATGCCCTGACTATGGCTTTGCAGGATTTTGAAGGTGCGGTGGTACTCGTTTCGCATGAACGTCAATTGATTGCGACAGTATGTGATGAATTGCTGTTAGTACATGCCGGACGTTGTACCGAATTTGAGGGTGATTTGCAGGACTATGCCAAATGGTTACGTGAAGCGCGTCAACAGCAGATCAATGCACAGAATGCCTTAGCCAAAGCACAGGTAGTAGAAACAGAAGCTAAACCTGTGGTGGTAGCCAAAGTAGATAAGGAAGCACAGCGCAAACTGGCCGCTCAGCGTCGTGAGCAGACTCGTCCGATTCGCAAGAATATCGAAAAATGCGAAGCGCAAATTGACAAGTTACAACCGCGTCTGGCAGAAATTGAAGAATTGCTGGCAGATAGCGCTTTATATGAAGCTGCACGTAAAGATGACTTGCTGAAACTTATGAACGAGCAAACTGAACTGAAACAGAAACTGGAAACTGCCGAAGAGCAAATGCTAGAACTGATGATGGAGCTAGAAAGTTTGGAGCAATCTTTTCAGGAAGGTTAAGTTTTAAACCTTGATTCAAATCTTAGAGATTAGCTGCAACTGGAGCTAATCTCTTTTTTATACTTTTTATATATTGCTCTCTCCATCTTTTCCCTGATTTTTTTATCGAAACCGTTTTTTGACATATTTTGTAGTGAATTACGCAAATCCTATATAAGTTTATTTTTTAAACACTCGGATGTCTTATTTCATACATTAATTTACAGCGATTTCTTGGCGCATAAGGCTCTAATAAAAGTGTTTTTTATTTTTGGTAGCCTTGATACGAGTCTGTTTAATGTTGAACTAGAGAGAGGAAATCCGCATGCGTGCTCTTACCTATCATGGTGCTCGGGATGTACGAGTTGAATCCGTTCCAGATCCAGTGATTCAGGAACCAGATGACGTCATTTTAAGGGTGACAGCGACTGCCATCTGTGGCTCAGATCTGCATCTATACCGGGGTAAAATCCCGGCCACTGAAGATGGCGATATTTTCGGCCATGAATTTATGGGAATTGTAGAAGAAGTCGGCCCTGAAGTCACAGAAGTCAAAAAAGGCGACCGGGTAATTATTCCTTTCGTGATTGCATGTGGTCACTGTTTTTTCTGTGAACATGAACTGATGGCTGCCTGTGAAAATACCAATACTGGCCGTGGTGCAATTATCAATAAGAAACAAATTCCACCAGGTGCGGCTCTGTTTGGTTATAGCCATTTATATGGCGGTGTACCAGGCGGACAGGCTGAATATGTTCGTGTGCCTAAAGGTAATGTGGGCCCATTTAAAGTGCCGGGATCATTACCGGATGAAAAAGTCCTGTTTCTGACTGATATCTTGCCTACTGCATGGCAGGCTGTAACCAATGCCCAGGTCACTCGCGGCTCCAGTGTTGCGATTTATGGTGCTGGTCCAGTTGGTTTACTGTCGGCTGCCTGCGCACGTATGCTAGGTGCCGAACAGATCTTTATGGTCGATCACCACCCTTACCGTCTGCGTTTCGCCCATCAAACTTATGGTGCAATTCCAGTGAATTTTGATGAAGTCGATGCAGCTGAATATATTATTCAAAATACTGCCGGTCATCGTGGTGTTGATGCCGTCATTGATGCGATTGGTTTCGAGGCCAAAGGCAGTTTGCTTGAAACTGTGATGACGAATCTAAAAATTGAAGGTTCGAGCGGCTTTGCCCTACGTCAATGTATCGCCGCAGTACGCCGTGGTGGTGTGGTGAGTGTGCCAGGCGTATATGCTGGTCCAATTCATGGCTTCCTGTTTGGTGATGCCTTCGATAAAGGCTTGACCTTTAAAATGGGTCAAACACATGTACATAAATTCCTGCCACAATTACTTGAATATGTAGAAAATGGCCAGCTGTCTCCAGAAGTGATTATTACCCATCGCATGAAACTGGAAGAAGCTGCTGAAGGCTATCGTATTTTCGATAAACGTGAAGAAGACTGCCGCAAGATTATTCTGACCCCATAAATACAATCATTAAAAAATAGAAAGCGCCGTTAGGCGCTTTTTTTATTTTTGATCACCATTTTATAAACCATACTTTTTCTATTTTCAGTTTTAAAAGTTCAGATCTATTGCCTGTTTATCAAATGAACTGGCACTAGGTCACGTGATGATCCAGCTTAAAGAAACTAAGCTATAGAAGTAAAAGTTAGAAAAATCTATAAGCCTATGATTCAGTAATAAAAAATTGAAAGTTCACTTGATTATTAAATTAATTGTGTAGTTTCACTACAGTGAAGATTTTTAGAATTAAAATATGTTCCACGCTGATTATTAATTAAATCTACAATATTAATATAAGCTATTAATTTTTAGCTGGTTTATATAATTTTTCCATTAAAAACAGATAAAAATTCACCTGAACTGGTTGCTTTTAAGAGCAGAGAAGTTATGGCTCCAACTAGTCTTTTAAATTCAAAAACCTATTTTAAATTTAAAAACACTTATCCACAAGATATAGAAATTAAATTTGAATTTAAAAAAATGAGAGATAAGAAAGGCAATATAACTTGTGGATAAATACTATCTTATTCACATAAAAAATATGGATAACTTTGCAGTTATCCACACGATTGATCAAGGTTTAAGCAAGATTTAAAACAACACTATTCAAATATTTTTAAAAAATTTCGAAGTAACTTAATAAATCATTGAAATTCAGGATTTCAAAAATCTAAGTTCTAGAATTTTCCATTCATCCTCTAGCTTCCAGATCTCCTGAAGACGCTGTTTATTATTTTCCAGTCCAATCAAGATCCGGCATTCGGTCTGATCTTCATTGTACTCGTATTCTTCATATTCTATGTCTGGCTTCAGCGGTTTCCATACACCGTTTTGTACCGCATGAGCGATCCGGTCATAACGCAGATAACTTCCTTCTACGCGGCCTTCCTGTTCAAAAACCACCTGAAAGTCCTGATGTTCGTAGTGGCGCAGCACATCATAGTCGCCACTATAGAATGCATTGGCCCAGATCTCACGTATTTCTTCAAGCTGGCTATCCATGGATAAACCTCTTTATAAATAAGACTTGATTCTACTGAACCAGGCTTTTTTGAAACCTAATATCAGCGGATCATTGGTCTAAAAACTGCTTAGATTAAAATTATTCTAAACAGTTCATCCGGCATTAATAGAAAATTTACGTAAAAAAAGCGCCTTAAAAGGCACTGCTGTCCCATAGTTTGCTTTAAATAAAAAAACCTGAGTCCTAACAGTTAAAATATGAGTGCAAACAAACACTTTAACGACCAGGATTCAGGTTTTGTCACATCAGAATACCGTATTTCATGAGCTAATTAAACCTGTTGTGCGACAGGATTTTGAACAACTTGCTAAAGTGCACCATGTTGGACAGAAATTTAGAGCGGCTTCCCGGTGGGATCAGTTTATTGCCATATTGATGTCTCAATTCTCTTGTAGGCAAAGTCTGAGAGATATTCAATCCAATCTGGAGTGCCAACAGGAAAAGCTAAGTCATCTCGGAGCAAAGTCTATTCCCCGAAGCACGCTGGCACGAATCAATGAGCAGCAGCCTGCTGCCTTGTATCAACAGCTATTTTACAAGTTGCTTAAATACTATGACCACTCAAAAGTCGCTCATAAATTTCGCTTTAAGAATCCCTTGTATTCCTTGGATGCCAGTCATATTGACCTGTCGCTTTCCTTATGTGAATGGGCCAAAGTTCACGACTCAAAAGCCAGCATGAAACTCAGTATAGGATTGAATCACAGCAATGATATTCCTGAGTTTGTTGCAGTTGAAAATGGCAAAGAAAATGACATGGTACAAGGCCGCAAATTCCAGTTTCCTGCTGGCAGCATTGTAGTTTTTGATAAAGGCTATGTCGATTACCAATGGTATGCAAATCTGACTGCTCAAAACATTGGATTTGTCACACGTTTTAGGCCTAAATCTGTGTATCAGGTGATCCAGCAACATCCAGTGCTTGAATCCAAAGGTATTCTAAAAGATGAAACCATTCAGCTGAATAGCGCACATGCCCTAAAAAGAAAAGCCCCAGTGTTAAGAAGAATTGAATATAGAGATCAGCAAAGTGGCAAGCACTTTAGCTTTCTCAGCAATAACTTTCATTTAGCCGCCTCCACCATTGCGGCGATTTATAAAGATCGTTGGAAAGTTGAGCTGTTCTTTAAGGCGATTAAGCAGAATCTCAAATTAAAAGCGTTTCTAGGTCGCAGCAGGAACGCAATTCAGACACAAATCTGGATTGCGATGATCGCCTATTTATTGGTGAGTTTCGCTCAACATTTAGGAAAAACAGGTTGGACAGTTCAACGTTTACTCAGAATAATTCAAGTGAATTTGTTTGAAAGAAGAACTTTAAAAGCTTTATTTTCACCCGATAAAATACCCATAAAACAAGAGGAAGCTCATTTGAGCTTCCTCTTGTGAAAAATTGTGGGACAGCAGTGCCTTAAAAGGCGCTTTTTCGTTTCGATTTATTCCAATGGATCAGGTATCAATATCAGCATTCAAGGCATTTTCTTCAATGAAGGCACGACGCGGTTCCACATCATCCCCCATCAAACAAGAGAACATGCGGTCTGCTTCAATTGCATCCTGCACCGTCACTTGTAGCATGTTACGGTTTTCTGGATCCATCGTGGTTTCCCACAGCTGGTCTGCGTTCATCTCACCCAGACCTTTATAACGCTGGATCATCATGCCGCGGCGAGAGTCTTGCAGAATGTGCTGCCAAACCTGATGGAAACTGCTGACCTGAATCTTGCGCTCACCTTTCTGTAAATAAGCACCCTCTTCAAGCAGCGTGAACCAGCTTTTCGAATTTTTCAGTAAACGTGCATATTCACTTGAGCTGAGCAGGCTAGCATCTAGCAGGTAATGATGCGGCAGGTTATGCACATAAATCGTAATCCTCGGCAACCAGCTTTCTACGATCTGGCCATCAACGTCTTTTTCAAAACGTTCCAGACTCAATTCAGGACGTAAACTTGGCTGGATTTTTTCAATCGCTGCACGCAGGTCTTCACCCCAGGTTTCCACATACGCTTTATCTTCCAGCTGATCCAGCTTGAATGCTTCGAGTGAAATCAACGCATCCAGCAAGCTTGCAGGATAACGTACAGTTAAACGTGCCAGGCTCTTCTGTGAAGTTTGATAATCAGTAATCACATTGGCCAGAGCTTCACCACGAATCGCAGGGGCATCGGCACTGATATGCAGTTCCAGCTCATCAATCGCATTCGAAATCAGGTAAGTTTCCAGTGCATCATTGTCCTTGATGTACTGTTCCTGCTTGCCTTTTTTCAACTTGTACAATGGTGGCTGTGCAATATAAATATGACCGCGTTCCACCAGTTCCGGCATTTGACGGAAGAAGAAGGTCAACAGCAACGTACGAATATGTGAACCATCCACGTCAGCATCGGTCATGATGATGATTTTGTGATAACGCAGCTTGTCCGGGTTATATTCTTCACGACCAATCCCACAGCCGAGTGCCGTAATCAGCGTACCCACTTCTGCAGAAGAAATCATACGGTCAAAACGGGCACGTTCCACGTTCAGGATCTTACCTTTTAGCGGCAGAATTGCCTGCATCTTACGGTTACGGCCCTGTTTTGCAGAACCGCCCGCAGAGTCACCTTCGACCAGGTACAGTTCAGATAAAGCTGGATCTTTCTCTTGGCAATCCGCCAGTTTACCTGGAAGACCGGCGATATCCAGCGCGCTCTTACGACGGGTCATTTCACGGGCTTTACGCGCCGCATCACGGGCACGCGCTGCATCAATGATCTTGCCTGCAATTGATTTAGCCGCCTGTGGATTCTCTAACAGATATTCAGAGAATGCCTTGTTCATGGCCTGCTCAACGGCAGATTTCACTTCACTCGATACCAGTTTTTCTTTGGTTTGTGAAGAGAATTTCGGATCCGGCACTTTTACTGACACAATCGCAGTCAAACCTTCACGCGCATCATCACCTGAAACCACAACTTTTTCTTTTTTCAGGATATTTTCACTGTCCATGTAGTTATTTAAACCACGGGTCAGTGCTGCACGGAAACCGGCTAAGTGAGTACCGCCATCTTTTTGCGGGATGTTGTTGGTAAAGCAGCGTACATTTTCCTGATAAGAATCATTCCATTGCAGTGCAACTTCTACACCAATGCCATTTTCCGCCTGAGTGGTGAAATGGAAAATGTCATTCAGGTGGGTTTTACCTTGGTTAATGTACTTAACAAACTCAGCCAAACCGCCTTCATAGTCAAAAATGTATTCGGCATTGATACGTTCGTCACGTAATACGATTCGTACACCTGCATTCAGGAAGGAAAGTTCACGTAAACGACGTGCCAGAATATCGACATTAAAAATGGTCTGGCTAAAGGTTTCAGCACTTGGCCAGAAACGCACGCGAGTACCGGTCTTATCGGTCTCACCTACTACTTTTAACGGGAATTGTGGGTCACCATGACGGTATTCCTGTTCATGGATTTTACCGGCACGATGAATAGTTAATTCCAGTTTTTCTGACAACGCATTTACTACGGATACACCTACACCGTGCAGACCGCCAGAAACTTTATAGCTGTTATCATCAAACTTACCGCCAGCATGCAGAATGGTTAGAATCACTTCTGCAGCAGACACGCCTTCTTCAGGGTGAATGTCGGTCGGAATACCACGGCCATTGTCTGATACTGAAACTGATTCATCTTCATGAATAGTCACTAAAATTTCATCACAGTGACCTGCCAGCGCCTCATCAATCGAGTTATCTACGACCTCGAAGACCATGTGGTGTAAGCCGGTACCATCGTCTGTATCACCAATGTACATGCCTGGACGCTTACGTACTGCGTCTAAACCACGTAATACCTTGATGCTAGAGGAATCATAAGCTTTTTCAGTGGTTTGTTCTGTTTGAGAAGCAGCTTGATCTTCTGAACTCATGGTTTCTCCCTAGTGAAATATAGGTTTATCCAAAGATAGGTAAAAATTTAAAAACTATTGCACAACAACTTGAACTGTACCGTTTTCAACATTGAATAACTGATATGAGATAGACAGATCATGTAGGTGCTTTTGTACTGATTCATGGTCTAAAGTGGTAATAAAAACTTGACTACCAAGCTGGCTCAATCGCTCAATTAAACGTTGTTGTGCGGTTAAATCTAATTCTGCTGTCACATCATCTAATAATACCACAGTTTCCTTATTACAAGAATGCAGCATTGCGATTTGCGACAGTTTAAGTGCCATCATTAAAAGCTTTTTTTGTCCACGGGACAGGATCACATCAGCATCCCCCAAAGGGGTCTTGATACGCAAATCTGCGCGATGTGGACCATATTCGGTATAGCGTCGTTCCACATCTTTATCATGATGATTGGTCAGGTCATTCAGCAGGCCGTTTTCGCTGTGAAAGCCAGGGCTGTATTCCAGAGAAATCTCCAGATCAGGCAGTAGATGCTTGAGATCATCCTCAAAAAATGGCTTCCACTGTTCCACGATGCCGACACGCTGGGAGTGCAAAATCTCGCCATACTCACTCAGCATCTGGTTCCACGGTTCCAGATCAGACAAACTTAGAAAACGTTTGGATTTAAGCAGGCTGTTCCGCTGTTTTAAGGCTCGTGAATAATATTGCCAGGCATGATAAAACTCTGGTTCCACGTGGAACATTAACCAGTCCAATAACTGACGACGTGGTTTGGCGCCATGATCGATAATATCGGTACTTTGTGGATCAAGCAGTTGTAAGGGCAACATTTTAGCAAGCTGGCCTTGAGTCGCAATCGCATCGCCATTAACCTTAATCAGCTGTTCCCCGCTGGCCATTTTTTGCATGCCGACTTTTTCAGTTTCCGATTGGGCGAACACAATCGCATCCGAGGCGCCATGCTGAATGTAATTTTTCGGGATATGGGTACGAAAGGAGCGTCCTGTGGCCAGTAAATGAATAGCTTCCAGTACTGAAGTCTTGCCTGAACCATTCTGGCCATAAAAAACATTAAACGGTTGCAATCCCTGGAGTGCAACCGTTTTTAAGTTTCGTACACGTTCAATATGAAGACGCGTAATATGCATAGCGTTGGCTTAACTCAGCTGTCGCTTAGACACGCATTGGCATCACGACATAAGTCTGATCGGTATGAGATGGATCTTGAACCAGCACAGACTGATTCGCTTCAGTCATGGTCATCGATACATCTTCACCGTCCAGTACCCCTAGCACTTCAATCAGGTATTGCGCATTGAATGACATTTCCAGTGGTGCATCTGCATACTGGATGGCCAGATCTTCAATCGCCTCATCCTGTTCCGGGTTATTGGCACGAAGTTGTAATGAACCGGCATTAAAGTTCAGGAATACGCCACGCAGTTTTTCATTACTCAAAATAGCCACGCGTTGTAAAGATTGCTTAAACACGTCATGCGCAATAATCACATTCTTGTCGCCACCACGTGGAATCACACGGCGGTAGTCCGGGAATTTACCGTCAATCAGTTTCGTAGTGAAACGAACTGTGATATCGGTCTGTTCTTTATCACGGCTGGCCATGCGAATGGTCACATTCAATAATTCACGACCAATCAGCAGAGAAAGCTGCTCATCTTCAACGCTTAATAAACGTTGTAATTCAGCGACTGCCTTACGTGGAACAATGGCTTGAATCGGTTGAGTTGCAGTCGATTGTGCTGCTGTTTCACACAGTGCCAAGCGGTGACCATCTGTCGTTACCGCACGAAGCTGATTGGCGTCAATTTCAAGTAAAGTACCGGTCAGGTAGAAACGCACATCCTGCACTGCCATTGCGAAAGCCGTTTTTTCAAACAGACGCTTTAATTCGCGCTGAGTCACAGTCACTTGCGTGCCTTGAGTATTTTCAGTATTCAGTAATGGATAGTCATCCGCAGGCAAAGTACCGAGCACAAAACGACTATTTCCAGATTTCAGGATACAACGCTGGTCATCGGTAATTTGCAGGTCGATCAGGGCTGCTGATGGCAAAGATTTACAGATATCAATCAGCTTACGTGCTGGAACAGTGGTTTCACCGGCTTGCAGGCATGCACCTTCAGCCAACTGTGTGCTGGCAACCAGTTCCACTTCCAGATCCGAACCAGTGACGGTCAAAGCTTCAGCAGTCACCTGGATTTTCAGGTTTGAAAGAATATTTAAGGTATGGCGACGTTCAACCGCTCCTACGACATGTGAGAGAACATTCAGTAAGCTTTCTTTCGCGATTTTTAAACGCACGGTACATTCCTCTAAAGCTGAAGATTAATAAGATAAAAGTTGAATTTTTAGCAGTTAACTATGCGGCAAAACAGGCCGCATAGCAAGAACAGAATTTGAGCGTTTTAGGTCAACTCTGCAACAGGCGTTGCAGGTTTTTATAGTCCTCATTGAAGATCGGATCTTCTTCACGCAAGCTCTGTACTTTTTCGCAGGCATGCATGACTGTACTGTGATCTCGACCACCAAAAGCCATACCAATTTCCGGGAAACTGTCTCCAGTCAGTTCACGTGCCAGACCCATTGCAAGCTGACGTGGACGGGCATAAATACGGGTACGTTTTGGACCTACCAGCTCTTTAAGCGGAATGCGGAAATATTCACTCACTACACGCTGGATATTTTCAGTGCTGATGGTCCGGGCACGAATTGCGAGGACATCTTTCAAAGACTCACGCACCACATCCAGATCAATCGGTGTTCCTTTAAAACGCGAGATCGCCACCACTTTGTTTAGCGCACCTTCCAGTTCACGGACGTTCGCTACTACTTGTTGGGCGATAAATAGCGCACAGTTACGTGGTAAATCTACACCGGTGTTTTCGGCTTTTTTCAGCAAGATTTCAATTCGGGTTTCGATATCGGGTGGTTCCACACCCACAGAAAGTCCCCAGGAAAAACGTGAAACCAGACGTGGGTCCAGTTCGGTCAATTCTTTAGGGTAACGATCCGAGGTCAGGATAATTTGCTTCGATTCATCCAATAGCGCGTTAAAGGTATAGAAGAATTCAACCAGACTGGCTTCTTTACCTGCCAGCAAATGAATATCATCGACTAGCAAAAGATCCAATGAACGGCAGTTTTTTTTGAACTCTTCAACCTTGCCCTGTTGTAGGGAACTGACAAAATCCTGCACAAAGCTTTCCGCAGTCATATACATTACGCGGGCATTCGGCTTGGCCTGCAATAAAGCATTACCAACGGCTTGCATCAAGTGGGTTTTGCCCAGACCAGTCGGACCATATAAAAATAGCGGGTTATGTTGTGAAGCCCCGAGTTGGGTTAATACCTTACGACAGGTTTCAGCTGCCATCTGGTTAGAACGACCTTCAACAAATAACGAAAACGTAAATAAAGGGTTCAGCTGACGTTTACGGCTATTTTTGCCTGAATCTTCTTTTTCTTTCTTAGGACGCGGTGCTGGCGCAACCACAGGTGCAGATTCCAAAGCCGCTGTTGTCGTCGCTGGCTGTTCACTGGCAGATAAAATTGCACCTGGACGTGAATCCACCAGAATTTCAACTTTACGTACGCGACCTTCAGACAGCTGTTCGGCCAAAATCGAAATCAGTTCCAGATGATGCTCTTGAATGTAGCGCGTCCAATACGGATTAGGTGCATAAAGACGCAGGGTATCGTCCAGCTCTTCTGCAACCAACGGGCGAATCCACATTGTAAAGACATTTCCAGAGAGCTCTTGTCGCAAGCGATTTAAGCAGTCTGTCCAAAGCAT